>JAGPVL010000037.1 GCA_018067045.1 Gammaproteobacteria bacterium
GCCACGAAATCCGCGATGCGCGCAACAGAACCGATCGCTGCCAGCAGCCTATTTCGCCTTGTTCGCATATGCGTAAGCCAAGTCGCTGAATAAAATAACAGAGAAGGGACACGCACTACTTTAACGTAAATGAAAAGCAAAAAACCAACAACGCTGTCAGCGAGATCTTACAAAGCTAGAGCTAGGATGCGTGTCCCCGTTGATTATCAAGGCCAAATTCCGGCTGCCCGAGTTGTTTCAGCCGTCCTCACAAGACCGACGCTTCCCATTGAAACGATACAAACGTTTTCCCGTCTGATGCGTAGTAACCACTCTGACCCCACGCATTTAACCGCTTCATGAGAACAGCCAACTTTTCTTCCGCGCCCTCCTCCGACAACAGCGCCTTTTTTAGCGCAAAATGAATCACGCCATTGAAAGCAGGGTTCTTGACCTTCTTGCTGAATACGCAGCGCCCTCGCGCAATGGCAAGGTTCTTAAGTTCTGATTCGCCGTAACGCAAAATGTCGTTCAGAAAAAGGTGCCTAGTTTCTAAAACATATTCCTGCGCATCACCATTTTGCCGGACAGACTCCTCGAACGGCACATCAACATCAAAGACGAAGTCCGAATAAATGTCATCTGGGTTGAACTCAACCAAGGCACCGCCTTCGCTGCCCCAGAAACTGCTAGTCATCGACACATACAGCTTTCCGTTGAGAAAACGGGGTTCCACGTTGTGCTTTACCGACATACCTTTGGGCAGGTCATCATGACGTAGGCATTCGAGTGTGTTCGCATCAAAAATCCAGAATTCGGAACAGTGCGAGCTTGAGAAATGCATATAACTAACATTAAAGAAATAAAGATGACGGCCATCAGATACCAACGAGCTCTTTAATGTAGCCCCGTGAATTTTGTGCTCCGGATGATAGCGCTCACGAATACTTTCAATGTTAAAAACTTGTCCTAACTTCTTGACTATCTCGCCGTTGATCCGGTCAAGCACATAAGCTGACCCTTGGGAGGAGACATAGACATGAATCTCATCAGCCCAGATGCTATTGATCACTTCTGGAAACGTTACCTTCCAAAGGCACCTGCCTGAGGCTTGCTCAACAAGAGCCACTTCATTGTCTCGACCATAGCTGTCCTTGATATCTACATACCCTAGGTTCAACAACACCGTATCGTGTGTCGGACCGTCTGTGATATCCACGGCACACAAAGCGGGATCCAGATGATTGCGGCCTATAGTCCACAGTTTACGCAGACGGGAATCGACGGCGACAATTTTTTTCCCCCTTGGCGCAAGATGCACACAAATACCACTGGGAAAAATACGACATACACCAATATTCGGCGATTCAAGGTTCTCTATTTCGCCATTCTCAAGCGAGTAGTGGAAAACATAATTCATTCCCTCATATTCATAATTGACGCAATCAATAATATTAACTGCATCGGGAAAGAAAATGACATCATTATTATCCGCATCAAACTCTCTTCCTGGAAACCTCTGCCGATAGGCCTTCATGGCCGATTCATATTTGTCAACTTCAGACATAAAAGGAGCAATCACAGTCCCGTCTGGACTAATAACACTTGGGCCACCGAGATGCGCTCTTGCCGTGGTGGCATCTTTTCCAAGCATACTAATGCTGCCTAAAAAAATATCATAACGATCACCATCTTTACTTGAGCAATAGCTAAACCCCCAGTTGCTCCAAACAGTGAGGCCGCCCTCTCCAGAATTAAACTTAAATGGAATAGATGGAAAAACATAAAGTAACGGCATGAATTAATACTCCACAAAGCCAACAAAATCATCAAGCTGATCCTTCAGAGTATCCAATCTTCTTTTCAGATCTAGATCACTCTCAACCCCTAGGTGTATACGGAAATGTTCCTTATTCCCATCAATCGCCTTCTTCATGGCCTCGACGATATCACCCTTCATACCCGCAGCACGCGGATCAAAATACCACTTCGTCTTTGTGCCTTGAGCCAAATCAACCATATCCAGATACAACTGCCCCCCTTTGCCGCCATCAAGCCCCTCACCCGGCTTAAATGACATTGAACTCTGGATACGCTGCTGTATCTTATCCGGCGCCCACGCTTTCGCATCTGCAAACACATCTGGCGGTCCACCTTCTACAGCATCATCAATCCGCCTACCAATAACCGAGCCATCCGCGGCCTTGACAAGACGTTCTACCTCAACCCCTTTAACAGCCCTGCCACTCCTCGCAAGCCAAGAAATCATCATCAACTGGTGCGTCGCTCCCTGAGCATTATTGAATCCCTTTTTTGTTCCTATCGTCCCCGTGTTTAATTGAGCGAACACTTTATTCAGGCCTTTCTCCATCAATTCTGGATCATCCGCTTCATCAATGAGGCGTCGAAAATCCACATCCCCAACCCTCTTCAGAAACTCCTCTCTTTTCAGAAGGCCTAGATTAAAGCCTCGGTGATTACGTAAGTTTTTCAGCGCCGAATCAGACAATGCCGATGCTTGGACGAGAGCACGCATGGCATCTTTATCATTTTTGAGGCCAGCAAGAATATCATCGACCGTGGCCGCGCCTTCATCAATGGACTTGAGCGCTTTCGTGAATGCCTGAGCAATAATGCTATTTTTAGTATGCAGAGGTGGCTCTATAGCTTTTTTAAGTGACGTCACAAACTCCTGTGCCGGCCGGCTGGCAGCGTAGGCATGATCAATGAACAAACCGTCTATGCTATCCGAATGCGCGAGCGCACCCTTCGCTCTCTCTACATAGCCTGCAACATAATTGATCCAAGTATTCAGATTATCGGGGTTCGTAATGGCTTTCGCCATGAACTGAAGCGTTTCCCGCTCAAGCACGGCAAAGGCGCCCACCTCTAAAAATGGAGTGGTTCGCTCAAGCACTTTAATCGCCGTACTATTCGTCGGCGCTTCTATCACCTTACTGTCTAGATAATGCGACAAGGTCTTCAGAAGATCGGCGGCTTCAGGACCGAGTTTTCTCAGTGCTTTTACGATCGTTTTTGCGGAGGCCACCCCAACATTAGCAACAACCCCTACCCCTGTCGCCGTTGCAATCGTGCCAACAATACCCAGCCCCGCAAGAATGGTGACGGTGCTATCAAATTCCCCCTCATTAAAAAAGTAATTATATGTCTGAATTAGCAGGTCACGAATATCGCCAATCGCTAGAAGTGCCGTGATGAAGTCACAGACACCACCTACCGTAGTATCGTTATTTCCCGTGATCGCGGCATCCAAACAATTTGCCGCCAGAATAGCGCTATCAGCCTGCACCTTCAGGGCGCCATAGAGGCCTTGGTACGTTACCGCTTTCGTCAATAACATACCGCGCCGGAAAACCCCGTTGGCTGTCTCGTACTCCACAAAAGCGGCATCAACTTGTTGTTTAACCACACAGTCGAGCAGAACCTTCATAAAACGCTCTGCATTTGCAATGAGCGGATCATTCGCATCTTCAGGAGGTTCTGCGATAGTGTTGGCACACACTTGTATGTCCGTGTTAGCCGCATATGCCGAAGGCAATACAAAGTCGAAGGGCGAGGCCGCGTATTGTGCCTGGCGGTAAAGCTGCTGGTAAGCCACTTGAGGCGCTTGCGCTGTGATACTAAAGCGTGCAAAGCCATCTTCCCCGACCGCGGCTTCTCCATCCATTCCACCGCCAGTGAAACTTAATTTTTGCTCCTTGCTCCAGTCATAGATTTTCAGCAACGCGACATCTACAGCCAGATAGTTACCTACTTGAGCACCATAATCAGAGCTCCCGGGCACCAGATCACCGACAGGTGTTGCCTGAACCGATACGCCACCAATTTTTGCCCTAAGAACACCATCACGATAATGGACACTGGCCGAATGCCACTGACTAAACGGTACGACGCCAAGCGAAAGACTTTTATCTCCTTCTTCATCAGTGAAGCGTAACATCGCCTCACCCGATGAACTCAAAGACAGGCCAAAGCCCTGTGCATCGTAATCTAGCAACACAGCATCCTGTGTCGGAGGCTGCAAGACAGCAAACTGAAAAGTTACTCCAGGCTGTTTCAGCGCGGTTAAAAGAGCATGTCGAGGGATATCAATATGGCCTTCCTCTGCTATACGCCACGCCGTACTCCAAGGCTTATCCTCGACGCGCTCACGCATTGCGTTAAACCCAACCGCATCTACACCGCTTGAGTAATCGATAACATTAACTTCACCTTCACTGCTGTTGCCGCCAATATATTTGCCTCTATTTTCTGCGCTATAGTCGAGCAATGGATATACTGGAGGCGCATCGTCAAGCGCCAGCGTTGCAGAAATTGTTTCACCGACCCCGCCAGGTACCACAAGCTCTGTTGAGGGGCCAAAATCGATAGAACCACCCCCGACAGCAATAGAGCCAGTCCCATCAACGACCAACTCCCGACGACTCAGTGTTGCTCCTGTCTGAACCACCGAAAACTGCTTGCTGGCAATACGTGAGCCCACCTTCGCACTGACCTGAGCGAAACCTGGGTAATCGCCACTGACATACCGAACAGACGCCGTTCCGTCTTGCCCCAACGTGACAAAATAATCATCAAGCCGCCCTCTATGCGCCGCAAGATGGACCTCCAAACCCGCCAGATCACCGTACGAACTTGATGCGGACACGGTTACCGAACCCTGCTCCCCAGCCTCAATGCCTTCCGGTACAGAAACCGCCAAATCAATATCATGAATAGTGACTATTTCAGTAACTTCATGGAGATCAACGCCTATAACGACATTGATGTCTCCTGCTTGATCAACCCCCTTTAAGATGACTTCAGACTTCCCGTCTAACACAGAAGACGCTGAGACCACCTCTGTTCCAGGGGCAGATACGTCCACCGGCGTGCCGTCTTTGACATTGTTCCCGTAAGAATCTTTTACTGTCAGAGATAAGGTGATCTCACCCAAGCCGCCGACAACGGTTTCGCCATTGCCAGTAACGCTAATATCATTCGCTAATCCCGGGATGATTTTAAACATTGCACTGGCTATAGGCCGCTCTGTATCGCCATCGATAATGGCTTCAACTTGAACCGTCTCATCCGCCGCCGTTGGCAAGGTTAATGAGGTAAAGAAAATGCCATCATCTTTGTATTGAACGGTTGGGCTCGCTTGTGCCGCCCCAGTAACACGCCATTTTACTTCTGCCGAATCCGGCTCACCATTTATTTCACGGAATAATATACCGCTAACAATTTCTTCAGAATTGGCAGCATCATCTGCGCTAACCTCGATATACCGTTCGTCTTCTTTGAGGCGTGGGTTGTCCGCAGGCAAAAGATCGAAAACACCAAACGCCCACTGCCACAGCACATTTTCCTGATCATTCGACAAATAAAGACGCATCGTCAAAAAGTCTTCAACATCGAGCGATGCCAAGTGATCAAGGTTTTCAATATCAATCGTCTGGTCTTCACCGGCGGTGATGCGTATTTCTTCTTCGCCTAACGCGAGCACATATTCTCTCGGGCCATCTAAGCCTTGCAGGGCGTCGTCTTCTGGTAAAATCAAGCTGTATAGCAAGCGGATTAAATCATCGCTACTGGTGATAACGGGCTGATCTTGCTCTATCAAATTACGAACGATTTCTTCTTCGCTGCCGTCTTCATTGATTTGCTTTCGAATGGCATTAAGTTCGTTCACTTCAATATCTAGCAACGTGAACTGATACTCAGGGCGCAGCATCCAGTCGTATTGCGCGGTGACTTTACCGAGTTTGTCTTCGTCATCCGGTGGCGCTTCGCCGTCTTCTTGGGCTTCAGCTTCTTCGACTCTGAGTTTGTTGCGTTCCAGTTTTAATTCTAGCGTCGCTTGCTCGTCATAACGCGGCACATAAAACGGGGTGTAATGGTTTGGTCTGCCGGTGAGTAAATCTTGCTGTTTGTCGGCGTTGTCAAATTCACAGTGGCTGCAGGCTTCTTTATTGATGGCGCGACCAAAAACGTTGACGTAATAGTGTTCGTTACTGATGTTATCGGCTTTCAATCTGAGCACTTGCAGGCGCTGGCCGGGGCCAATCGGGAATTCGACCACTTTGCTGCCTTGCTGTGCTTCTTCAATATCGAAGTCATCCGCTTCGACGGCCACGCCGCTGCTCACGGGGACAAGTTCGTCGCCGGCGATTTTGGCGAGGCGGCCACTTAAACCAAAGTCTTTGCCTTGATCGATATCGAGGCCGGCGGGTAACGGGCGGCCATCGCTGTCGAGCCATTCGGTGTAGATGCCGACCAAGGTATCGCTTTGCGTAGCGGCGCCTTCATGGCCGATCAGGTAGTTGACGGTTTCGTCTTTGGTCAGGCCTTTTTCAATGTCGTAAACACGTTTAGCCCACACTTTCAGGTTCGGGGGGGTGAGGGTGATTTCCGGCACCCGCTGGGTAATGCTCGGACCGATGGCGCCTTCGCCGTAGGGCTGGCCTAATTGAAACCGCACCGTGCCGGTGTAGCCGGTGGTACGATTAATGGCGACGACGTACATCCATTCGCCGGGAGCGGGCAAGCCGCCGTCACGTTGCTGGAAGCGTGACTGAAAACCCAGTTGTTCGGCATCGAGCTGATAGGCTTCGTCGCCGTTACCCTCCAATAACGCGCGGTCGGCGTCACCTGAGCCGTCATATAGGGTACGCAAAAGGCAATCATCGCCGCGCCGACCGTTACATAAACCTCGGGTGATGCCGTGCTGTTTGGGGCCACGCATGACAGTATTGTAAGTAAAGTAGTCGCCATCCTCGGTCAAATCACGGCCGTCACCGATACCGTCGGGCATGCCGTTTAATTCGACGATAAGCTCGCCGGTACTTTCGTGGAAAACGTAGAGGTCGGTGTTAACCAAAACGTCTTGCGTGATTTGCGAATACAAGCCGGTTTCTGTCGTATCTAAAGAATGATCTGCGAGGCGCCATAAATCGGGCACTTGTTCGGGCAGGGATTCTGCATCGGGGCGATGGCTGCCAGATGAAAAATACACGGCCTGCCATAGCTTGCTATCCGCCTCGCCTTCTTGATTGGGAATGACGTAACTGTTTCCTTCTTCGTCGGTCTCGGTTTTTTTGTTCGCGTGCACGCTGATATCGGGCTCGCCGTCACCATCAAAATCGAAGCTGCTTTGCGCCATCGCTTCGCCTTGACGATCTTCGCCTTGGTACAGCACTTCGTCGCCCATCGGCAAGGTGTCGCCGTTGGCGGTATTGGCGAGGCGTAATTTGCCGCTTAACCACAGTACGTCGACGATAAAATTATGATCAGGAAGCCCACTCACATCGCCGCAAAAGAATTCTGTTTGCCGCTGCATTAACAACGGAAAATACGCTTTGCCTTGGGGGTTATAGATAGACGCCTTGAGAACAAGATTGATGCTCGCCGCCGTCGGTGCCGTCAAGGGCAGAAAGCCACTTCCGGTTTGCAGCCCTAAACAATAGTGCATATAAAAAAGTTGGTAACGGCCATCGGCACCGGACACGCCGCTATTGAATGCCATGTCCAGCTCTGCGCCAGACACCGGCCCAAAGATGCGGTCGTCGCCGCGGGGCGAGTAGTCTTCTTGGTCCTGTTCCATGGCGTCTTCACCATCGCCCCAATAGCCGACGCGATAGGTAAACTGCTCAACGGAATAGTTACCCGCCTCGTCGGACGTACCGAAAACGGCCCTAATTTGTTCACCCTCTTCATCAAACAGCACAGAAGATGCGCTGTCTTCTAGGGTGAACGTTTCGTCCATCAGGAACGGGTATTCGATCAGGGTCCAGCGCGACGGATCGGTACCGAAGCGGTCACGCTCGCCGAGCACGAGCACGGTTTTCACCGAGTCGGGCACGTTCACGGATTCCGACGTTTCGCCGTTGGCGACCGTGATGCCATTCGCTAAGGCTTCAGGATCAAGGAAGACGGCGCGCTGCATGGTTTCGCCGCGTTCGATGCGCAGCCGCGCGGTTTTGTCGAGGAAATAGCCGACTTCGGCGCCGGATAAAATATAGACTTCGCCGAGCGGCCCCTCGGGGTAAATTTCACCGATTTCTTCAATTTCATCGGTCTGCGCGCCACTGCCACTACCGGTGGTACGGGTGACCACCAAAATCGGGCCGCCGTTATCACCGAGCACTTGGGCCCGTGTCATCACCGTGCCCTTTTTCAGTTGTGGCGACAGCTGCATGCCCAACTGCGGAAACAAAAACGCATGGGCGATGCCGCAGAACATTAATGCCAACAAGCCCGACACACCACGAGACATTAGGTTACGCATTCCGTTGCCCTTGACTGAGTGCTTTTTTAAATCCCTTTTCATAAAACGCCTTTCATCTTTGTGCGCATCTTTATGCACGTCGCTAATACGACGGTCTTGGCAAGCATGCCGTTGCAAACGGGCTAATCGTTTTAGAAATTCAAACTGGTTCATTGCAACCCAACCGCACGACGTACCGTCGCCCAGCTGCCACTGCTTTGCAGAAACTGTTCAACGGCAGCATTCGCTTCCGGCGGAATCGGGCCAAGGCCGAGGTAGTCGAGCCACTTGCCGTGCCATGTGCCTTGCATGACCGCACGACCGGCGACAATCGCGACCACGGCGACCGGCTCCATGGCGGAACGATCGGCATTAAGCCCCATGACAAAAAATACGGCGTCGTCTACAAATATGTCTTCAGCACCGTCCACGCTTGGGATCGGCAACGTAATGCGCGGGTTGCCGCTAACCTCAATACCTTCTGGCTGCAACGTAAACATGCCAAACATCGGCGCCGAGCCTTGTGCATCAAAACCTAATGAAAACGGCTCGACCAGTTGAGTATTCACCTGCACGGTGGTGCGGCCACGTTGGTCATTGATCGCGGCATCGAGTAAATCCACTTCCACCACGCCACCGGCCAAGCTACTGATCAAACCGCTCTGCAAGACATCGAAGCCGGTGTTTTCGTTGAGCAAAGGCACGATCATCGTGGCGAGCTTTTTGTAGCGACCTTGGTCTAAATAGACGCTACGCAAACGGGTGCCGAAACGCGGATCTTTGCCGTTGGGGTTGACGCTTAAATCATACGTGCCGCCTTTCAGGCCGCGCTGTGCGTCGACAAAACCGAAACTAAAACCACCGGCTTTGCCGGTCACGCTGGTGATGTCGCCCAGTGCCACGGTGACGCCACCGGCCGGTTGACCAAACTGATCGGTGAGCACACCGCTGAGCTGGGTGGGCAACGATTCGGTGGTAAATAACATGCGGCCGAGCGACTCGCCAGCGTACGTCACCTCTAGAAAAATACTGGCGCCGTAGCCGAAGAACCGATCCGGTTTGAACGACACCATGCGGGCGCCCGGTGCGACATCTAAGGTGCCCGGCACGAGTGCTAAGTCACGGTGAACTTCTTCAAGCTCATAGCCTTTGGCGCGCACAAAGTCGGTGCCGGGTGGATCATTATTAATGTAGGTAAAACCGTGCAAGGTTTCTTTTACCGTGAGGGTTAATTGCGTTGGATCAATCGCTTTATTAAAGAACAAGGTGATCAATTGATTGGCGGACACATTTTGGCTGTTGGCGTTCGGGGTGACCGCGTCTAAGCGCAACGGTTGCGCCGCTTGATCGACCACCTCCACCTGAATTTCTGTGGCGGCGACGAGACCACTTTGTGGATGTCGCACTTCGTAACGCAAGGTGACCGCGCCGGATTCGGCAGGCAACGCCACGTCACCACTGAGCAAGGTGTCGGTCAAGTTGACGGGATACGGTGTGCCGTTGACCAACACTTGCGCGGTGGCCCCCGGTGCAATGCCCGCAAGACGCGCGGCCACTTGCACCATGACCGGCGCGCCGTTGGCGCTAAAGCGACTGCCGTCTACGGGCAAGACCGGTTTCAACAGTGCGGCGGGGTCGAGTGACAGTTGGTAACGCTGCAGGGTGATATTGCCTGCGTCGTCGTGGGCGCTAAGGATAATTTCGCGGCTACCGCCGCTGAGTGACATGTCACGACTAAAGGTAAAGACGCCAGGTTGCGCCGTGGGCGTTAAGGTGGGCGACGTTGTGTCGATCAACATGCCCGACAAGTTCGGATCAGACACGGTGCCGGAAAGCACGAGACGACTTTCTGTCACGGCGTTGTCTGCCGGCAGTGGCTCGAAATTATTATCGAGCGAAATAATCGGCGCAGAGATGTCGCGCTGCACGGAAACCGCTTCGCTGGTTTGACGGCCCAGTTGATCGGTGGCAACCACGTGAATCGCCATGTCCGTCTGCCCGTCGGCGAAATACAAGGCGGTGCTAAAGCTGCCGCTGGTGCCGTCGCCTGTGACGGTGACGGGCACGCCGTTGACGGTAACCGAAACCGTGCCGGCATAAGAGGTGGCGCGGCCAACCACATTCACGGCCTCACCGGACAACCACTGACTGTTGTTAGGGGCAAGCAAGGTTAAGGATGGCGCGGCAACGTTGTCTGGGTTTTCGGGTAACCGCGAAATCGTCAGCGTTGCGGCATCGCTGCCGTCGGGGCTGCTGACGTTGACGGAAAAATTATTGCTGCCGTATGCGAGCGGCAAGGTAACCGAAAATGGATAACCGTTGCCGTCGCGGGGCGCGAACACGACTTGGGCGTTGTTCACGGTTAAGCGCAACAGGTTTTCATCTAGTTCGGTGACAATGAGGCCGCTCAGCGTAACCCGTTCGGCATCGATAACGGCGCCGGATGACGGTTGCAAGGATTGCAATGTTGGCGGTGATAACCGGCGAATGGTCAGACTGGTGCTGGTGGAGTTCGCCGAGCCGTCAGTCGCGGCAATGGTGATGCTGTTGTCTCCGACTTTTAACGGCACGTACGCGGAGAAGTTACCATTGCTGTCTAATGTCACGGAAAAACTCGTTCCATAAGCAGCGTTGTAAACCGTTATGCTGCTGACATTATCGACACCGCGATCATCGCTGGCGCTACCGGTCACCGTGATTTGATTGGCGGTGGTGGTCTGGCCGTCGGCGTTATTGACCGTCAGCGTAGGCGCAATGTCATCAGGATAATCCGCGCCATCGTCGGGATTTGTTCCGCGCGCGATTTCATCTTCATTGCTGTAACCGTCGCCGTCACGATCAGGGTCGACGTCATCGGCAATGCCATCGTTGTCTTGATCCGGGCGGGTGATCGCGACGTTAACGCTCGTCGTGTTACCGCTGTGATCGACCGCCGTGACAACAAAATTGTTGTCGCCTGCTTCAAGAGATACATTGATGCTAAAGCTACCGTCTTCGGACAATGACAGTGACAAAGGCGCCATGCCGCGATCATTGGTTAGCGTTGCAGAGGCAATGCCGCTGCCATTTTGGTTATCCACCACGCTACCGGAAATTGCTGCGCTGGGTGCGGAGATGTCTTGAGCGGACGGTACGGACAAGATAATTTCAGGCGCGATGGTATCGATACGCGTCACCGTTTTCGTGACGGTTGCCATCAGGCCTTGGCCGTCAGTCGCGGTAATGGTTAACAGGTTGACACCAAATGCTAACGGAACAACCGCTTCAAAATTGTCGCCGCTACGCTGTACGGCAATGACGGTACTGGGCAGTTGCGCGTTCTCCACGGTGATGGACTGCACGCCTTGACCGTGCGCTCCGTCATTTGCGCTGCCGCGCACAACCACCTCAACCGCTTCAACCGAAAGATCACTGCCGTCTTCCAGCGTCAGCTGTGGTGGCGTGGCATCTTGGCGGATAACGGTACGCGTTAACGTCGTAATATTACCGGCGGCATCCTGCGCAATAATATTGAGCGTATTGCTGCCAAAGGCGAGATCGACGGTTACCTGCCAGGCATCACCCGTAATCGTTGCGTTGACGCTAGCGCTGGTCTGCACGTTGTTTACGGTAACGGAAACAACACCGGCGTGAGGACCGCCGCTGTCGGTCACGTCGCCGGTAATTAGCCGCTCCGTCACTTCTTGTTCTGCGTTGTCTTGCAGCGTAGTCGTTAATGTAGGCGCAACGGTATCCGGATAATCCTCGGCGTTATTGGGGTCGGTGCCAGCGGATATTTCATCGTCATTGCTGTAGCCGTCGTTATCTCTGTCTGGATCAACATCATCGGCGAGTCCATCGCCATCAAGATCTGGCCGTGTAACAGTCAGCGTTGCGGAAGACTGGTTACCAAACTGATCAGAGGCGACAAGAGTGAGTACATTGTTACCCGCCAGTAGTGCGACCGTTGTCGAGAACGTGCCATCGGGTTGGATCGTCAATGACTGGGGAGGAATTCCTGCGCGATCACTGTTCAATGTCAGAGATGACATGCCGCTACCGATCACGTTGTCTACCACGACGCCGCTGACGAGAACTTGCGGCGCGGAAACATTCTGACTGGGAGGATTATCCAGTGTCAGAGTTGGCGCAACGGTGTCCACACGCGTAACGGTCTTGCTTGCTGTGCTTTGCAACTGAAAACCGTCTGCAACGGTTACGGTAATCTCGTTTTCGCCAAACACCAACGGCACTTCTGCGGAGAACGTTTCGCCTTCGACTAACACGTCAATTTGCGTTGCTGGCAAGGCTGCATTGATCACGCTAACGTCGGCAATGCCGCTACCGTCCACGCCGTCTGTTACGGTGCCGGTTAGAAAATAGGTCACGGCGTCTACCGATTCATTTGGCAATCCATCTAGGCTTATCGACGGCGCCGAGTTATCGACCCTTGTCGCAATAGCGCTAATAACCTTTTCGTTACCGCTGGTATCTGTCGCAGAAACTGAAATTTGGTTATCACCAAAATCTAGCAGTATGGACGCTGTGTAAGATCCACCGCTGACGGTAGCTGCAATGCTTTGTCCCGTGGTGGTGTTTGTCACCAGTACCGTTGCCAAACCCGCGTATGGGCCGCCTTCATCGGAGACGTTACCGCCAAGCGACAATTGCGCCGCTTCTTGTTGGTAAGGTTGTGAGAGGTTTATCGATACGGATGGCGCGATAACGTCGGGATAATCGCTGGCGTCTTCTGGGTCTGTGCCTGCGGCAATTTCATCGAGGTTATCGACGCCATCACCGTCAATATCGTTATCAATGCTGTCCGGGATACCGTCGCCATCAAGATCACCGCTAACGTTACAAATCTCGCCGTAATCGGTTGCTTCGCGTTGCGAGCTGGTTAATGCCGTGACTTTAGAGAACAACTGCATTTCAATTTCTGAGGCTGCGACATCACCTTTAACGGTAACAAATGTATCCAGTAACACTTTATTCGCCGCGTATAGCGTAGCGGCAACATCTGCACTGCCGTGCACGCGGATATTATCCCAACCGACAATAATTAGGCGTGACGGATCTGCGCCATCCTCCATATTAATTGCGGTATACCACGGCGCATGAAGTGTATTTTTGACGAACAGCCGAACGGTGCCTTCGCCTACAGGCTGAATGACACTGTTTAATCCTAAAGACAAGTTTTCCACCCAGTAATCACCCGGCGCCAACTCAAGGGTGGCACTACTGCTGAGGGTAATTTCTTTAATGCGCCAGGTCTGCGCGACAGGTGCAAGGCGAGCTTTTCCTAACCATCCTACTTTGACTTCACTAAAGTCTCGGCCAGTGCCTTGATAGGTCGTATTGCCAAACCAGCCAATGGACAGCTTCGATGTTGAGCTTGTGGTTAGAAACGTGGGTAACGCCAGTGCAGCGGACGCCTGCCCACTAGCGACGCAACTGGCGCTATCACAGGACAAGGGCAACAGACTCAAATCAAGTTTATTGCGCGCGCGCATCACATTCGTTGAGCTGTCGGATACCCAGCCGCCGTAAAAGCGGAGAAACGAGTCGGGATCATGTGCCGACAACGTGGTCGGAAAAATCGCGTCACAACTTTCAACTGCCGCAGCCTGACCGTGCAGCGCCATGAGCACCGCAGCCATCAGCCACAAGGCTTGTTTTTTCACCCCGAATCCCCGCATTGTACTAAACGTCCCTATTAATTCTTGCTGTCGAAGTACTCAACATCAGCCCCAACCAGCGCTGTATCCATTGCTTCTTTTACGGCCGCCTTTAAGTTCACGGGCGCAAGGCGGCGACGAATATCGTCGCGCACTTCTATTAATGGCCTAGGCGCAATAATTTCTACCGCATTAACGCGCAGCACCGTCGCCTCGCCTCCAGCTAACGACATTGCTGACGTCTTTCCGGCAGACAAGGTTTTCAGTTTGGCAAGTAACGCCTTGTCGCCGGTATTCGCGTCCGCGCGCGCCCGTGCATAATGAACGATCAAATCAGCGGACGAGTTTTCCCGCGCATACTTCTGCCACTCTTTTTGCGCTGCCGCGTTGCCCAATAACGAAACCGCTTTATCGCGCGTTTCTTCATTGGTCGTGCCTTGAATAGTCAGCACTTCATACAAGCGCCGTTCGCCACCGCCAAACATTTCCGGATGCTTGTTGTAATACGACTCAACCATCTCATTGCTGACCGGCTGTGGCGTGACATGCTCTGAGAGGTAACGCTTAACCAGCTGCTCTTCGCGCCAGGCTTTTACCACGGCTTCGAACTCTTGCTTCTGTTCCGCAGACATTGTCGCTTCCGCCTTGTGCGCCATAACACGGCTGGCGACCAAACTTTTCAGCAACCGCTCTTCCATGGCATCGTCCGCATACAGCGCATCAACTTCTGAAAACGTCCGTGACCACGCGGCATCCATGTCTGATTGATACACATCACTGCCATCGACACGCACCAACAGCGGATTTACCGATGGCTCTTCCTGCTTGCCACACGCGGTTACGGCCAGCACTGCAAGCGCGAGGGCGGCTACTCTTACTCCGCCCACTGCGATACCTCCAGATCAACCGACTCCATTAATGTTTCTGCTTCAGCGTCTTTCGCTTGCTGACGCAACAAGTAACGAATATCGCCGGCAACCGTTTCCAGCGACTGGCTGACAACCTGTGGCCCATCGATCAACTTAATAATATGGTAGCCAAACGTCGTCGATACGATTTCTGACACAGCTCCCGGCGCCAACGAAAATGCCGCATGTGAAAACTCATTCGATACTGCGCCTTCTTTCATCCAACCAAGATCGCCGCCTTTTCCGGCAGACATGGTGTCTTCTGATGACGAACGCGCCACTTCGGCGAAATCTTCGCCGCGATTAATACGCGATAACGCTTCGCTGGCAGCAGTGAGCTTCGCTGTGCGTTCTGCTTCATCCATGTCCGGACGTACGCGGAACAAAATATGTGCCAAGTGCGCTTTTTTCGCCTGATAGCTTTCGGCATGGGCGGCGTAATAGTTAGCCACTGCCGCATCATCTACCTTGTCATTAAGGTACTGATCAAAGTAGCGACTTATTAGCACCTGCTTACGGAACTCATTCACTTCCATCTCGACCGCATTCATGTCGAGAAAATCGGTTTCCGTAATCGCCGCTGCCAACGCCTCACGCTTGGCGTATTCTTCCAGCACGCGCTGCACCTGCGGAGCATTCGTCTCCGGAATATTTTTCAGTTTCAGATAAGACTGAAACGCTTCTTTTGAGACGTCGTTACCGTTGATGCTAGCAACGTTGTCGGAACAGCCGTAAAGAGCTGTTGTTAGCAAACCTAGAATCACATAATGCTTCATTAGTATCCTCACCTTCATACTGGATTCTCAACGCACTCCATAGGCCTTGGCGTATACGGAGGCACACTTAAATCAATACCATCTTGTTGCTCAACAGACTCTGTCACCTCAACACTGGATTCTTGCACGCTGTAGTTGCCTGCTGCGTCGACGGCAAGAATGTGTAGCGGATACTCTCCGGCAAATACTCCTCCGAACGATACGTTCATGTCGAAGTACAGTACGCCAGGCTCATGCGCACGGAACCCTACACGACTACATCCTGCCCTGCCTCCGAAATTAGTATCGCCAAAGGAATCGCCAACCTCTGCAGTGTACTGCTCACCAATCACGTGATAGTCGCCATCTATTTCAATAGCTGCGACAACAAGGAACAGATCACCGCTGTCATCCATCACCTGCACCGGCAATCGCGCTAGGCTGTTCGCATTAAACGATGCCGCTGCGCTTGGTGGCGCAATCTGTGGCGCCGAATACTCTGGTAACTCGGGTATCTGCAAAGATATATCCTCGGAATAACCACAATAAGTGTCTACCCGAACATGAAGATTACCTTCTTCATCCAGCAGTGATGACGCATCCTGTTCTGAAGCAGCAGACGCATAGGCACCCCAGAAGTCCGAAGTCCAGCTTTCGTTCAAGCTAAAGTTAACGCCATCGGATGAGTAGAAGCCGACACGTTCAGAAAAAGACAACACTTCGCCGTTCGGATCAAGCAAGGTGAGCCACGCGGGACTGCGCGAATCGACTCTCAAGCGCGGCGAGAAGCTACCTCCATAAACGGATCCGACATCTGAGTAAAATGCCGCTTTATTCAGATAACTAAGCAAGTCGTAGGTGGCGAAAGGCTCCTCTTGGTCATAGTAGTCATACTCAAAGAACCTATTAGACAGGAAGGTATCTCGAATAAGACGAGAGCGGACATCTAGCGGATCCGGCAACGAGTGATAAGGATTTTCAGACGGTGACTTAAGCGATCTTCGTGCCCCTTCAACAGAGATCGTCGGAACTTCACACGTATCACCTGGCTGAACATTTAGTTCATCTGTACCTGCCACCGACACGACGCTATCGCCAGCGCCAACCGATACGCTAAGTGGCGCGCCATTGTATTCTAAGCCAAGCCGTAACGATGCTGGGCTTAAAGGGCTTAACACGTCTGTCAGCGACAAGTCTGGACGCACGATGCGTTCTACCGACGTTGCCAGTTGCGCACCCTCGATCATTGGGCGAATGGTTGGCAGCAATACGCCATTGTCAGTTTTCTGAAACCGCACATCGACCCCACTAGAGCAGTTATCACTACAGCTATACGTCCCGCCACTTAGCAGCTGAGCGTCATTAATGCTAATGCTGCCGCTATAGTCCGCACCAAATGCCAACAAATACTCGCCTTCCTCCGCAGGCAAATAAACATCATAGTGACGGCGCCCATCGGAAACGCCCGCATAACTAACAGACGCACCGGCAGGAATATCGGCGACGGTAAATCCTAGCGCCGCATTGTCCGCTCGCAACACCCGCCCGCCAAACCGATATTGAGAGTCGACATCAATACGCATAACAGCTTCAGGCACATTGCCACTGCCGTCGTAATAGAAACGCTTATACTGCAGATAACGTGAGCTGGAGCTGCTGCTTGCAAAGCGCGTATATGTCTCTTGCCCCAGCGGTAATGGCTGACGGTACTTTTCATCTTCTTGTGGCACATTCAGAGAAAATGCCGTCGCTACATTACCGTAAGCACCATAAGCGATTGGCAAATCAATAATGTCGCCTTCCATCACAGAAAGCTGCTGAGTGAATTGATCAAGCGGCGCGTTAAGCTCAGCCGCTACTTGAGGAAGAACCAATACAGGCACGTCTAATGTGGCGGTAAAAGCACCATACTGACGACTGTATAAATCAGCACTAACCGATACGGTTGTTTCAGCTTGCAGATCTCCCCACGCGATATTTATCTGCTGCTGGTCGAGGTAGTAGTCTGCGCCGACTCCATCACCCTCGCCAAAAGGCGAGTCTCCAAAGAAACGCATACAGTTGCTGCAATAGTTATTCAATTCGTAGTAACGGTATTCATCGTCATACATAAACTCTACGTACTGATCTCGCAAGCCAATCACACCCACCTCAAATGGACTGTCGATGGTAAAGAGCATTGTGCTCGGCTGATCGGCACCAGCACTTGCATACAAAGGTGCCCGCGCTGATGAGCTAGCAATACGCAGCTGCGGAGAAGGAATATCTGACGGGCGCGTAACGACCACTTCAAAGAATGTCCAGCTGTCATTGAAGTAATAACCCACTTCTGAAATGCCCGGGCGAATAGCAAACAATCCCTGCTCCCGGGTCATTCGCATTAAGGCGTTTGGCGCTAGCATATCACCGCCCTCTCCCTGACTTTTCGCAACAGCGACCGAATCACCCTGTATTCCGAGCTCCTGAAGATCAGCAATCAAACTCCAGCTTATGGGCACATCTCGCCCGCCCAGTTTCACTATGACATCTGGAACATTGATACGCGGATCATCAATGCCGAGCACCACGTTAACGGAGCCATCAAAAGAGACTTCATCGACCGTGGAGAACGCTTGGTAAATTTGTAACTCGTGCGGAACGGACGCCTCAACGAGCGGATCAGAGCCGAGGAAGCTCTCAAGATAATCGCCGTAGCCATCGCCATCTGTATCAACCGCTGTCGGGTCTGTGCCTATCTCCAGTTCTTCATAATCATAGAGACCGTCTCCATCGGTATCTGTTGTATCCAGCATCGGCATGACGTGAACGGTTGCATTGCCGGCACCGTCATAGGCAACGATATAGGCCGTTGTTACAACTACATTTCCCCAAAGGTCATTCACACCACTGAGAGTAAAGCGCCCGCCGAATCGATTTTGGCCGAATGTCATGTCGATGGTATTGCCAAATTCACCATCACCGTCATACAAACTCCGACGTTCACCCAAAGCACGATGAGCGTGACTTTCGCCATACTCGAAGCATTCGGGGTCGCACTCCTGAACACGATATATGACCGCGATGCCTGCTAGGTCGCCGTCCGCATCAAGCACCTCGACATCCCAAATGTTCGAGTAGAAATCTTGCGTCGTGTTGCCAGAGAAGGTAACGCTTTGTATTACTGGTGCCGACGGCTGGAGGTTCACCGGAATGTCAAGGTCCTGCTGACAACCAGCGGTATTCAACCGCACCTTAATAGCGGTAGTGTCGTCGTACGCCTCGCGTATTTGGTCTGCAAAAAGACGATCAACTTCAACGTGAAAGAGGCCCGGTGCACCGAGGTAGGTCTGGGGCTGCTCAGAAAGCGGGTCTCCCTCGTCATCAAGGAAAATAAGTTGAGCATCTGCGTCGGCAACGCTGAGCCTGAGCGTCCAAGTATTGCCCTCACCCATATTCATAACGAAACTGCCACCCTCTACAAGAAGCCAATCAGCACTGTCACGCATGAACCCGTCTTGGTTTTCATAACGAGTATTTCTAAACAACGCCCGATCAATATCTGGAATTTCATGCAGTGCGGTATTCCTTGGCTGACCGCCATTCCAGTCTCCTGCATATATTGGGTTAAGAATATTAATAGGGTCCACCGGCAATGGCATGGCCGCATTAACTTGTTCAATCGATATCAGCGGACACTGTCCGTTCGTCTCAGTAACAGTCAGTACGCCAACGTCGATTGTTTGTGTTAACGGCTCAAGCCCTCCGCCACGGAATTCTTCGACATACACAGACAAGTGCTTACCGTCCATCCATGTTTGAGCAACAAGAGGGGTCTCAGTGCGTTGGTAGAATGAACCTTCCGCACTATGGTCATGGATGAAGTTAACCTCTGCTATGCCAGACTCAGGTTTAACCGTCGCGGTGTTGTAGTGGAGCTGCAGCGTGGCGACTGCCATGTCATTAGATTCCGTGCCTGATGAATAGTAGCTGCCGTCTTCTGCAGCTCCCGTATCGTCAGCCCTATCCGCCGAAATAATCAGAGCATATTGCCCTGGTAGCAATTGCACACACTCGCCACAATAGTCGAGCTCTGGCTCTGGAGTAGCGCCCACACCGCCCGAGTAACTCAGCGGCCAGCTAACCGACAATTCAGGGTCGTTGAGCGATAGTACTTCGATTTCAACGCCGCCTGCACGCAGCCTCTGCCAATTCGAAATTCGGAAATCAACAGATTGCGGCACTTCGCTCTCACCTACTACTGAGAAAGCAAATGCCTGAGGAATGTAATCAAGCGTACTGCTGGCAACCACTTCAGGCCTTAAGCGAATATGGCTGCCGGACGTCGGCAACGTACTTGTACGTGCTTGAGCGACTGTTGGCCCCACAGATACGTCGTCCACCAAATACGTCATTCTGACGCTGTTGTGCGCGGCAGAAAGAACATCATAGGTATGAGGTATAACCTGCCCCGCCTCAACGCTCAATAATTCCAAATTGCCGAGCGACACCTGCGCTGGCAATGCATCCGCCACCGGAAGTTGACGGGTTATCGTCGTTACCTCTTCTGTTTCATAGTTATAGAAATCCACTTCAACAACGCCATCAAAGCTCAATGGCACGCCGGCTGGGAACGTAAACAGAAGTCCAAAGCTATACGAATCCAACCACTCGATAGCCACGTCTTCATAACAATCAAGCTGAGCCTCAGCGCACTGCGACCCCGGTGGCGAAACAACTCTTCCGTCTACCCTTATTTCTCCTGGCGTGTTGGCATTCAGGTCGCCAGCAAGGAACAACTGCACCTGGGAGTACTCGGCCCCTCGGTAGATTACCTGCGGCGGGTTGGTACCGATCCTTAAATCAATAGGCGCCAACTCAGTAGACACTATCACTTGTGTCTGCGCGTTAATGCTCGGGTCGCCGTTCAGTTGGAACGTGACATCCGCTTCACCACCAGCAATAAGCGTTAACATTGCGCTCTCTGCAAGCACAACACTTTCGTCGCTGCTCGTCGCAGTAAGAATCTCAATGAGCGCAGGACCCGTGACTGAAACTTGCACGCCGTTGTGTTCGAACATAGCGTTAAGCGGAGCGACGTAAGGCGACTGATCAATGTTGAGTAGCAACTGCGTTGGCGCGCTCAATGCCGTGACATACTGCGCATCAATCGCTGCATCAAATTGATCACGTGGGTCGCTACCGGACACCACTTCAACGTAATCTGACACGCCGTCGTTATCCCAGTCGCGCAGCGGCGGGACAAACACTTGGACAGCCATATCGGCGAAGACCAAGGGGTTCTCCAGCAAGGAAACACGCAGCGATGCTTCACCAATCCCGGTTGCAGAACCGCCGGTTTCGTTTGCAGCAACGATGTTTGCATCTGAACTGGTCACTGCAAACAATTCGCCCCAATCTAAATCAACCGCAGAGACTGTATCGACGTAACCATTGACTTCAAACGTTAGCGTGATCGCCGGTGTAATTTGCTCACCATCTGTCAATAGATCAACACTGACTGACGCTGGAGTCAGCTCCATAGCGGTGACAAAGAACGGATCGATAAAGCGGATCGCTGGATCGTTCGGGCTGCCGCCGGATAACGCTTCAATAAAGTCGCTAACGTTATCGCCATCGCTATCGATCGATGTTGGGCTGGTTTGATAGAGATTCACTTCGTCGCCATCACTCAAGCCATCGCCGTCGGTATCGGCAATCATCAACGAAGAACCGGCGACAATTTCTTCTGCATTGCTCAAGCCATCGCCGTCTAAATCTTCAGCGCCATCATCAATGCCATTGCCATCGGTGTCGGCAAGTAACGGACTGATGCCATCCGTCGCACCTTCAAGTTCATTGCTCACGCCGTCGCCGTCATAGTCGCCTTCACGGGACAGCACGCGAATTTCTAGTCGGTTAGCGAAGAAGTATTCTTCAACCACCTCAGCCCAACCACCGGCATAGGCAGGATCATAAAGATCTGGCAGATTGAATATTTCAACTAATCCTTCGTCGCTGTACCACGCCTTAGGGAAGGCAGATAACAAAGCACCGTCTTCCACACCTTCCAAACTCGGCAGAGTTATGCTCGGAGATAGCACATCGAGAGATTGTCCTGTCAGGGTTTCGTCATTAAAGCTCTGACGTAAATAGGCGGCGGCAATCGCACTAGGATCAAGGCCGTCGGCCAGCGTCAAACCGAGCGCTAAGGTTTCGTTTTCGAAACCGTAAAGTTCTTCAGGAACCGTGAGCTTCGCGGCTGCCGTACAGACGTTAAACTGCTGCGCCAATATGGCGTCGTTCTCCGTTACACCAACCAACGTCGACGCGCTCGTGTCGATAGCAATGCACTGGTTCGGCGGCAACGGTTGTTCAGAAGTGAATGCCAAATAGAAGTGCGTATTGAGTTCATTCTCCTGAACTGTTTCAAGCTGCCAAGTACCGGCGATGTCTTCACCGTTCAGCTGGGCACTGATGCCAGCGTTCTGATCAACGGCAATCACTTCTTCGCTGAGCTTTAAACGCAGAACAGTGTCATCACTATTATTAATCGCTTTGTCGAATTCGCTTTCAACGATAACCGGGCGCTGCTTGCGGAACTCTAGCGACAGCGGTTCGACTTGTAGGCCATCGACACCCTGAATATTGGTAACGCTTAGGCTAACGGTCTCTGCAACATCAGAGGTAACGATAATATCTGTGGCGCCAGCGAGTACGTTGACTAATGCGTTTGCATCACCAGAAACACCGATGACGGCTTCACCGTCTACGCGGAGATTCACGCTGGCATCAACCGGCGCACCGGCATAGTCATAAACGCGGTTGCTGTAAACGTCTTCCACCGTCAGAGCAACGGTTGCGAGCTCTCTCGCTTCCAATACGGACTCTTCTGCTAACCAGCGATTGGTGAAGCTCTCTAGTGTCATCGCTAGGCGATATGGCGCCGCCGCAACCACCTGAATCGGCAAGCTGTTTCGTGGAACTGCAGCGGTCGTAGTAAGCCCGTCGTGATCATATAAAACTGGCACAGGGGCTCCGCCCACGGACGCAATCGCCGATGCACTGTATAGCCCTGCCAACGTCGTCATGCGTATAGGCAAACTGTAGGCAGCGCTTTTCAGCGCTAATGTGACTTCTTGGCCGGCACTAAGATTCTGCACGGCAGCGTCGTTAATAAAGCCGAAATGGAAGCCGTTATACGGCAGCGACATTGTAAAGCTGCCGTCACCATGTACGACTGCCGCGTTACCACCGGCATCTGTCGCAATGATGCTTAGGGCCAGCTGCTCGCCCGCTTCCATCAGCGGAACGTGAGACAACGTCACGGACGTCATTTCACCGGCAAGCACACGCATCGCAAGCGATGCTTTCGCCACATATTTGAAATCAATCAGTTCTGCCGTGACGACATAACGGCCGAGTTTCAAGCCGGTATTTGGCGTCCAAACTGCGGCGCCGTCCAAGCCCGAAGAAATGTCCGTTTGCTCAACCACATTGCCGCTTTCTGAAGCGGTGAGTGTCCACCTGACGGTTTGCAGTGCAACGGGGCGCTCGGCATCGTCCAACACATCGACGCGATAACGTGCGGCAGTGCCGGCTTGGAACAAGCGCGGATTGCTCGCGCCGCCTTCATCATTAAAGCGTAAGGCATTTGGCATGCGAGACAGTTGAACCGACCGCACAGAGCTATCTGACTGCTGACCTAAGTGGTCCACATAGCGAAGTTTGAAGTTGAAGGTATCACCGGACACATTCTCTTCCGGCAAGCGCCAGTTCAAGTTTTTCGACGCTTCGCCACTGGCCAATACATGGCTCGCGAGCACTGTATTGGTATCGGCGTTGATGACTGAAACGGTAGCCGGATCAAGCGCTTCATCGACCGCAGTCAGGTTTGTTAACGTCACTTTAAAGGCGTTGCCGTAAAAATCCGCGGCATGGTGAGAAACATTGGCGAGCGATATATCTGGCGCCTGGTCAACCACCACAGAGACTGTCTGATCTAGGCGGCCCACTTGACCAATATCATCAATTGCTTCAGCGCTCATGACGCCGGTAATGGTGTTACCAATCCGGTTAGCGCGACGATCGCGGCCACTTACCGCTAGGGGTGCAACAACATTCTCAAAACCTGTATACGCGGCGCTGGCAACATCGAATCCTTCCCAGCTAACGCGCAGAGAGCGCACGGCAACGTCATCACTGGCACTCGCACTGATAGCAAAAGGCGCTTGCTCAACAATACTGTCCGGCATAACCGCAAAGCTCGGCACAGGCAAGGTGTCTTGCACCACGGTATAAGAAACAGAGGCGTTGTTGGTATTGCCGGCGCGATCCGATGCTTCAAGTGTGTAGTTAAAAACTTCACCCGCTAAGGCCGTGCGTTCATTAAAGGTTAGATCGCCATCCGCAAAGGCTGCCGCGACAATCGTTCCGTTACGTCGTAATAACGCACTTTCGATACCGCTCTGCGCATCGCTGACGTTGACGCGCAAGGTAAAGGCATGCTTTTCAACAACACGACCCGGCGACACTTCAACATAAGGCTCGTCAACACTAAAGGCGGTGATTTGCGGCAGGCCTTCATCACGTACCCGCTCGATTCGAGTCGGTACCGATTCAGTGGTATTGCCAAACATGTCAATCGCACGAACCTTAAACCAACGACCATTGTAAGAGTCGTCGTAGTCGCGATGAATAATGTACTGAGGGCCATAATGTTTGCCGTCAATCTGATACGCGCCTGCACTGTCCGTTGTTTCCGACAGGTAGAACTCCACTTGTTCTATCGGCAGGTTACTGTTGAGGACCTCTGCCCTTACCGATAACGGTTTCGGCATATGACTGACACCGGTCGGCTCGGTAATCACAACTCTGAAATCGTTTGCCGGCAGCTCTTCACCTTGAAGCAATACGCGTCGCACCACGGATGTTGAAACGCTGCCATCTTGTCGGCTAGCCTCGACTTCAATATCAAACGGCTGACCGTTGCGCAGGAAGCCCGGCACGGCAATTTCATCGGCAAATGGCGCCTGCGCGGACGCCGATACAACACGACCGTTAATCAAGTAATGAACGCTATCAATACCGAAGCTTTCGTTTAATGACAGCGCAATACGTTCGCCCTGTTGATAACTAAATCCTGGCGTCGGCATGCCCATTGCGGCTTCACCCGAAGCACTGCCCTCGCCGACTTGGTAAAGACGCACGGCGCCGCCGTTCATCGCAACCGCTAACATCTGCCCTTCAACCGCCATTGCACGAACACGGGCAGGCATTGATAGGTCGCCCTGTGAAAGCACGGCTAACGTTTCTGGGTCCAAGGCAACAATATTGTTACTGCTACCGTCTCGCAGCGCCGCCCACACCCGACCATTACCAACGGCTAGTGCATCGACGGCACCGAGGCTTGCTTCGGTAACCACGTCAGCCAGTGACGTTAGATCTATCCGATGCAATTCGGTATCTACAATAAAGTAGAGATAGTTTCCGTCTGTTTTCAGTGAGGAGATACCGTTTGCCGCAGCGCTATCCAACAACCGCGCTCGACGCACTTTATGGGACACCATAGGTACCGCTAAACCACTCACGCGCTGAATACGATGACTCGCCGTGGCAAAATAAATGCTTTCGCCCTGCGTTGTCAGGCTAACAATATTGTCCCCCGGTATTGGGGTGTACTCACTCTGCTTCGACAAATCTTGCTTATCTCTAAGCAGTAGCGTGTCACCGGCCGCTGCAACCACATAACGCGGTGTCAGGGCGAGCTGTTGCGGGCGACGATTTTGCCCAAACGACAAGGTATCTATGACATCACGCGACACGCGATCAATGACTTGAACGGTGCCGGTGTCCGCCGCCAACATATATTCGTATGCTGAGTCGGCGACAACGTGATCAATCGTCAAAGAGAACGGTTGGCCAATTTGATTCAGACTCCAACCTTTGGATTCCAGTGACATTCTCGACGCACCAGCAATAGAGCCTGCCAGTAAGAACTCGCCATTTTCAGCGGCGATATTGACCGTTGTATCCAGGGTTGCGGCCGATAGCATAAGCTGCGGCGCATTGTCTCGTTGCCACTGATACACCACGCCCCCCGTCCACAAACGATTGCCTTGTGTCACCAATGTGTCGTTAATTTGCGCAAGGGAATAGCGCCCCGTCAAGAAGAGTTCACCAACCTGTGCAGACTCTATAACGGCAATAGTCCCGTTAGCCGGTTCACTGATGAGGACATCGTCACCGACAAGCGTCATCTGTGTGCCGTGTAAATCAAAGTCAACGCGACGAGCGCCGCGGGCATCGATTCGGATTAACGCGCCCTCGTCTGTGCTAACGAGATAACCATGCGGCAGACGCAGTAGATCGGCGCCATTATCCACACCATAAAGTTGCGTAACGGCAGCAATATCGGTTGCCGTTAAGGTCCAGCGCGACAGGCCATTACTGGTTAGCAGTACAAGATCGTCACTCTCCAGTATCCAATCAATCACCTGCTCGCCAGCCAACGCATCGTGCAACGCCGCTTGCAGAGAAAGCTCTGGTGTTACCGCATTGCCGCTAACACGGAATGCTCGAGGCTCACCCGCTGCTTGTGCGAGCAGCAAATCTCCGTAACGCGTGAGCTTCGTTAATGTTTCCGTGATCGGTAAGGTACCGGCAGATGCAAAACTTTCCGCGGGATCAATCACTTCAATAGACGTATTTTGCAACGCCACCAGTAACCGGTCGCCCAGTCGAATAACATCCGAAATAGGCGCATTAAAACGCCGCTGCACTTCGCCATTCGCGTCCAGTAAATCTCGATCGCTGACCAGCCAAGTATTGTCTACGTCCGGCAAAACAATGTCGGCGCTATAAGCATTCAAACTCGCCCATTGATAACCTGGCAACACGGTAACCGCTGACGTGACGTTCTGAATAGCGCCTTGACCGTTATCTGCGCTCGCCTCAATCGAGAGTGCATTGGTGTCTGGCACGGTCAAAGTCACTTGTGTGGAACCGCTGGCGACAATGTTGTTCGCTGCGTCACGCACCAAAACGCGCGTGGTACCGGACGGCAATGGCTCTTGCAGCGCGAGGCTGATTTCTGCGCCGCTGTATACGATAGGCGAGGTGTTCAGTACCGGTTGGGAAATCAAACGCTGCGGTATCACCGTTACGCCGATATCGGTGTCTTTGTACTGCCAGCTATCACCGAAATAACTTCTGACTCTGAGCGTAAAGACTTCACGTTGCGACACGGAGGGGGCGCGCCAAGTAAGGTTCACAGCCTGACTGGCGACGCGACTTTGCTGAACCGTATTGCCGTTGAAATCAATAAGACTGACTTGTGCAAAACGGAATGCGCGCGCTTGCTGATCCTGTGTTGAGAAGCGAATAGCCATCTCATCACCCGCTGTAAAGAGCGCGTTATTTTGCGGTGTCGATAGAATGACAGAGATGTCGGTATTATCTGGCGCGATCAGCGTCCACGCCTGCAGCGGTATGGCGTTGCCATCAAACTCAACACGATGTGTTGCGCTACTCTCAGTTAAAGACTGTGACTGCCATCGCCACAGTGCTCCGTCTGCGCTTGCCATTGGGCCCGGTTGCGAGCCATCCGTGACAACACCTGAACGCACGCGCGCGCTAGCATCGAGTGCAACGTTTAACGGAACGGTGGCGCCTTGTGCAACCGTGTCGCCATTGCTCGGAATTACATTCGCAACCGTTGCATCCGCGACAAAACTTGGCAGCGACGTATTGACGTTATCGATGCGGCCATGCTGATGCAGCTGCACGTTAAGCACCGCTGCGCCTTGTAATGCACCCCAACTGATGACCCAACTGTCACGGCTGATGCGCTGCGCCATGACCGCACGCGCGCCGTCCGTAAAGGCCGCTTCAACGTAACGTCCATCGGTACCGCTTAACGTAATCTCTACGCCCGCCACCGTTGCAGTAGCGCTCACGAGCGGCGCGTAGCTTCCGTGCTGACGATCAATCACTTGCTCGATTAGTGCACTATTTTCACTCGTCGAGTTCCATGACAGCATGGCGCCGGGCACCAGCTTAGCAAGGTCATGCTGTGCGCGTTGAATCCCGCGCAAGGCATCATTTTCAAACCACCACCACTGCGCCTGATTAGCCTGCGTTGCGGTAACGCGAATAATATCGTCGTCGGTGGCCATAACGGCATCAATGTTGCCACTCACTTCAACGCTATGCAGTGCAGCCAACTCACCCGCGGCGTTTAACGTCAGAACGTCTAGAGCGCTATCTTGCCAAACATAAATTCGATCCGTCGTTGCCGTCATGCCCTGCGCATCCGCACGGGCAAACAACGCCACACGATAAACCTTCGGCACGTCACTGGTATCAACATCCAGCACTTGCAAGCCAGACGCCGTTAACAATAACAACGCGTCTCCCACGGTTGCGGTTGCTTTTACCGGCTCAGCAATGGTTAAACCTGCGCTGTCAATCCAGTCGCCTTGACTGAAGTGCCAGCTTTGAATCGTGGCACCAAGTTGTCGCCACACACGATCACCCTGCACCGCTATCGCATTGCCCGGCAGTGCACGCACAACAGGGGCTTGCCATTGAGACTCACCACGCTGCCAGCGATATGTGTTTTGCTGTTGGCCTTCGGTTACTTCTGCCAACAACGCGGTTCCAGAGAACGCTATATTTTCTAGCGCCACGTTAGTAGCGCTCCAGAAGACACCGCTTTCGTCGTGCAGTGCGGCGCCTGTCTCGCTGTTGACTGCCCAAACAATACCGGCGGGCGTCCAAACGGCACCGACAACTTGCTCATCCGATGTCGCGCCCTGCCATAAAACATGCTGCGCGCCGGTAAAGTATGGCTGCTTGGTCAGTGTCGTCAGCGTGTTCGTTTCGTTACCGGAACGGTCACGTAGAAGTGCATCAATATCGACCGCGTCGCCAATGGCCGACAGCGGCTGCAATGCATTCAACCCTCGCATCGGCAACAGCAGCGGCGGCTGACCTTGTGGGTCGCTGAGCTCAACAGCAGAACTATCACTAAAGTCCGGCATATTGGTCGGCACATCAGCGACTATCGCCACGCCGGTACCGGCAAGCACGACGTCGTTCGGCGTTACGCTGAATGAAGGCGTTTCGGTTAGGCCGTCATCGGCGCGTACGTTAAGGAATGCGTAGCTTTTTAATGTGCCAGACTGAAGCCGCGCTAGGACAACAATGTCTTCGCCCGTTGGCGGCAATTGCACCGGCACCAGAACGCGATCATCCGCATCCGGCGAGCGCGTCACATTAATGCAGGCGGCGTCATCCGCCGGAATGCCACCGATATCTAAACAGAGTTTCGCGGATGTCACGCGCTGCAACGCCACTTCAAACGTTGTCTGTTCATTTTCGTAGAAAACAGCACCATTTCGCGGCGACAGTATCGCCACTTGCGGCGCACCTTCGCTCGGATCATAGGCACGCAAGCTCACGCTACGACTTGAGCTATTGCCGTTCGGATCGGTCGCACGCACCTGGACATCCACTTGCGGCGCTACGCCCTCAGCATAATCATCTTTACTGACGGTAAAACTGTAACGACGAATATCAGCAAGCGTTTCCCACGCACCACCATCACGACTGACTTCAACGGTTTCAATGCCGTACTTATCAAAGGCCTGAATAATAATGTCGGTACGCTCATCAAAGGCGATGAAATCACCTTCTTGCGGCGATACGATCGACAGCGTCGGTGGCGTGCGATCTTTGTAAAGTGTGTAGGCCGTTTCAAAAGTACGCTGGCCAGTAAAGCCAAATGTCGTGTGTAAATACACAGGAATTTGAATCGACTCAGAGCCTTCTAGCCCTTCTGCAACATCCTTAATCTTTGGATTCAAGAAGCGTGTGCTGCCAGAACGTTGCGTGCCATCCGCACTGATCGTCATGCTTGTCAGCACGTCAATGGGCGCCGCGGCGGGCATGTCAGTCACACGTAGTACGGCGCTATCGAGCATGTCGACATCACCAGACAAAACGTAATGCAAGGTCGCGCTAACGGATTCTTCAGGCTCGGCAGGGTCCGTGCTCAGCCCATCAAAATTAATTGCCGGATCGCGCAGACTGCCTTGGAAGCGCTGTTGTAACTCGTTGCCAGCTGTATCCCGAGCAATCAAACGAATATCGGCTAACTGAAACGCCTCCGTCACATTCAGGGTGAAACGGGTCTCCTGAGAATCACGATCCCATCCGACGGATCGCTCCCCACCATAATTCTCTGGGTAATCACTGGCCAAACGATACTGGTACCGAACGTTAGCGTCGTAATTGTCCTCACCACTAACCACAAACTCATATTGACGGCCACGGGTCAGTTGCGTCGCAAGGTTGAGCGGCGCAGAAATAGCGCGGCCATCGGCACGCACTGCTGTGATCTGTAAGTTACGCGGCGGCAAGGTATCTGTGGACAGGAAGGTCGCAGGCACTTCACCGGCCGGAGATTGAACACTTCCGTAGAATTTCGCAGCGACTACATTTCCTGCGGCGTCACTGACACCCGTCATACGGAAACGATAACGGGCGTTGTGATTTAGGGCTGTACTATTCGCATTACGCACATGCCAAACGATTGGGGAGATTTGCACTAACTCAAACTGCGCAGAAATATCCGCTTCATCGGCACCGCTGTAATCAAGGAACTCTTGGACAACTTGGAAGCCCGTCACCGTAATGGGTTCGTTTGCAATGATTTGCATCGGCTCGAGATAGCTCGGCTTCAGAACCTTTTCAATAACCGGAGCCGTGTCATCGACAACGGTTAACCACTGAGACTCTTCGGCGTATACCTGCTCATTGGTCGAGCCACGAACGACCACGACTTGAAGCCGCTCGCCCGGTTCACCGCCACGAGATTGAATACGCAACGTCGAGGAATCAACGCGACTCGCAGTAACATTGCTACTGCTGAAGAGTTGCTGCTGCTTATCAACACGCAACAAGTGGACGGCAATATCGCCATCGAAACCGGCACCTGAAATGGTAATACTGGTACTCGTGGTGTCGCTGACTTCGCTACCGTTCGCTTTGGCCGACACCACCGAGTTAATGGCAACCGACTGCGTGACCACCAGCGATGCCGGCAGCACCACTTGCTCACCATTGACCAGTGTTGCAATAACCGAGGCAATACCCGGTTGACTAAATGTTGCGGCAAATGAAAGCGATGTCGCATCATCGGAAACGGTCCAATCCGCTGCTGTAAACGTCTGGCCATTAATCGACAGCGCTACCACCGCATCTAAGCGCTGGCCAATCAATGTAAAGGTTTCAGCGCGGTCGGTGATTGTGCTCGACGGCGTCAACACGTCCAGTGATGCGTTATCAAAACCAAACAACGGCGCGGCATCGATATACCATGGCATATCGAACTGCACCTCGGCGCCACGCACAGATGTGCTCGGTGTCGCGCCGAGAGCGACGTTATAACCCTCGCCCTGTACATAAGTATCACTGAATACACGGAAACGGATTTGATCGCCGACTTGCTGATTGTAACCTGCGATCGGCACGCCCGTAGAAGCAGGCATAACATCCAGCATGACATTGCGCCATGCATCACCTGCACCGCTATAACGTGCAATCACTTCCTGGCCACTACCGTTAATCCGGACGGGCAATAGCTTCCAGAAATTATCAATCGGTAATGTCGCGGCGTACAGAGTATCCCCCGACTGCCATTCAAATTGCGCGCCGTTAAACCGAACGGTTGCATCCGCCGATACCGTGCCGCGAACGTCAGCAACATGACGCGACGCCATGACGTAATTGCCGCCATGCGGACCAACATCAACGATCGATGCTTTAGTGATACCCGCCGTCTTGCTTAGCACAGCCAATAGCTCACCATTAAGATCGGCGGAAAAAACACCCGGCACGCTCAAGATGCCTGCGCCCGCGAGCGGGTCACCGGCACGTAATCGGCGTGCATCTATAACTTCTACTTCATTCTGGCTAGTCAACAACAAACGTTGATCACGTAAGGCAAAACCGGTAGGTCCTACAGACAGGTATGCAAAGCTAGACTGTATTTGCGTCGGCTCCGCGAACGACCTGAACTCAACCGCTTGATCGGTCAACAGGTAAACGCCATGCTCGTCCAACAACGCCGCCTGCAGCCCCGTTACAGGAACCGGCATGATCTCAACCGGTGATAAATTGCCTAGCCACAGTTTATTTCCGCCGCGCAGCACTAACGCGTTACCGGAAATATCAATGGTCTCAATATTGAGGCCATCACTATTGACCCAACTATGTTGCAACAGCGGGTTTAGCGGATTGCTAATGCTGTAAACAAACAATTGCTTCAGAGATGTCAGCACGGCAACTTTATCGCCTTGCAACGCAACATCGATCGGTTTCTCACCGGCGCTCAGCACGCCCTCCATCGACATGACCGATAACAGCTGCGGCAGCCCACCGGCAGCCGTGCTATGTAAGCTCCAACCTTTATCGCCGTAGAACAACAGCAGGTCGCCTTCACGCTTACTATACTTGCCTTTCAGTTGCGGACTCGCCACAAACTCCAACGCCAAGCGGCTATCAACATCTTTGTCCTGCTGATCAGAACGATTAGAGACACTGATCTCGACATTGCCAATAAGGTCTTCAGGCAAACGGAATGCGAAGCGGTTATAACGCACCTGCGTTAATGACTGCGCCAGCTCACCCGCCACCAGTACCTTGGTATCTGGGCCGAACCCTGCGCCATCAATAGCAACCCAATCCGATTCGCCATAAGCAAAACGTATATCGCTGCCGTTCAAGGTATCGGTTGACGGATTCCACGCGCCAACAACGTCAATGCGCGGGTCAGTGATGTAGGTATAGGCACCGAGCTGTCGGTCTGTCAGCGCGCCGTTAGACACCGCAATCGCTACCGGTAAGTTCTCGACTGGCGCGGTTTCAATAGCCGGCGCCGTAAAGGTAATTTCGTTCGCGTTGAGCGCTATAAATTGATCGCTGGTAATGGTTTGGTCGCCCAGTTGCACGACGGTGGCCGCACTGAAACCGTTACCAAAGACAGACAGCGTATTACCGCCACGCCAACTGCCACTCACCGGCGACAGTGTTTCAATGTGCGGACGCAACGCGCTATCGGCGACAAAACGGAAACGATAGTCATGACCCAGTTGAGCATGATGTAAATCGTGGACTGTTCCTAAAACACGAACTTGGTAACGCTTACCCGATTGATAATCATTGACCGGGACAAAACGTAACTGACTAGTGCCGCCAACCACCTGATGATGAACCGTACCGGCAATCGGTGCGCCATCAATCAACACTGATATTGCAGCAGGACCGTCTGCAGAGAACTGCAGCGGATCAAGCAAACGATTAAAGGTCAGCATTACTTGCTCATCACCGGCAAGCGTCGCCTCTGCTGTTGGCACTTGCCCGGTAATCATTAACAAATCATTTTCAATGGTGCTTAAGCCACCGCCAAGTTGATCGGCACCAGCAGCACTGTCCAAGGGATTCTCTACAGGCTCACCATCCACATAGGGGAAAGCACTACCGGCATACAAAGCACGACCCGTTACGCGTAATGCGTTCACATCACCGGTCACGGCAAAGTAGTGGCGCATCTCTACGGGTTGAGAAAAATCATTGGCCAACCACGGCGCAATATCGTACAGCTGCAAGTCACCTTGCCCCGCCGCCACATAAAGCGTTTGTGCCGATAGAGATAGAGCGCCCGCCGTTACCGTGCCATTGCGCAATAGGTACGTTAACGGCTGCTCAGCAGCAAACTGACCGCCACCGACACGGTCAAGTTCAAACACAACCAAAGAGCCGCGTTCGCCTGTCGACACGATCAATGAATCATTTACAACCAACAGGTCGCGCGGACGGAAACGGTTACCCGCCGCATCCGCAGTTGCGATATCCGCCGTTACCCGATAATAGCCGCTGGACAGTTCAATCGCTTTCACACGGCGACCGATCTCCATGGTGAACCACAGGGTATCGTCTTCTAGGAAAAGTTTGCCTGGGGTGCCGCCGAGTTTGGTGCGGTCAATTTGATCCAGCAATCGCAATTTGTTGAAAGCATCACGCTGGAATACATGAATGCCCTGCGTACTGGAAACAAAGATTAAATTATCCTTCGCGACGACCGCACGCGTGCGCGCTTCAACCGCCTGCCCATTAATAACTTCGTTAATGGGCACATCGCCTAAGTACAAAGGATCTGCCGGCACGGTTACATCAAAGTGAAGTAAACGACCGCCACCAACGGCGTACAGGTTAGCGCCGTCTCTTGTTAATCCGGTAAAGCCATCCGTCGCGGTAAAACCACCTGGAACGGAATGGAAGAACGGATAGGTGGAACCGGCAATGGTTTTTTCTAGCACGCGCGGGCGCACAGCATCCGATGTATCAACCACCACCAAACGTGCGGTGGAAGACGCCAAGTGCTTCAGGCGGCGCCCGTCCTTATCTTCAATATCATAACTGCCGCCTGTTACGGCGTAGATCAGTTGATCACCTTGAACCATGTCACTGACTGGGCTCGGCGCATCACTGGACAGTTCTGCGCTACCGGCTGCTTTGCCGGCGTAAAAATAATCTCGAGGCGACGTCGCCACTTCGTTATCAAAGTACGCACTTTCGACGGCAACCGTGGCGTAACCAAAGTCACCAGATGAAGCCCGTACCTTTGCTCGGTTCACAGAGAGTACGGTTAGATCGCCAGCCGTTTTACCGCCTACGGAGACTGTCATGCCGTCGTGGAAACCACGACCAATAATTTCAAGCCAATTACCACCCTGTGGCGGCCCGGTATGCGGATTAATTTCCAAAATCTCAAGCTTCGGCACAACGATGACAGCACCATCGAGATGCGCTGCTTGGCCCGTGCGCTCAATGACAAGTGGCAACGCCACCGCCTGCGAACCCAAGAACAATGCCTGCGGCTGTAGCTGTAACTCGCTATCGGAGATCAGGGTAATTGATGCTTGAGGAAGCTGCGTTTGCCCTAAATAAACGGCCAGTACGCTGGCGTCATCACCAAAGCCACTGCCGCTAACCTGCAACAACTCATCACCGTCTCCGTGAATAAAGTTGCTGCCGGACGTTTGTTCCGTCACTTGATGAATAGACAGTGCTGCGTCAGAAGACAAGCCAAACTCAGCCTCAACGGCGCTGGTCAACGGACGGCCGTTCAACGCCAGCAACTGCTCAGGCACCTGAAGGCTGAGTGAGCCAACAGTTGCTGGTGAGACGTACGTAATCGTGACCACGCCGCCTTGCAAAGAATTGATCGCATCAATGGCGAAAAATTCGCTGATATCATTGCCATTTGCATCAAGCAACGAAATCGACGCCGGAGCGTTACTCGTATTAATTAATGCAGAGAATTGAACCCGGATCTGATCACCAACGCCCAGCACTGTCGTGTTAGCTGGCGTTACCGCCGTCACGGCTAAACCAACCAAGTTAATGGTTTGCGGGCCGTCTTTTCCGGCAACAAGCAATGCGCCATTTTGCATGGCTAGCTCACCACTGCCAGCAGGCACGCTAGCCCAGTACGACGGCAGCCATACGCCGGATGGATCTTGCTGGTGCACCGTCAGCTCGCCATTATTGCTCACCAACACGCGACCGTGCTGCACAAGCAAAGACGCATCGGCACTCGCACTCATGCCCAACCCTTGAACTTGGGCATCTTGCGGCGCATAAATATCGTCAATAACGACCAGTTTTAATTCATTCGCTGTTTGCAAGAGGACATACAAGGCATCGCCATGCCACGCCACATCTAAAGGACGACCCGCCATCTCGCCATCCGCGAAGGCAATCGGCGTAACACCTGCTGGAGGGGCTAAATAATCAGAGCGCGTATCAATCAAGCGCACAAACCCAACACCTAAATCAGAGGCTGCCGCCATGGCAAGCCAACTGTGGCGCTGATTCAGCGCAACATCCGTTACCGAATAACCAGGCACGGCTTCACTACGTAGCAATAGCGGCGCTGATGGGTCTTGAACACTCACTTGCAGCAAGCCCTGTGAACCCGCCGCAGCCCATAAAATCTCATCCGACAAAGCCAAACCGGTGACGGCGCCTTCCGTCGAAAGCTGCGACAACCGTACCGGGCGTACGGTGATGCTGGTGTCGTAAATTTCAATCCCTGCATTCATCAAGAAGCGATTGCTATCAGTCGGGGCGGAACCGGAAGACACGCCGACGTAAAGCAGCTCATCTTGAGCAAGTGTCGCGCCGATGGACATCGGTGGATAATTGGGTAAGCCGATCACTTCTCCTTCGGGTAAACGATACGAAAAGTCTGAAACATATTGCTCTTCATTGCCGATTCGCAAAAACACTTCGTATACATCCGGCTCAATTACACCGGGCAGCCAGAATCTAAACTCATTCAGTGTGCGCACATCATCGTGCAAATTAACGATGTACAAACCCTCTGCCGTTTTCAGCGACTCCAACTGGTCGCCAGTGGTTTTTGAACGTAAAACCACTTTAGTTCCCGGTAGAATGGTCGCTTGCGATGCCCGCACCGTAATTTCGTTTCCACCGGCAATATCGGCCGTATCCGGCGTCATCGAGAAAACATTGCCGCCGAAGCTGTCACCTAAAACCAGTGCACCGAAGGCATAATCCGTCAGGCCTTGGTCAACCACTTGAAGGTGATGCATACCTGTTGTTAGCGGCAACATATCCACCGCGCCGGATGGAATTTGTATATGTCCTGCGTCGATACGCTGATAAGAAACCGGCAAGTCGTTGACTCGCACTTCCGCCGTTGCCGAGAAATCGCGTCCAAAAATATCGATGGCGCGATCATCTGCACGCAGACGTACGCCATTTTCTACTCGCTCAATATGTGGCTGCTGAGCACCTTCTGCGGCGGCCGTAAATTCAACTTGGAATGGTAGCCATATTCCGCCACTACGCAGATTCGCGGCACTGTTAACGTGTAGACGATAGTTAACATTTGGCTCGCGTGTGAACTCAACGTTGAAGGTACGCGATTCGTCTTCGCCATCGACGGAGGTTACGCTCGCAGCCACCGCTGCCCCACTCTCTAGACGCTCAACGGATACCGCATCGGCCTGCTGCAATGACGCAAGCGTGACAGGTTCGTTAAAGTGAATCGTCAGAGCTGCGCTGTTCGCAAGGAACTGGCCTTGATCAACACTCGATTCCAGCACCACAGCACCGGGCAATTCAAAAGAGCGAACGCCGGCCGAGCCGGCCGCAGCCAACAACCGATCTTTAAAGATAGCGAGTTGGTGCACTTTTTCGACGTTACCGGCTGAAATTATCTGTGGGGCAAGCGGCTCGCTAATATCCACCGCATAAATACCGCGTTCGGATGAAACCAATAACAAGTTGCCATAACGACGTAACGCTTCACCGCGGCTTACCTCGCCCTGATGATCCTCAAACTCCAACCGCACAACGTCTTCACTGCGACGCATATGCTGTATTTCAATCCCGTTCGCATCAGTAGCAATCAGATAATCGCCATAAATCAAGGCATCCGCCACCGTGCCGGTTACGTTGTAATCACGGCGTAGTAGAGGATCAAGAATGTCGGAAATCTGAATCGATGTACCGTTTAACTCAGTACCAATCGTTGCAGGGTCAACCGTCGATGGACAGGCCACAGGAACAGCCTTAGGCCCATACCCTGCCCCCAGCCCACCAATCGCAAGAAGGCGGCGATCCATCTGACGCAACTGGTAGCCACTCATAGCGCCGGCCAAACCATCAAAGTCGACCGGATCTGCTGCGTATTGATAGCCGATGACGCGCATTGCTGCCGCCGTCGATGGGTCCTTGCCGACACCATAACCTGTGCATTCTTGAGCAATAGGGTTCTGTGAAGTCAAACCAAACACTGAGCCATATGCCGCTTGGCCCGCCACCACCATCGACGGCATACCAGAGCCCTTGCCAACCCGCATCTCGTTCAGCAGTTGCAAGCCATTAAGCTCGTCGCCATTCAGCCTGACCAAACCCTTGGTGCCTGCCGCGACATAAATACGGCGGCGCTCGACGCCGTCTTCTATTTCACGGGTCACTTGCAACTGCATCGCATCCGGCATGGTGGTCATCTCAATGCCTTTGGTGCGTTCATAGAGCGAACGCTCTTCGGGGGAACGCTCGACGCATTGCTCTTTGACATCCACTAAACAGGCTTCAGACGGGGCAACGACTAAACTGGTTATCCAACGCACCAGTTCCTCATAAGCATTACCAGTTGCAGGCAATGACGACACGCCGCCGACGAGGTCAACACGATCGGGATTTTGAATATCTAGTGCGCCGGCATAAAAACCCTCAGGTACTTCTACGCCGGAAACGATTGTCATTGGCATGGCGTTGTAGTCGTAACGACCGCCGGAAGCAATCGCGATGCCCTCTTCTTCAATCACCTCGATGTCTGTTGGTTTCATCAACGATATACGGCTCGCCGCTAGCTGACGTAAACCATAACCAAAGGCGTTATCTTGATGGACTACCTGACCATCTCGGTGTTCCACACGCACAGAGGCGCGACCGGGCACACCAATGGGTGTGGTTATACGTATCTTTTCGCTCGATAGAACTTCAATGTCTCGCACTGGCACGTTGCCAATATCGACCCGCAGCCCGTCAACAACGGTATTGCCCGGCTCAAAGCCCGTGCCCGACAAAATGACCGTATCACCACCGCTGAGTTTTCCCCATGGCGGCTGCACGGCAGAAATTGTTAATGGAGCGTCCACCGTCATTGCGCCACGATAGGTCACCGCCTGCCACACGCCTTGGACACGCACTTCCATGGTTAGATCATAAAGACCTGGCTGCTCTAACGGCGGAGTGTTGACGGTAAAGATTGTTACGCGACTGTCTTCTTCCGACTGTGTAGAACCGGACACCGACAGCGGCACGCCACCGAGCCAGAAACGAGTATCCGCATCGCTATTAGGTACGCCACGGGCACCGATATACATGCGCAGATCATCGCCCGCCAAAACGCGGCGAGGCAGTACCGTATCAATAGTTGGCGTACTCGATAGACCACCGCGCCAAATAAATTCAACCCGTTGATCCGAGCCAAGTTCGTACAACAATAAAGCAGGCTGCCCTTCGACGGGTTTAACCGATGCAAGCCCTGCTTCGGCAATCACTTCGATCTGCTCACCCGCCACGATGTTCAGCAGCGCAGGGAAGGTAATAATGGCTTCATTGTTTTCGATGTTCAGCGAGAACGGCAGGCTATTACCCTGGCTGTCCCGAACAATAAAACGTTCCTGATTGAGTGCGTACTGATCAATCGCCTTGTTAAAGCGCAAACGAATCTGGCTACCGCCTACACGCTGATCAATCAGCCTGTTCGTCGGTAAAACATCCGAGAGCTTTAACAAGATATCGTTAAAGACACCAAGATAACCTGTCGTTCCCGTACCGTAGGGCGCATCACCTACTGCCAAAACGCCGAAACGTGTGGCGAGTACGGCATACAAGTCTGCGCTCGGCTGATCCTGACCGGCAACATAACGCGGCTGCGTCGGATCAGTGACATCAAAGGTATACACTCCGCGATCTGTCACGATATATGCGCTGTTCATCCATAGCGCCACATCACGTACCGAACCAAACTCTGACACTCTGGCGGCAACTTTTGGATTGGTCGTATCAGAAATGTCGACAATAACCAGCCCGCCATCTGCTGCAGCCACGTAAGCGTAGTCGCCTTCCACGTCTACCGATAGACCAACAATATCCAGCGACGACAAGATACGTAGCCCACCTTGGGGGTCATTCTCTAAAATATTAAATCCGCGCGAACCCGGCGCCTGAATATCATCAAGCCCCTCTGTGGCGGCATTGTATCGACCGCCAACCGCAACATAACGACTGGCTTGCCCTGCATTAACAACAACACTGTCGAGGTCTAGCACCGGCACGGCAGCGGGAATGGGAGTTAGTGCCTGTACATAGGCCTTACTTTGTAAACGCACATCGACAAGCCCAAGTCCGGCATCGCCCATTGCCACAACGGCGAGGTCATTTTCGATAATCATGCCGCGCGCAAGGTTACCCGGTAATTTTAGCTCGCGAATAATCTGACTTCGGGTTACATCCGTTGAATCAAACGCGATCACAAACAATGCGCCTTCCACTGCCGCGTCGCCGGCACGCTTTAGCGCACTAACGAGTACGCGATCCGTGCCTCGCTCGAAGAACAAGCCCACACGCTGTGCTTGCCATTGATCAGGTAACTCGACGGTCGTAACAAAACGATCGTCATCTTTATCGCCATTCTCATCAATGAACTTCGTGAGCTGGTCTGGGTTCAACGGATTCGATGGCCTCGCCGTCCACGCGGAGCCCTGAATATTAATAATCGATACGCCGCGATTGCTTGCTACTACTGCCCACGTTCCAGTTGGATCTACCTGCACATCGCGCATGCGGGTTTGGCCGTAAACATTCGCTTGCGGTGGCTGAAGGAATTCGTAACCGCTCGGCAGCGTTACAACTTGTCCATCGTCTGCCTCAATACGCACATCAACCTTACCCAGTGTTGCCGCCGGTGTGACAACGGTGAGGGTACTCCCATCGACAACACGAATGGTTTCAGGGTCTACCGGGAAGTCGCCAAAAAATACGTTTAAACGCGTCGCATCCGCACGGAAGCCACGCCCCTTTAACGTAACGGTGGTTCCACCATCGACATTGCCAAGGCTTGGAGATAGAGAATTAAGAACCAGTGGTTCCACATAATTTACGCTGCCGGCGAGATCCGCTCGCGATCCATCCGCTGTAACAATCACCAACGATGCCGAGCCCGATACAGATGAGGGCGCGCTAACGTCATATCGCGTCAAGCCATTTGATTGCGCTTCTGAGGCGAGGATTGTGGTCGCCTGACCACCAATCAGCACGGCAGGATCGGCCCCTGCGTTGGCGGCAAGAAAGCTAACCGTTCCGCCACTTGTCGGCACGAAAGGTGTCGTCACACTGTCGATCGTGACCGCAGCACCAAGGCGACTACTGGTCGTAAATTCCATCTGATAATCAAAGAAACCATCTACACGCCGCGCTGCGGGATTGCCCCGCATGACAATGCGGTAAAGATTATTCGGCAGTAGAGACGACTGTGGCGTCAACCAGACTTTGCGTGGATTGTCTGTATCGATGGAGAACGCGACGTTAAGCGGCTCGCCTTGTGCTCCGCCCTCTATCGAAACAAGAGAAATATACTGCTCGAGCCAACTCTGAGTGCTTTGTAATGCTGGCGCCTCTAACGGCAGGCTAAACTGCAACATTAATGTCGCATCACGGGACACACCGGCTTCGCTAGGCTGTGGCGATGTTGCCCTTAAATCTTGTGTCAGAGTATCGACGATACGCAGCGCGAAATCAGAGGTCAGCAGCAGACCGTCATCGGTAAACGCTAACGGGAATGGCAACGCGCCAACTTCTTCGCTTGCAACTGAAAGGCCCTCCATAGAGGCACAGTTAAAAGTCTTAGGGGCATCATGCAGCAGAACATTTGCCGGGTCTGAAATGTCCAATAAGCGAACGTACTGCTCTGCAACTTTTTCTCCGCAAGCTTTCTGCGTCAGTGTTGCCGTTAAACTATTGCTTGCCACATGATTAAGCGCATGGCCAATAACAAAGCCGTTGCCGGAGTAACGACCAAGCTCCACCGGATTCTTTGACACTGTGTTGTCAAACACATAAAGCTCGCCGCCTCGAGCGCTCGCTGTTTGGTTGCGCAACAGCACGCTGTCATTCAATGACTGAGGCATTGACGATGCCGAAAGTTGCGGCGCGCCCGCTTTGCTCAAATCATAAACAACGCGGTAAGCTGCGCCTGAGCCGCGCGCTTGCACAATCAACTTATCGCCTTCCAACCAAGCGCCGCTAATACGACCCGCCAACGAAGTCGTACGTCCCTCAAGTACCGCAGAGCGAATAACCGAAATAACACCGGGATGCTCAGGGTTCGCTAAGCTCACCAAGGCTACCCCGTCGTTCGCTGGTGCAACCAGCAACTGCCCCAACTGAAATAACTTATGCGGCGCGTGTGATAGCGGAAGGTGCAACGCATAGAGCATGTCTCTATCACGGGAGGTGTTATCGCCTACCGCATCCGGCACCCTGTCTTCACGGTTGTACACCAGTAGATAAGGCTTCCCTTCATACGGCATATCAATAAAGGGCAGCTCTCTGCCCGCTGCAGAAACATAGAGATAGCGATCGGCAAGATGCATAGCCGCCGGGATAAGCTCCGGCGACATATTCAAATAACCAAAGCCGTGCATGGGCGCCGCATCCTCAAGACGATCGCGGTCATAATGTACAAGGCTGATCCAACTCGGTGCTTGAGCGTCGCGATAGGCTTCTGCGCTAGTGCTCTTGCTGGCGTTACCATCCCCTTTGCCCAAGACGTAGATAAGGTTTAGCTCTGAATCTGACGCCAGCCCCATAATTTTTCCAGGGGGCAATAACGCGGGATCCGGCGCATTTGATGAGCCCGAAGACGTGCTGATGCTACGGCTAACCGATAGCTGACCGTAAAACAGCGCGCGCGGAAGCCAGTGCCGACGTCCAGTCGTATCACTAATTTCAACATCAACAAAACCACGATAGCTCTGACCAAAATCTGGCACCGTCCACGCCATGCGCTCGCTGCTATTCAATCTCAGCACGTCACCATCAACATCACTTTCAATAACATTTTCTGGATCGTTAGATGGCCATGCTTTTATCGTCACACCGCGGTGAAAACCATATCCAACGACATTAACCACATCGCCTTCGCCTGCCTGACTGCTACGCACGACACCCGGATCGATAAACGATATTTTCAATCCATCTGAATACAAGAACGCGCCATAATGAATATCTGAAAGACCTGCGTCGTTCACCAGCTTTACCGCAGCCGGGCCAGCATAATTCGGCGGCGTTAATACCGTCACCTGTTCAATGTCGCCAACTTGGGCGACGGACTGCACTACCGCCTCGCGCCCACCGATAAGCACTGTCGGCGACTCGCCCAAGTGAGTGCCGCTAAGCACAACGCGCGTCGCACCGTTGACATCACCGACGTCTGGAGAGATCTGATCGATTTGCGGTGCGGCGGCGGCACCGGCTGCAGAGATATGAAAGCTAAAACGATAAGGACCGGACATCAGCAAGACGTCGCCACCGAGTGGCGGCAAGCCCTTTTCAAGTTCAACATGGTAGGTTTCGCCGGCGCGCCAAACGTCGGCACTTACCGGCGTTATGTCGATAAAGCGATAAGCGGGCGCGCTGTCACGAACGCCAAACTCAGCCGAGAACTGAGCAGAAACATCCTCTACAAACGGCCACGCACCCTGATAAACCTTAATGTTCGCACTAAGATCTGTTGCCGGATCAAGCACCGCAGATAATTCCACCGAGACTTTTTCCAACGCTCCACTTACTTGGTCTTCACCTTCGTAGGGAGCATGTTGAACAACGGTGAGTTCTGCTAGAGACGCGCGCGCGACGCCTCCTAACCCCGCTGCCATTTCCAAGCTGCCGTCCACCATCAATAAATCGCGGACGGAAAAATCACGCAACGAAGGATCACGGTTAACCACAATCGGAATCGTGGCGTCTTCTTCTGATTGTTCCAAGAGACTGAGTTTTAACGCTTCAACTCGGGTTTGTGCCGGGGCATCTTCTTGGTCTGACTCCAACACCCCCAAGTACGCCAAATTCCCAGCAACAAAAACATCGTAAACGCCATCGGCAACGTAATCGCTACGGTTCGGCTCAAACGCCACCGTTTTTACCATGCGCAAATGATACGGATCGGCGATGTCGACGATATTCAATTCCGAAACCTTTCCGTCGCCCGCCATATTCGTTACATATAATCGAGAGCCGACAATTTGCAATCGATTCGCCACGCCTAAGGTGTCAAACGTCGCTATAACCGGCAATGAGGGATCGGTGATATCAACAACAACAACGCCTTCATGCGACGCTGCTATAAAGAGGTAACCATCGGCGACCTTGACGTCGCGGGCATAGCCATTTGGTTTAACAAACGAAACACGGTACGGCGACAGGAAGTTACTGATATCAACCACCTGTACGCCACCATTGCCGTTGGCAACGAACACAATATCGCCTTGACGGGCGACACCGTGCACATCGGGGTACGGCATATCAACACGGCCTGCAAGCAAATAAGGCAAGCCAAACTGACCATCACCGTTTTGGTTATTAAAGATAAGTAGTTCGCCAGCCCCGTTTTGGTCGTACACCGCTCCCGACGAATTATCTCGCTCAATACTGCTCTGAAGCGCATTCGTATAGCCATCGGTAAGCGCCTGACGAATTAGGCCACTTTCCGGAAGCCCTGATTTCGCCGCAAATATGGCATTCTCATCCGCATGTATGGTCGAAATAGCGCCAAGAAATATTTCCGCAGCGCCTGATAGCAATTCTGAGTAAAGATACTCCGTACCGTTACCATCATCAGAGCGCGCTTCCATTGCATCCAGCATGTACAAGCCAGTGCGCAGAGGTATGCCGTTATCACCGTAGCTTGCCCGCACACTTTCAAGGCCGCCGTTACCAATCCCTGGTTCCATCAACATGGGATCGACGGTGCTCCAAGAAGTCATCAGCGCCCCTGTTCGCTCCGACCCCTGATAACGCGCTAGCGAGGAGTAATAAACGGAGCGAGCAAGATTCTTCTCAGATAGGGACGGCACTGCCTGCTTCACATTCGGCAAAACATAACGACGGCGATCAACCGCGAGACCCACTTCATGAAGGCTCTCTTGCGTGACTTGATGATTTGCCGTTGTAACGGTCGTCACTACGCGTAAACGCTCCTGCTTACGCATTTCGCGCCGCAAAATATTGCCGTCGGTTAAATCTGCCCAATAGATATAGCGATAGTTATCAGGATCACTAACCGGAGTTTCGTCGTCGGCGTCGCGCTGATCATCACGAATCAATGAAACATCGCGGCTCGCCAATGTCTGCCACTGGCCATCATCCGCGCGGTATTCCCGCACCCACGTTTGCGTCACATTACGATTTTGCTCATCCCCAATATCGCGCACTGCAACAATCGTCCGCATCGTTTCATTCGCCGTGACGATGTCTCTGTCAACGGGAAAGAGCTGCTCTAATTTTGGAATGATCGTGTCTTCAACGACACCAACACGCACAACTTGGCTTGTGCCGGTATGTCCCAGCACATCATATGCAACCGCTTGAATGGTTACGCCATCTGCATTTTCAGGCAGGTTCAATTCAGCACGATAAATATTGTCTTGAGCAAAAGTGCCGTCGGTATCGCTGAGCGAGGCATACGCACTGTATGCGAGAGAATCATTAATCAGAAAATCGACACGCTCTATACCTTCCAAACCTAGGTCATCTTCAACTCGTACTGAGACGGTTAACGGTTCGCCTCGAATCACGGCAGAGAGATCGTTAGACGGCTGAATAATTTCGGCTGTCGGTGGCTGGTCCTCGGCAATGATTAGAATACGCGGTAAAGACTGGTCGGAAATATTGCCCTCAATATCTTTAGCCAAGGCAGAAAATGCAAGCTCATCGCCAACATGCCCAACCGGCACGGTGAGATGAAACTGGAACGGCGCGGCGATGTCTTCGCCAACGACTTTGTACTGATGATTTCCTGGCTCACCTATCGACTGGTACAGCTTAACGCTATCTACCCCAGTCTCGAAATCCGTGGCTTGCACCGAGACAACAATGCTGCGCCCTTCAGTAATATTGCTGAGGGCGGCGCCCAAATTGAAGCCGCGTGTATCGAGGATATTGATCGCCGAAACCTGCGGTGGCTGATTGCGTAATAAGGTAACCGGTACCGTTGCCGTTGATTGATTACCGGCACCGTCTCGGGCACTGATAAGCAAACGTGCTGAGAGCTGATCTATACCTTCGGCTGTGGCACCGAGATAATCCTCAAAACGAGCAAGCGCTATTGTTCCTGAATAAGGCGCAGCCAGAATAACTTTACGAGTGAACATTTCATCCGCGCTATAACTGCCGTCACGGTTTGCATCGACATGCAGTTCAAGTGTTGCAGAGGTAACGCGAACATTGTCAATCGCCTCAAATTGCCAAGAGATCGTTTTTCCCTCGACGGCCGTAGCGCCCTGCCCCGGCGCGATGACATTTAAATCTGGTGCATCGATATCACTGTCGACGTTAATCGTCACCGATTTTAATGCGGACACGGTTCTGGGTGATGAAAGACGCTTTTCCGTTGACGACGCATTCAACGTGAAAGACTCACCAGCTTGGCCGTAAGGCACGTTGATAAGGAACTCATACGGGTAGTCGTAGTCGATCAGCGTGCGATTACCGCTAACAAGCCCGGTGATACTCAGTGCCACCTGATCAATGCCAACATCATCGAGCGCATTCACTTCGACCACCACAGCCTGGCCTTCAATGACGCTACTACCATCATCAGGAGAGGCAATTACCGTAGCAGGCGGCTGATCTTCCACTAACCGAACCGTGAATGACTCGCTGGCAGTGTGTTTATCGAGGTCGCCCGATGCCGCGCCATAGCTATCAATGGCTTCGACAACGAATGCCACCTCATTTGCGCTGTCGTCCTCCGTGTTAAAGGCCGGCAACTGCACGCTATAGGCGTAAGGCGGCTGACGTAGCAGCACATTAAATATTTCTGCACCCTGATGGACACCACGCAACCGTACGCTATCTACCGCAACATCATCATGGGCATTTACATTGACATAAAGCTGCGACGCCCCGACTGCAGATTCACCGGGCTGAGGCTCTATCACGTCCACAACAGGCCGCTCGTCCACACGCACAGGAATGCTAATTTCACGGCTACGGACGTTACCTGAGGCATCACGCGCAAGCAGCTTAAACCAAATATCAACGCGTTCGGTGTCAGCTAACTGAACCCCTAATGTATTAGCGATATTGGCAAGCCGATCAATACCCACTCGATGGGTATAATCCGGCGTATCAATGTTCGCCGTTGAAATCGGGCGCTCATCACGTGACGGAATACTATCGACTACACGCACCGCCGGGCCATATGACGACTGAACATAGTCACCATCAATCAGAGCGCCATAGCCGGTGTATAGCTCTAGCCCTTCAACCTTAACGTTATCGTAACCGGCAAAGACAACGTCGACGAATGACGCCTCATAAACCTTGTCGCCGGCGACAGGAGAGTAGACCACCGACTCAGGTTTAATGTCGTCGGGCTGCAGTAAAATTTTAACCTTGTCCCGTGCCGTTGCCGTATCCGAATCCGTAATGACAACGGTTAGCTCGATATCACTGCCCGCCCCGGTAACGCCGGGTGGCAAATCCAATTCGCCCGTCCATGCCATGGCATAGGGTGACGAAATCGTGCCATAGTCCTGCGCAACCGCCACGCCATAGCCTTGTTCTAGGCTATCGTAGATGTCGAGAAACGCCTCAGCCTGGGCGGGCCCGTCTTCGCCAGCATCTATGACGTTTACGGTGCGAAGGTCCTGCATCCGCGCTTCTTTACCATCTACAAAGAAACGAAACGCTGATGGAAGAATCCGATCGTCTGTCGCCACAAGTTTTACCGGAATTTTGAACGTGCCGGCGGCAATAATATGGTTGTTTTTCGGGCTAATAACGCGAACTTCAGGCACAACATTAATTTCGGGATTAACAATAAAACGTCGTTCGGCGTGCTGACCGAATGAATCAACCGTACGCAATACGTATTCGGTCGGCACGGCCTGATCGAACACAACAACATGATCTTGATTAAAATGAACTTCCGGTAACTGAGGGCATTGTGTATCGAAAGACCAGCGTTTTAATAGCACTTCGCCGCCATCCGGCTGCACACGTGCCATTTCAACATGTGCCAATGCCGCGTCGTCCAATGCGTCGATGGATACTTTAAAAGACTCTCCAGCGCGCACCCAAAACTCATTGAGCGCAAGGCGGGCCGGATCGGTGTACTGCTTGCGATAATTATTGCCGACGTAATAGAAGGCAAAACCATTCAGGCTTATGGCCGGTGGCGCATTCGCATTTACCGGCAACAAAACCTCTAACGCCGTGCGATGACCTGAAGGATCTTCTACCGATAAGTTTAAAGGCAGAAGCCCAGGCTGCAACGCTGCCGGTATCTGCCAATGGAAATTATGAGCAGGGACACCAACGCGTCCGGACTGCTCGAAATACACCTTACCGTCTGCCCCCTGCAACATGACTCGCTTGATGACATTGGTATTGTCACTGGCCTGGGCACGGAAGCTTAGCACTTGGCCTTGGACAACATCCTCGCCACTTACCGGTGCGCTCAACAAGGACTCAGGCGCGCCATCATCTGGCATCAGCTCAACATAACGTAATGCGCTCAACTGAACTGGGTCACGCTCATCTGCAAAACGATCCGTCCCGTGTGCGAACAATGCCAGATCACGATAGCGAGCGGTGTCGGCAGGCATCAAACCAATGGAGGGGTAGTTGCTTTGAAGAGCATATGTAGTGATACCCGGAAATACTTGGAGTATCGCGGACGAAGACGGTGAGTTTGCATCCGCAAGGCGAGCAGTAAAAAGCGCACGCTCGCGTAATGAAAGTCTCTCATCGTCGTAAAAATAATCTTTGATGCCTGTCAGTGTATTGTTGTACAGCGTAAGCCCGTGCAGCGACCGCGCACCGCCCACATAGATCGGTTCTATATCAATGTGGGTGACGCCATCAACAAGCAGCGCCTCGACATCAAGAGAGCCTGCCGGGAACTCCCGTACGATCGGTGCAGCTTGGCACAAATCATTCCACCACTGGGTCACTCGATATGAAGGAGCATCTCCCGACGCCAAGATTTCAATCGTTTCGACCTTCTTCGGGGAATAATGCAGCGCGGATTCGGTCGCCAAGGTGAGCACACTTTGCCCGTTCATACGAAGCTCAACGGGCGAAGACGTCGCTTCAGGATAGGTCCAATGCAACGTGGGCAGCATTACCAATTGAGGGCGCCCAACATCGCCGAGCTCAAATCGCCCGATGAAGGCTCTATCGCCTTGCGCTTCCTTCAAGGATGACATCACTGGCTGTACATAAGTGCCGTCTGTTGGATAGTCATCATTAATCTGCAGCGTCTGATAAACTGGCGAGCCCGCAACGGCGAGCTTTTCTGGTGCAGGCTTAACCGAAATAACCGTCGGTGCTTGATCGGGCATTACCCGATAGTCATATCGCAGTTCAGCTTGATTACCGCTAATATCTTCTGCGGTCACAATGAGCAGTTGCGGAATACCTTCAGCCGGAATCACGCCTGTTGGCAACGGTAATTCTAAAGCATTGATTCTAACGCTGGCTTTAGACTCGCCATCTTGCTCGTGCAGCAATACCGCGCCGCTACCGTCATCCAATGATATCGCGACCGTGGCAATACCAAGGTTATCTGTCACCGCTAATGCAACTCTCGCGTTTGTTCTTTCAATAACAGACTTACTCGGGCTGCTGACGGAAATAACGGGAGATTCACCATCGGCAAGCACCGTAAATTTCTGTGGTATCGACTCCGCCGAATTAGGACCAAAATCCGTTGCTCTAACAAAAAGATCAAATTCCTCGCCTGTACGGTTAAGCCAAGAAAGGGGCAAGCGATATTTTCCGCTAAACGCTATAACCGTGCGCTGATCAGCGACAACAGAGCCAAAACTGCCTGGATTGGGCAGCTCAATCGTCTCAATTTTATCAATGCGACTAAATGCCCCTTCTGATTCAATTATGTACTCAATATCGGCCGCGTCACGTAACACCACCTCTAGCGTTTCTACGCCATTATTGTCAACCACGGTTCCCGCAATTTTGAATATATCGCCGGGCAGCACTGAAATAGCCGTGCTTGGTTCTGATACATCAACAACGGGTGGGTCCAAATCGTCGACAATAAAAACGTCGAGGTCTTTAACGCTCACCGCGCCTTCGTTGTCTGTCGCTTCGATAGCAAACAAAAAGCTCTCGCCGCTCTCTGGCCGAGCAGGAACAGGGACAGAGACATTGAGGAATGAGGCTCTTGCAACGGCTTGTGCTATCTGGCTTGCACTGAAAGTGTGTTGATAAATTCTGACCCCAGCCTTCTCCACATATACAACGGCTGAGCTAGTGCTATTGTCATCAGCAACGGTAAAATTAACGGGGACTTTTTCGCCCTCTTCCAGACGTGATCCCGGTGCTGGTTGCCGCACAGTAATCGTCGGCGGTGCATTCTCAATAATACGGAAGCTAGCAGACTTCTCGGTAACGTTACCGAACTCGTCCGTTACATTAATGAGGAATGTTAAATCACCCGCTTGCTCGCCCAAGGTGTAGGAAAACGAGCCTGTCTGCTCTTTACCGGAGAGTGGCGACTGATGCACTTGCACGCCTTGCTGAGTTGAAATACTCAGCGATGCCAAGTGACTCTTATCCACAACGCGATAGTTAAACTGCTGAGAGCTGCCAGCCAAAAGGCGAGCAGATTCTGCCGGTGTGACAAATGAAAATGAGGGCCCCTCGCCATCCGCACTAATTGGCACCTGTAGCGACTTCACATCAGACAGAACTCCACGATCATCCGTGGCGGTTACATCAATACGAATACTCGCATCTTGATTAGCAATACCGAGATCAGACACCGGAAGAGACAAGGAACTCTGTACGCTCTTCAGACCGAAGAAATCTACCGGTTCAGACTTTTGCGATTCATGCAGCAAGGATTCGCCCTGATACACGCGATAGTGTAGCTGCGAAATCGCTTTGTCATCTTCCGCTAAAACGCTAATGCGTAAAGTATCGCGCAATTGATAGGCAGGCTGGTCGGCATCAAGGCGAGTCACTGCCGGCGGAGCATCCGCTCTAACCGCAACCGCGAAGGTCATTTCAGATTTATTGCCACGGTCATCAAAAATACGCGCCGTAATGCGATACAGGTCCTGATCAACGTTTGCTGTATGTGAAAATGCAGGTGCTTCGATCAGCGCTAAAGCCGAGTAGGCGTTAAGTGCACTAGGAATACTCAACAATGGCAATTGCGCTTCGGTCGCAACGTCCGTAGGTTGTCCGGTTAACTGCCACGCGCCAGAATTACCATTCGCGCGAGCGATGCCTTCCACCTCAATACGCGTGGCGCCGAGATTATCGAAGCCCGTAAACTTGAGCACAAACGGCTCACGCTCCAACACCGGCGCCAAATCTAAACCCGCTTCGGTTTCTGTTATCGATGGCGAGGCAAGATTAAGCACGGGAGCCACTTCGTCATGTCCTAGTACGACCGTTACCGGCGCAGCTTCTGCACGCTGATCCGCACTGTCAAAAGCCTCAGCAGTAATCGTTAGCCGACGCTCTTTGCCCGTCAACGGCTCGGTATCATGCTGAATACTAAAAGGCGCAGAGTAATCGGAAGACGACAGTCGTCCATCGACATAAAAATCAACCCGCTTCACCTTCACATCGTCACTTGCTGACGCGCGCAGATTAATTGGCATCCCGGCGATGTAGGAGCTGCCTTCAACGGGGTGACTAATCGCTATGCTTGGCGGCTGATCTGCAACAATAGATAGATCTCTCGGTTCCGTCGTATAAGACTTGCCATGAAAATCCGTTATTCGTGCGCGCAAAGACAACACTTTGCCAATATCTTCTTCAGATGTCGGCACAGAGAAAGCAGCCTCTTCAACTGAAGGGTTCAGCACATCACGTTCAGGCAGCTCTTTCTTCCCGCCTTCAATAAGCCCAATTACATCGGAGCCATCAAGTAACTCCACTCTGGCACCGAATCCTCCGGTGTCATCGCTATACGCCACCTTGACATCAACGGTATCGCCAGCGGTTACCGCAGCGCCTTCAACAGGCGATTTGATGAGTGCACTGGGTGGTTGATTCGCAACCACACGAATCAGACGCGTGGGCAAATCCTTCTGTCTGTCCCCACTACCGATAAGCTTTATCCCCAACGAAACAGAGGTCTCACTGGTACTGACCTGCGGCAACATCAAGCGAGCTCGCCAGATAAAAATATAATCCGTCCCCTCACCTGTTTCGCTAGGACGCTCCTCTACTATCGGGGCAGACGCTTGCCCGACTTCCTTTGCATCTAAATAAAATAAAATATTGCGAAGATCGAGGTTAATCGCTGAAGGGTTGCTGCCCATGTTCTTTTCGATCTGAACCACGAGTGGTACGCCTTCGACCACTCGTTGGCCATCATTTGGCGACACGACCTCTATTTGACCAATATGCAGAACATTACTTTTAGTGCCGACCGTCACGTTCTTTTCAGGTGACTGAGAGGTATTACCAAAAGTATCCGTAGCCAATGCGACTAAAGAAAGCGTCTTGCCCAGCATTTGCTCACTGATAGGTAAGATCACACCGTAAGGCGGCTTAAAGCTCGAACTTATGGGAGTACCGTCAACGAGAAAATCGACACGCGAGACTCCGACGTCATCAGAAGCACGGGCAAATAATTGATAATCGGAACCGACAATTGCGGCGCCATCAATATCCAGCGAAACGTCCGGCGGCGCGTCCTGTGCGGCAACAGGAAACTCCAGAGGACTCACGGCCACGTCAGTGAGATTTAGACGCACCATCGCGGGTTCGATTTCGGGGATGACGCCACCAGAGCGCAGCCGTCCGGCCTTATCCGACTGCAGCAAGGACGCGACGCTTAATACCTCCAAATTGCGTTTCCAATTCTCGGGGATTGGCACCCGTTCGCCATCGCTGAGAACAGCGCTTAACGGCGGCAGCTCTAAATAACGATTCAACCGCTCCAGCACCAAAGGCGATGATTCACTTACACCTTCAAGCTCAAGGCGATCAACCGTCACAGAAAAATCAGCTCTGACTGGAACCACCACGGAATCAACTCCGGGGTAGCCCACCGTAATCGTTACGCTAGTGCCCAGTGTCTCTTGCAGGGCATACACCAAACCTGCGGCGGAAACCCCGATTAAGTCAGGATGGCTACTTTCATAGGTAACCCCGGCGCCCGAACCAGGCAAAGCGACCTCACCACGAAACTGAAAGTCGACCACCGGCACAATGGCCGGTTTTTGCAGAGGGTTGGTTATAACGATTCTATCCGGCAAGACGCGGAGTCCTTCCACTGCCTCAGATATCTCACCGCCAATGAAACGAATATCCGACAGCGTCGTCTTGTTACCGTAGGCATCGACAGCCGCAACGTCGATTAGCGCCATAGCATCCGCTGCGACAACATCTAGACTAAGCTCCCCTGCCACCGGCAAGGCTACCTGATATTGAGTTTGCCCCTCGCTGTCCGGAAAGACACGCATACTATCAACGCGAGCAAAAGCCTCCTGTGCCGCAGCACTCACAACGCCGCCACGGGCACGTAATACAGATGCTCGCAACCCCGTCATTGATACCGTGAGGTAACTCAGATCAACCGCATCGTCAGCCTCAAGAGTCAGAATGAGCTGCTGCCCATCTTCCCCGCTCTCTATAGCGATATCAGAAATCAAAAGCGTCGGCGCTGTTGAATCAGCAACAGGGAACGTCTCTTCGATTACCTGCTCGATACCGCCTAGACGAGTCACAGTCACACGAGGAGTAAGACGACTGGCACCGGCGAGAGAAAAGCGTGTCACGCAAACGGCAGTTGCGTCGCTGGTCCGCTCATAGGAGGGCGTAGCGCCACCCGTTACGGTAATGCCAGTAATAGAATCACAGTCTGAAAGGGTGGCAACATAGGGAATTGCAGTAGAGCCGATGCCGTCAACAACTCCATCGGCGCGGATGTCTTCCCCATATACACAGTGTGAAAAAAGAGCGAACCCAAGCGCGAAGCACGCTTTCCTTGCGAGCATGAAATAATCCCTTGAGAGTGCACCAATCGGCGCACCCTTCACCCCGTTTATACCCCAAAACACCTAACTGCCTGCTCGCAATAGTGCAAACAACTCGGCAGCCGATATACGTCCCGGCGGGCATGGTAGTCGCTGGGCCTCTATACGAGCAAGCATTAGAGCAAAACAGAAGAGTGTCAAAACGACATCAAACAGGCTGCCGAAAACTCAAATTCCCGTCAAAAATCAGGGCATGCGGAGCCAAAATGATACCGTTGTGCATCAAATAAATTATTTTGTAAGCCGAGGCTTACGCAAGATTAATAGCTTAACGCACATCAATTCATTGCATTAAAAGGAGGCATCAAAATGATATCATCAATATGGAGCTTACTAGTGATGCGCCCGCACCATGAATCGTTTCTAGATCACATGACACGAGAACTACAAAAAATTTCTAAATCTGCTAGTTAGGTACCGAAGAAACGCCGGCGGTGAAATGCCCCATCTACTCAAAATTGCGCCGACTTACTGCACCCCTTCGGTTCATCCATCTGATCTAGAGCCACTAGGCCATGAAGTGCGAAGACATTGGAAATCAAAATAGTAGCGACTCTTAGCAGCAACAAAAAAAGGAAGATCAAGATGACAAACACAGCCTTAACTCGATCTTTATTGGCACTACGATTGGGCGTCTTTATCGTCATGCTAATGTGGACCCTAGACAAGTTTTTTAACCCGAGCCATACCGACGCGGTATTCTCAAACTTTTATGGGATTGAAAATGTTCCTGCCAACACGTTTACCGTGCTTGCCTGCCTACAACTACTGGTAGTGTTGGCCTTTGTGTCAGGGTCATTCCGTCGCCTAAGCTATGGACTGATACTGATCATGCATGGCATCTCTACGCTGTCATCGTGGCGGCAATATCTGGCGCCGTTCGACCACCTTCTGTTCTTCGCCGCTTGGCCGATGCTCGCCGCATGCTTAGCGCTTTACTGGCTTAGAGAGGAAGACAACTTGCTCTCTGTCGACGGATGGCGAAACGTAAATAAGGAGCATTAGGAAGAAAAAATGAACGTTTAAAAACGCCGGGCTCCATAACGTTATCTAATCACAGCTGTCGCTTTACGATATAACGGGCACATTCAATAAATGTGCTGGACGCCCCGCATAGATTTGATACTCTCTGGTAATGATTAAACCAAACCCATCCCTCCCCGGCCTTGCCGGCAAAGACTTATCTGTGATTGAGGCTGCAAACACGATGTTTGTGGCCGCGGGCACTCTTACTTTCCACAAATAGCGCCGAACTCCTCTCTTGGGTGTTCGGCGCCCGCAGCATCCTTCTTTCCATCTATCAATTCGGGAATCAATATGAATACCATGCCAGCTATCATGGTCAGCACGCTTGACCGTGAGCGCCTTTATGCGCTTTTAGACAATATCCAAGAAGAATCCGATCAGGCCGAACGCCTTTACGAAGAACTGGATCGCGCCCAATTTATCGATCCCAAAGAAATGCCAGACGACATCGTGACACTGGGCTGCCGCCTGCGTTTTCGTAATGAAAACACCGGCAAGGAACATGAAAGAGTTTTAACGCTGCCTGAACAAGCCCGCAATTATAACGACGCCATCTCCATCCTCTCTCCTGCAGGCGCAGCCTTGCTAGGCCTGAAAGTGGGCGACGAAATCAAATGGCCTCTTGGCGACGGGCAGTTACGCCTTCGTTTGCTAGACGTGATCCGGGACTAACCCGGATCATCCCATCTATCCTCGATTCGTATTCCCTGCATTGGCCGCTGTGCATTCGTGCTATATAAAGAAATGCTGCCCAAATAGCGACCCAGCCTACGCGCTGGGCAAAAAATGAACAACGAGCTCAAACGCCTATTCCCTAGAAAAGCGCTTGCGCTCTCATCTAGCACCTACCGCCCCATTCTGCGCACCCCAAACAGCAATCCGAGTTGAATCCGAACAAATACTCGGCTTAATGTGCCCTCCAATAACATACCTGCACGCAAGGCACGCGCTACGCCCGCCTTGCGTTCATCGGCTTTCGGCCTTTCTTAGATAGGTGGCTCTCCATGAACACAGCAAGCATCCATCAGTACGCAGCAATCTCCCCTCAGAAAAGCGTGGATATTCCGATCCGGCACATGGACTTCCAATTTGATGCTAAGGATGTGGACACTACCTTTTTTAGAAATACTGAACTGGGCACCGCATACTTTGAGGCACTCTCTATCTTTCTAACCTTTGGCGAAGATCTGGTGATAGACACCGCCCGCTATCATCGTCAGTTCCTAAAGGACCCCGTGCTGAAGCAGCGAATAACCGCGCTTATCGGCCAAGAAGCCATCCATTCAAAAATGCACAACGAATTTAACGATACTCTCGCCGAACACCGCTTTCCGGTGGCGTTCTACCGGTTTCTCGCTGACAACGTATTTGAATATGGTTTCAAAAAATTCCCCAATCGCCTTCAGCTTTCACTGATGGCAGGGATTGAACACTTCACTGCTGTGTTGTCGGAATACATGATGAAACATGAAGATATTTTCTTCGAAACCAAGGACGAAAAGCAGCGTGCGCTATGGATGTGGCACATGCTCGAAGAGTCAGAACACAAAGATATTGCCTACGACGTCTACCAGACGCTTTCCGGAAACTACCCTCTGCGTATAAGTGGCTTTGCTCTCGCGGCCTTTACCATCATGTTCTTGGTACCACTGGGCGGCTCACTGATTCCGGTGATACGCAAACCTTCAAACCTGTTCAGCTTCCGCTATTGGAAAGATGTGAAAAATAGCCTGGCGCTGTTAGCGGGCCCCAAAGACGGCGTTTATGGCAGCACCATTAATCATATTCTCGATTATCTGCGCCAAGATTTTCACCCCAACGACCATGACACCACAGCGTACCTTGATTACTACAAAGAGAAGCTGCTGAATCCAAAGACAGGACTATTAACCCCCTATCTAACTAAAGAATTCGTGCCGCCGATACGGTAATAATTTTCGCATTACGCAACCGTATGGGATTCGCTTCGACCAATAACTGTAATGGATAATCATCATGATCGAATTTTTAAAGCAGCGCTTTGCCTCCCCAAGCAAGAACGCCTATGCCGTAATCACAGGCGCCGGTAGCGGTATTGGCCGCAGCTTTGCACTACAGCTGGCCGCCCGCAATGGTGCGATTGTCTGCTCCGACATTGATTTAGAAAGCGCCAAAGAAACCGTCGCGCTAGTCGAACAAGCAGGCGGCAAAGGATATGCCGTCACGTGCGATGTACGTGACGCCAAACAAGTTGAAAAACTAGCTCAGCAATCGGAAAAACTGCTTGGCCACCCTGTCACACTAATTATCAATAACGCGGGCGTTGGCCTCGGCGGCAAGTTCGACGAAATGTCGCTCGATGATTGGAAGTGGTGCATGGACATCAATCTATGGGGCGTCATCCACGGCTGCCACTATTTTGTGCCCGGCTTCAAGAAACAGGGACATGGCGCCATTATTAATGTGGCTTCTGCTGCATCTTTTACCGCAGCCCCGGAAATGAGCGCGTACAACGTCACCAAAGCAGGCGTACGAGCGCTATCCGAAACCCTTTTCTCAGAGTTGCGCAAAGACAACATTCGCGTGAATGTACTCTGCCCAACCCTCGTGCCGACTAATATTATTAAGAACGGCCGCATCCCCGGGCGCTATTCCAAACTGGCGGATCATGCGCTGATGAATTACGCCATGACGACCAGTGATGATGTGGCCAAGCTCACGCTGAACCGGCTAGACAAAGGCGAGCTGTACACGACACCACAAATAGACGCCAAGATGTTCTGGCTGATGAAACGCGCGTCGCCCAATCTTTACGCAAAATTTCTCGGCTTCTCTTATCGTTTCGTCAATAACAAGGAGGCATGAACATGACCGCAACCAAACAAGCAAAGGTCTCCGCCAACCACATCTATGACTCCTTTATTATCGGCGCCGGCATTTCCGGCATCGCCGCCGCCATCAAGCTGAAAGAAGAGGGTTATCACAACTTCAAGATTATTGAGCAGGCGTCCCGCGTTGGCGGAACTTGGCGCGAGAACACCTATCCTGGCTGCGGCTGTGATGTGCCCTCTTCGCTATACTCCTACTCGTTTGCACCGAGCAGCAAATGGAGTCACCTATTTGCTCGACAACCCGAAATTCTCAGCTACCTTGAAGGCGTCAGCGACCAGTTCGGCATTACGCCGCTAATCGAATTCGGCAACGCGCTGCACAACGCCCAGTGGGACGAATCGCGTCACTTGTGGATACTCGACACGAACAGTGGTCAGTCTCTTGCGCGCACGGTGGTTTTTGCTACCGGCCCTATTAGCGAACCTGTCATTCCGGCTCTGCCCGGCACAGAAGGGTTCACTGGCGAAATGTTCCATTCCTCTAAGTGGAATCACGATTACGACCTAGCAGGAAAGCGCGTGGCGGTAATCGGTACCGGCGCCTCGGCTATTCAGTTTATTCCGCAGATTCAGCCCAAGGTCAAAGAACTGCTGGTCTTCCAGCGCACTGCCCCGTGGGTGCTGCCTAAGCCAGACATGCTACTAGGCACCACGAGCAAACGAGTAATTGAAAAGCTTCCGGCGATTCAACGCGGCTGGCGCAAGACTGTGGCGAACTCACTGAACGTAATCAATTTTGGTTTGCGTAACCCCAACATCCTCAAACCGATAAGCAACGCCGCCAAGCAGTTGCTTAAATTGCAAATCAAAGACAAAGCGCTGAGGGATGCGGTCACGCCAAATTTCACGCTAGGCTGCAAGCGAATCCTGTTTGCCAACAACTACTACCCCGCGCTTCAGGCCGACAACACGCATTTAATTCCACATGGTCTAATAGAAGTGGATGGCAATACCGTTGTTGCCGCCAATGGCGAGCGCCACGAAGTAGACGTTATTATTTGGGGCACTGGTTTTGAAGTCTCGCACCCGCCTATCGGCAAGAAAGTGATCAACGCCGACGGCGATCGCTTGTCTGATCTATGGAAAGACAGCTCGCCGGAAGCCTATCTCGGCGCGACACTGGCCAATATGCCGAACGCCTTTCTCGTACTGGGCCCTAACGTGCTGGTCTACGATTCGTTTATTGGCCTTGCCGAAGCGCAGTTGGGGTACATTGTTGATGGGCTAAAAAAGATTAAGAGTCACAGCATCAGCAAACTCACCATCCGCACGGACGTATTGCAAAAGCACAACGATAAAGTGCAACAGCATCTTAAAACCACTGTCTTCAATAGTGGTGGCTGCAAGAGCTACTACCTCGATAAAAATGGTCGAAACTTCGCCGCGTGGCCGTGGTCACTTGCCGCGCTAAAGAAGCACCTAAGTTATTTCAAGCTGAGTGACTATGATTTGATATATGAAGCGAAAGAAAAGCGCTCTGCAGCATAAGTCATCGTCATTCTGATTAAGAACGCCCAATCACGGTGACTGGGTGTTCTTAATCCATCATCAGAACGTCAAATTTCAAATTCCGAAATAGCGCCATAATTTCCCCACTTACACTTCTTAATCGTTCTGTCGTGGCGTTAATCATGCCTGTCAAAAACTACCGAAAACTCCGCTGCTCGGAGTCTAGGTTAGCGACAAATACTACGACTAGTGATCTCATCGGTAACGCAAAACAGCATCGGCAACACCAACCTCAGCTACTTGAGCAATGCGCACGCCAAGATCAGCGCTCGCGATCAAAATGGGCTCAACAGACCAACGAAAATATACTTTCCCCACACCATCAAGCTCACCAGCGATAAATGCCTCAGCCAATAGGTGAGTAATGGCAACGAGATAAGACTGAAAAGAAAATTGACCTGCATGCGCCAGAACCTCTACATCACGGAGTGACGATGCCGACAGCGCCACACAAGAGTCCTGTGCGGGTAACGCCTCGCCAAGTAAAAGAGGTGGCAACTTAGCGGACACGCGGTTCAGATCACGGTCTCCGTATACCAGCATCCAACCGCAATCAGGACCGGATGCATGGAATTGATCCTGTAGCCACGTTCGCTGGGGGTTTCCAGTCAAAAAAAGTGTCTTTGTGAAATTAGCCAACCAGTCCTGCGCCATGTTCGCCTTCACCGCGTATCGCAAAAGCTCAAATAATCCCGGCACGTAAGACGACAACTCGAATCGATGAACCACCGCGAGACACAACGCACTGCTCCCAGCCCTGCCTTGAGCCTCCGCAACGCGTAACATCCGGCGTGCTAAGGGTGCATCATATGGCTGCAAACTCGTCATATCAAACACCCCACTAGAGCCGACTTTTCTGCCGCCGAAACTTTCTTGCCGGCGATCATGGACAAAACGCGATATATATCTATATCGTCAGAACGGGTGCGAAACTGTTGCCAGAAAGCGAGCGGCATTTCAACGTTGCAGTAATTACCTAACTCACCAATTAGCTTCTCACTCGCTTCGACCTGACGATGCAGCTGCGCTGCATCAAAACCGGTAGGGTTTCGCAATCCCAATTGATATAGAAAATACATTCTCAAACCCAAGCTAATCGCTGCTACCGAGAACTCGCGTAACTTGACCAGCAATTCCCCAGCGGTTGTCCCCTTCCAACCTCCTTCTCTGGACGATAGAACAGCGCCATTCACCGGCACGCGTTTGAAGGGACAGCGCTGACATTCAACACCGGTGAGGCGAAGAACTCTTTCGAGCAAAATATAATCTCTCTCTACGCTGCTGTCATAGACCAAAAATGTTTTGTCGAATGACTGAGCGCGCATCCATATATCTCGCAAGATGGCAACAATATAGTTAGCACTTCCGTCCGCATCGACAATCTTGCGCAACGGCAACCCCTCATCCGTTAAATCAATATAACCACAGCCACCCTGACCACGCTGGTCAAGCAATATACCAAGTTTATCAAGCCGCCCCATCACGTTCTCAGCACTATCCTCAAACGCATCAGAACGAGTAATAATGTCTGGGTCCACACTGATTGAGGAAAAGACGTCTCGCCATATTGTTAGCATCCTTTGCGCAGAAGGATGAAGATACCCGCTGGAATCCACACCAGAGGTATAACCTTGCAACATTTCAGCGCTTGCTTCGAATGAAGCGGCGTTTGCACGGACATATTTCATTCCTAAACTAATATCCGTTTCAGATGAGTAGTCATGATCTGGGAAGTGGGTATCGAGGTAGCCCCAAAACTGCGTGGTTTGCAGCGAAATATCCCAAGGGCGACGGTTATGCCAGACAGTAACATCATCAATCCGTGAACGAATTTTTTGCATTGCGTCGACTAACAGTACACCGCGAAGATGCGATGCAGTAAGAGGCTTTGTAGGGGTAATACCTACCGGGGCGTACAGGACTTTCATGCGACAACTTCATCCAGATTAAAGTCTTGGCATATATATGACCATATCTTTTCGGCGGTCTGCTCAGTATGCCCGTCGTTCTCAATCACTCTGTCAGCAATATTACGACCCAATACGACTTCCTTGTTAAAGCCATCTAAGCGCGAGCCAATATCGCCCTCTTCTCGTTTACGATGGAGCATATGCTCTCGCACCCTCTGCACAGGAGCCTCAATCTGATAGATCCTATAATCGGAGAAGTAGCGAGTAATTTCTTCCATAAGCATCGCTCTGAGCATCACAACATGAACACCGTCACCCTGCCAATAACATCTGTCTGGCAATCCGTATCTGTAATCCAAACCGAATAGAGAGGTGCAGGCCATGAAATAACCTTGCTGTTCCTTTTTTACAAAAGTATCAGCATCTACAAAAACATGATCAGCTAGGTTTTCGTGTTCATAAGAGCGGGGGCGCCGAGTTGTCCACGTAGGCACAAGCTCCACTCTTTTCTTCGCCCGCAAAGACGAAATAACGGAAGATTTCCCAACGCCAGATGGGCCTATGATGATAAGAATTGGCTTCATATCGCCCCCTGTAAAACGAGATTCATACCTAAAACCCCAGCTACAGGTAGAAATAGATTATCCGTCCCTTTCTGCGACACAGCCTCCATTAACGTTAACATGACAGATAGCAGAACAAAAAAACCAAATGCTCGCCACGACAAAACACCACTAAACCAAGGAACTAATAAAATTATAATCATGCATGACGAAAAGAAAGCGACTGACCCAACATAGGTTTTACTCGATCGAAAAAACGTAATTTCTCGACGACCAAAATGTTGGCCGACAAGACTGGCCAGAGAATCTGAAAAACCAAGCACTAGGTACGCACACATAAAGACAAGATAGTTAACATCCAGCAAGCAGGTAATAACCACCGAGACAGGCATCATAACCTCACCAAAGGAATGGCGCTCAACATAGGCAATCGAACGTGTAACCCACGTGCCTCTGACAAGATAAAGGAAGATGGCAAACCCAGCAGCGATGACAGCTAATTGATAACGATTCATCCCAAAGTAGGGGTAAAGCGCAATGCTTGTACAGGCGCCAATATGAACTAACTTCCTCGTCCACTCTGCCGATGCTCCGGCTGCTCGAACCAAATCACCGGCGATAAAACAGGCCAAAATAGTGAGGACAAAAAATATCATAGACCACCCCAGACTTTGTCTTTTACCTGAGGAGGGCGCAACCCGGATGACACTTTATACAACCAGCTTTCGCTGAAAGTTCCGGCAGTCTCTAGAGTCAGATCCGCAATACGCTGGCCACCTATCTGCTCATTAACAGTCTCTAGAAAGCGCATCTGTAATTCAGTGCTCGGCAAGACGGAAAGCTCGTCCTTTTTCAACTCCAGTCGCAAGACAATATCATCGTCACGTTGGGAAAAAGTGAAGTTTCTTATCGCAACACTTTCCCGACTCGCCGCCCTTGCGACCGCTTCAATCAGTACGGACTCAGTCACAGGATTAAGCGCGTTGTAACGCCCCATATATTCAAGCTCCGGCGCCTGACCGGAAAAACCGCTGACTTTGACGATATCGCCAAGCACATAGCGGTATAGCCCCGACATGTGCGTTACCACCACGCGATAGTGCCCCCCTTGCTGTAATTCATCGAGCAACAGCGGCCTATTCTGACCATCCTGTACATCAATGAACTCATAGAAAGAAGATCGGTACGCTAGGACGTTTTTGATGCCATGCGCTGGCAAGTTCATCGTCAAAGGTGACTCAGATGCACCCAACGGGGGAGCAATAACGCTGCACTCATTTCCATATAACGGCACGACATTAGGCAAGTACAGGGAGGCGATGCCTTGATCCCAGCACAGCAGACTGCGCATTCTCGGCCATAAATGCCGTGGCAGTAATTTCCCATCGCGCAAACGCTCACGTACTAGCCGTAACGCAAGTAGCTCATCTGGTGCATCTATCTGCGCGTCGCCATAAACGCCCAAACGGAGCTCTTCAATCAGTCTGTCTGCATGTTTTTCCAGCAGGTCCGGCAAGGCAGCAATCACTGCCGGATTGATCCCAACAATCTGGCGAATATCATGCTTAGCCGCTAAGCGTATGCGGTAATACAAACGCTCTACCGGACAATCAATCGCCTCCGGCACTTGTGACCAAGGGGAACGAGTGCCCGGCTCCGACAACCCCTCATTCTGAAAGCTTTGATTTAAATCGACCTGACTAACACCAAGGTGCAACGCACCATTTGCTAAGGTAGCCGGGCGATAAAGAGGATCCCATTTGAAGTTAATCGTAGCGTCCCAATCACTACGGACATGATTGCAGTGCCGCATAAGAGCCGACATGTATAAATGCAGGAAAGGATTATATATATCTGTAAAGTAGGCTTGGCTCATCGGCAAAATCTTGGCTTTTCCCGACGAACTCCCACTACTCGATAAGTAGCAGTACGGCAAACCTGCAAATAGAATATCTTTTTCGCCAGAAAGAATTCGGTCGATATATGGCGTCAGATCGCTGTACTCGCATAATGGAACGTTCTTGCGAAATTTCTCAAGCGAATCGATATCAGAAAATCCGTGCTCCCGACCAAACAACGTCGCTGAACTCTGCTTAAGAAAATCGGCCAACCGCTGCTCTTGGTGCCATCGCGCACGCGGCAACCCTTCGATGAATTCCTTTTCCTTCATCATTACTATTAGCATCCTCGCTAAATAAGATTTGAATAATCAAAAACCTCAATATGTGTATCGAACGTGGCGGCTCTTTTCCGCACGTCCTCATCCCTGCCCAATACCGCGCTAACCGATACTTGTCGCTGCATCAGTTGTCGTTGCGCCAAAAGATAATCTTTACCCCGATAATGTACGTGCTCTGCCAACGCGATCGTCCCTGCGATGCAACACACGACTTCAACCTCCTTCAGCCATGATGTAATACCATCACCACTGGCTTTAAGAACAGCTTCCTTAGCCGTCCAGATCTGAGAAAAAGTCAGCGCTCCAGCATTCAGTGCTTCTCGCTCCAAATGACTAAAGTGCTGCTCGGCTATAATGGCAACAGCGCCGCTGTCTGGCTCTGCTTCGACATCCACACCAACATCTCCTGCGGCAGACAGCGCAACGACAATGCAGTGCTCATCATGAGATAAGTTGAAATAAAGAGACCGATCCGCCATTAAAACATCGGGTTTGCCAAACTTTCCCGTCGCTATTATCCAGCTTGTTCTATGCTGCCCTAGGTAATGACTGAGCAATGTCCTAACAGCAAACCGTCCCCGCAAGAATGTTTCTCTCGCCTTGGCACTACGAAATCGCGATGCGTACGCACGCTCACTGATATGCAGAGCATCTTCCATTTTTCGTATTGAAACCCCTCCCCCATCCCACACCCATACATGAACGGAATCTCTTAAGGAGGAGCTCGGCGCCGCAATACTAGATTTCATCTCTAGCAAAAAAAGTGGCATACACAGCAGGGAGACTGAACAAGGTCAGCAGCGTCGCAACAATTAATCCGCCCATCATTGCCGTCGCCATCGGGCCCCAAAAAGTACTCGATGTCAGCGGAATCATTGCTAGTACTGCTGTAATTGCAGTGAGCATTATCGGTCTGAATCGAGACGCCACCGCTTGGATAATCGCATCTTTCCGATTCATACCTGCGCGAACCTCCTGCTCAATGTGGTCCACAAGAATTAATGCGTTTCGTATAATCATACCGTTTAGCGCAATAACACCTAACATGGCAACGAATCCCATTGGCTGTCCGCTAATCAACAGACTGGCTGTCGCACCAATAAAACCAAGCGGGCCGGTTAAAAACACCAACAGACTCTTGGTAAAGCTGCGCAACTGCACCATCAGCAAAGTAAAGATAGAAAACAGCATCAAGGGCACGTTTGCATTAATGGAATCACTGCCCTTGCCCGATTCAGCTAAGGTTCCAGCCACTTCTATCTGATATCCCAACGGTAGCGTGGCGCGTATATCGTCTAACTGCGTATTGATGGGCGCAGCTATAGTATTTGGCTGATAACCACGCTCGACTTCGCTCTGCACCGTTACGGCATAACTGCCGTTCTGTCGCCACATTACGCCAGGCTCCCACTGCATATCAGCGCGCCCCAAATGAGACAAAGGAAGTAACTTTCCGTCAGCCAGATGTATGGCGGCGCCGTTTATATAAGCCGGCTCATTCACGCCCTGCCCGTTCTGATGGAGATAGATTCCCTTACGCTGGTGGTCGCTCCAAATCGATGTCAGTTGGACCCCTTCGGCTGTCGATAGCGCACTATTCGCAATTTGCTGATATGTCACACCCAGCTTCGCCCGCGGACTCTGGTTCCCACCAAGTTGCATTTGCATAGATTTAATTTTTTGGTGCCAGTTGTTATGTACATTGCGGGTTCCAGGTGATTGCCGCACGATAGCCTCTACAGAGCTTGCGATGTCCCGAACCTTAGCGGCATCCGAACCGATCACACGAAACATAATCGGATACGTAACCGGCGGCCCATTGGGCAGCAGCTGTACGCGACTTCGAGCCTCGGGGAATTTGCTTGAAAGGATCTGCGGAAGCTGCCACCTCAACACGTCCCTAGCCTCATTATCCCGCGGGACTACGATGAGCTGGGAAAAGCAATCTTGTGATAGAGACTGCTCGATAGGCAGATAGAAGCGTGGGACGCTGGAACCAACAAAGGACGACACCAACTCGACACCATCGATACCGCGCAACTCAGCATCAACACCTCGAACCAGCGCTTCACTCGCCTGCAAAGTCGCACCCTCTGGCAACCACAAATCAACTAGTATTTCTGGACGATTCGAGTCTGGGAAAAACTGCTGTTCCACTACGACCATGCCCGCACATCCGCCGGCGAATGCTAGCGCGGTCATCGCCATGACTTTCTTCCGGTTTTCTAAACACCATAGAGCAAGGCCAGCCCCCATACCTTCTGCTGCGCCATTCTCTAGATCACTTGCCGCGCGCGGTTTCTCTTCGAGTATCTGATAGCCAAGAAAAGGCACGAAATATACCGACACAAACCACGACGAAAGCAATGCTGCCGCCGTTACTGCATATATAGCGTAGGTATATTCACCCACCGTAGAAGTCGCCAGACCAATAGGAAGAAATCCAAGCGCGGTAATGATCGTGCCAATCAGCATGGAGGAGGCGGTCGCCTGGAACGCATAGGTACTAGCGGCCAACCTAGTCATTCCCTGCTCTAACTTCTTGACCATCATCTCCACGACAATGATGGCATCATCCACCAAAAGCCCTAGCGCAATAATTAGCGCACCAAGAGAAATTTTGTGCAGATATATACCGCCCCATCGCATATATAAAAACGTCGCAGCGAGCACTGCTGGTATGGTCAAGGCAACAATCAAACCGGGCCGCCAATCAATCCCCTTGCGGCCACGCTCTATGCCTAGCGTAAGAAATGAAACCAGTAAAACAATAAACACGGCCTCGGTAAGAACACCAATGAATTCATCAACCGTCGCGTTTACAGCTGCGGGTTTATCGTGGACACGAACCAACGTCATCCCTGCTGGAAGCGCTGCATTCATAGCTTCTACCGCAGCGCCCACCTGCATCCCCAGCTCAATAATGTCATGGCCTCGAGCAAGGGAAACACCGATGCCAATAACTTCACGCCCGTTCACTAGGTACTTAGGCGAGCCGTGTGGTGCCACGCCCTCCTCAATCGTCGCTATTTCATCAAGGCGTACGCCGACTCCGTGAGAGGGAATAACAACGCCACCAAGATCGCTCATGCTCATCACGACCGCATCAGTCCTTATCGGCATATCACTGCTAGCAACATTAACTGCGCCGAAATCTAGGACATCTACTTGATCACGAACGGCCGCCGCCAATTCCTCCGGCGTTAGGTTCCTTTCTTTGAGTTGTCCAGCGGACGCATTGATATAGTAGGCAAGATCCTGAACACCAATAAGAATAACCTTCCCCGTTTCCTTCAGGGCTAGTAATTCACTGCGTACTGTCTCAGCAGCATCCAGCTTTTCCTTGTATGTGTAACCTTGTGCTTCGAGCACATAAATAATTCCGAAAACCTCACCAAACTCATCGTCAAAATGAGGCCCGGAGACATTAGGAGGCAGGAGATATCGGTTATCAGAAACTTTCTTTCTTATGCTGTACCAGATACTTGGAATATCATCGATCGGCGTAGCATCTTCTAGGTCAACAAATATTGTTGTTTCACCTGGCTTGGAGTAACTACGCACTTTATCGACGTAAGCGACTTCCTGAATAACTTTCTCAAGAGGATATGAAACTTCCTGCGCCATCTGCTGTGCAGAAGCACCTGGCCAATACGTACTGACCAGCATCACCCTGAACGTAAACGGAGGATCTTCGTCTCGACTTATCCCAGCATAAGCAAGCAAGCCCGCAAGCAACAATGCGGCAAAAAAATAGCGCGTTAGCGAAGGATTCTTAATCGCAATTAAAGAAAAATTGAATTTATCATTCATACTTAAAATTTAGCCCCATCGGCTCACTCGAAAGATTTCACCGACTGACCGTCTGTTAGGTAATGTACTCCGGCAGCAACAAGCTGAGCGCCAACACTAATACCTTCAATCAACGCTCCACCGGGCAACACCTCTTGCACAGCAACCTTCCGCCTTTCAATCGTTGATGTCTGCTCGTCATATAGCCATACCGCTTCACCGCTTTCGGTAGCGAAAACAGCTTCAATAGGCACGACAACTCTGTCTCCTGATTCGCGAGGATAAGAAAGGCGCAAAGTAACAACCCGCCCAATTTCCGCTCCCTCCGGCAGATCCTTAACCACATATCGCGCACGATAAGTCCCCGCGGCACTACCACCCGAAGCGGCGAGTTCACGCAATGACGCGCCATACTGCTTGCCATCGATAGTGATTTGCGCATGGGCACGGCCATCAAAATCATTACGAACTTTACCTACCACACTTACCGGAATCTCGGCCTCGACTTCTAAATGATCACCACTAAGAACCCTCAGCACCGGCTTGTAGCTAGGCACCATTTCGTTTCTCTCGACATAAACCGCATCTACTAGACCGCTAAAATCTGCCGTCAAAATAGCGTCGGACAAGTCGGCACGACGTTTTTGCACCTCTAGCCGAGCCTGCTCATAACGACGAGCCAACATTTCCTTCTCCGCGGCCAAATCCAGCATATCTAGGTCAGAAATATGTCGCTGTTCCGCCAATGCTTGGTATCGCTGATTCCTCTGCTCGGAATTCTGCCTTGCCAGATTGGCTTCTTCCGCCGTTGCCTGCGAGATCGAAAGCGCTATCTCCAAATCACGCGTATCCATTCTTGCTAGCACTTGTCCAGCAATAACATGCTGACCAGCATGGACGTTGATCTCTTGCAGCTTGCCAGACACCCTGAAGCTCAGCTCCGAGATGTAGCGTGGCCGGATCTGAGCCGCGAGAGATATAAAGGACATGCCTGGAGCTTGGGCACGATATAACTTTACCGCTCTAGGTTGGGGCGTAGACTCTTCCTCGCTACACCCGCCCAGAACCAACATGAAAGTTATCAGCGCAAGGCAAAGCAGCGCACTGTGTACCTTTCGGAGAGCTTGCATTTTCATCCCTAGGCGCCTTCGGCCACTTCTAATTCCGACCGTGCAATTTCGCTTTGCTGGACGCTTAGAACATATTTGGCAAAACCATGGATCGTCGGGTTTTCCCATGCAGCTTTGGGATCAATATCGATCCTGTACATTTTCTCAAGTCGCGCCACCAGTTGAGCGATTTTCACCGAATCAATGCCAAATTCAGCGAAGGTCGCCGACGACGGGATATCCGTCATGGACATATTCAGGCCATCAGCCAACCACGACTTAATTATCGCCTTTACCTCAACCAGATCAGACATCTGCACCGGCGGTTTGCGAATCTCCGAACTTCTTGCTGACGACACTCCAGCAGAGGCCGCCGTCGCGGAAGTGGCAGATGCAATTAATGCTTGGACCCTATCCTTGATATTCCACTCATGGACAACCTTGAGGTCGCGTCGTTCTAGCATCTCTCGGCACTCATTACGGCGAATTTTTCCGCTAGATGTTCGAGGGAAATTCACAGAATCAATCAGCACCACCCGTGAAATGATGACACCCATCTCACGCAATACCGCCTTCTTAACATCGGCGCAGATATTTCCCGCCTCTACCGGGTCAATATCAACCTTCTTGACAGCTTGCACCAGAACCAACACTTCTTGGCCGGCACTGAACATGCTAAACGCGGCACCGTAACCAACACGTAGACGGGGATCATTGTTCTGTACGCATTTTTCAATATCGGTAGCATAAAAATTACGACCGTTAAGAATAATCATGTCTTTCACGCGGCCCGTAATAAACAGGAAGTCTTTATACAGCGCGCCAAGATCACCAGTACGCAAAAATGGTCCATTGCCTTGCGAAGAAAAAGCTTGGAATGTTCGCGCAGATTCCTCCTCATTCTTCCAGTACCCTGCCGCTACGCTGGGATTTTTTAGCCAAATTTCTCCGACCTCGCCAACGCCCTTCTCGATACCAGAATTAGGGTCAACAATTCGAATGTCGTGTCCACAAATATTCCGCGTGCCAACAATTTTATTCGAAGCCTTATTAGGAGACGGCGCCACCAATCTATTCTTTTTCATGGCTTCGCGATCAACCAGCTCAGTATGAAAAACCTCGCCACGGGTATGGCCCGTCACGTATAGAGTTGATTCGGCCAAACCATAACAGGGGTAGATAGCGTCAGGGCGTAGCCCATATTCGGAAAAGTATTCTGCAAAACGGATCATGGTATCTGCATCAATCGGCTCAGCTCCGTTGAACGCAACACGCCAGGATGACAAATCTAACCCCTCCAGATCCTCTTGCTCAGCAGCCTTAAGGCACAATTCAAAAGCAAAGTTCGGCGCACCAGAAGTATGTGGCCGATACTGGGATATAGCCTTCAGCCATGACAGCGGAGACTTGAGAAAAGTTTGTGGTGACATCAATGTCGAGGTCGTACCCAAGTACAACGGCTGCAGCGCGATGCCTATCAATCCCATATCGTGATACATCGGCAGCCAACCCAGCAGGTCTGACTCATCATCGTGGCCAAATGCTTTACACACAGCGTTTTCATTCGCCATGAGATTCGCATGGGTCACTACCACCCCTTTTGGATTGCCGGTAGAACCAGAGGTGTACTGTAGAAACGCGACGTCGTCAGCGCTAGTCTCAGGAAGCTCTCGCATCTGTGCATTCGCGACGCATTCGGAAACGGCGTAAACGGGTATCGACCGTTCGCTTTCTCCCAGTCGATCACGCAACGATTGAGCAATCAAATCGTCTGTCATTATCGCAACGCAACCGCTGTCCTTAAGAATGTTAGATAGGCGCTCCCAGTCTGCTGAGCGAGCCGGAGGGTAAGTCGGTACTGCGACAACACCCGCATAAAGGCACGCGATGTAAGCTCGAATAAAGTCAAGACTCGGCGAGCAGCAAATGGCCACTCGGTCGCCCTTCTTAACTCGATCGACTAAGAAGCCTGCTACTCCACGCGTACAGTCGTGAAGTTGCTCGTATGTCATGGCATCAACCTCGGCACTCAGAAACCGGTACGCAGTCCGCTGCGGACGTGTTATGGCATGCTCTTCAAGGCGATCAATTATTGTCTTTCCAATATTTTTCATAACTTTCTATCCCTACTTTCTATGTTCAGTAACGTCCATTTATACGCGCTCATTATGCCGCGCTTGTCGATTTAGGCTTGCCTATTGAGGAACCGACATACTTAAGAATATTTCCCGGTCGCAGAAACTGACTGACGGGTATTTTTCTACCAACAAAATCACCCAACAAATTGGCTACTTCTTGATTATTGGCCGCCGCCTTAAACACCATTTTCTCGAGTACCCCATGAGGCTTGGCCAGAGAGGACTGGACAATAAATTTGTTATGCGGAAGCAATTCTTTTTGGTGCTTTCTGGCATAACGGATAATGCCTACCCGCTGCATAACTGGGTGCTTAACATGCAAATTCGTCTCGTCAAATAGCCACCTCGCAGATTGGATAGCCCAACCACAGCCAATGCCAGACATTGGATCAGATTGCAGAGCAGCATCACCGATCAGAGCAACTCCTTTGCCAGCCGGATAGCGATAACAGTTGGTCATATCCATCATTTTTTGGATGTCTTCGATTCGCTCCGCCTTGCCGTATTGGGGAGCACGGGGCAGAAGAGAAAACTCTTTCAGGAGCTTTTCATCAGCATTTTCGCCTTCCCAGCGTTCGCGCTCTGACTGTGGAAGAAACGCACACAGCAGCACTGTGTTTTCACATAACGGGTAAGCAAATAAGGAGCGGTCACCGTAGAACCAGAACTGCGAGTTCTCTCCAGAGGAAAGCTCGACACCTCGAAAATAGGAAAATACGGCGAAACGTTCGTTCGGGTACAATTTTTGCTTCGTATTCATCAACCGAGCAATACCGGAGTTCCTGCCATCTGCACCCACCGTAAGGTGCCCAAGAATATTTTTTCTTTCTCCGTCTGATGTACTTACGACAACCCCGCACACCTGGCCCTCGCTATCTTTGATTAAATCTCTTACAGCCACCCCCAAACGGAAATCGACGCCGGATTCCTCTGCCACATCCCTGAGCATAGGATCGAGTCGACTACGAGCAATATTAAATCCGTAGTTCGGCTTACTGCTGCTGCGATTTACATCAGGGCTCACCCAGCCATGTTCACTCCAGATACTCGGGTTATTGGGCAGTGCGCCTGCATCAAGGAAGCGTTGCTCCAATCCCATCTCTTGAATCACAGGTGTGGCACTCGGCTGTATATAATGCGTGCACTTGCGCTTGTAGCTTTTCCGGTCGACCTTTTTCTCCAGCAGCACAACCTTGTACCCTGCTCTGGCATAAAGTGTTGCAGCAATGCACCCAGCAATTCCTGATCCCACTACGATGACATCGAATTTTTCGTCCATGATTAACTCCTTTAGTTTATCGCTACACTAAAGCGCAGCTTTTCCTTGTGTTGTGCGCCAAGTCGTTCATAGAACCGAATTGCGCCATGATTATTTGCGGGGGTTTGCCATTCCATAACGCTCATTCCAAGAGAGTGCGCCAAGTGCATTCCGGCATCAAAAAGCAACTTGCCGCCTCCTTTGCCTCGACAACTCTCATCGATATACAGGCAGTCCATGTGTAAATATCGCTCACTCCGCCATGTACTCGTCGCCAGATTGAACGCAGCATAACCAATAGCCGCCCCTTCAAACTGCAGAAGAAATATCCAGTTGTCTCGCTTTTCTCGGACAAGCGCGGGCAGGCGTTGCTTCGCATCGTTGGTAATAGCAGCGGCGTTTTCATAACGGGCATGCGCGTCCATCAACGGCAGTAACGCAGGAACATCTTCAACTTCTGCGGCGCGAACATTTAGCTCAGTCATTTGCGCTCTCGTAATGAGTGTTGAGATAGTCAGCCAGCGATAACTTCTTGGGCTTGAGGACCTTGTCCACCCATTGGTCGCGCTCGAACGAAATAATTTCAAGTTCCCAAACGCAAGCAACAATGTTGGTGTCTGCTATGGACTCCATTTCAAGAGGCGCTTCTAAAGAGCCGCGGTACACTGCTGTACGAAGCATATTTTCATCGTTCCACCAACACACCACATAGAACACCGCCTCCCGAGCGACATGCGCGATCACAAATCCCACAGGGGCATCAAGCGGGTCGCTACCAATATACTTCCTGCCTAGTGACACCGAGGCACTGATAACGTCTTTAGGAGTTTCACTTCCATCACGGGTGATGCTGTATAACTTAATCCAAACGCCTCGGGCCTCGTGTACCCCGTAGTACTCAAACACCCGTGGTTCGTAGCCCCTTACAATCTTGGCCTCTGCATTCATGCGCCCCCCTCGGATGCAATATCTTCTTTACGGCGCTCCCTAAAATAGAAAAACAGTGGTAGCGCAGCAGAAAATGCAACCATGTAGGTGATGAGGGGGTATACCCATAAGTAACGCATTTTCAACCGACGTCCTTCACCCAGCATCCAGATAAAAAAGACAGCCGATACAATCAACACATCCGAAAGCAGCTGTGTTGACACATTCCCTGAGACGGCCTCCTGATAGAACTGCGGTGAGAGCATAAGAAGATTTTCAACTGATATCCCGCCGGCGCTTTCCAACACATCTATACAAAACAAAAGCGTGAAATAGGACGGAACAAGCAGTCCAAACACAGCAGAAATGAGATAGATATTTTTCATGCCGTCACCTCGGAGATGAAGTTCTGCACCTTGTCATGAAGCTGCGTATTATCATGCAACATGAAATGATCCCCTTCAGCGTCAACGTACAGCTGAGCGTCAGGAAGATAATCGCTGAGGAAAATAGAAGATTCCGGGCTGGCGGTAACATCCTTCAAGCCCGTCGCGACAAGGCAAGGGCTGCCCACACGAACGATATCTCCCTCAATAGTTTCCTCAATAAATGAGGAAATCAGGCGAGCATAGTTATAGAGCAGATCACTATTTCGGAACGGAAAGCTGGTCAGATGAGCATGGCGCGGGTTTGTCGATGCAAGAATTTTGTCGAGCGTCGAAGACGCTACGTATTCACCACCAACGTCAGCTATATCCATCGATTCAAATATTGTTTTGAAAAAGAACTCCGCTTGATCCCTATCACCTGCGATCAAAGGCATAATATTGCGCATATTCTCTTGAAAAGCGGTCTGCTCCGCACCGCACAGATTATAACCACCGTTTAATAACGAAACGCTCGATACCCTATCGCCAAATTCACTGGCAAATCTCAGCGCTACTGTCGCGCCGGTGCACCAACCGATGACATGACACTTTGTGACGCCGCGACGATCCATGACCTCACGCATATCACTAACGTGCTCTTCAAGCGAACACATCATTTCAGAGCCGTTTTCCGGGCGTGATGGAACTCCCCGCGACTCCCACGTAACAACGTTATGTACCAGAGAAAGCTTTCTTGACAACGGCACGAGAAAATCCACCGGCATACCAAAAGCATTGACTATCACAACTGCTTCCGAGCCCGCATGCTCACCATGGGAATAGACGTTCAGCAACACGTCATCTTTAGTTCTCAATATATCTCGGCTAAAAAATTGATTTACCGAGAACCCTTCCAGGGATTTAATCCCTTCGATAACGTAGGCACGAAAATCCGACTCAGAAACCGAATTCTTACTTTTAATCTTTCTGGAAAATATCTTTTGCTCAGATAAATAAGCGCTATAGAATTTGGTCTTACCTATAAGCAACTTTTCAATCGGAGAAGCACTTAAGTCGTCAACCTGTTCAACAGTCAGATTTTCTATTCCGAGCTGCTCACATATAACCCGAACTGCGGTTGACGAACTTACACCACCGTCACTAGAGAGGTGGAATATACCATCCTCAACTGAAGACGCTGATATCAATGACAGCAGATCCTTAATCAGATAATCCACTGGAACAAAATTTGGGACCGTATCGGGATTCCCATGAATACGGACACGCGCTTTGGCTGCCTTTAAACTAGGCGCAAGCATGCTCAAATCACGAATAAACCCATACAGTCCTGTCTCACTTCCCCCTGTACGGAAAGTTTCACTATGTCCAATCACAATTGATGGACGCAGAATGGTTATGGATAGCCCGCTCTCTTTACAAAGCTTCTGCACCAAGTGCTCCGCACGGCACTTTGTTTCCTCATAGAAATTGTTGAATGGCCCATCTTCATCATGGAGCGATTCAGGAATAACATCGACAGCATGGCCGCAAGTATAGGCTGTAGAAACGTAGATAAACCGCTCCACCCCTGCGCGCAATGCTAGATCAATAGCATTCTTAACACCTTCAACATTCTGTTTCTCGATGTGCTCAGATCTATCCGCATCAAATTCCAGCGATGCTGCAAAATGCCAAAACTCTTTAACGTCTTTCTGCACATCTTTAACGCCGCATTCAGACTGTTCCAAATCACCGCAAATAACCGATACGCTATCTTCTTGATCGAATCTTTCCATAGACGCAGATGCGGCCTTTTCAAGGCTAGCTGCAAGCTTAGCCCGCGCAATGCCTTCACTGGATCCGCGTACAATACAACGAACATCGCCAGAAAAGTTTCTCAAGTACTCGGTGACAAAGTGACTGCCAAGAAATCCTGTTGCACCGGTCACCAGTATCGGTCTGCGACAAATCATGACTGTCCTCCAAAGTTTTTCTCAATTGGGTCTTGCTTAAATATCGGCATATCAAAAATATCTGGGAGGACTTCAGAAAAGGTGATTCGGGTATAAAGGTGTGGCCACTTCTCTTGCAGAGTCTTCGTTACGTGATGCAAGTGAATTGGTGACATGCTAGGAAAATAGTGGTGTTCGACATGACGTGACACATACATATGTAAAAAATCCATCGGCGCAGAGACGTATAAAGATGCCGAGTTTCTGATCGGATCATTATCTTCATCCAACGGGAAAAGAGAGTGCTGAGTAAAAAGGTAAATACTAGCAATCCCACTCGCTGCCACAGAACCGATCACGTAAGCCGCTAGATAGGTCAGCACGTCGAAATCTAGAATCCACAGATAGCCCACCTGGATGGTTACCATGACCAGCATCTCCAGAACGATTTTCCTTTTCTGCCGCTTATTGAAGTCAGGTACATAAGGAACTACAGAAGACACGTCACCATGCTTTCCGTTCATCAGACCAGAAAAATAGGCGCTGTGCGTGAGGTAGTAGGTAAGCAGAGATAACGGTGAGTACTTCATCTCCTTATTGGGCGAAAAAAACTTTCTAACAAAGCGCCTCTTTTCACTCGCCTCAGATTGAGAGAATGCTCTAAAAGTATCGTTCTTGCCGTTTGTATAGCGGTGATGATAGAAGTTGTGTGCGCGCGCCCAAACTGTCGCTGCGGATCCAACCATTCCCCACAATACGAGCTCGAATAGATAGCAAACGGTTTTATTTTGCAGAATAGCCCGATGGCTCAAATAGTGGGAGAAGTTACCGATCGCAAACATTTGGTGCCCGATCAGAATCGCACAACCGACTTTCACTAGCCATGAATGGCTGGCGCCAGCCGCGTACATCAGAGCAATCAGTATTACCGCGTTCACCAAAGGAAACAGGATCAGCCAAGGCGTTGGCTTGAACAACTTCTCTGGCAGTACTGAACGGACATACTCTCTGACTTCGGAAGGAGACGTACCATCTCCCTCCATTCTTGAAAATTCCATTTCCCATCTCCTATCGTTAATATTTGTCAATCATTCAATGTCATGGTGTAGTGAATAAAGTTGCTGTCTTCCTTAAATCCTATTTCTGGATATAGTTGCCGTGCTTTCGCATTACCTTTTTCGGTAGCAATTGTCATCGTTTCGAAGCCCATCTCTTTAGCTAGACGCTGGGATGCAGAGATCAATGCACGCCCTAGCCCTGTTCCGCGCTTTTCTGTGACTACAAAGAGATCATTAAGAACCATCAATCTGTGCACCGATACAGAAGAGAACATCGGGTAAAGCTGAGAAAAACCAACCAATCGCCCCTCCTGCTCAACCACCAATATCCAAGATTGCTGATTCAGAAACCGTTCGCGAACGAAAGCCGTGGACTGGTCAATATTTGATAGCTGTCGATAAAACACGCGATACGTATCAAATAGTGAACTTATCTCGTTGAGATCAGTGATCGTTGCTAGGCGCACATTCATATCAAACGACATCCAGTAAAGAATCATTAGCCAAATCAAAGACTATGTACTCGCCGAAGCCACTTTCTCGCTCAACAAAACGAACGTCTCCAAAGGACGTTGAAAAGTTCTGCTTTAGTAATGACCGCTTCGTATCTTCCCCTCTCGACAACGCCACGCATATTTCTAAGCTGGCAATCGTTGATGAAAAATAGGGGCCCGGAAAGGACGCGTACTGTTGTCGATACTGTGACAACAGCCGCTCGCCTACTTCACCGCTACCCGGCCGGTAACTAACTACCTTTATCCTTATTGAAAGGCGCTCCGCTAGAACTAGTAACGCGTCACACAGAGCATCATCGGTTAACCAAACTTCACGGCTATCCATCTCCTGATGACGCGCCAACAAAAACTGTTTCGCTGCCTCATAGCGGCCGCAAAACACCAGCGCATCGGCAGACGTTATATCGATGACTGCATTAGGCAGAGCCCTGCCGAGCCGATCAGCAACGTAACGACCATGAACTGACTCGTCTTTGTGTATAAACACACTCCCACACCCCGTCTCACCAAGACCGTGGGCCATCTTCGCGATCAAATCGTTATCCGTGCAGCACACCCTGTGGGCCTGACCGAATTGCGTTAATTCAGGCAAGGTTGCGGCCGGTAGCAACACCGCAATATCGGTACCGCTATACACTTGCAATGCCGCACGTGCTGCGTCGCTGGCAAAATGCCCAACCACCACATCCACGCCATTTCTCTTCAGCGTCGTCGCGGCTCGACTCCCCATTTCGGCATTCGCTCCGTCATCAGCCCACACTAAATGCAGAGGCGAGTCATAGACCTGATTAAACAACGCCACACTATTCAGGAATGCGCGAGTGTGAACCGTCCGGGATGCATCGAGGCTGGCACTTATTCCCACTTTAAATTCACGCATCTACCATCTCATCACTATTAGCCTGCGTAACAAGCATTGGTAGCTCCTCCCCGATGCAGTCATCCCACACACTTTCTTGGTAATGCCCGCTCATCGACTGAATAAGTTTGCGCGCCGCCAATACACCAACGGCGAGCGAGTACTTCACTCCTCGGCCGGAGAGACATCCCAAAAATAAAACACTCTTTCCATCTATAAAGCGGATAACGGGTCGGAGATCATGGCTGTAGGCATCGTACTTTTGATCGACATTGATTACCTCAATGTCCACATTCCGACCGAGCACCAATCGCAGTCTTTTCAGTGCATCGTTTGCCACTGCCTTTCGATCAAATTCTTCACCCGGCACGGACCATTTCTGCGATCCACAAAAAAACACACCTGATCTCAACGGGCGCATGTAAGTCGACGCCGTTTCATCGATAATGGGCGTCTCCAGCCGCACCGAATTTGCTCGCACTGTAACTAACGGTATAGACCGGACGTATGCACCTTCCATACGTGTCATTTGAACGAAACCGGCGCCCGCACATAGGGCCACCTTATGTGCTGTGAAACTCCCACTATGAGTGCGGACTGTCACCTCACCTGACGTCGATACCTCGTAGCCAACCACATGAGTGTTTTCATAAACATCTACACCCAAGTTGATTGCGCTTTGCACCAGTGATGCGCACAGACGGCGGGCATCAACGTACCCGGAATCAGGTTCGTACAGTACGTGCAATGGATCACTGCGCTCTCGCAAAAAATTAAGTCGAGGAAAATCTGCAACACGTCCGACACGAGTATCGGTAGCGATAGATCGGCCAGGTTGATCGGACTTCAGCCAATACACACCGCTTTTTGTGTATGGGGAAGGCCCCTCAACACCCAATTTAGACCAGTTCAATAGCAGATTACGGCCCGCGGCGGACAAGCTGGATAAAAACGGATCTGGATCATGAACCCTGACAATCCCGCCAGATAAAGCGGTCGCGCCACCAGCTCCCACCGTGCCTTTTTCAACCAACGCCACACGCACACCTTGCCGAGCCAACTGCAGACAAAGAGAAGCACCCGCTACCCCGGCGCCAATTACAACAACGTCATAGTGGTGGGCTGTCATCAGAAAGCTTCACACTCAGCCAAAGCCTCAGCGGTAAGCGGAGCTGTAGCGCCTGCCAACAGTCGTCCATAAAGACTAGCTAAATACTCGCTCGCCATTTGCTTACTCAAGTCGGGCAACAACGGCCCTGAAAGCATTGCGATGAGCGCCGCTTTTTCCTGACGCTCAAGCTCATCAGAACTCTGCGAAAAGGAAGCGAACAAATCCCAGATAAACGAAGCATATGAGCGCATGGAGAAACCACTTTTATCAACCACGCTTCTCCACCGGGCGAACGCTTCCGCCAAAGACAGCGACAGTGAGACGCCAGCAGTGTTGACGGATAGCAAACTCTTCCCGATTCGCAAGTACTCATCTTTCCATGCAAGAAATTCCTTCAACGAGAAGTTCTCTGGCACTTCCTCAGGAGCTTTGATTGCCAAGAAAAAACGGACAGCATCTACACCGTGCTCTGCAACGAACTCTCCGGCCCAGATGGCATAATTTCGGCTGGTCGAAAAGTCTTCATTGTCCAGTTTCAAAAATGCATTCGTGTAGTGGTAAATCTCCGGCGGATTCTCATGCACAAGAGAGGCAATTGCGGGATAAATCAATGCATGGGAATACGAACAATCAAAGCCAAGAAAGTGAGCTACTTTCGCATCACCCTCTCGCCAAAATCGCTCAGCCTGCGCAGGGCGCATTTTCCGCGCCCAGTACTCCGTCAGCGCGGCTTCGTAGCCGGCCAACCCAGAAAACCATGTGCTTACCAATATATCGGCGCCCTCGAATTCAACAGGAATACCTGCATCACCAGTACGCTCAATCGGCCACATCTGGTCATATCCAGAGAAAACGTGTTGGTCGATAAATGCGCCCAACTGTCGCCGGGCAGGATGCTTAATATAGTGATCCTTCAAAACGCCACTCAACGCCCTCATGTCCACCGCTAAGCGAGTCATTTTCACTACTTCAAGAGGCTTTTTCGTGATCGGCGAATGTAAATTCGCCATCAGCCCTGCATCCGGATAACAGGCGCAGTTCTCACATTGGCTCGGATCAGTGGAATACCCGCACTCAGGACACGTACCTCGGGCAAAGGCCTCGTAGCCGTACTTTTCCAATTCTTGGTCGTAAGGAACGGCGCCTTCAACACGCTTAATAACACCTTTTTCAGCGAGTGCATTTAAATGTTGCTGCACTCTGCCAATAAAAAATCCGTTTTCACCACTGTGCATGAAATGATCGGCATCTATTCCCATCGCCAGCATTGTCTTTTCTATCTTGCGCGTATTATCGCGGCTGAGATCAAGCCAATGCTCGCCGCTCTCTTCCCCTTTTCGCGCCATGTAACTCTGGTAGTCATCCGCGTAGCTGAGCAACACCACCTCATCACCAAGCATCTTTCTCACCTTGGCGAACACATCCGCAGCTAAAAATGGGCCTGCCATATGCCCAAGGTGTAGATCGCCATTGGGAGTTGGAGGTGTGATAGTCACGAGATATCTAGACATCAGCATGAGCCCTTTCGCCAATGTAGTTTCCGCAGGTTCCTTTGCTCCACCACAAAGTATAAAAGTGAAAATCCGCACCGAGGCAGGCATCAACGTGATGCGGCTCGCCAGCAGGGATGTAAATAACATCCCCGCGTTTCGCCGAGTGCCGGCGCTCACCAATAACAACCTCTGCCGTGCCATCGATACAAATAAACATCTCTTCTTCGTCTGCCGGCTCATTGACATGAGGAAGCGATACCGTACCTTCTCGCACGACGCAGTAAGCTCCGCCAAACGGAAGAGTCACACCCGACCACGGCAGCAAGCGCTTACCGTCTAATCCGTACTCATGCTTCAAGGAGCTCCAGTCCATGGACTCAACAATCTTGATAGGCTGGTTCATTGGTCCACCTCTAAATAACGTAATCGGTAAAAAAGAATGAGTTTTGGTCTAACGCGAGCTTCATCGACACGGCCTCGCAAGCCGCCATAATAATGTCGAGCGCGTCTGCTACCGTTTGCTGACTAACATTCAGCGGCGGTAAAAGCCGAACAACGGAGGAGTTCCTTCCGCCCAGTTCAACAATCAAGCCCTGGTCCAGACAATATTTCTGCATGTACTTAGCGATCTCGGGCGACCTTTCTTTCGATTCTGGGTCAACTATTTCCATACCCAATAAGAGACCACGCCCACGGACGTCTCCAATAAACCGATGCTTCTCCGCGAGACTTCCCAACGCATCAACAACTTGATCAGAACGAGAACGAACATTTTCAAGAATTCGCTTACTCTTCATTTCGTTAACAAACTCGGCTCCCGTTGCGAAAGCAATGTTATTGCCTCGAAAAGTGCCTATATGTTTTCCTGCCGGCCAAGTATTAAGACGCTCTTTATAAAGGATGAAAGAGCAGGGAGTACCAATTCCACTCACCGCCTTAGACATAACAATAATGTCTGGCTCTATGTCGTACTGCTCAAACGCAAACCAAGTACCTGTTCGGCCACAACCCGTCTGAACCTCGTCAACAATTAGTGGTACGCCGTTTTCTTGGCAGAATCGGGACGCCTCCTGTATCAACGCTTTACTGACGGGGATAGCGCCGCCTTCGCCTTGCACACACTCCATGATCACGGCTGCAAGATCGCCAATACCGTTGTGGCTATCTTTCATTGAACGCGCGAAATAGTTGGCGCAAGCATCTTTGCAAGACGCGCGCTCCAGACCAAATGGACATGCGTAACAATAGGAATAAGGGTAGTAGTGCACGCCGGGCAGCAAATTACTCAGCCCCCGCTTCATGTCACGATCTGTGGTTAGAGACAAAGCACCTTGCGTACAGCCGTGGTAGCCACCGAAGAATGAAATCACCTCTCCGCCGCCAGTATTGAGCTTTGCCAACTTGATCGCCGCCTCAACCGCGTCAGCACCAGTAGGCCCGCACAAATGGATACGATACTTTCCACGCAACGACTCCGGCAGCATAGAAAGGTGCGCTTCAATAAAGTCAGACTTCGCTGGTGTAGGAAAATCGAGGCCATGAACCAAGACGCCAAGCTGATCACGAGCAATATCAATCAGCGCCGGCGGATTGTGTCCCAACGGCAACACCCCAGCGCCGGTGAGAAAATCAATATATCGGCGCCCCTCAATATCATGGATATAACTTCCAGATGCTGATGCGATGGCGATCGGAATTCTCTTCGGATAGGAAACAGCAGATGACTCCCTGCGAGTCTGCTCCGACAAAAGGTCGCTACTGGATTTCACTGCTCGAAACGCAACTCTCACATCTTCCTTAACTGCTGACATCGTAAAATCTCCATTTTTTCCACAGTTCTTAGATCAAGCAGCATCAACCTTAACGCCATTCATGGAAGCGCTAACGTCATTTTCTGTACTTCTGATAGACTCAATAATCTCGCTACTTCTTAAGGACAGCAGGCTAAACGATCCCGCGTCCCCCATGCCGTGGGTCGACTCGCACAAGCCATTGAGAAAGCACTTAGCTTGACCGCCATACCCAGTCTGCAGCGATACGGAGTAATCTCGATTGACCTGTATTACGCCGCTACGATCCAATTCGCTATAGCGCACCAAGTCAGAAAGCACCGCCGGGTATTTTTCTCTTCCTTCGCCTACACCAAGATCTTTGAATCCCGTAGCCAGAACCACTAAATCGAAAGTCATCTCAACTTCATCCGCCCGGTCACGAGAACAAACAGCCATGTGTGTTCGGCCATCATCGAAAGTTATGAGTGGACGAGCGAAGCTGCGACGATGCAGAAATATCCTCTGTTTTCCCTGAATTTTTTGTACGTATATCTTTCTATACAGAGCATCCAACACATCCAAATCCGAGGATGAGTAATTTGTAAGATGAAGGTCTCCACGTATGCTCGAACGCGTTTCGTCAGACGCTTGATAAAATTCGTCGACAAACTCAGGGAAATACACTTCGTTTGTAAACGGGCTTACGTCTTTCTGGCGAAAGCCATATGCCCGATGAACGGCATGAATTTTCGCCAAAGGGAAACGATCAGCTAGATCCGCCGTCAGTTCCACGGCGCTCTGACTTCCACCAATCACACAGATTCTTTCAGGCAGCTTCCCGGAAGCCAGCTCTGTAACGGCCGGCAAGTAGTCGCAAAGATGAACAACCCTATCTGACAACAATGGCTCAAATTCGACGGGGACGTAACGGGTACGACCGGGCGCCACGACCAGGTGCTCGCACTCGTATGCATTACCATCCTGATCTATTACACGATATCCACTAATGACATCATGCTTGCTTGATTCAGAGAACAGTGGTTCAATTTTTGAAATATTGATCCCGTAGGAAACGTGATCTTTAAAATGTGATGCCACCCAACAAACATATTGCTCATATTCAATTCGGTATGGATAGCTCAATCCGGTATTCAAATACTCAAATAGACGTCCTTTAACATGAAGAAAGTTCGTAAAGCTATAATGACTCTTGGGATTTCTAGGTGTCACTAAATCACGAAGCGGATGATTCTGAATATCTGAATTATTAATAAGCATGCCAGGCTGCCAAGTCGTTTCTTTGGCCCGCTCAAAAAAATGCGCATCCTTAAGCAAACCACTCTCCTCAAGTGCGGCTGCCAGTGCGATATTGGCTGGACCAAAACCTACACCCAGTATCTTGAACTTCCGTGTTTTATCCATATCTTCGCCCCTCATTCCCTTTTTCTTGCTTAAGTCCGTATTCAATATCGTCTATTCGTCCACACCACACAGTGCGCAGGAGTTATAATGCATATCGCCAAATGTCCTCATTGGCCTAACTTTCCCAAGCGCCTTCTGATAATTAAGCGGTGCAATTATCTTTAACGAAGAAATTATCATCATCGCTTTCAATGAGTTCAGCTGAACATCAACCAATAGCGTCTCATCTGTAATATCAATACCAGTAGATACCCTCTGCTTCTCACGAATCTTTTCAGAGAGGAAATCTCTTATTTTCTTCGAATTTATCTCTACTTCAGACACCCTCAGTCTCCCGATCAACGAGACGATGAAATGTTCCGCTTACCATCTGATAGGCAGCTGCTGGCTCCACTTCAATAGCGTGGTGTAATGCTCGGAACATTTCTTTTGGGCTCGTCTTCCCTGTACTACCAAAGGTGACTTCTAGGCAGTAGCCAAAATGCGAAGGAAGCATGTAAAAAGGAAGATTCCCTTCAATTGCATCGTAAGCGCCTAACCAACCACACCCTCAATACTCCACGGCAATAGTGCTTCAATTGCATCCACTGAGTTAGCTTGCGGCAATTGCGTGAATACCTGTTTGAGGTAGCGGTAAGGCTCCAGCCCGTTGGCCTTGGCGGTTTCAATTAAACTGTAAAGATTGGCCGAGGCTCTGGCGCCAGCCTGGCTGTTAGCGAACAGCCAATTTTTCCGACCGATCACAAATGGCCGCACAGCATTCTCGGCGCGATTGTTATCGATGGGGCGTGCGCCATCGTCCAAGTAGGCGGTGATTCGCGGCCACTGGTTGCTTAGGTAGCTGAGCGCTCGACCCAAGGCTGTTTTGGGCGGCGTATTGGCGAGACTTTTCTGTAACCACTTTTCTAATTTATCGAATATCGGCTTGGCTTTTTCTTGCCGAGTTCGCTGGCGTTCTTCGGCACTCATATCGGCGCATATTTTTTCTACCGCGTAGATTTTCTGGATCAAACTGATCGCTATGTCGGCCTTTCCCGCTTTATTCTTGGGCTGGGCTTTTTGCGCATCAACAAATTTTCGACGCGCGTGCGCTAAGCAGCCCAGGCGGACGATATTGTTTTTCCTGCAAACGGCGGCATAACCTTCATAGCCATCCACCATCAGTGCGCCGTTAAAATCCTCCAGCAGGTACTTGGGTGTATCGCCAGAGCGGCTCGCGCTGTAGTGGTAAATCATCATCGGCAGACTAGCCTCGGTGGTCGCGAGCAACCACATATAGCTTTGGCTTTCCGCGCTCTTGCCCGGCTCGTTGAGCACTTGCAGTGGCGTCTCGTCCATATGCAGCACCGATTGCTCGCGCGCTCTTTCCAGCAATAAATTAATCAGCGGTTGTACTAACTCGCCGAGTTTTATCATCCAGTTGGCCAGCGTGGTTCGATCCACCTCGACGCCGATGCGACTAAACATCGTGACTTGCCGATATAGCGGCAGTGCATCAACGTATTTGTTGACGCAAACGTGGGCCAGAAGCCCCGGTGAAGCAATGGATTTTTCGATCGGCTGCGCTGGTTTTTGTGCCGTTGCCAGGTATTTCTCACAACACGGACAGGCGTACTTTTTGCGAATGTGGCGCAGTTCTTTGATTTTGGCGGGTTCAATGTCGAGCTGACGATGAATCTCTTCACCTATGGCCTTCAGCGCCGTACCGTCGTGCGGACAGGTCTTTTCTGACTCAGGCAGATCGTAAATGATTTCTTCGACGGGCAAGCCATCGGGAATCGAGGCGCGCTTTTTCTTCTTGCGCGTGTGTGCCGGTACGCTAACTTCCTCAGATTCAACGTCTTCGTCTGAATCAATCTCAGACTCGGATTCAGCCTCGTTAAAGAGTTGGCCTTGCCCTCCATCCCCCTTTTCGCTGGAGGCACCGAATGTTTTGCTGTTGTGCAGGCGAATGTATTCTTCAAGCAGCTTTATGCGCTGATCTTTGGCGTCGATCTGCTGATCTTTTCTACTAATTTCACGCTCGAGTAAATGGACTTTGTCGGCGAGTTCGATGGAGGATGGCATGCGCCAATTTTAATCGGTAATGACTAAAAATCCGAGCAATATTTTAACGATTTATGCGGCTGAAGTTGGCGCAAATCGAAACCACGAAGAAGCCAGTGGAACTGCTCTTCAGTCAGCGTAATAACGTCTCGATCATCCTTGCGCGGCCACTTAAACTTTTCTTTTTCAAGCCGCTTATACCACAAACAAAAACCACTGCTATCCCAGTAAAGAATTTTGAGCTTATCGCGCCGCTTGTTGCAGAACACAAACAGCGCTGCATCAAACACGGACAACCCCATGGCTTGATCAACAAGCAAACTCAGGCCGTCAATCGACTTACGAAAATCCACCGGATCGCGATGCAAGTAAACCGATTCAAGATCGACGAACATTCTCATGCCAAAGCCACCAATAGGTCTGCCAGCCATTTAGGCGAGGTGCCTGCCGATAATTGCAGCTGAACCCTGCCGTAGCTTATGCTGATATCTGAAATGACGTGCACGGGTTGCGCTCGCTGAGCGCGGACAAAGGGTTTGTCGCTGCTGGCCTTGCGAAGCTTAATGCTGCGCTGATTGTAGAAGTTCTTGGCGATAAGATTTTTATCGCGGCAGAACGCCGCAACCGATAGGCCGCTTTGTTCTTGCTCGGCGAGCAAATCTTGCCATTGTTGTTTGCTGAGTCGTGTTGCCATAATCCGCTCCAGTGGTGAGAGCGGTTAGGTTAATGGCCGGCAGCAGGTGTTGTTAGGGGGTGGTTGGTTAGGCGCTTACATTGCATCAAATATCTTTGATGCAATTGAAGGGATAGATGTGTTTTTCTCTATACAAACGATGCAACTAATAGCCTTACTATCGAGATGCTCAAATACATCACAGAACGCATAACGAACGCCTTTGACCGCCATCAGTACAGATTCGATCTCCGCTGTATTAATTCGGCGCCCATTGATCTTCACCTCTTTGTCCTTACGACCAACGAAAACATAGTTCCCGTCTTCATCAAGACAGCACACGTCGCCGCTGCGGTAGTAACGCTCCCCGTCTATGACAATGAATGCCTTTTTAGTTTGGTCCGGTTTGCGCCAATAGCCTTCCATTAACTGGGGGCCTCCTAGGAGTAACTCTCCTGGAATTTGTTCCCCCGAAATTGTCCGGTCTTGATCGTCCACGAGTCGTGCGAGAACCGTCGGAAGCGGCATACCGATAGGAAAAGTCGTCTGACGTCCCTGACTTTTGGGTGTTATGGCGTAAAGAACACTGATTGAATTTACTTCAGTTGGCCCATAGCCATTTAATACTGTCAGGCCGTCATTAAATTGAGACCAGAACTCCAAAACCGACGGCTTACAAATTTCAGCGCCCGTCATCACGACCCTCAGAGCAGCAAGGTCTCTGGCATTGATGGCGCTCTTATCCTCCGTGATCGTCATCAATAACGAAGCCACGATGATAAGATGCGTAACGCCATGCATCTCCATCAACTCCAGCAAATAATCTGGAAACGGCACTCCCGACGTTAAGCAAACTGTCGCGCCAAAAAAGAGCGGTAAAAAGACATCCTGAATAGATACATCGAAATGAAATGGGGCGTTATTAAGGCAAACATCCCCATTTTTAAAGTGAAAAAATTGATTGTGTCCATAAAAATACGCAACCATTGCGCGACGAGACATCACGACACCTTTGGGCTCTCCTGTCGAACCCGAGGTGTGCATTATGTAGGCTGTATCGACCCCTTCACATGCCACACTCTCAAACGGACCGTCGAGAAATTTCTCCCAGGGCTGATCGCTCAAAAGGAACTTAGGGAACGCCGTTTCGTCATTCAAAAATGCGTCATGCGCACTTGATAGTATCGCGGTAGACGGCTCAATCGATTGCACCATTTTCTCGAATCGGCCCTTTGGCCAATCCTGATCTATAGGCACATAAACCGCGCCAACACGCCAGATACCAACCGCCATAGCGACCAATTGCCAAGACTTCAGGGCTGATACCAGCACCCTATCGCCACGCACGACGCCGAGCGTCAGCAGAAACCGTGAGATCTGATTCGCACTACCGTTTAAACGCGCAAAAGATATTTCTTGGTCACCGTCAATCAGCGCGGTGTCTTCTGGATTATGGTGAAGTCCTGAGGAAAGAATATCCTCAAGATTAGGAAACTCATGGAGTTTCTCAAAAAAATCCGTGCTGATTTTCTGCAAAGGATAGAGCACTACGAGTATTTCCTTATTGTGAAAAACCAGCGCTCCTTGCGCTAGATATGCGATAAAATTGGCAAATACTCTTACGAGAAAAATTCACACGAAAAGTAAGAACCGCAAAAATCTGGCGCAGCTTCTTACATCAGCATATTTTTTGTCAAGATTTTTTTGATGGCATATTTTTTTTAAGGAAAAAAAATAATTATGCTCATTTTTGGTGCAGAGGGGATGCTGAAATTGCGGGATAGGTCACATTCTGAATACGAAATAACTTGCTTAAAACTGAAAACTTAATGGCTTTTTTATCCTAAAAATAAACTCTAATAACATTTCACTAGCATCAAAATGATTCCAATTTTTGTTAATTTAAATGAAATCATTAATCTCAAAACAGAGTCATACACCTCTCATCACAGATGTCATAATAAGATCACACTTCATAAAATCAGGAGGAATAGGTTGTTGTTTTTCACCTTTAACATCAAACAAGTGGAATAGAGCCATCGCTCTATTCCACTTAACAATGGCGTTATTCGCAACCGCAGCTGACGTTCTCCGCTACATCCACCCCACCTTTTCGGGTGGCATGTCCATCACGCTTCCACCAATCGAGCCCACCCATCAACTCCTTCACAGTAAAGCCCAACTTTACCATCGCGAGAGCGCCTTTAGTTGACGCGTTACACCCAATGCCATCGCAATAGACAACAATAATCGCCGAGCCTCTAATTGACGATACGCTCTGCGCATCCATTAATTTGTGCGGCAGGCTTATAGCGCTAGGAATATGCTCAATCGCATAGGCCTGTGCGGATCTTGCATCTACCACCACCACATTCTCTTCATTTTTTAATGCGACGCTAAGATCCCAAGAGTCGATCTCATAAGCCAACTTATCTGTGTAGTGGCGCAATTGGTCATCCATGTAATGCTCCTTAGTTCCCACTCAATATCGGAAAGCAGCAACAATAGTGCGATTCGTACTATTGTCGCAACAGATCATTGACGAATTAGAATGTTTTGATGCTATAAAACACAAAAAATATCCCTCCGTTTCAGCCGCCGATGTACTTTTGATATCATATAATTATTGGGGCGTCTAAACGACGATAGCACTCCATCTTTAGCTAGAAAGGCGTCATGAGGAAAATGGGGGCCTGCGCAAGGAATACAACGATACTAAGCGTAGGGCCATACCAGAGCTGGCAGATTATTGAGTGACGTTCAGTGATGAGGAGCGATAGCTACACAGCCTTTCTTAAACGTCCTTGCCCAACCATCGCTAGCTTTGTTGCCTACACTAGCGATGAGTAACTCAACATTGTGATTGCTAAAAACGCTCATATTGGCAGTAAGGAAGATATGTAAAGACAGTCTAGACAACTGCCTTCCGATAAGACGACTTTCTCCGGAATCGCAAAACACTCCAGAAGATAAAAAACAGCCACTACTCACCAAGCGCCATCAACCGCTTATCCCAGCGCTCCGCCTAAATACACACATGGCGTAATCCCTATTCTCAGGCGCCGAGCCATTATCATGCCCGCTGCCGTGAGCGCCATATAGATGCCTCCCCGATAAACGCAAGACCTTTAAGGAGACGCCTGTGTCCGCGGACTTAGCCAACAAGCACCAACGATGCACAGGTGCGTGAGCCACGTTTTAATGGGATTTTTATCAGGCAGCTCGAAAAAGCTATACTAAAACCTATACTTAATCGATGAATTCAAATGGTAGACGTCGAACTACTGGGGACGATATATGCTTATATTTATTGCTCTATCGGTATATAGGCACCCAATAATAGTCGTTCGACAAGAGACACCTCCTGCCCAACTTTTAACAAAGGTCCCCGTAATTTTACGGCCAAACTTTGCCACAAAATCACGCCTTCCAAATGAGAACCGCAACTGCCTTTGACCACTTTCTAGTACATAGTCAAAATGAAACTCGTTCTAAAGGGCAGCGCAGCATCAGTGTGTTCGCATCGTCCGCATTCAATGACACTTCGATGCCTTGCTCACAGCCCAGTACCGTATTCGTTGCCTTCCATGGCGTATCCGCCACTTCAACATCCCACACTCAACACTTCTTCGATCAGCGTGATCGCACGACGACCAACACTGCGTATTGGTGTACTACCACTCTTCGGTACCTGACCGACATTATCGACATACAGATCACCGTACGCTTGTCTTGGCTATGGCCCTCAGTACGCGGCACCAGCAGCTCCACTGGCACGAAGATCGCAGCTCTACCTCCGACAAGCCGCGGGGCCCTCGACTAATTCAGGCAAGCCTATAACTCCAATCAAGCGTTCACGCCACTCGCCACGTAAAGCCCAGCAAAGAGCTATTCCCGAGTAACGCGATATACCACCGCATACAAGGCGGGCAGTGATAGCAGCGTCAGCGCGGTGGCGACGATCAGCCCTCCCATTATCGCAACCGCCATGGGTCCCCAGAATGCCGTCGAGATCAGCGGTATCATGGCTAAAACAGCGGTAATCGTGGTTAGGAAAATCGGTCTAGCACGGCGCACGGCAGCCGCCACGATCGCGTCAAAACGCGTCATTCCTCTTTGAATATCCTTATCGATCTGATCAATCAGGATCAGAGAATTTCGAATAATCATGCCACTCATGACGATCACCCCAAGGAACGCCACAAATCCTAGTGGTCGATCCAAAATAATCAACGTCCAGACGGCACCAATAATTCCCAGTGGGCCGGTGACTAGCATCATCAGCGCCAATCCGAAACTACGCAGCTGGAGCATTAAGAGTGTGAGAATTAAGGCCGCCATCGGCACCAGCCAAGCCATAATCGATTTCTGCCCCTTCTGCGATTGCTCGACAGTACCGGCAATTTCAATTCCGTAGCCGTGCGGCATCAATTGACGAATTTCATCCAGCTTTTGATCCAATCTACGCGCCACCGTGTCACCCTGAGCCTCGGCAACCACGTCACTCTGTACCGTAACGGCGTAATTTCGATTGTGCCGCCACAAGACGCCCGGCTCCCACGCCAACGATGCGCGAGCCACTTGAGAAATCGGCACCGAACGACCGCTTTCAAGTGGCAGGTAACCCTGCGCGATAGAGGAGAGATTGTCCCGCTCATGAACTGGCTGACGCAGCAAAATAGGAACGCGGTCATCACCATCAAGGTAGGTGCCAAGCGAAAAGCCCGACAATAGAGCCTGGCCAGCCGCAGCAACGCCGGCGGTAGAAGATCCGATCTGGCGGGCACGGGACTGGTCTATCCGCAACGCCATCACCTTGATCGGCTCATTCCAGTTGTCATTAAGGCCAGCAACTTCATTGTCCGTAGACATCACATCGCTAACCTGATCAGCCCAGCTGCGCACTTGCTTCGGATCCGCGCCGGTCACGCGAAACTGGACCGGATACGGTACCGGCGGCCCGTTTGGCAGCAAACGAGCACGACTACGTATTTCCGGAAACTCTTCCGCCAGTATATGGCGGACACGTCCAAGTAACTTGTCACGCTGATCAATGTGATCCGCCTCGATGATCATCTGCGAGACATTGCTCTGCGGAAATAATACATCCATGGGCAAATAAAACCGCGGCGCCCCAGACCCAACAAAACTGGTCACCTGTCCTGTCTCGGGAAGACCGAGCAGGCGCGCCTCTACCCTCTCGACATTTTCCTGCATGTGCGTCACGCTCGCGCCTTCTTGCAGCCAAAGATCAACCAATATTTCTGGGCGACTCGACTCTGGGAAGAACTGCTTTTCTACCAAACCAATGCCCATTACGCCGACGAGCAAGGCTAGCCCGGTCACTGCCAGTGTGCGCCACTTGCGCTCCACACAGCTTTCCACCCACCCCTTCACCCGCCGGTAGAATGGGGTGTCATAGACGGCCTCTGAGTCAAGATCGCTCGGCTCTCGCGGCGCCTCCCGCAGTAATCTGTGAGCCATGAAAGGAACAAAATAAACTGCAACCAACCAAGAAATGATCAGCGTCGAGGCGGTCACCGCAAAAATAGCAAAGGTATATTCACCAACCGATGACTTAGCGAGCCCGATCGGAAGAAAGCCAACAGCAGTAATTAAAGTGCCGGTGAGCATCGGCATCGCCGTTTCTGAGTAAGCAAAGGTCGCGGCACTAAAACGATCCAGCCCCTCTTCTAGCTTGCGCACCGTCATCTCAATAATAATGATGGCATCGTCCACCAATAAACCGAGGGAAATAATCAAGGCGCCCAGTGAAATCTTGTGCAAATTAATGTCGGCGAGATACATCACCAAAAACGTGCCCGCCAGTACGGTCGGGATCGCCAGCGCCACAACCACACCCGGCCGCCAATCAATATTCCAAATACTGCCCTGCATACCCAAGGTGACGAACGTCACCAACAACACAATCAGCAGTGCCTCGATCAGCGCGCTGATGAATTCGCCAACGGAGTCTGCCACGACTTTGGGCTGATTTTGCACACGCTCCAGCTCCATGCCTAACGGCAAGTTGGCGCGAATGATTTGAAGTTCACTCTGCAGCCGCTCGCCAAGCTGAATAATGTCGCCGCCCTTGCGCATCGAAACACCGATGGCGATGACAGGCCTGCCGTTGACGCGCACAAGAGGGTCGCTTGGGTCGACATAACCTTCCTGTACCGTGGCAATATCCGAAAGCTTAACGGTGCGCCCATCAGCGTGAACCGGTAACGCCCGTAACGCGTCGAGATTATTAATCTGCCCCGACACCCGCATCGGAATTTGTTCCCGCTCCGCTTGCAAGACGCCCGCTGGCCGCACCTCACTTTGCAGCGTCAGCTGCTCGGCCAGCGTCGGAATGGTGATACCCAGCATGGCTAGCCGCGCATGGGAGGCCTCAACAAGAACACGACGCGTCTGACTCCCAAATAGCTTCACTCGTCCCACGTCAGGAAGCCGCATCAGCGATTTACTGATCTGGTCAGCGGTATCCTCTAGCTCACGCCAACTGAACTCATCGCCTTGCAGCGCATAAATCAAACCGAAAACATCGCCGAACTCGTCATTAATAAACGGGCCTTGTACCGCCGGCGGCATTTGTGGCCAGACATCACCAATTTTCTTGCGCGCCAAATACCAGATATGCGGAATCTGGTCCGGCGGAGAAGAATCCTTAATCTGGAAGATAATGTTGAGCTCACCGGGCTTCGCGTAGCTGCGAATCTCATCGGCGTACGGAACGTCTTGAAGGGTTCTTTCGAGGCGGTCACCCACCTGCTCGACCATTTGTTCAGCCGTGGCGCCAGGCCAATATGCCTGCACAACCATCATCCGGTAGTTGAATGGAGGGTCTTCATCCTGCCCCAGAGAACCGAGGGAGAACCCGCCCGCCATAAGCAGCAAAACAAGGAAGTATAGCGCCATCTTTGGTTGGCTGATGGCGGCCCGAGACGGATTAAACTTCATTCTCAAGGCGCCTCTTGCTCGGCCGAAATCGGTTCCATAGCACGAGCAGGCATACCATCGGTAATCACATGGACGCCAGCCAAGGCCAGTAACTCACCTGGTTCTACACCCTGTACCAACGCATCGTTGCCGCGCACACCCACAATCTCAACCGAGCGATGACGCATCACACCCTGCTCTGCATCGTAAACCCAAACGCCTGCTCCCTGCTCCAGCTGAATCAGCGAAGCTGACGGTACCAGTACGCCGGGAATGCTGTCCGCCGGTCGAAGTCGCAGAACCCCTGTCATGCCAACCTCTAAAGCAGGCGCTTGGGTGTCAATGCTGTAACGGGCGCGGAATGTGCGGGTAACGGGATCGGCCGCCGCCCCTAATTCACGCAAGCTAACGGAATATTCCTGCTCACCATGCGCCCATAACCTGAGCGTGGCATCCGTTGCCATTGCCAGCGCGCGCTGCCCCTCAGGAATATCGACGACGATATCCCGAGGGCCGTCTACCACAAGACTCAAAACAGGCGTTCCAGGGGCAACAACATCTCCGACATCAACGAATACCCCTGTCACCACCCCCGCATCGACGGCTTTAAGATTCGCGTAATCAAGGCGATTTTTGGCTTGTGACAACTCCGACTCGGTTTGATCCAACACTGCCCGCGACCGTCGCGCGGCCAACTCGGCCCGATCCAGCTCAACATCAGAAACAAACTTCTGTTCGTGCAACCCACGGAATCGTTTCAACTCAGTCTCAGCCAGCCCCCAGTCCGCCTTGGCGCCATCGCGCCTTGCCAATGCAGCGGTGTACTCAAGCTGAAGATCGGCGCGATCCAGTCTCATCAACACTTCTCCCTGATGCACCACATCACCAGGACTCACCAGCCTTTGGCTTATTTTGCCATTCACACGAAAGCCCGGCGCCGATTCCACTCTGGCCTGTACCGAACCTGCGAACTCAACCATCGTGCTTACGTCGGCCGACTCAACTTTTGTTAATTTAACCGGCCTTGCTTCGGGCACCTCAGGCTCTGGGCTACAGCCCATAACGGCGGTCAAAAGCATTACCGTGAGCAACCGTGCAGAGCGCTCGAAAAAGATATCTTTCGTCTTACTATTCGTCACATTAACCACCTATTGAGAACAGCGAAGCCACCAACACATCGACAACTTCATCTGCTACATGCGCCATTTCTGAACTCGCCACATCCGTACCTTCGCCAATCAGCAATATCGGAAAAACCAATAACCGTGGCGCACCTAACATCAACGCCTCAAACCCGATTCGACCCAGCTGACGCTTTTTACTGCCATGGAGATACATCTCCCACAGCACGTCCATAATCGGCCTCAGATAACGCGCACGCAGAAAAGCGGCGCGGCGGTTTTCTTGCTCACCTTCGCGATAAAGAAACGCCAACAAGCCCGGCTTGCCGAGTAACGAATGCAAAACGCCCCTCATCGATTCACTAAGGTCCACCGCCCCGGCACGATCTGTCGGATGAAGCGAAGCCCGCAAAACCTCCATCTGCTGCTCATGGATAGGGCCGTATGCGGCCTCTACCGCCTCGAACCAAAGCGCTTCTTTTGTCCCAAACATGTGGTTAAGCAGCGCGGTGCTGACACCCGCCAATGAAGAAATCTGGCGGATCGTGGCGCTGTCGTAACCCTGGGTCATGAAAACCTGGAAAGCAGCTGCCAACACAGCCTGCTGAGAAACAGGATCGGCCTTGGATGAAGGTCTGCCACGAGGGCGAATTGATTTATTGGACATTCGGCCAATTTAAGGCACGACTACCGTGAGTGCAAGTGAAAGGAGAATTTTTAGGCTACTTTAGGACGGCAGGATACGCGCTCCATCGTTGCCGAGGAGACAGCGCGGATAAATCACGCTATTAACGAAAGGGGCGACACCGCCAGCCCCCGTGGATCGCTACTGATCAGTTCTGCTAATCACCGCATCCCTAATCAAATGCCAGACGAAGTTGCCAATATCTTCAGCCGAATATCGACCTCCCTCATGAAACCAAGTCGCCACCCAGTTGAGGGCGCCAAGACCAATCAACCGCAACAAACTCAGATCCACATCCGCACGGACCACCCCCTGAGCCGCCAGCGATTGCAACATCGTCGCCCACAGCACCTCATATCTGTCACGCAAGCCGATCATTTCTTGCCGCGCCTCCCCGCGCAGGGAGCGCCACTCGAACAACAGCACGTAAACCATGTCCGAGCCACCAACCAACAGCTCCAAATGCGCATTCAGCGCCCTTCGCAGCTGCTCAACAGGATCTGAAACCCCCGTAATCGCAAGTGAAACCGAATTTGAAGCCTGCTCCAAAGCCAGTCGCATCAAATCGACCAGCAGACTTTCTTTTGACGGGTAACGGTAATGAAGGCTGCCCGGCAACATGTCACACGCCTCAGCAATTTCTTTAACGGTCGTTCGATCAAACCCCTGCTGTCGAAACAAACGCGCCGCTGCCGCCAGCACAAGCGCACGGTCCGCCTCGGCCACCGGCGTGGCCTGATTTTTCTTTCTTCCCATGAGCCCATCCTACGCTGTAAGTCATTGATTCTAACATCAAAATTAAAGTCATCACACCTTCCAACGCAGCATCATCCGCGTGAGAACGGCAAAAAACACGACCAATGTGGGTTCATTCATTGAGTTTGGCCCACCAACCAAATATATTTATGCAGTACCCTTCGTCTGGAGAAGCCCCATGGCCCTCGCAAATCGTAAGATCGGTTATAACGAAGTTGTCACCCGAGATATACACTTCCCCATGCATATTAATAATGTGAGCCGCCATTGGTTCGCAAATGACCCTTGGTCTACGCACTGGATGAACGCCATTCTCGCCGCCGTTCCTGACGGAGAGCGCTGGGTGATGAATTCAGCAAGACGCCAACTTAACAAGCTTGATGATCCAGAGGTTCTCAAAGCCGCGAAAAAATTCATCCTTCAAGAACGGATTCATGCCCGTGAACACGATGAGATGAATGCCGTCGGGGTCAAGCACGGAATCCCCATCGACAAAGTTGAAGGCGTCTTCAAGTTGATTCGCAAGCAACTTCAACACCGCCTCACTGACGACATGCAAAGCTCTATCGCCGCTGCTTTCGAGCATTTCACCGCCATCATCTCTGCGGTATTGCTCGAACACCCAGAGCTTTTTGACGACACTCATCCCGAATTAAGTGCCATGCTCTACTGGCATTTCGTCGAAGAAACGGAACACAAGAGTGTCAGCTTTGATGTTTTCGTTGACGCCAGTGGCGGCGGCTTACGCAGTTACCGGTTGCGCGCGAGTGGGATGCTGCTGGCCATTGCGCTGGGTTTCCCAATCATGATCGGCAATCAGACCTATCTGCTATACAAAGATCGACAGATATTGAATCTACGCTCAGCCGCGCACATGGCGAAAATGCTTTTCTGGCGGCCCGGTATTCTGTCCAAGGTCCTCGGTGGCGTAACGCCCTACTTCTCCCCGACCTTCCATCCCTGGGATGACGACAACCGACATGTGATTCATATCTGGAAGCGCGCCTACGAAGAGACCGGCGATCCACAGAAGGCCTATCAGGCACTGCGTGATCACCGCAGACGCAACCTCCCCCCGACACGTACGACGCCCCTCATGCCTGCTTCGCAACAGGCCTGAGGGAACTGAGGCGCCGACCGATGCCCGCCGCAGTATTAACTGGGGCCGGCATCACATAGCACGAAACCGCCATGCTCTTATCAGCGGCAACGCCGGACAACGGCCAACAAAGGGAGCCTTCCAACGAAGCCCAGATTGGGTGCCGGCAAACCCAACCATGCCCTGCCAAACGGGCGAAAGAAGCGCTCTCAACTACCGCTTACGTTATCCATCGCCATCGCCGTCTTTTTTTGGCCTTTCTAAACCTTCCCCCCCATAGACACCCACGCAGAAATTTGACAGTCTTGTTTGGTCGGTCAACCAATCAATCTAAACAACAAAGTCTCGAACCATATTAGGAGTTAAAAATGCCTTCAGGAAAAAATAAACGCCTGTCCCTTCTTGCTGCCGCACTGTTTTCACCCTGCATCGCCAGTGCCGGCGCTGGCGACAGCGCCACCAACTATGGCTTAGGCCCCATGAATGTCGGCAGCGCGTTAGCGTTCAGCCCTTTTACATCAAACAGTTGGTCGGTTTACTACAACCCCGCCGCAATGGCTCGCTCCCCTGAAGGAGAGCTAAGTACCATTGTGCAGTATGGTGACCAAGAACTACGCGCCAAGTCGTTAGGCGGCACAGCGCCTTTAGCACGCGAAAATGATGTACTCTCCGACGCCAGCTCCGAGCTATTACTGATAGGCCTCAAGACCCGTATGGCCGGCGTCACTAGCACAGAGACACCGATATACTTCGGCCTGAACGTTGGCGTTGATGAATTCACCTCCAACCTCGTGCCCTACCAAGCCAACACCTCACAAAAGGGACAGTTTTTACGCTACGAATCCCAACCACTTTATTTGGCCTTTGGTGGCGCAGTCAGCAACATCGTCAGAGGTGTTGACCTCGGGATATCCGCACGGCTAACGCTAGAAGCGAAGGCCAGCATGCAAGCCGTATCTGACCTTGGCGGAAACACCGATTCAGAAAAGCTTTCTCTTGAAGCGTCTCCCTCCCTGTCGCCAGCACTCGGCATCAACGTCCGCACAGGCGAAATGTTTTGCGGCTCGGGCGAATGCATGCCTTTTGGCATGGACAAGTTAGAGGTCGCACTATTTTGGCGGGCCGAAAGCAACTATGAGGTCTCCGTAGACGCCAATGTCGTCGTACCTGGCGTTATACCTGACCCTGGGTTGGGCCTGCTACTGACCACAATCGACACCTACCAACCCGAGGTTCGCGGTGCCGCCCTCTTACTGCCTGTCGGAAAATTCGAACTCACGGCGGCGATCGAACAACACAGCTGGTCCGCCCTGCAAAAAGAATTTGCCCAAGACACCATCCGTGACCAAGCCAACTTGGCCTTTGACGATGTCACCATTCCGCGTATCGGTGTCAGCTATCAATGGTCTGACTCGCTGAAGCTATTTGCTGGCGCAGCAATAGAGGATTCACCGTTACAGTCAAACCGGTCCCAAGATGTCAACTACCTCGACACCGACAAAAAGGTTCTAGGATTAGGCGCAAGCTACCGTCTCGCCAGCGCTCCACTGGTAAACATGCCGCTAGAAATTGCCCTCGCATACCAGTACCAAATGCTGGATGAGGCTGACTTTGAACTCACCTCCATTGACTCTCCTACCCACCCCGCCCCTTACGAGACCGTAACAGCGGATGGTGAAATCCAAGTCTTTTCCTCGTCCTTTTCTCTAAAGTTCTGAGGTTAAAGTTTTGACACCCCTAAAAATAATGCCTCTCCGGAGAAGAACAATGAATAAAAAATTACCCCCTAGCTTACGACTGGTTGCCGGGCTCACCTTGCTTTTGGCAGGCCTGTTAGCTGGCTGTGGTGGCGACCAAGGCGGCGTAACCGTTCCTTGGCGCACGCCAGAGACAGTCATTTTCTCGTACCCCTATCCGCAGCAAACGGAAGTGCCAACCAGCGCCCCCGTGGTATTGCGATTCTCCTCTGCACTTGACCAAGAAGTGGCCGATGACATCAGCGCACGAATTCAGTTAGTTCGCGACACCGATGGCAGCACGGTAGCGGTTGACTATCAGCTCGTAGAAGACGGCCAAGGGCTGATTCTGCGTCCTCAATCCCCTCTCGCCCCAACCGAGACTTACCAGCTAGTGGTCGGCGGCGACGGACTAGGAGTCATTGATGGCGACACCGTCGAACGCGTGCAATTCCAAGCTGCTGGCGCCCAAGCAGGTTCATCGGAATCGATGGGAACCGGATCTTTCGCACTACTCTTCGCTCAGCCCATGGACCGGCCGTCATTACTGAGTGAGATCGATGATGCCAGCCACCCCATCGACATGAGCACATTCAGAATGGCATTCAACCAAGCGCTCGACCCAACCAGCGCGCTCTACGGTGAAAACGGTTCTGTTCAGCTTCGAGACAATACCGGCAATCTGGTGCAAGCATCCATGTTCCTACAAGGTCGCTACCTAAGTTTAGATCCCGCCGAGGATCTGCAGCCGGTTGAGCATACGCTCACCATTAGCGGGGTACGTGCCGACACCACGGGTGCCACACTGCCAGACTACCAGCGTACTTTTATGCCTGATTCATCACTACCCCGTGCAACGTCGACACTCAAAGTCGGCGCGCTTGGTGCGGAACAGCCCGAGTTAACCTCAGCATTAACCGGCAACCCGATCAACCAAGTACCGGTACAATCATTTGTATTGGGCGATGAGTCATTCACGGGGTTAACGGGTGACCTGAGTGCTGATCTTGGTTTTGCGCCTCACTTTCCAAACGCAGTACCGCTACGAGTGCCTGCCGGTTCTGTTCTGCGCGGCTCTCCTGTTGCCGTCAATATATTGGGCGAAGTGTCATCCGGCATTGAAACCGGCGAAGTCACCATTACCCTGCTTAGCGATGCTAACGGCTATCTGATTGCGAATCCGTTCAGCGACTCACCATCAGTACCTCGTTATGCATTGCTCAACATGGATGCAGCCATGACAGCGCAAGGCCAAGAAGCCAACGCCGCGCTTAGTCAGAATTTGCTCAACTTGCAAATCGTCGGGCTAGCAGTGGTTGAGAATGGCGTGCTGGTACTAGATGCCGTTAGCGTCGTGGAGCCCGAAGTACTGGGCTTGGAGAAAGCATCTGGCCTGCTCTCATTCCGCATGGAGGCCTACGCGGACCAACGTCAAGCGCCTACGCCAGCTCAAGACATGCAGTCTTTATCTCTCCAGTCTTGGGCGCCAGGGCAAGACTTTCAGGCCAATGCTAGGCCGGGCGACCCCATCATTCTAAATTTCAACAAGCCTCTAGACCCTGACTCAGTCTTTCTTGATGGCGCCATACAAGTGAGCGTGAATGGCATCGTGCAAACGCCCCCGATGCGACATGATGGCGCAACAGTGGTGATTGGCGGAGACGTCCTTCAACACGACGACGATATTCAGGTGCAGTTGAGCAGCCTTCTTCGAGATATTCAGGGCAATCCACTGAATGCGGATATGACACTCGACATTCGTCTACCCGAATTCGTTTTGCCCAATGGCACCGCCAATGGACTCCGCGCACCATTGGTCGCCGCCGTCTTTCCTGGTTACCCCTGCGCCATGACGAGCTTCACACTTACCGGGCCACGCGAAGACTGGCGTAATGGCCGCTGCGTTGGTGGCAAAAATTCCGACCCACTTCACCCCGTGCCCAATCTGTTCAAGGACTTCAGCCTGCGCGCCATCTTTAGTCGCAGCATTGATAAAACCACCGTTAATGCCAGCACCTTTATTGTCGAACGTTTTGACGCAGACACGAACATGTGGACGAACACTACCGGCCGTCGAAAGGTACTTGCCCAGCGAGTGGAGTTTTTCCCAGATACACCCTGGCAGGTTGATGGACTATATCGCTATACATTGCTTTCCCAGGAAAGCGCTCCGAATTGTGGCGTCAACGCCATATGCTCTCCAGATGGTGCGCCCCTACAGACGCGCCAACTCTCTCAGTCCAGCTCTTCCGCACCAGGTCTCAGAGAGGGAGGGCCGGACCTGACCAATCACTTTGTTGTGACAGGAGAAGATGACCGTATTACCCGGGTATCATTGCGCTCACTGCCTTCGGCTGATGTGAATACCAACCTCAGCCTTGATAGCAACGAGCAGGGTGCAGTACCCGACGGTAACGGCGGCGCCAGCGCAGACGCGAACTACCTGAAGCTTCGATTGAAGGACGTTTCAGGCGTCGTCAGCGAAGCCAACATCGGTTGTGATATCGGTGACGATTGCCCGGAGAAGCGATTTGCTTTCGTCGGCTCAGGAGCGCTGCAAGCGGGGGTTAGTCACTACGTCCCAGATGTAGTCGTAAACCGCCGCCTCATCGACAGCGACCCTACGACGTCGAATGAAATTACCGGAGCGATCATTGCTAAGGTATTTCCTACGACGCTGACGACGACCAGCGTTTTCCTGCAAGCCAAAGCACTGCGTCTAATCACCATCCCGTTAGACACAGGACCTCTCGTGCTCCGTCTTGGATACGAAAATAACCAGCCTATTACCGGCTACATTACCGACACCCCTGACGGACCTTGGTTTAGCACGACGTTTGATCTAATGGTCGATGCACCTGAGCTAGAGCCTCGATTAATCATTGAGCTTGGGCACGATATTCGCAGTAAACAGATCACCGGTGTGACGCTGGAAGGGCCACTGCGTTTTGTCGACGATGGTCGCTTGGTGCTCAAAGTTCGTAATCCTGAGTCCTTGATCATACCGGCCAACATTGATCTCCTCGGCATAGGTTTAGCCGGCGTTGAGCTAGAGGTTCCGCCGCTCGGCGTAGACCTGACCTTTACCTTTCTACCGGTTAAAGATTTTTAAAACACACCACTTGTTTTCTTAAGCACAAAAAAAGCCCCTACGCGGGGCTTTTTTTGTGCTTCCGAGGCGCGAACTTACCGCCCGCCGCCCCATAAGTGACCGCAAAAATCAGAGCCGTTCTCTTGTCTTTTGGGGCGCGAGAATATATTGTTTGGCCATACAACCAAATATCATCTGGCGAGACACGCCACACATTCATTAGACGGACAGTGACACCATGAAACACAAACATCTCGATGTCTTGATTATTGGTGCGGGCCTATCGGGCATTGGCGCCGCTTGCCACCTGAGCCGCGACTGCCCTCAGTTACGTTACGGCATTGTCGAACGTCGCAAACGCATTGGCGGCACCTGGGATCTATTTCGCTACCCCGGCATTCGCTCCGACTCAGACATGTTTACGCTCGGCTATAACTTTCGTCCCTGGACGGAAACCAAAATGCTCGCCGACGGCCCGTCGATTCGAAAGTACATCGAAGAGACCGCTGAACAGCATACCGTCGGAAAACATATTCGATTCGGGCTCAAAGTCACCGATCAAGAATGGAGCAGTAAAAATAATCGCTGGACTATTACCGCCTTGAACGAAGAGACCGATGAAGAGGAAACTTTCACGGCAGGGTTCTTGCTAAACTGCACCGGCTATTACAACTATGATGCCGGGTATACGCCTAAAATATCCGGTCTCACACGTTTTGGCGGAGAGGTTATTCACCCGCAGCATTGGCCAGAAGATTATGACTATAGTGGCAAAAAAGTCGTTGTTATTGGTAGCGGCGCCACGGCCGTCACGTTAGTACCCGCGATGGCCGAAAAGGCCGCTCATGTGACAATGCTGCAACGGTCTCCCTCCTACGTAGCATCGGTTCCCGAACAAGATCTTATCTCTAAAAACCTGCGCCGCGTGCTGCCTGAAATGGCCGTTTACCGTATCGCACGGATACGAAATGTCTTGTTGCAGAGAACCGTTTTTAACCTCTCGATTCGCAAGCCCAAGGCCATCCGTAAACTGTTGCTCGCCGCCGCCAAAAAACAGCTGGGGCCGGACTTCGACATGACGCATTTCCAGCCGAACTATAACCCTTGGGAAGAGCGTTTGTGCGCAGTGCCAAAGGGCGATCTTTTTAAAGTTCTGCGCGAAGGTAAAGCCTCGGTCGTGACGGATCACATACACTCCGTCACAAAAACAGGCATAAAACTGCAGTCTGGCGAACGCCTACCGGCAGACGTCATCGTGACTGCCACCGGCCTTGATCTGCAAATGTTTGGCGGTGCAAACATTCGTGTCGACGGACAGGATGTCAACATTTCAGAATCCATAATGTACAAAGGCCTTATGCTAGAGAACGTGCCTAACATGGCCTTAGTTTTCGGTTACACCAATTCCTCTTGGACTCTAAAAGCTGACATTGCCAGCGAGTTTGTTTGTCGACTGCTAAAGCATATGCAGCGGATTCGCGCGACCAAAGCAACCCCTGTCGACACCGAGGGTTGTGGCTCTGATCTCAACTTTCTCAACCTTCGTTCAGGCTACATTCAACGTGCGGATCATCGCCTGCCACGCCAAGGCAATAAGCAGCCTTGGCAAAATCTTAATGACTACCTTCGTGACCTTCCGGCTCTTCGCTATGGAAAACTGGATGATGGCCACCTGTGTTTCGAAGGAAAAAATCTCAAACACCCCAAGCGCGGCCTAATCCAACAATTATTAGGCGATCCACTACCGGAAGGAGTCAAGCAATGAAGTCATTTGTCGGAAAAGTCGCGGCCATTACAGGAGCAGGGTCTGGCATTGGTCAGGCAACAGCGATTGCGTTGGCGAAAGAAGGGTGCCATTTGGCGATCTCGGATATAAGCCAGCAAAGCCTCGAAGATACTGTCGAATTGTTGGCGGGCTATTCGGTAAAAGTGAGCACTCATGTTGTTGATGTCAGTGATCGCAAAGCCGTCTATCAATACGCGGACGATGTCGTGGCCGCACATGGCAAAGTCAACATGATAATGAACAACGCAGGTGTTGGCCTCGGCGAAACCGTTGAGAAAATGCGTTACGAAGACTTTGAATGGCTCATGAACATCAATTTTTGGGGCGTGGTATATGGCACGAAAGCATTCCTGCCGCATCTCAAACAATCAGGCGAAGGACACATCATCAATATTTCCAGCATATTCGGCATTATCGGCGTCCCGACACAATCTGCCTACAATGCTGCGAAATTTGCTGTCCGTGGATTTACCGAGTCGCTACGCGAAGAGCTTGAAATTGAACGCTGTGGAGTCAGCGCCACATCCGTCCACCCTGGCGGCGTAAAAACCAATATCGCCAAAAATAGTCGCATGGGCGACCTCGACATGGGCAGCAAGGAAGATATTTCCGAGCTGTTCGACAAGATCGCCATGACCACCCCTGAGTCCGCTGCCCGCATCATTTTAACCGGCGTCCGCAAGAATCGTCGACGCGTACTGGTTGGTGCTGATGCAGCCGTAATGGACACAGCCCAAAGACTAATCCCAACGGGTTATCAGCGTGTTCTAGAAACACTTTTCAGAATGAAGCGTGGAGAGAAACGCTCTTCACAGCGCATTGCCTAAAACTTACCCAATCATTAGCGAATGGAGATCACGATGGCTTCTTCCAGTACTGTAACCAAAATTAGAAAACTCACTGGGGCAATGGTTGGCATTCCGCCACGCCATATCGATTTTCTTTTTCCCGATACCACGCCTAAGTATTTCTACGCAGGCAATGCCACTGCCACAACATTTTTTGTCATGCTCTCCGGCTTTTTCCCGCCCGGCGAACGCTACTTTATGGAATCTGTTCGCCACTTCCGCAGCCACGTAAAAGATGAAACCTTGCGAGCCGCCGTCTCAGGATTCATGGGTCAGGAGGCTATTCATGGTCGCGAGCACGACCGAATGAATGAGTTCCTGGCAGAGCGGGGTTTTGATATGGAAGCTCCTGACCGGTTCGTAAAAATCGGGCTTGGCATCCTAGAAATGTTGCCCCATAGCACCCGCTTAGCGGCGACCACATTTATGGAGCATTTTACCGCACTGCTCGCCGAACAACTGCTTAATGATGACGGTTTTCGTCAACACGCCGATCCGGAAATGATCAAGATTTGGCAATGGCACGCACTCGAAGAACTCGAACATAAAGCCGTCGCTTACGATGTCTATGAGCTCGTCGGCAACACACAAACTGAACGGATCGCCGCAGCACTGGCTTCAATGATTGTCCTACTGCCGATGCTTGGCATTACATGGACGTGGATTCTCGCCAAGGACAAACAACTTGGTAATATTCCAGACAACATCGCAGGGCTACTCGCGCTGTTTGGGCCAAAGGGTTTCGTCTCGCAGATCGTGCCGCGCCTGCCTGAGTTTCTTCAAAAGCGCTTTCACCCGAATGACCACGATACGACAGAACTGGAGAGCATTTGGCGCGACAAGCTTTTCTCGGAAGAAGGTCAACTCTATGCGCAGCACAATAACCGGATAGCCTAAGCACAGAGCACAGAGCACAGAGCAAGGAGCAAGGAGCAAGGAGCAAGGAGCATGATCTTTACCCAATCAAAAGGGTACGGATCATGCCGCCTTCCGAACAATACGAGAGATAGAATTAATTAGCGTAAGCTCATAAATGGCTGCTAAAGAAGATATTCTTTCCTTTCTATTTTTCCTACCTTACCTTTCTCGACCTTCTCTTTCTCTGATTTTTCCGCCCCCGCCGAAACAGAACGACCCACGCCAGCATTCTTATTCGAATTCTGCAGTGACTGATAATAGTGACTGGTAATCGTAAATAGCAATCGGTCGTCGGTCAGCTGTCTCGGCAAGGAGCAGAGGGAAAGAAGGGAGGATCAATCAAAATCAGGCTTGATCCTCGAGGATAAATCGTACCGCCCTCTCTCCGATCATCATGCAGGCCGCATTCGTGTTTCCGCTAATGAGTAACGGCATGACAGATGCATCCGCCACGCGCAAACCTCGAACACCGTTCACCCGCAACCGTGCATCCACCACCGAATGATTGTCCGATCCCATGCGGCAGGTGCCCACAGGATGGTAAATCGTCTCGGCACGCCGACGAATATCGTCTTCAATCTGCGCGTCACTGATGACACTTGCCTCGGGCTGAACGTCACCGCCGTAAACCCCCGCAAAGGCCTCGGTACGAAACACGTCTCGCGCTAGCTTGACGCCTTCGCGCAACACCGCCATATCTTCTTGTTCCGAAAGATAATTCGGGTCGATCAAAGGCGCAGCTCTAGGGTCAGGGCTGGCCAACCGAATCTGTCCCCTACTTTTCGGGCGGAGCTGACAGACATGAATCGTGCAACCAAAACCAGGAGTCAGTTTACGGCCATGATCACGCAAAAACGTCGGCAAAAAATGCAGTTGCACATCTGGACGCTCCGGGGAACTTAACACGCTCGCGAAAGCGCCCGCTTCAGCGGCATTACTCGCGAGAAAGCCGCGACGGTACTTAAAGTACTGATAAAACGCCGAAATCAGACGCGGCAGAAAGAACGGCGACAAACCCAAAGCCTGACGACTGCGATCCTTGATCATGACCGTCATGTCCAAATGATCCTGCAGGTTCTCCCCCACTTCGGGAGAATGGTGATGGCACGCGACTCCAACTTGTGCGAGATGGTCACGATCACCAACGCCCGAAAGCATCAACAGCTGAGGAGAATTGATCGCCCCACCAGCCAAAATGACCTCTCTTTTAGCGCCAATGATCGAGTAATTTCCCGCCTCATCCTGCACTTCAACACCGACGGCCTGACCGCTGCTAATGATCACTTTCGTCACAAGGGTGTCTGTCAAAATGTGCAGGTTGTCTCGGCCACGCGCGGAATCAAGAAAGGCACGTGCGGCGCTCCATCGCTGCCCATCTTTCTGAGTAACCTGGAAACGCCCGAAGCCACTTTGTTCGGGACCATTAAAATCATCATTACGAACAAAGCCCAGCTGCTCTCCAGCTTTAATAAACAGCGGCGTCAACGGATTAATATCCTTCACCCGGGTCACATTGAGCGGGCCGCCGCGACCATGCCGGTCATCCTCGGCGTACTCATCGTTATGCTCGTGCTCGTTAAATAATGGCCGAACGCTCTCCCAGTCCCACCCTAGCGCACCGTGTTTCGCCCAGTCGTCATAATCTTGTTGCTGACCGCGAATGTAGACCATGGCATTGATCGAACTACTGCCTCCGAGAGTTTTACCGCGCGGCCAATAGAGTGGCCTCATTTTCAAGTTCTGTTGCGTGACGGTGTTGTAACCCCAGTTCCGCGCCCCTTCCTTAATCAGACCAATCAGGCCAAAGGGAATATTAACGAAACCACTGTTGTCATGAGGCCCCGCTTCGATAACACAAACAGAATACTTTCCACCTTCACTGAGGCCATTGGCAAGTACGCATCCGGCCGAACCTGCGCCAACGATAACGAAATCAAATTTTTTAAGCGCCACAACTATTCTCCAGCATCGATAAATCGACGAACATGATGCTCACGATCACCATTACTTAACGAGCAATGAGTAATCAAACGAAAATAGTGGCCGATATTGAGCTCCTCGGTCACACCAACGCCGCCATGAATCTGAATGCCCTGCTGAGAAATTTGTACCGCCTGCTTTGAAAAATATGCCTTCGCCGCAGACGTCGCATTCGCACGCTCGCCAACCGCTTCTTGCTCAGCCTTTATCGACACCATCATCAGCATCGATTCCAATTGCTGGAGATCAATAAACATGTCAACAAGGTAGTGTTGAATGACTTGAAAACTACCGATGGCAACACCAAACTGTTTACGAGTACGGGCATACTCAAGCGTATGCTGGTAAGCCTGATGCGCAGCACCATACATACGCGCACAATCGAGCGCACACATATAGTCAAACCAACGGCTGATCGCCTGTGTCGCAGACTGACCACGACACAGAATCATCTCGTCATCGATCTCCACATCATCGAACGTCAAGCTGGCTGCACGACTGCCGTCAAGCAAGCGATAACGCTCAACCTCAATCCGACTCAAAGGGAGCGAGAGAATAACGAGCTCATCACCGGCCATCGCGGATACCAGCACGGTATCGGCACAACCACCATCGGAAACAATATGCTTCTGCCCCGAAAGGCAATTGCCACTAAGTCGCAACGAAGGTGTCATGACCTGATAGCCCGCATCTTTATCATAAAGAGCGGTGGCGACCTTCGCTTTACCGGCAATGATGCCCTCTAGTAGCGCAAGCGCACTCGGATTGTTGATGTACTCCAACAGCTTGCCAGGCGATACCACGAGATCCACAAACGGGTCGAGACACAAAGCCGCGCCCATTTCACGAACGATGGCTGCAACATCAACTAAAGAGCATCCATAGCCCCCATTCGACTCGGCAAACGGCAAGCCAAACCAGCCCAGATCATTCATCGTCTGCCAACGGCTAGCATCGACATGGTTATTCTCTTGAAGCTGAGCACGGTGGGTGTCAAAAGAATAATTTTCTTTTAGATAGCGACGAGCGGTATCGGCAATCAGGGTCGTCTTTTCAGAGAATTTAAAATCCACAGTTCCCCCTCACAGTCCCAGCAACATTTTTGCCAGAACATTTTTCTGTATCTCGTTAGAGCCGCCATAAATAGTGCAAGCGCGCAGAAAGTTGTAGCGGCGCGAGGCACAATTAAATGTCTTGCTCCCTATCACCTGCTCATTATCCCAAGGTAAAGATTGGATACGCCCCAACTCAACCATGGCTTGCGATGCTTGCTGCTGAAGCTCCGTGCCTTTGATCTTTAAACCAGAAGATTCTGGCCCGAATGGTTTTCCGTCATCCGTCGCCGCAACCGTACGAAAGTTCGTGTACTCCAGCGCCATCAAATCAATTTCTAACTCGGCAACGCGACGAGCCGCTTGAGATGCGTTGTACTCTTCATCCCGTTGCTTCAACGCGGTTTTCATTCGCTCGATTTCAAAATGAATGTCGGCGACACCAGCAATCGTTGTCCGCTCATGCGTCAACAAGAATTTGGCGATCGTCCAGCCCATTCCCTCGCTGCCGACAAGATTCTCGGCCGGCACCTTCACATCGGTAAAATAAACCTCGTTAAGATGATGATGGCCATCGATCGAATAAATAGGCCGAACTTCTATGCCCGGCGATGTCATATCAATCAACAAGAAGGAAATGCCTTGCTGTGCTTTCACCGATGTATCAGTACGCACGAGACAAAACATCATGTCCGCCCAGTGCGCTTGGGTGGTCCATATCTTTTGGCCATTCACGAGGTAATGATCACCTTGGCGCTCGGCACGCGTTTTAAGCGAGGCCAAATCTGATCCCGCATTGGGTTCGGAGTAACCCTGACACCAAAGCGTTTCGCCATTGCGAATCCCAGCCAACCAACGCTCCTTGTGCTCATCAGAGCCGAAGGTATACAGCACAGGCCCGACCATAGAAACGCCAAAGGGACTGGTAGCAGGCGCGCCAGACATGGCGCGCTCCAAATCAAAAATATAGCGCTGGGTGGCGGTCCAACCGGGGCCACCGTATTGCTCAGGCCAGGTCACGGTTAGCCAGCCCTGTTTCGCCAGCAGGCCCTCCCAGTGTTGCTGCATGGCCTTGTCAGGCATCGCGCCACGGGCCGTGCACTGACGTAATTCTTCCGGCACATTTTCTTTCATCCATTGCCGAATTTCTTGACGAAATTTAATTTCTTCTTGGCTAAATTCGAGGTTCACAAAACCCTCCTCCTTCGAGCTTCACGCCAACACTTTCACGAGGCGTTAATTAACTTTCTTCTGGCTGCCTTCCCAATACGGGGATCGCAGTTCGTTTTTGAGAATTTTTCCTGCGCCGCTGATCGGCAAGGGCTCCGAGCGGAACTCCACGCTTCTGGGCACCTTGTAACCTGCAATCTTTTCGCGGCAATGATCGATAATGTCAGACTCGGCGGCCTCGCCTCCCTCACCCAAAACCACCACCGCATGAACAGCTTCACCCCAACGATCATCTGGGATGCCAATCACTGCACACTCCTGCACCGCTGGATGGCTATAAATCGCGCCTTCTACCTCAACGGAGAAGATGTTTTCACCGCCACTGATAACCATGTCTTTGGCTCGGTCGACGATAAATACGAAGCCTTCGTCATCCATGTAACCCAGATCACCCGTGTGCAACCAGCCGCGATGTAAGGCTTCCGCCGTCTCGGCTTCCATGCCCCAATAACCGAGCATTACGTTGCCGCCTCGAGCGCAGATCTGGCCCACACTACCGCGTTCCAACTCATCACCGTTGGTATCCATAATCGCCACTTCGACACCGAGCGCAGCCCGCCCAGCACTGCGTAACTTTGCCCCACCGGGCACATGGAATTCGGGACCGAGCGACGTAATAATCGGCGACGCTTCCGTCTGACCGTAACCCTGCGCAAAGGCAACCGTCGGCATTTGTTCCATCGCGCTCAACAGCACAGCCTCGGGCATCGGTGACGCCCCGTAGAGCATTCGCTTCATGCTGCCGACATCGAAATCGCCAATGCGACCAGAGGACGCTAATAAATTGACCATGGTTGGCACCAACAAGGTATTGGTCACCTTTTCCTGCTGAATAAGTCCCAGCACGGCATCCACATCAAACTTTGGAACAATGCAGTGGGTTCCGGCGGCCAAGGTCACCGCAAAGGTGCTCGCCATATCCGCCAGATGGAACATCGGCCCCGCATGCATATACACCGAGTCACGGTCATAGCCCATTTCAGCGACAACATTGAGCGCATTGAAGACAAGGTTGTCATGACTGAGCATTACCCCTTTCGATCGCCCCGTGGTACCGCCGGTATAAAACAGACCCGCCAACTCATCGCCGCCGACATTCGCGTCCGCGACGGGCCCCGACGCCTCGATAAACGATTCATAATCTAGGCAGCCTTCAGGCTTACTGCCGTCGCCCGCAAATATCACATGACGGACGGTTTTCAGCTGATCCCGCAACGCCGGTAGTAGCGCAGCAAAGGTGTCATCCACAAGCAGCACTGTTGAGCCAGAATCATTCAGCGTGTAGGCAATTTCAGGGACAGCAAGTCGAATATTTACCGGATTGACTGCTGCACCAGCCCAAGGCACCGCGTAAAAATATTCCAGATAGCGATCGCTATTGAGCGACAAAATAGCCACTCGTTCGCCCGCCTTCACACCTAAGCCAATCAAGCCTCCGGCGAGGCGTGCCACACGATTTTCAAACTCGCGCCAAGTCTGACGACGGCCTTCGAAAACGGTTGCCACCCCGGCACCATTGAGCTGCACAGCTCGACGTAACGTCTGCGTTATAAACATAATTCCGTTATCCGTTATCCGTTATCCGTTATAGATTTAGAGCCAATGGATGGCGTTATAGAAAGCGGGCCTCATCAGCGTACTGCGGTATAGATGAAGCGCCCTCGGGACACCAATGTCTTCTCTGTGAAAACATCGACCGTAATCACGATAAAACGCTTTCCGACACGCACCGTTATCGGTTCGGCGCGTAACGTCCCTGCGAATGCAGGGCGCAGGTAGTCAAAGGTCATACTTGTGCAGTCCGGCTCTTCACTTAACTGCAGATCCGATTTCACATGATGGGCGGCTACTATTTCGGCAAAACTCGCCAATATGCCACCGTGAAATGTCTTAATGAGCGGGTTACCAACATGCTGGTCCCGGAAGCTCATCTGGTAGACGGGCTCGCCGTTATCCAACACTTGAATGCCCGCTCCGAGGAAATTGACATAGGGGCTATCACTGATCGGCGCTTGCGCTTTCCGATCTTCAATGCCGACCACATCCTGCTCTTGTAGCTGCCGCTGTTGTAACTGCTGTTGCGAGACACTCAAGATACTTTCTCCCTTACTGCTTTCTCTCGTACCGCACCATCAAAGGAAGGCCCGTGGGTGCCGACAGCAAAACAACCTGACACCGACGCCAGCACGCTGTCATTCGAACATCCCAATGCAACCCCCCTGACATACGCCACATCACCTTTAACCTCGTAGCACTCCACCTCACCACGCACGCCCTCTCCGGCCTCAGGCTTGGCAAGAAAATCCACGCGCAGATCAATTGTTGCGATAGGACGCATATCTCCGAGGTAGGCAAGTATTGCTAGACCACAATTGGAGTCGAGCAACGTCGTAATCGCTCCGCGATGAAGCGCACCACGCTGATCACACATTTCAGGCATGCAAGGCATTGTCATCGCAGCAAGCCCCTCGCGAGACTCATCCACCCGAATGCCAAACGCTTTGAACAGCGGATGATCTCCACCAAAGAACATCTTCGCCATATCCATATACTGAAAATTTCGCTTTGCCATAATTTTCACGCACAACCTTTACGATACGTCTAGTAACGGACGGATTAGAGTGTCAAAGCCAACTCGACATAGCGTCGCTCAGCAGCACGAACAGTTTCGATAGACTGCGTAATATCATCTAGGGGAAAACTCGACGCTTTCGATCCAGCTTCTAAACACGCAGCCAATGCAGACCACGCCGAAGCGCACTCTCGCATATGACTCACCAAACCCATTTCTCCCAGCTCAGGCAGCAGTGCCTGCGCTTCATCAAGAAACTCCGCGTACATAATTCTGAAACCACCACCGCCACTGCCACGTTTCTCGATAACCTGATAGGCAAAGCGCAGCAGCCAAGGCCATTTTTCATGCGCGCTCCAGCGAGGCAGATCATTAATCCACGTATCCAGAGCTTCAATTCCGCTCAGGCGTCCGCCGTTTTTGAGTGCTTTTGCGTTATCGACAATGGCCGAGCGAACGCGCTCAGGGCGCACATCGAGCTGCGCCTTATCGAGCACAAATAAATTACCGTGATGAACAAAGGGGGGCGCCAAAGAAAACCTAGCGTCCGCCAAACTTTCGGACGGTACCGGCAATAACTCCGGACGCTCAGTATCACTCACCATAACCGCCCTCTCTTTGTCACTGTAATGCCAAGCGACAATGGCATGACCGGGGAAGTGAGTGGCGCTATTGAAGTACGGCAGGTAAAAAATATCCGTCAATAAAAGTGCAGGCTTGCCTGCATCTAAGTATTGATCCAGTGCAGCCGTCGCCGTGGGTTTATCAGGATAGGTCTCCCACTGAAACGGCACCCCCAACGTTTCGAACACCTTTTCTTCAAACCCCATAGAACGGACATGAACAATAAAAGGTGTCACCGTGTCAGGAAGCTCGACATAGGTTATACCAAGCCCCGCACCGAGCCCGAAGCAGAAGGCCTCGGTCAAATTAAGGCCATGAAATTCCAACAGGTCTCGAATAGCCGAGCTACCACAGTGCCTTCCTGGTCGATGCGTGTGCTCAATCCTAGCGACAGAGTCAGACCCTTTAGAACCCAAACTAATCTGCCCCATTAAGCCACCTCGGCCAACGGCGGCGTCCCGAAAATAAGATTAGACGCGCTCATCGGATCGCCATCTTTTTCATATTCCTCAAGCCACGCCGCTACTTTCTCCGGCATTCCAGTGTCCCAAGGGTGAAAGCCGGGACGGAACCATGCCAAAAACTCTGGCACCATTCCTGAGAGAATTCCGCGACGACCATATAATTTGTTCAGCCCCTTCAAAATGACACCGGGCTTGCGAGCCAATCCGTCGAGCCGCAGCATGTCGATGAAAACCGGCGCCACAACCAAGTGCATCGCAACCGTCGCAACCACGAGAGCGGACGCTCGCGTCAAGTAACCGCCTCCTGCTGCTGATTGGTAAACATCATAGGCAACCGCCTTATGCTCAACCTCTTCGACACCATGCCAAAGAAAAAGGGCGCGCATCACAGGCTCCGCCTGACGAAACATTTCGCTCTCGTCACTGATCATCGCCTCACCTAATGTTGCGGTGAAATGCTCGAACGCGGCGGTCATGGCTAGCTGATACTTTTTAGGCAGGTACTTCTGTGTCGTGCGAATAAATAAACGCAAGCTGGCCGTCGACTTCGTCACGTCGACCCCCTGACCGGCCATCACATCATTAAACCGATCATGGACAATCCCGTGCTGCGCTTCCTGACGAATAAAATGGCGAATGTCTTCGCGAAGCTGACTATCCGTTACTTGATCTTGAAAATTACGAACGGACTGAATGAAGAATCGCTCGCCTTCAGGAAAATGCACTGACAGCGCATCAAAGAAACGCGTAAGCACTGGGTCTCCGCCATTCCAATGGCGCGGAATCGACGACAGGTCAAAAGCAACTTTACGGGGCTTAATAGGCAATGAGTTCATTGTTTCCTCCAATAAACCGCTATTTTTCATAGCATGAATTCAGGTATTTCTCGACTTTATTGGTCAACCAACCAAATGTCAAACCCTGAACAGGCCAGATAGTCCCTGCGCCCCTCCCCCCTGTGCGCCCCTAAATCGCAAGCATCGATATAGACTCGCGTCCGCGATTAATGCGGGCCCAGCGACTGTTTTCGGTATTGATCAGGAGTGCATTGAAACCAACGCTTAAAGGCTCGTCGAAAATTCGAACTGTCGTGGTAATTCAGCAGTGCAGCAATCGCATCGACGGACATGTGACTACTGACGAGATAGCTGGCGGCCTGCTCGGACAATATCTCATCCCTAATTTTTCGGAAGCTACCGCCCTCCCCCTCCAACTTACGCGCCAAGGTACGCTTACTAATAAACAACATGGCCGCTGCTTCATCTTCGCCAAGCACACCCGGCGGATGCGATAGCATCATTTTCTGAATTCGGAACGTGTAATTATTTTCTTGATGCTGCAACTTCTCCAGCATGGATTGGCACTGCTGCAACGCCAGCGCATAACTCTCGTGATTGGCCGATGCATTAGGGATATCGCATAAATCCACAGGCACCTTCAGAACCAACTCCGGCGCTGAAAATTCAATTGATCCTGGCAGAAGCTCGGCATAACGATGACTATAGCTAGGCTCACTATATGAAAAACAGATATGCGCGCCGTCTAATCTTTTCCCGACAATGTACTCGGCACATTGAAATAAAATGGACGCGTACACTTCAGATATAAGACGGTGTATATCGGCATTAAGCTCCACATCAAAATAGCAGCAGCATTCCCAATATTTGTTGCTACGCCTTAACTCCAAACGAGAGAAATCCACACGCGTGGGCAGGTACATTTCGAACGCCCTCAACGCTATAAGCAGGTTAGGACTGCTGCTCGTGAGAAACCCCAACGCGCCGTGCGTTGCCGGTGTCAGGCACTGACCCAGTCGCAAACCAAACATCACATCATCAGACAATCTCAAAGCATTTTGGAGAATCTGTATTTGCTGAGCGGATGTCAGCATCGTGTCGTCCTGTATCAACTGCTCCACCGAAATGCCGGCCTGCGCAATAAGGGCGGGCAATTCGCGAGAATGCAGGCCCAATACCCGCGCAATCAAACGAGAGTAGTTCGACGGAATTCGAGCAGCACCAGCAATAGACGCCTCATTGATCATCTTCTTATCGCTCACCCAGCCTTCCTCACATTGGTCATTAGCATCGAAGGAACGAGCACACAGGGCCCGATCAGAGAAAAATCATTGTCTTTAAATGACTCCCAGAAGTCAAAATATGACCTCCTGGAGCTAACCGCGGCTCGCTAGTCTGGCCCTATCAACAAATTTCATCTGCCCTTATCAACTCACGAGGCACGCAGGTTGGCAGCCGTGCCCGATAAGGGATTCACTATTTTTTACGGAGAAAACTATGGGCAACATTACTTTCGTCGAACATGACGGGACCGAGCACGCCGTTGAGATTGAACCGGGAAAATCTCTAATGGACCTTGCTCTAGATAACGGCATTCCAGGTATTGATGCAGACTGCGGCGGCGAATGCGCCTGCGGCACCTGTCATGTCATCGTCGAAGGCAACGGCGTTAGCATTACGGGGAGCGCCAGCGATGCGGAGTTGCAAATGCTGGATCTCACACCCGAGCGCGCAGATAGCTCACGCTTGGCGTGCCAGATTGTCATCTCCGACGCAATGGACGGCATGATCGCGCGTCTACCTGAATTTCAAATGTAGCCGAGCTTTGTTAGCTCACAATAATTCAACGCAACATTCGACAGGTTGGAAGAGTTATGAATATCGTTAATTTAGTAGCCAAACAAAGCGCCGCAATCGTCCCCATGCCGCTTCAAGTTAAGGCCGCCCATTTACTTTACAAAACCAAAGTTAAACTAGGCGTATACACAGAATTTCCTGAATTCGTTGAAGCGCCTGTCCCCGATGTTTCAACCCTAGCGATCGAAGATATTGACGTCAGCAATCCGTTTCTGTTTAAGCAAGGCTGCTGGGAGCCTTACTTCAAACGCTTACGCGATGAGTGCCCTGTCCATTTCCAAAAGAACAGCCTATTCGGCCCCTTCTGGTCTATTACGCGCTATGAAGATGTCATGTTCGTAGACAAAAACCACGAGCTGTTTTCTTCAGAGCCCTTTATCGTGATTGGTCAGGCCCCTAAAGAACTTTCTGTTGAAATGTTCATTGCCATGGACCCGCCGAAGCACGATGTGCAGCGACAAGCCGTTCAGGGCGTTGTGGCGCCACAGAATCTTAAAGAAATGGAAGGGCTCATTCGCAGCCGTGCCCAAGAAGTTCTCGATAACCTTCCGTTGGACAAGCCGTTCAACTGGGTAGATGAAGTCTCTGTCGAGCTCACTGCAAGAATGCTCGCCACACTGCTCGACTTCCCTTACGAGGAACGTCAAAAGCTCGTTTACTGGTCTGACTTAGCCGGAGGTGGCGCCCAGTCAACCGGCGGATCAAATGACATGGATGAGCTGTTCAAAGGTATGGGCGAGATGGCCAAGGACTTTTCACTCCTTTGGCGCAAAAAAGAAGCCGAAACTGCCGCAGGAAAAAAACCAGGCTTCGACCTGATCAGCATGCTGCAGAACAATGACGCCACTAAGAACCTGATCAACACGCCAATGGAATTCCTTGGCAACCTCGCTCTCTTGATCGTCGGCGGCAACGACACCACCCGTAACTCAATGTCCGGTGGCGTGCTTGCTCTGAATAAATTCCCCGACGAATTTGCCAAACTCAAGGCGAACCCTAGCCTAATCCCGAATATGGTGTCCGAAATTATTCGCTGGCAAACGCCGTTGGCTCACATGCGCCGCGTTGCGACACAAGATGTTGAAGTGAACGGCCAGACCATTAAGAAGGGTGACAAGGTCGTCATGTGGTACGCCTCAGCAAACCGTGATGAACGTGCGATTGATCAGCCTGACCAGTTCATCATTGATCGCAAAGGCGCGCGCAACCATCTCTCCTTTGGGTTTGGTGTCCACCGTTGCATGGGCAATCGACTAGCGGAACTACAGCTACGTATTCTCTGGGAGGAATTACTCGCGCGCTTCGACAGCATTGAAGTGATCGGCGAGCCGGAGTACGTGCAATCCAACTTCGTGAAAGGCTATTCCAAGATGATGGTTAAGCTGACCGCGAAGCAATAGCGGCGCGTAGGCGCTGTAGTAAATGGCTGTAGTAAACGGCTGTGGTCGGTGGCTTAGCAGGTCGCTGCAGTAAATGACCTTAGTGAGAGACTGACTTAACACTCAGTCTCTCTTCTACGTGGCGGCAAAAATCATTCAGGAAACATTATTTATGACAAAAAAATGCATCATTATCGGCGCCAGCCATGCTGCCGCCCAGCTGACCACTAGCCTGCGTCAAGGAGGCTGGGAGGGCGAAATATTGGTCATTGGCGATGAACCTCATCTCCCCTACCAACGCCCTCCGCTGTCCAAAGCCTTTCTGTCTGGCGAAAAAACAGCAGAAGACTTGGTGATTCGTCCAGCTACCTTTTACCAAAAGCAGGATGTGCAATTTAGGCAAGACCGCGTCATAGAAATAAATCGAGAGAAACAAACGGTAACTCTCGCCAACGGCGAAGAGTTAGGTTATGACAAGCTAGCGTTGTGCATGGGCTCTCGAGTCAGAGAAATAAATCTACCCGGCTGCAACCTGAACGGCATACATTATCTTCGCAATCTCGCCGACGCCGAATCCATTAAGAACAACGCTGCAAAGGACCAGCACGCCGTTATTGTCGGCGGCGGTTATATCGGCCTAGAAACCGCTGCGTCACTGAGAAAACTGGGGATGCAAGTCAGCGTGCTTGAGATGGAACCAAGAATACTGAAACGCGTGACCGCCCCTGAAGTATCTGAGTTCTATCATCGACTGCATACGGAAAACGGTGTTCAGATCATCAACAACATTTCAGTCAGTGGCTTTCAGGGTAACAGCCATGTAGAAAAAGTTGTCTGTGCCGATGGAAGCGAGCTACCCGCTCACTTAGTTGTGATCGGCGTTGGTGTGCTACCAAATACCGAGCTCGCAGAAGCATCGGGGCTCGTGGTGAACAACGGCATTATGGTCGACGAATTTTGCGTCACGAGCGATCCTAATATTGTCGCCGCAGGAGACTGCACCAACAAACTCAGCAAAATATACGACCGTCGCATTCGCCTAGAATCCGTCCCCAATGCAACAGAGCAAGCTAAAACGGCTGCTGCGTCCATGTGCGACTCTCAAAAAGACTTTACAACCTTGCCGTGGTTTTGGTCAGACCAATACGAGCTAAAATTGCAAATTGCCGGACTCAGCCAAGGCTACGATCAAATCGTTGTTCGCGGGAACAGATTAACGACTCAAAGCTTTGCCGTCTTTTACCTAAAAAGCGGGCAACTGATAGCCGCCGATTGCGTGAACCGGCCACAAGAATTTTTACTAAGCAAGAAACTCATTGCGGAAAATATAGCGATACCGCCAGAACAGCTCGAGGATGATTCCATTCCAGCAAAAGAAATACTCCTGCGCATTGCAGGTAAGTCGGGGCAACTCACTTTCACGTAAGAACTTCAATTTTCTAGCGTCATCTATTCAGATGATAATCTGTGTTGCTGCCTAAGAAGCGCTTACTTTCCCCCTCGCACCATCAAGGGCTTTACAATATCTCTGGCTCGATATTTTCGCCAAGACAGTAATTTCCTGCTTCATTTCCTACTCAGCTTTACCAGCAACATGAATCTCCTCCTCCAAACATGCATGCTCTGCAGTATAACAATCGATAAAATGGCACGGACCGATAGTTGCTTACTGTCTTGTTTGTTATGCTTCATCATCTTGATCCGCAAATATCAACAATTCCTAGCAACCCCCTACAAGCTAGACCGAATACGGCCTACCGCTATTCCTGTATAGCTTTTTGGCACTATATCACCAATCCTCAATCCTCAATCCTCAATCAAAGCGAAAAAAACTATACTAAATAACGATATATAGACGGATCTCTACGGACATGGCCGGACGGCAACGGAAACAAAAATAGTCTAACCCATTGAAAATAATATATAAATTTGAACAAATACAGGCTGAAACGCAGATATGACAAGCACTGATTTTTCGTCGCACACACCGATGATGCAGCAGTACCTACGCATTAAGGCAGAGCATCCGGACGAGTTAATTTTTTATCGGATGGGCGATTTTTATGAGCTGTTTTTTGCTGATGCGGAAAAGGCATCGCGGTTGCTCGACATCACCCTGACGGCGCGCGGGAAAGCGGGCGGCAATTCGATCCCGATGGCAGGTATTCCATATCACGCGGCCGAGGGTTATATCGGCAAGCTCGTACGTGCTGGTGTATCGGTTGTTATCTGCGAGCAGTTCGGCGACCCGGCGACAACGAAAGGCCCGCTGGAGCGTAAGGTCGTCCGCATTGTCACGCCGGGCACGGTAAGCGATGAGGCGTTTTTAGATGATCGTCGCGACACCTTGTTATGCGCAATTTATCAACACGATGATCACTTCGGTGCGGCCAGCTTAGACCTCGCTGCGGGGCGCATGTTAGTAACACAAGCGCACGGCCACGACGCATTGCTGGCGTTGATCGAACGTTGGGGCCCTGCTGAGGTGCTGTATTGTGAAGACAGCGCCCTGCCAGACAGCCTGAAAAAACGTTCGGGTAGCCGCGCGCGGCCGGTGTGGGATTTCGACTCTGACACCGCGTTACGACAACTTTGCCAACAATTTGGCACACACGATTTATCTGGCTTTGGCAATCCATCGCCGCTTGAAATCTCCGCCGCCGGTTGCCTGCTCAGCTATGCGCGCGAAACACAGCGTACAGACTTACCACACCTCGCGGGTTTAAGTGTTGAAAACGAAGATGACTGCATTCGGATGGACGCGGCCACGCTAAGTAACCTTGAGCTAGTGCAAACCTTAGACGGACGCGACACCCACAATCTTGCTTGGGTGCTCGACAGCACCGTCACGGCAATGGGGGCACGCTTATTACGTCGCTGGTTAGTGCAGCCGTTGCGGCAACACCACGCCATCCGTTTACGCAGCGATCGTGTTGCCGCCTTACGCAATAGCTGGCTATTCGAGAGTATTCGCCAAACCCTCGACGACGTTGGCGACATGGAACGTATTCTTGGCCGCATTGCATTACGCTCTGCGCGGCCACGAGACCTTACCCGCCTCGGCCGCAGTCTCGCTGCGCTACCCCAACTGCACGCCGATCTAAATAAGGACAACGCGTTAGCGCCGCTGTGCGAAACACTGGGCCTGTTTCCCGAACAAGTGGAATTGTTGCAGCGAGCAGTCATTGAAAACCCGCCCATGCTTATTCGCGATGGCGGCGTGATTGCGCCAGGTTACAACGCAGAATTAGATGAGCTGCGTACGATTAGCACCAATGCAGGTGATGTGCTGGTCGACATCGAAACCCGCGAACGCGCGCGCACCGGGCTGTCGACTTTGCGGGTAAATTATAATCGCGTGCACGGCTACTTTATTGAGTTGTCTCGCCGTGAAGCGGACAAGGCGCCCGCCGACTATATTCGTCGGCAAACAATGAAAAATACTGAGCGCTATATCACCCCGGAGTTAAAAGAATTCGAAGACAAAGCGCTGTCCGCCGCAAGCAAAGCGCTCACGCTGGAAAAGCGCTTATATGAAGAGTTACTCGAAAACGTTGCCGCGCACTTAGTTGCACTGCAACGCAGCGCCGCCTGTATCGCAGAACTGGATGTACTCGCATGCTTTGCGGAGCGTGCGGAAGCACTCGGCTGGGTCCCAGCAGAACTGCAATCCACGCCCGCGGTTGAAATTGTTGACGGTCGTCACCCTGTCGTGGAGCGCGTTCTAGACGATGCGTTTGTACCGAACAGCCTGCATCTTGATACCGAGCGCCGCATGTTAATTATTACCGGCCCGAACATGGGCGGTAAGTCGACGTATATGCGTCAGACTGCGCTTATCGTGCTGCTCGCCCACGTTGGCGCCTGTGTGCCCGCCGCCAGCGTGCGGCTTGGGCCGATAGACCGTATTTTTACCCGCATTGGCTCGTCGGATGACCTTGCCGGTGGCCGTTCGACGTTTATGGTCGAAATGACCGAAACCGCGAACATTCTTAACAACGCCACCGACGAAAGCCTAGTACTGATGGATGAAATTGGCCGCGGCACCAGTACGTTCGACGGCTTGGCACTGGCCTGGGCGGCGGCGTCTCGACTGGCAACTGAGCAAGGCGCGTTTACGTTATTTGCTACCCATTACTTCGAGCTAACCCAGCTCGCGGACTTGCTGCCCGGCGTGCACAACGCGCACCTCTCCGCCAGCGAACATGGTGACAGCATTATCTTTCTACACCGTGTGCAAAGCGGGCCCGCTAGCCGCAGTTACGGCCTGCAAGTCGCACAACTCGCAGGTGTGCCAGCAGGCGTTATTCACAACGCCCGCGGTAAACTGGCGGAGCTAGAGGCCGGCGCCGCCGTGTCGGCCAATGCGACAACAACCACGCCGCCAGCAGCGACCTCAGCCACCTCTATCGCATCGAGTAGCGTCCCAGCACAGGCGGAGCTGTTTAGCGCTCCGTCGGCCATTGAGCGGCAGCTTGGCAAGCTTGACCCGGACACGCTCACGCCAAGGCAAGCACTCGACGCGCTATACAGTCTCAAGGCATTGGAAAAGTAGGACGCTTCACAACGAAAAAACGCAATCGTAATAAGCTTATTGGCTTGCGCTATTTGCCTGCTTCGCAGACTCCCAGTAGACTAGCCGCGCTTCGGGAGTGGCCTAGCGCTGCTCTCTTTAAGCTTATCCTTTTTAGATCATCCGGCGAGGTAGTGGCTGATGACGTTTGTAGTCGGCGAAAATTGCATCAACTGTAAGCACACAGACTGTGTCGAAGTGTGCCCTGTAGACTGTTTCTATGAGGGTCCTAACTTTCTGGTTATCCACCCAGATGAGTGTATTGACTGCGCCCTGTGTGAGCCAGAGTGCCCTGTGAATGCGATCTTTTCTGAAGATGAACTCCCTGACGATCAACAGGAGTTTATGCAGATCAACGCCGATCTAGCAGAAAAGTGGCCGAATATTACCGAAATGAAAGACGCGATGCCGGACGCTGAAGAGTGGGATGGTGTAGCGGGTAAAGCTGATAAGCTAATTAGAGACTGCTAAAGGCTAGTGCGCGGGGTGTGTCTGGTCTGACGGTAGAGCGCTGCGGCGGAACTGTTACAGCAGATACATCAAGTTAGTTCGCACAAGTCCCAGAAAAAGTAAAAGGGCGGCATCCTGCCGCCCTTTTGTTTTCGAGTAATCCCTTACTCTATTTGCGCTCACTCACATCCTTGTAGCTGTCCTTGCTAATCCCTGTGCAGCTCTCCGTGTGCACGAAGGCTATCTTAGCAAAGAGTTCAGCCTCAAAACCCCTCCATACACCCCGCCAAGCAGGATCATCATGCTCGCCCCTCTTTGTAAGTGTTATTTTTCAATAACTTAGATGCGCGGGCGCTCTTCCATAACTGAAATGATGACAATATATAGATGGCATAACTTACGGCCGTGTAAGCCGTGGCTTACACGGCCTATTCACGTAGACGGCAAAGCCAGTCCGCTGTGCGCCCAAGCTCCTCCGATTCCCTCCAAGAAGAACCCACGCCAGCGACAATCTTATGGCTGTTTAGCTAATCGGCCTGCTCAAGCCCTCCTAGGGCTGCGACGAACAGGCCGCCTAGACACCCTAGCGCTGTGCTATTTCATTGCGTGAGTTTTACAAAATACGGGCTGTTTTTACACATAAGAAAAGAGACTGCGCGTATGATGATCGCCATCAAAAGGCAAGCAGGACGCTTACCTTTAACTGCAGTCATGATATATAACCTGCAGCTTACAACGAACATTTAACGAACATTTTTTGGTACGGAATATCGTGAGTTGCGCTCACCACTTTCCTTGTAAAAGAACTGAACAATTAAACGAGTATCCCCCCAAGGCGCTATGAAAGTGATAGCGCTCACAACACCCTCTTCGCCCCCCTTATGAAGAGGGTTTTTTTTGCCTGCTAAACCCTGCCTTTAGGCTCAAACCACCCATTACGACGCCACAAATCCAACCATGGAACAGTCTAAGACGCTAACCGTAGCAGCTCTTGCTCGGCGTTAAGCACCGCCTCTCTAAGCTTGGGCAAAGCCATTTTTGCAGCGTCCATATCTTTTAGGTTAGCCAGCTTTTCCATTTCAATACAAATATCCACCACAGCGCGCGCGCCGAGATTGCTGCTGCTGCCTTTCAGCGAATGTGCTACTTGCCTGAGCTGAACACCATCTTCAACATCTATAGCGGCTTCCATCGCCGACACTCTCTGACGTGTGTCGTCTTGCCACGATTTCACTAACTTGCCAAAGTCTGAGCCCATAATATCTTGCAGCTCAGCCAACACTTCTTGATCCATATCCGGCATATCAAAGCTCGCCATATGTTATTCCCCTATTCCCTTGCCAGATCGCTGCAACAAGCCTGCCTGTATCGCACGACTTACATCTGCAGCGGTATCAACATCCCACAGTCTGTCGAGAATGGTGACCTGTGCGTACGCGTCATGCAAGCAGTTGAGTGTATCCCCTAGAGCACTCTCAGTGCTCCAGCGCACACCGCTAAACATTGCCTTATCGCTCCAAGCCGTTTTGCTGGCAGCGGCAATCAATACAAAGCCGCCGTCTTCTGCCGGCGTCAGCACCACATCTGCATGCTCAAGAGCAGCAAAGGATTCTTCCAAACGAGGAGCCGTCAACACAGGGCAATCAGAACCAATTAAGACAGCATGCTCGTTCCGAGAGAGCATCCACTCCATCGCGGTTTGCATCCGTTCGCCTAAATCGCCGTCCACTTGTAGCCTTAGTTGGCAATCATATTGAGCCGCCAAGGACTGCAAATAATCACAATGAGTATCGGTCGCCCAAAGATAAAGCGTTGCGTCCATGTGCGCCGCGCGCTCAAGTGTTCCCGACAGCAGCTGCTTATAGATTGCTAATGCCGCTTCATCGCCAAGCTGCGCGGCGATGCGCGTTTTTACGTGGCCGAGCTGAGCCGCACGGGCGAAGATACCAATACAGCGTTTCTGCGCCGCATCAATGGAATCAGTCTCAGGGGAATCTGTTTCGACTAGGTGTTGATTAATCACAGGGGCCAACCTTCTAGCTTCTTGCCGCTCCAACGCTGAGCATAGGTTTGTTACACCGCCCACAACGACATAGTTTGTATCGATTACTTATTATGGGAGGAATAATAGTAACCATGTAAACGGGCTGCGCTGACGCCCAAGAAATACAGAAGCCGCAACCACCACATCAACACAATTGTTTTGCCAATGCCATGTTCCGTCCAACGTCGGCTACTCACACCAATCTGATTACGCAAACATAACGGCGCCATTTCTTTACGCAAGCGCGAACAGAGCTCCACATCTTCCATTAACGGAATATTGGCGTAACCATTAATACGGGCAAACAACGCACGACTAACAAAAATGCCTTGATCACCTGTCGCGATCGCCGTGCGCCGTGAACGCCAGTTCATCAGCGTTTCGATCAGACGAAAAATAGTCGCAGAATGATCAAGCCGCACATCGCACCGTCCCCAACAAAACAATTCGCCTCTTTGACGGAAATTGCCGTGCCGCACATTTTCTTGCTCAGCGCTTAATCGCGTCAACGCGGACAATAGATCTGCGCTGACGTTAGCATCGGCATGGACAAACCAGACAATGTCGCCGTTAGCTTGCGCGGCGCCCGCGTTCATTTGCTGTGCTCGGCCCGTCGCAGCCGTTAGGATGGTATCGGCAAAACGTTCAGCCACTGCCATGCTCTCGTCGGTGCTACCACCATCGACAACAATTATTTCCCATAAGGCATTACGCATACCCTGCAAAGACGAGAGTAAACGCTTCAGTGGTGCAGCATCATTCAGCACCGGCACCACAATAGACACTGCGCACTGACGCGACACCATTAACTCAGCGCACCGCCGCAACTACTACCTGCGCCAGCAGTACACCCAAAGCAATGATCTGCAACCGCAATTTCATTACCGGCAAAATCGCTGCTCAACAAATCGGATAAATGGCGCTCTTTACCCTGCGTCCGCAATGGCAACTCCAACATCTGATTAAAATCGCAATCATACAAGTTGCCGAGATAATCAACGCTAACGGTATCCCGACACATCAGCGCTGGAATGGTCGTCGCATTATAATTTTCCCGCAGTAATTCCATATACGGATCAAACTCATCATGTGCAAGCAAGACCGCCCCGAAACGACTAATCGGCATATTGGTAATGGTGAGAAGCTGATTAAACTGAATATCAAATCGCGTCGCCAACTCGCGCTTATAGTCTTGCTCTAGAGCTTGCTGAGGGGGCGGCAGACTCGCGCCGCCTGGGTTGTAAACGAGATCCAAAATAAGCCCGCTCCCGTCAACGCCATAACCGAGTTTATTTAACTGCATCAATGCTTCAATACTGTCTGCGTAAACGCCTTTGCCACGCTGTTTTTCAACATTCTCTTGCTCGTAACAGGGTAATGACGCCACGATGCGCACACCTTCTTCAGCCAAAAACGCAGCCATGTCTTCGTAATCTGGCTCAAGCAAAATAGTGAGGTTACAACGATCAATTACTTCCAACCCTTTCATGCGTGCAGCACGAACAAGACGTCGAAAACCTGGATGCATTTCTGGTGCGCCCCCGGTTAAGTCTAAGGTTGTGAAGTCACCTTTTTCAATAACGCTTAGCAACAACTCCAGCGTCGCCTCATCCATCATTTCAGTACGCATTGGTCCCGCGTTAACGTGACAATGCACGCATGACAAGTTACACAGGTAGCCGACATTCACCTGCAGAACACGGGCGCCAACGCGGCGCAACGCCGGAAAATCCGTCGTCGATTTAATTAATAGTGCTCGTGAGTCACGCATAAGATTGCCTTTGATATAACCTAAGCGCCTACAAACAGCGTAACCCCAAGCGAGGCAACGGGCGGCGATGACATACAAACAGCCGTACAACACCGTCCTCTGAATGTATGAGATAAGCGAAAGTCATTGGATGATTGAGATGAGCAAACGTTACGTGGAACACAAGGCCCTGACAAATGTTCCTGCACAGGTATAATGCGCTGCACTGAATGTCTCCGTAGCTCAGCTGGATAGAGCGTCCCCCTCCTAAGGGGAAGGTCGCAGGTTCGAATCCTGCCGGGGACGCCAGTGCTCTCAGCACAGACATGTACTGCTACGTTAAGCGTTATTCCTACTGCTTTCTTTGCTACTGGTACGGCTACTGCTTCCCATTACTCGCCTTTACCCGTCTTACTAGGCCCTATCAGCCCCCATCACTTAGCCGCCGCTACCGCGGACATCTCATTGTTATTGCCGGGCCAACCGGGCGGCACGTCAAAGTAGCCAAGGTCGACACCTTGGTAGCGCTCTGTGTTGGCAACATTTCTAAAGCTCTTCAATGAAAAATAGGGGATATCGCGCAAGATAAGGTTTGCAAGCCAAGCCGGAAGGCGGCCGCCTGGATCCAGAATCACTTCAATGGTTAAGTGAATACGACCTGGCTCAATGGGCGCAAATTCCAAGTAACCGTCCATGCGCGGAACACGGACATACTTATCCTTATCCGGAATACGCACGACCTGCCGAAACGGCATTCGAACGGTGTAGGTCTCGGGGTCTTGCTCCATGAGCACCTCCAACACCACATCACGATCTGCCACAGGCCACGGTAAGCGCGTCGTTAACCACACCTCTCTACGATGCGGCGAAGGACGCTTAAAACCTTCGATCTCGGACACCATGTGCAACCAACTGCTCACGAAATCATAGTCATCCATAATGGCGCCGATACTGCGAAAGTCCTCTAAACTGACGTCTGTTTCGCCGCGAAAGGTCTTAATCGGCGAGTCATCGGTGTGCGCGCGATAAACCTTCACACCATCTTTATCGGTAATCAGCACCCAATCGCGCGCTTCCGCCTGCGGAGTGCCAGCCAGCGCGGAAGGAGCTCCCATCGATAAAGAAGGGAGCAGAAGAATACATGACATAAAAAGTGTGATGTTAAACGCCGCCAAGCGCCTGATAATTCGTTGCATCCCTGCCCCCAACCCACCAATTTAGCGTTATTTGTGTTGTTATTATTTTGTTGTGCCGCTAACGAGGGATTCCCGCTGAATAGCCCTGCAACCGGGCACCGCCATAGGATGACGCGCCGTCACGGCGCCGCAATGCTACTACAATGAACGGCTCCGCCGAAGGGTCACGAGAGCAGAGTGTGCGCCGGTTAACGCTATGTTGATTCCCACTTGGGTCCGCTAGAGGGGTCTTTATAAATAGGGCTCTAGCAAGTACGCCAGCGCATTACGTATCTTTTTCCATACTGGAAGCCGTTCGAACGCCGCCCGGTCAAGCCGTTGGGCCAACGCGATCCGTCGATCGATCTGCTCGTCTAGCTGAGTAGCAAACCCTTCACCGTAACATTCGAGATCAAACTCGAAGTTCAAACGAAAACTACGTGCATCCCAGTTCCCTGATCCAACCATCGCCCAAGCGCCATCTATAGTCATCATTTTGCTGTGATCAAAAGGTGGAATCGACATGCGCACATCTAAGCCATCGGCGATCATCCAGCGCAGCATATGCATAGATGCCCACTGAACCGTACGGAGGTTGTTCCGCTCTGGCAGCACCACCTGAACATGAACACCGCGTAAACAGGCGATATTCAGCGCCGTTAAAATACCCTGATCCGGCACAAAATACGGCGTCACAATACGAATCTGGCGCTCTGCGCGGCCGATGGCAGCGAGCAAAATAAGACGGCGTTTCTCAAAATCCGCATCGGGGCCTGTGCTGATACCTCTGGCCATCACATCCCCACACACCGCCGCGCCTCGATAGCTGTGATCAAGCACCTCTGCTGTGGAAAACTGCCAGTCGGCAACGAAGCTACGCAACAACTGTCCCACCACTGGGCCCGCTATATGAAAATGAATATCGCGCGTAGTCGGCGACGCTCCGAGATAGCCTGCACGAATATTCATGCCGCCGGTAAACCCTTCCGTCTGATCAATGATCAGGAGCTTGCGGTGATTGCGCAGATTTAAATACGGCATTCGCCACGGGGCCAACGAATACAAAAAGCGCGCGACAGGCACGCCAGCACGCCGCAACGAACCAACAACGGTCGGGATCGAGTACAAGGAACCGACGCCATCAACGAGAACACGGATACGTACGCCGCGTACCGCTGCTTCCCGCAGCGCGTCAACTACCGCTTTGCCGGCGTTATCGTTACCAAAAATATAGGTCATTAAATAAATACTTTCTTTGGCCCGCTCAATCGCCTGCACCATCTTCGACAACGCATCAGCACTGTCGATTACCGACATCGCATTTCCGCCGGTCAGCGGCAAGCCTGTGACCACGCCGACCATCTGCGAGAGAGAATGTAAATTTACCGACTGCGGCGCAGGCTCGGCCGCCGCGCGCCAGCCGGTAATGGCATAGCGTTCGCCGCCCGTTAGCTGGCGCGCACGGCGACGAATGCGGTTAATACCAAGAAGAAGATAAAGGACGACGCCGACAACCGGCACCAGCCAGACCAAACCCGCCCACGCAGCAGCAGCGCGCGGGTCGCGCTTATGAAACACAAGATGCAGTGTTGTCAGGCTAGAAAGCGTGACCGTGGTAATCGCGGCGATAGCGGGCCAATAAATTAGAAGCTGCTCAATACCCTGCTCAGCAGTTTGCTTCCAATCCATACCCGCCCCTTTCGTCAGCCATCCATTCGCACCGCCGCCTGCTTCCGCACGCAGTCACGCCATCAATTAGTACACCAATCGAGGATAGCATGTGAACGCAGCAGCGCATTCATCAACGGCTCAGGCCTGTGAGCGTGAATGGATTGAGAAGCTTGCCGAGAGATGGTCCAACGCGGACAGCTCATCGTCTGGACAGCTGGTAATGCGGAAACCGGCATGCCAACGCCCTCCGGTGGTTCGCTTGCACCACCGCTGCTCCACATCAAGACGAATACGGGACACGCCTTGCATTGGCCACGGCAAGCGTACATCGACAGCCGCAATGCTCTCGTCTGGCGGCAAGCCAGTCCCCACCAAACAAAAGCCGCCAAGGGAAAGGTCGGACAGCCGTCCTAGCTGCAGCCCCGTCTCCGTGGCGGATATAGGGACGTTCAAACTCAGGTTATTACGGTGCAGTCTCTGGAGCATGATGTTCTCCGTACCGACAATCCTCCCCAGTGTCCCGCCAGCTGCGTTACCATGCAATAAGACGAAGGGGCGATACGGCGGTGGCGACACGAAAGACCTTAGATGCGCCTCCTAGAGCACAACAGGACTCTCAGATGACCGACACCGACAAAGATCTGTTTCTCAGCGAAATGAGTGGCGTAAAAAGGCTGCCCGAGAGTGATCGCATTGATGGCCACGCTAATGCCAGAGCAAAGCGCCCCGCTATCTCTGCCAGTGTTGAACGACGCCGGTTAGCGGCTTTGGGGGCACTACAAACAGACAACCCGCTCACCGACCCAGAACATATTGGCCAAGTGGGCCCACTGGATATCGTCGGTCACCGCAAGAACGGCGTACAGGAAGGGGTCTACCGCAAGCTGCGCTTAGGAAAGTATGAGATTGGCGCGAAGCTTGATTTACATCGTATTAAAATTAAAGAAGCGCGCATGCTGGTTCAGCAGTTTCTCCAAAATGCATCAGACAACAGCTTACGTACCGTTCTGATTACGCATGGAAAAGGTATCCACAGCCCTACGCCAGGGCTGATGAAAAGCTACGTCATGCATTGGCTCGCTGAAAGCAATCTCGTGCTGGCATGGCATAGCGCTCAAGCCCAGCACGGCGCCACTGGCGCAACCTACATATTAATCAAACAGTCCGGCGCCGCCCGTCAAGAAACCACTGAGCACTTTAATCAAGAGCGATAATCGAAACCGGCAATACAGTTCACCGATTTAAATGACCGCTTTAGCAACAGGCAGCGCCGTTAGCCGCCGTTAACGGATCTTGAAAAGGAACATCAACACCGCAGCCGGTAAAAATACCGTAATGGGTCGAAAAATTACCGATAAATTCGAAGTGCTCGGCAAAACGCGTTTCTTGCAGCATCCGCCAAGTATTACCGCACACAGGGAACACCTTTCCTGTTTCAATGAAGTGATGCGCATCCAGTTCAAACACGTCGCGGTGATGCTCAATCGTTCCACGGTAAATCACCGCTTGGCCGTAGTCTTCGCAGGCGTCTTCCAACGCAGGTAATTTAAACAAACGCCATGTCGCTGACCAGAGCTTGGTCGCGCCCAACTTTTCCTGCAACGCGGGATTGTTGACCGCTAACGGTCTACTGGTGACTAAGCGCGGATCTGCAAAACCTACTTGCTGTGCAAGACGTAGAAAATCTTTCCAGTACAAAGCACCGCTTAAGCACTCGCCATACAAAACCGGATCGTCTTGCAACGACTCATCCATGCGCCTATCCGCATAGACATCCGAAAAATAAAACTCGCCACCTTCTCGCAACAGACGCCAAACATCGGCGAGCACTTTCTGTTTATCCTGACAAAGATTAATCACACAGTTGCTCACGACAACATCGAATTCATTGTTCGCCAACGGCAGGTTTTCTAATGTCTCCAAGTAACCATGATGAAATTCAACATTGCTGTGCGGAAAACCAAACGCATCCGCATGAAAATCGCGATGGCGCCGAGCCACATCAAGTTGCTCCTCGGTCATATCGACCCCGACCACGCGACCGGTTTCACCAACGAGTGCAGAAAGAGCATAACAATCTCGACCACTGCCACTACCCAAATCAAGCACTGAGGCACCAGCCAACTGTTCCGGTGCCACCAAGCCACAGCCGTAATATTTATCACTAACCTCAGGATGAATAGCTGACAATATTGGTCGCAACCACAAGGGTACGTCGCTCTCCGTACAACACGCATCTGTTTGCAGATCGGCGCTTTCCGTCAACACCTTGCCGTAATAATCCTGAACACTCTCTCGTACGCTCATCGCCGAATCCTGTTCATGCCATTAATCGCCGCCATTCGATAGGCCTCTGCCATCGTCGGATAATTAAAGGTCGTGTCGATAAAGTAGTCGATCGTATTGTTCGGTGCGGGCTGACGCATAATCGCCTGCCCCACATGAACAATTTCCGTAGCCTGATAACCGAAACAGTGAATGCCCAGCACCGCACGGGTTTTACTGTGGAATAACAGTTTCAGCATGCCAACCTGCTCACCGGTAATCTGCGCACGGGCCAGATCTCGAAAAAATGCCTGACCCACTTCATAGGGCACCTTTTCGGCGGTAAGTTCTTGCTCAGTACTCCCCACTGAACTAATACCGGGAATGGTATAAATGCCCGTCGGCACATCTGTGACCCGTTTTTCCACTTCACCGCATAAACCGCCTGCGCAATAACGGCCTTGATCATAGGCCGCACTCGCCAACGACGGCCAACCGATGACATCACCCACGGCGTAAACACCCGCCACGGCCGTTTTATAGCGATGATCCACTTCGAGCAAACCACGGCCGTTAGCAGTGAGGCCGACACTTTCTAGACCCACAGATTGAGTATTGCCTGTGCGACCGTTTGACCACAGTAGCGCGTCAGCACGAATACTTTTTCCCGACTCCATGCGTAGCGTCACACCATGATCGTCTGGCTCCACCGAGGCATAGCTTTCGCCGTGTCGGACCGTCACGCCCTGCTCCCGTAAGTGATAACTCAATGCATCCGTTATTTCCGTATCCAGAAAATCAAGCAGGTGATCGCGTGTATTAATCAAGTCAACCCGAATGCCCATACCAGCAAACAAGGATGCATATTCGCAACCAATCACACCCGCGCCATAAATAATCAAATGGCGCGGCGTGTTCTTCATCGATAACAACGTATCGCTGTCGTAAACGCGCGGATGAGTAAAATCAACGTCGTCGGGATGATATGGGCGCGAACCCGTCGCGAGCAAAACGTCACGGGTTTCTAGCTCAACTTCGTTGCCGTCGTCACCACTCACGATCACCTTACCTGGGCCTGCCAAGCGTCCATGACCAGGAAAAATGGTGACTCGGTTACGCTGGTAGTGGTTTATATGAACACCCACCTGTGCATCAACCACATCCTTCGAACGGGCCACCAATTGCGGCCAGCTAACGCGCGGGGCCTCGATGATGCCGTGCAGTAGGGGGTTACGATAATGGCGTACCAGTTGGCGCACCTGATGACGCAACGCTTTCGACGGAATAGTGCCGAGGTGGGTGCAACTGCCACCGACACTCAACTCTCTATCCACCATGGCAACGCGTAAGCCGCCTTTTGTCGCGCGCATTGCCGCTGCCTCGCCGCCTGGACCACTGCCTAAAATAACAAGATCCCAACTACTAGATACTTCCATTACTGCTCCTACAGATAAAGCCGTCACACCATTCGCTACATTTGCCGGCGATCCATTGTGCGCACACAGAAAACATGGCGCACTTAATCTGCCGTGTATGACAGCAAACGGCTAAAAGTTCTGCGGCCGACGTTAACACGCAAGCCGACAACCGCCATGATAAACACTCGCCCACAAAAAAGGGGCCTTATCAGCCCCCATTTTTATACGATTTTTGATAGCTACTAGACTCGATGTTTGCGATATCCCAGCAACAACATGACCAGTAAGCCCCCCAACCCCATCGAACCACCACCGCCCAACACGTCCCCTGACGAACCTTGATGGGGATAATCAATAACGAATGTAGTCGTACCAGACGCGCCGCATTCATCTTTGTAGGTAATGGAAAAACGTTCATCAAATGGGCTCGACACGTTATCGGGGTAATACGTCACCTTCTTACCGACTGGATCAACGATAATGCCCGTACCCAAATACACTCGCTTCCCATCAACCAACTGAAACTTAGCGTTAATAGGCTTTTGCTTTAATTCGTAGTCATCTTCGATCGCAAAGTTCTCTGGGTCCGTCACGTCAAACGGAAACACAACCACATCTCCAGGAGAAGCCACTACCGTCTTATTTGGCGCCGACGGCCCAAGGTTTTTGATGGATACGGTGACCGTTGCTGGCACGGTTTTGTAGCTTGTACCAATAAAATCTTCAATTTCATCATCAACGATTAACGCGTCGTCGTTAACAATCACCGCATAGGTGAAGGTATCCGTAAAGTCTTCAATATCATTACACCTATCCGGGCCATCAAACGCTGGGGGGTCGTAACGCACGAGGCACGCGTCAAAAGCACCAACTGGGCGCAGGTCTACATCCCAACCACAATCCTCTTCGAGACTCTCTAGGGTAGTGTTACCGACTAAGCGTACGCTTCCAGGCCGGTTGACCGTCGCTGCGCCTGAATCTAAGTAGCTGTAACCCGGGGTAGGCATTGACGTCTGTACGCTTAGGTCATTCATATCAATATGATCGAGGTCGATCGCGTATGGAACAATGAAATTACCCTCTCCTGCAACATCATTCTCAACCACATCCATAATGGCATAGCCACCAACACTTTTCGCATTCGAACCTTCGTCATCCACTGACGTTGGCAGTTGCGCTTCATAAGCACCAATATCACAACGCCCGCCAGCACTACGCGGCAAACTGCGCGTATCGCTCTCTCTGCAACTGCTTGGCGGAAAATCTAATCCTCGAACCAAATCAGCCGGTATACTCTTGCCCGCATCCAACAAATACGCGGCATTAATATCCGTGGCATCAATCGCAAAGTGCGTCGGTACAAACGCGTCGCCCTCGCCACCCGCCGGGATTGGATTGGTCACATCCAAGATCGACCTTAAATCACTCTCTGGATAATCATCACTCTCCGACACTACCGGCGTGGCGGGAACATCCGGCGCCTCATAACAAGAACTTGGCTGTGCAGGCCTCATTCCAAAGGCGTTAAAACTCTCCGACCTAAACGCGCCCGTGCCTGATGAGCACAAGGCAGAACCACTAGCATCAAAGTAAACCGAGTTATGCATTTGTACCGACACCTCTTCAGGATCGATATCGCCTAGGTCTATTGCATACGTACCGTTGTCGATAAAGGTCGAATTCATAACATAGACCGCGGCAATAGCATTTTGGAGGTCTAATGCGCCCCCTCCTATTGCGGCGTCATTATCATAAAACGTCGAATTCGCGATACGCAGGTCGCCACCTTTAGGCAGGTTTACGTCCATAGCGCCGCCAGTAGAGCCCGCCGTGTTATCAATAAAACTAGCACTCTCAATTTGCAGCTCATGTTTCTGATTTTGACCGGCCATGGATATAGCTCCACCGGCCAGCGTCGCAGAATTACCATCGAACTCACTGCGCGTAATAACGAGCCTGCGCTTTAGCTCGCTATTAAAACTCAAGAAAATAGCACCGCCATCTTGGTCCGCATGGTTGTCAATCAAGGAGACGCGTTCAAGCGTTAGGTTCGCACTGGTAAAAACAGCGCCTCCCCTACCCGTCGTATAACCGTTGCGCAAAACCAAGTCCGACATTTTTAATGCTGACGCCGCGCTAAAAATTCTAAAGCTTCCAGCGCCATCAATAATCGAGCTCGTAGGCAATTGATCCGCAGCACCGGTGCCTATTAATTCAATCGACGACGCGAGCGGAATATTGAGCGTCCCCTGAAGTACAATCACCCCTTCAGGCAACATAATAATATCCGTACCGTTTGCATCACCAAATGCACAGTCAGCCGTAACCGGATTAAAAGCATTTGCAATCGCTTCGCGCAATGTACACAACCCGTCTGAGCCGTCATATAGAACTTCGTCGACAAGACTTGTTACCGTAATCGTTGCGGCTTGCGCTGATAGGCCAAACATCAACAATACGGCCAACGCAGCCGCTCGAGCGCCGACACGACGGACCACGCCCAACATCACAGCAACGAACAACGTAAACAATGAAAAACTGCCGATACTGTCTGATTCAAGCAATCCATATTGGGGTTCTACTACGATATTCGCCAAGGCGCCTGGATCCTCGCCGGCATAAGTTAGCTGCCCAACAATCGCCTCTTTCGGTACGCGATAAGTCAAACGATCAACACCATGCACCCCTGCATAGGATCGGTACATAATCACCGGCACATTATCCGCGTTCATCTCCACGGTATAATTGCCCTTAGTCGGCGGCACCATGACGATCAAGCAATCTCCAGGCAAAGACAGCGGCGGCAACAAAGAGCAATCAATTTCTGTATCGCCCAAATCATTCTCAATCACGTTTAACTCTGTAAGCTTTGCCTCGACAACAATAAATTCATCAAAAGCACCCTGTGCCGCGGTCAACTCAATGGAGCCAGCATCACAATCATCCGCACGCCCATTACCGCGCTGATCAAGGCTGGCGCAAGTATTGGTCGTAGAACCTAGAGGGCTGGCGGAGTTCAACGCCGTTGGCACGCCATCCGAAGCGCCAATGGTGTCCTCAAGGCTTGGCAAAAACCCGCCCCAGTGACCTTCAAAATTAAATGGCTTACAGCCTGCTTTGCCCAATCCTGCCGGGCAATCAATTTTGGCGTCGCTACTGTCTAAACCCGCCAGCACTGAAAAGTCCGCACTGCCTTCATCATTTTGAGTTTCCGCTACGCCGACAAAACCTGTTTGATCATTCGGGCATTCATCACCCTCATTCAAAACATACGCGAGGAATGCTGCATCAACCGTCGCGCCTCCGGCATCATCGTCCAGACAGCTACCACCAACATTACCGACAATCACCGAATTGCCGATAAAATCAGAAACATCTTCTGGCGCCGAAGCAACCGCAAAGGAAATTCCGCCGCCGCCTTCTTGCCCTGCAATGGTGACATTATTAAGCGCAAACGTCCGCTCCGATGCCTGCAGACGAATAGCACCGCCATCTGCAGCACTGTTGCCGTAAAAAGTTGCGTTCTCGACTACCAAGCCTGTACCGGCACCATCTAAGAAAATAGCGCCGCCGCCACCAATAGCAATGTTGTCTTCCATATAAAGCGTTGCAGCAACAATAAGGCCTGCGTGGCTCGGCAGCGTTGCAATCGCACCGCCATTTCCGCCGGCGCTATTTGATAAAAATGCAGCATCTTCGATTGAAAGTGACGCGTTATCCGTCGCCAAATAAATCGCACCCCCATCGAAGGTAGCCTGACCATTTTTCAGCACCGCTTTACGGCCCAGTTGAACACCGCTCTCCGCTCGAATTAAACCACCGAAGCCGTCGGTTGGACCGCTGCCTGAAACCGCACCATCAAGCGTTACGTTGTTAATAATTAAGCCTGCGCCGCTGAGGACGTTAAAAATACGCGCACTATCAGCCGCAAAAAGCGTTGGGTTCTCTTTGATTTCGTCATCAAACGGATCGAGGGGAATAACGTCGATGGTGAGAATTGGGTTGATATTGGTCGACGTTGCGCCGGCCGTCATTCCACCACCGACAACCAGTTCGGTGTCGAGAATATAAGACTCGCCTTCTACCAGCTGAATACGGTCTCTATCACTTCCTGCAGGACAAGTGTCCACCACCACACGGCTGTTTACCGCAGCAATCGCTTCACGCAACGTACAAACGCCATCGTCTGAGACAACATCATCAGTCGATGTAATTTCGTAAGTGGTGCCAAAGGAGCTTGGGCTTAACAGCATAAATGCCGGAAAAACAGCAGCCGTTACTAACTGGCGTAGTGAAAACTGGCGCAAAAAAGAGTGGCGCAAGAACATACTTTTACCCCGGCCTTGAGCGGCCTTATGTGTTGTTATTTTCATTTGTCTTTATGGTGAAGCTCGTTCGATCGAGCTTAATACGCCCCCATTACAAAAAGCCTAGGGTCGCAGGTACGAATTCTTTAGCTGACAACAAGTTAGAGTCATCCAGTGGGGATTCTAGCGAGAGGCGGCTCGGTCCCGCTGTTATAGTTTTGTAACCCTCGGCCACGCTAACTCCGCCATTGATACCCCATATGGCGGCCTCCCTAACTTACCAGCCCAGCACAGCCTTAATAAAAGGCACAGTGAGGCGGCGCTGGTGGACAAGAGCACTGTGGTCGAGCTGAACCAGATAGTCGACCAACGCGCCCGCCGAGCGTTCGCAGCGATTCACAACAAATACCGCCACATCCTCTGACACGCTCAGCCCCCGTGCCGCGGCGCGCTTCACCAGCAAAGCCACTAATTCCGCGTCGGTCAGCGCAGCAATCTGAAAAACAGGCCCTGCTGCCAACCTTGAAGACACATCAGGCAGACAAAACTTAGCGCCGCTAGGGGGCTGTGCAGCGGTAAAGACCAAGCTACCACCGCTATCTCTGACGCGGTTATACAAGTGGAACAAACCTTCCTCCCATTCAGCGTTACCCGCCAAGCGGTCAACATCATCGATAGCGATCAACGACATCTCCTCAAGTCCTTCGAGCACCCCAACAGGGGCCGTAAGCAACTCGGCCGCACTCAAATAGCAAGCTGCCAGCCCTTTATCGAGCGCATGACGCACGGTTGCCTCAAGTAGATGTGAACGGCCACTGCGACCAGGCCCATACACGTAGACCTGCCCCTGTCCGTCTGCTGCCGACCGCAAAGCGACGACGAGCGCAGCATTATCGACACCTGCAAAACCATCAAGCGTACTATGCTCACGCAACGGCAACGCAAGTGGCAACTGCGGATGACTCAGTGCGCTCATCCGCCCAGCCAGCAATAAGCAGGTAAGCTGGGCACCGCTACAGGCACCGTTTCTGCTGCACGACCATTTGTTGCTGCCACGCTACGCTCCATGCCCCTGTAAGCGGCATTATCTGTACTCGCGCCACCCTCTGCGCACGGCGCCAAACCGGGTTGCAACGCCAGTAGCCGCTGCAACTGCTCCACGCTACCCGAAAAGGTAATATTAAAACGCGCCAACGAGCCGTCCAGCTGCACGAGCCGTACATCTTCAATTCCTGTTAGCCGAGCGACAAACCCCTGCAGCGCATCCCACTGCTTCAACGTATTCACGCCCTGCACATTCAGCGTTAACGCCTCACCACCGCCCGCAGAAATCACATAAGCCGACGCCATTCGGTCAGCGACGCGGTCAATCATCGCCGCCACCGCTTCGCTTTCATCCGCTGTCGTCAACTCGCCACTATCAAGTAACTCCACACCGCGAAATAACCGCCAACGAATCTGTGGCTGACTGCCGGTGTACAACACCACTGAAAGCCGAAGCGGCGCTTGATATCGCTCAGAGGCTTTACCGACAACATTGTCAAAGTGGCCACGAATATCCGCAACGGACACCGCCGCGCGATCTTGCCCATCCATTAATGGCAATAACAACGGCAAACCACGCTCCTGCCCTCCACGCCGTAGCGCCTGTGCAGCAGGATCAATCATCTCGCGATCCACCATCTGCCCAGACCCTGGACGCTGAATGACCATCCACACCAATACATCAGGACGCGTCTGCCCCCACACGGGCACTCCGGCGGACTGCAAACCGGACAACAAGCCGTTGACGTCAAAGCGCGTTGAAAGTATTGCCGCCCCCTGATCGTCCTGACCATAGCTATATTGCTGAGCCCACTGCGACGGCTTGTTACGCACCGGTTGGAGGCCTTGAATAGCATCAAGATGCCGCGAGCCGACCAACCTGACCAACACTTGGTCGAGCCCCTGAGCCAACGCATCGCTCCGTGCGTCGGGGGAGCGGTCCGCCACAGGCGCTTCAGCAAAACCCAGTTTCAGCTCGTCCGCCGCTGCCGCCCCCACTAAAACGCCGAATATCAACGCAAGCGGCACACGTAAAACAAACGGCACGCTTAATAACCGCTTCAGCGGGGCCCGCAACAACAAGTTCATCCACAATGTCATGCACATTATCCATTTAGTCGAATGGCGACATTATCCACATGCCAGCCCGATAAATAAGGGATTCCTTCAGGAATTTTTCGTTCCCACAAATATAAATGATCAAATAGCCTGCATTGATGGAAGTTCGGGATGAAATAAGTTCAGGGACACCCTAAAATACGCCGCCTCGACAGGTGCCACTCGCCACCGACGCAAGCAACTGCCAACACAGGCGCATCGCCAACAGGAGCCATCCATGACCGACAGCAAACGCCCACTTAGCTACCGCGACGCGGGTGTCGATATTGATGCCGGTAACGAACTGGTTAAACGTATTGGCCCGATCGCTCGCCGCACCACACGCCCCGAAGTTATGGGCGGCCTAGGTGGCTTTGGCTCGCTATGCCGCATTCCAAGCAAGTACAACAACCCAGTACTGGTAGCAGGTACAGATGGTGTCGGCACCAAGTTACGCCTTGCCATGACTCATAACAAACACCACACCGTCGGCATAGACCTCGTCGCGATGTGTGTAAACGATCTCATTGTGGGTGGCGCTGAACCACTGTTCTTCCTCGACTATTACGCCACCGGCAAGCTCGACGTTGAAATCGCAGCACGGGTTGTCGAAGGCATCGGTAAGGGCTGCGAACTGTCCGGCTGCGCCCTCGTCGGCGGTGAAACCGCTGAAATGCCCGGCATGTATGAAGGCGAAGATTACGACCTCGCTGGTTTCTGCGTCGGCGTCGTCGAAGAGTCAGAAATTCTTGATGGCAGCCGCGTTGCCGCGGGCGACGCCCTTATTGGCCTTGCGTCATCCGGTCCCCACTCAAACGGCTATTCGCTGATTCGCGCCATTCTTGAACAAGCCGATGACACCAATGTCGACATCGACGGCAAGCCACTAATCGACGCACTGCTCGAACCAACTCGCATTTATGTGAAAAACATTCTCAACCTGATTGAGAATGTTGATGTGCATGCGCTGTGTCACATTACCGGCGGCGGCCTGCCAGAAAACTTGCCGCGCGTTTTACCCGCCAATATCAACGCCGTCATCAACACCGACAGCTGGGCGCTACCAAGCGTATTCCAGTGGCTACAAAAAGAAGGCCAAGTCGATACCTTCGAAATGTTCCGCACCTTTAACTGCGGTGTTGGCATGGTCATCGCCGTACCGAACGACCAACTTGAAAAAGCCCTAGCTCATCTGGCTGACCTCGGCGAACAGGCATGGCATATCGGCCAGCTTGAGACTGCCAATAACGAAGAAGCCACCGTCACCCTCACCGGGGTTACTGAGTGAGTCATCGGCTTGTCATCCTGATTAGTGGCAGCGGCACGAATCTACAAGCCATCATCGATGCGGTCGCCCAAGGCGATGTCAGTGCTGACATCGCCTTGGTGCTGAGCAATCGCGCCAACGTCAAAGGCCTAGAACGGGCCACCGCTGCTAACATCAAAACATGCACGCTCGCCCATCAAGACTTTCCTGACAGGGCAAGTTTTGATCGGGCCATGATCGAAGAAATTGATAAAGCTCAGCCAGATACCATCGTCTTGGCCGGCTTTATGCGAATCCTCTCCGACACCTTTGTTCGTCACTACGCAGGGCGACTCATCAACATCCACCCATCCCTCCTCCCTCTCTACCCTGGCCTCAACACGCATCAACGCGCCATAGATGCTGGAGACCAGCAACACGGCTGCTCCATTCACTTTGTGACAGAGGAACTCGACGGCGGCCCAGTGATTGCACAGGCGGTCGTCCCCGTGCGATCGAACGATACGCCAGAAACCCTGTCGAACAGGGTACAATTGCAAGAACACGCCCTGTATCCGCTAGTGCTGAACTGGCGCTGCGAAGGCCGTGTGATACTGAATGATCAAGGAGTGCAGCTGGATGGTGAAACGCTTCCGCAACAGGGCTATCAACACCCTTGGCAAGATTAACGCTGCCATAACTCCCTCTTCCCTTTTACGGACGCAAAGCGCTCGGCTCTCTCTGACAAGCCTTTTTCTACTCACCTTCGTCAGCACTTTGATCAGTACACCAACTTATGCCGAGCCCCCCATTGCGGCTTTCCAGCAACAGTTTCGCCTCAGTAGTTCTGGCATCCCCTTCTCAATTAAAGCCGACCGACGCCTTGAGTATCGCGGCGACGGAATCTGGGCAATGACCGTTAGCGCCGACAACTGGCTTGGTGAAGTCGAAGAAACGACTATTTTTTCGTGGCAGCAATGCACACCGCTAAGTAACTACTACGGCTATAAGCGCGAAGGTATGGGCAAAAAACGCCATGCTGAAATGTTCTTTAACCATCAAGCTGGGCAAGCGCGTGTTATCCGTGCCGCGAAGGAAAGCCACTACCCGATTAACAACAGCACCACCGACAAACTCTCCCACACGCTGGCGCTACAATGCCTACTCTCGAAGGGCAGCAACGATCTTTCCATGGATATCGCCGATGAGCGCGGCCTTGATCACATCGAATACCGGCACGCCGGCGAAGAAACATTGAACACACCCGCGGGCAAGTTTAAAACAGTCAAGATCGAACGTATTCGAGAGCCGGGTAGCAGCCGCCAAACCTCAATGTGGTTTGCCAAGAACCACGGCTATGCGCTGGTGCAAATGGTTCAAGACGAAGACGACAAGCAGCACACCATGACCCTAAAGAAATTTTCGCGCTAATTGACATATCATCCCTAGGCATATCACTCTCTGATTTGCCATAAACACAGACTAGACGCGACGACCATAAAGCGCGCCTATATTGACCCTCATTTACCACGTTTTTAACGGTAGACTCGGAGCACAAACAAGCATGACAACGCGTTTATTTTTAAGTGCACTTTGCTTTACCGCAATGCTTCTCGCTCAATCCGCCAGCGCCGAAGAGCTTCGTCCATTTCACGTTCAATATCGCCTCTATGTCAGCAAAATACCGACAACGATTAAGGCCGACTTATGGCTACGTGAAACCGAAAACTCCGATGAATACGAAATGGAAATGAACGTAAAATCATTTCTCGTTAAAAACACCGAAAAAAGCCGCTTCACATGGAAAGACTGCCACCCGCGCACCAGCGAGTATCAGCATAGCTTTCGCGGCTTTGGCAAACGCCGCAACCATGACATGACTTTTAGCTGGTCGCCGCCACAGGTCATCTCCAAAGAGGCCAAAGAAACACACACCCTAAAAATAGAAGAAGACACACTCGACGATCTCACTATCTTGCTCAAAGCACGCTGCGTATTTGCTACCGGCGACAAAGAATTTAATGCCACCAGCGCATACGGCGACCGTTTGCGTGAGCAGCATATGCAAGTCATCGGCAGAGAAGAACTAGACACGCCTCTGGGGAAGCTCGATACACTGCTGGTGGAGAAGAAACGCGGAAAAGACAGCGAGCGGCGCACCCTCTTCTGGATAGCGCCAAAACTGAATTACATGTTAGTGCGCGCCAAGCACATTGAGAACCGCGCCCTATTTGGCGAATTGATTATGCGTGACTACGACGGCCCTTTAGTCAACAAAACCATCAACCCCCTGATTGACGACGAATCCCCCGCACAACAAACTGCTGAAGAAAGCACTACGCGTAAAACCAGCGAAGAAACTGACGCCAAAGGCTCTACCGAGGGCAGCTAACCCCCTTGGAAGTCATTACTTATAGCGCACAAAACGCGAACACAAAAAAGCCCTAGTAAACTAGGGCTTTTTATTAACAAGCAAAAACTAATCTTCTTGCATTAATCTCTTGGCCGCCTATTAACCTCTCGGTAATGTCACGCCGCGCTGACCTTGATACTTACCGGCACGGTCAGCATAGGATGTTTCACAAACTTCGTCAGACTCAAAGAACAGCATTTGTGCAACGCCCTCATTAGCGTAAATCTTTGCGGGCAATGTTGTCGTATTGGAAAACTCTAACGTAACGTGACCTTCCCATTCCGGCTCAAGCGGCGTGACGTTAACGATAATACCGCACCGCGCATAGGTGCTCTTACCCAAACAAATAGTCAACACATTGCGCGGAATACGAAAGTACTCAACCGTTCTCGCCAACGCAAACGAGTTTGGCGGAATAATGCAGTAGTCTCCGCGAATATCGACAAAACTTTTCTCATCAAAGTTTTTAGGGTCAACCGTTGCAGAGTGAATATTGGTAAACACTTTAAATTCTTCTGCGCAGCGCACGTCATAACCGTAGCTGGAGACGCCATAAGAGATCACCTTGCCGTTCTCACCCTCGCGAATCTGCGTGGCCTCATACGGCTCGATCATGCCGTGATCGCGCGCCATTCTAGTAATCCAGCTATCTGATTTAATACTCATGACTGCCCTCTATTTAGTACCGATATGTACCGGTTGGCGCACTCAAACGCCTATAACGCCGAACTGCATACAAACGAGTTTGCGCATGTTAACGGAGCCACAGGTTGGTGGAAACCGTTTCACGCTTTATTCCCCGCCCTTGTCGCTGAGGCCCGTCCATCTAACCGTGTGTGATCACCCGCGGAAATGCGGACGGCGCTGCCTGCTGCAACGACAGCCGCGCCGCAACACGCCGTGCCACCTGACGGTATAGCACGGCTTCCGCGCTATCGGGGCGTCCGACAACCGTCGGCTCACCGGCATCCGCCTGCTGACGAATCGCCATGGACAGCGGCAACGCACCAAGGCGTACCGTAGCGTACTTCTCGACCAAACGATCCGCACCACCATGGCCGAAAATAGCCTCCGCATGACCACATTCACTGCAAATATGCATCGACATGTTTTCGACAATGCCGAGTACACCAACCCCAACACTGCGAAACATCTCAATACCTTTCACCGCATCAGCCAACGCTAAATCCTGTGGCGTAGTCACAATCACGGCGCCCGCAACCGGCACTTTCTGCCCCAGCGTCAGCTGAATGTCGCCGGTTCCCGGCGGCATATCAATAATCAAGTAATCGAGGTCATCCCAAAGCGTTTGCGAAAATAACTGCGTTAACGCGCCACTCGCCTTAGGGCCACGCCAAACGACCGGCGTGTCCGCTTCGATCATGTAGCCCATCGACATGGTCTGCAGCCCCTGGGCCATCACCGGCAAAAAGAAACGGCCATCCTTAACACCAGGCTTAGTGCCTTTCGGCACACCTAATAAGGTTGGTACGCTCGGGCCAAACACATCTGCATCTAACAAGCCGACCCGCGCGCCCTCGGCGTGCAATGCCAACGCCAGATTCGCTGCCGTTGTCGACTTACCCACACCGCCCTTACCGGACGCCACGGCAATAACATTGCGAATACCCGCCGCAGGCGAAAGCGTTGCCTGCGGTCGGTGCGCGACAATCTTTTGCTCCAAGTGCAACAATAGCTGACGCGCGCCAACCAGCGGCGACAACGCATCCACAAGCTGCTGGCGCAGCACATCCGCTACAGATTCAAACGGATAGCCAAGCGTCACCGACACTGCGACCTGGCTCTCGCCTTCACGCACCTCAACGCCCGCGCCTGCCGAAATCAGATCGACGCCTAATTCCATCGGCACGACCTCAGACAACGCCTGCTTAATTTGCTGCTCTATCATGTCGCATCACTCCTCAAGGTCCGCCATGATAGGGGCAGACGCTAGCGCGACCAAGGCCTGTGCAAACAATCACTGCGGCAAAATTGCACAGCAGACGGGATCACATGCCATTCTTTCTTGTCAGACCCTTAATCTGAGCATTCACTAGCCACCGGGACTCCGATGCAAACTAACCTGACCATTAACACGAAAAATGAAAGGACCGTGCAATGAAGTACATTCACTCTTCCGCCTTAACACTGCTGCTACCACTACTGCTTGTCGGCTGCGACTTCCCCACCAACCTGTCGACAAACGCCGCAACAACCACGCAGCTGGAATACATCGAAGTCAGTGGTCTGGGCGAAATCGAAGCCACCGCTGACCGCTTCCAAATTCGCGCCAGTGCCGAAGCACGCGGCCAAGAGACCGCAGCATTAAAAGCAGCAGTAGATCAAAAAATTGATGCGGCAACCTCCAAACTCAGCACCCTCGGCATAACACCGAGCGATATCCGCGCTTTATCACTCAACATGCAGCCCGAGTGGCAGTGGCAGCCGAAACGTCAATTAGTGGGCTACCAAGCGCAGCGCGAGCTGATCATCGAAATCGATAGTCTCGCCACCTATACAAAGGCGCTTCAAGTACTCACCGACGCCGGCATCGCCAATATTCGCCCAGGCGAAAGTCACATCAGCAATACCGACGCACTCGCCGAACAAGCCTTACAGCTGGCGGTTCAAAACGCACAGAGAAAAGCACGAATCTTGGCGCAAAGTGCAGGTCGGACACTCGGCAAAGCCTTAGTCATACAAGAAAGCAGCACTCACAATGGTATGCCAGCCCCCGTTATGATGATGGAAGCCAGCACCCAGTCCGATAGCTTTTATAGCGCAGGCACCAGCACGATTAGCCGTAACGTCAGCGTGCGCTTTAAACTCGACTAACAGCAGTCCGCGCAGACAAATTATGCCGAACATAAGCGAACATCGACCATTAAGCTGTCCGCGCGCGACACCCCGACGTAAGACGTGCAAAATTAGGACGCGCTGAAAGCTGCAAGTTCTCCTGTGCGAAACACCAAGAAAAATTGAAAAATCAAAATAAAAACACCATCAGGAACATCGATGACGGATTTAGGCACTATTTCCAGCGCTGCGCTAAACCAATACTTAGTCAGCGCAGAAGCAGCCGGACTTGACCCCCAAAAAGGGTTGGCAGCAGTCAACATCGCCCCGGCATTGCTGGACAATCCCCTAGCGCGCATTGAAGGCGAGCGCTTTGAAGACCTGCTCTGCTGGTTTATAGAGCAGTCTGCCAATCCGTTATTTGGATTGCAGACATCACAATTCGTCCAACCAGGCTCTTATAGCGTCATCGGCTACATCGCCATGAGTGCCACCAATATGCTCGAAGCCCTGTCGCGGGTTACGCTGTATGAGAAACTCGTCGGCGACATGGGCATTACCGAAACTCGATCATTTGATGAAAACAATATCGAAATCCGTTGGCTCTGCCGACATCAACGCCAGCCCGTTCGACGTCACCTAATTGAAAATATTCTCGGCTCTTGGGTACGCTACGCCCGCTGGCTGATAAACAACGACGACCTAAACCCGACACAAGTGTGGCTAGAACACAGTCCACCAGCTGACAAAAGCCAAGTCGCCGAGTACCGCAAAGTATTCGGCTGCGAAGTGCTCTTTAATCAGCCTTACTCCGCACTCATTGTTCAGCATCAACTGCTTCAACACCGGTTGCGCCAACCCGATCCCGTGTTGTTCTCGACTCTCGACGCCCACGCAGCACAAAAGCTCAGCGAACTCGGCCTAGACAACGGCTCCCTGTCGCAACGTGTGCAACTGCGCATACGAGCGCTCATCGAAAAAAGTATTCCTCGCAAGGAACAAGTTGCCGAAGACTTAGGCATGGCGGAACGAACCCTGCATCGACGCCTTAAAGACGAAGACACCAGCTGGCAGGTGCTGCTCGACGAAGTACGTGATGACTTGGCCCAAGCCTTACTGCGCGACACAGCATTATCACAGTCAGATATCGCCGAGCGACTGGGATATTCCGACACCCGCTCCTTTCAGCGCGCATTCAAACGGCGCTGCGGCTGTCCACCGGGAGAATGGCGTCAACAGCGGCCCATGAACTCACAGTAGAAAGGCCACAACCAAGATATGCCTAGACAAGTCGATACATCGCCGCACCAAACAAGACAAGGATCAATCCTAGCCAGCCTAGCCTCCAACCCGTCTTCTTGTCCGACAAAAGCATTAGAACAGTCCCATCATATCGCTATACTCGAGGCCAATCCGATCAGAACTCAAAACGATTAAGAGCCATGATATGAAGCGAGCCCTGAAGCAGTTAGATGCCGCCATCGCGCATGCCAGCACCTATCAGGAATGGTACGAAGCCAGCCTTGAACACGACCGACTTTCCGGTGCCGAGCAGTGGAAAGAGATCGACCGCGCGCCTTATTACGATTACGAACTCATCCGCAACCGGCTTGGCCAGATCCGCCAAGCGCGTGAGCGCCATGACGTGAATAAGCTCGTGTTCCATTTACACGAAGGCTTACATGGCAACCTTGGCAACATTTCTAACCCCGCGCTTTATTCTCATTCGCGCGTCGGCACCAAAACATTGGTTACCCGCTATCTGAATGAAGTATGCCAATCACTCGATTATCTTTGCGACAACGAATTCGAAGAATTCCCATTGAAAGAAAAACTCGATTTCTTTCAAACCACCGGTCACGCATACGGCCAAACCGGACTAATGCTATCTGGCGGCGCAGCGCTCGGACTTTTTCATATCGGCGCGGCCAATACTCTGTGGGAGCAAGGCCTGCTACCGACGGTTATTTCCGGCTCTAGCGCGGGCTCTATTATTGCCGCGGTGCTTGGCACCCATGATGACTCCGAACTCAAAGCAAAATTACAGCCAGAAAATATTTACCTTGAAGCTTTTAAGGCAATCGGCTGGACAGGCTTGGTACGCGGACGCCCAGTGCTAGACGGAAATTACCTAGAATCGTGCTTAGAAGAAAACATTCCGGATTTAACCTTTGAAGAGGCTTACCAGAAAACCGGACGCGAAATTAACATTACCGTTAGCCCCTACGATCGTCACCAACACAGCCGGTTGCTGAACCGTCGCACATCACCGAACGTGCTGATCCGTAAAGCCTCACTCGCTTCCTGTGCAATCCCTGGCATCTACCCGCCGGTGACCCTGTGGGCAAAAAATATCGACGGCGAAAAAGTGCCTTATATTCCTAGCCGAAAATGGGTTGATGGTTCGATTAAAAATGATTTGCCCGTACACCGTCTTGCACGACTGTATGGCGTAAACCATTCCATCGTTAGCCAAACCAACCCGCACATTGTTCCTTTTCTATCGCGCAAGGGCGGCGGCCGACTGATTCCGGCCATGGCGAACCTCGCGTTGCGCAACGTCACTATGAATTCGCGATACATCATTAACATTGCCCAGCGACAAGTGAAGTCCAATGACCTAGGTCTTGTGCTCGATAAAATCGAATCTATTCTGCGGCAGAAATACATAGGCGATATTAATCTTATTCCGCCAAGACAACCGTTAAGCTTCATGCGGGCGCTCACCAACCCAACCGTTGCCGACGTGCGTGATTTTATTCAAAGCGGCGAAAAGGCCAGCTGGCCCAAAGTCGAAATGATCCGCAATACGACCTGCATTAGTCGCGCATTCCGCAGCTGTTTACAGCGCCTTGATCGCATCGAGACAGAGCAGCTCCGGCACCTGCGGTTGGTTGGGAAAGACCAGTCGGCCTAACGGCGACATGGCAGGAACCTCGTTTAAAACTCGTCACGGTCGGACTTAAAACACCGACCAGTCGAAGTGGCCCAATATGACAGGCGGCATGAAACTGTGATCAGTGTCACTTGCCCGCATTTCTGGCATGCTGGAACCATTGGCAATGATGCTAGTATCCGCTGCGCCTGTTTCGCTACACTTTAAACGCCTCGCTTAAAGGGCATAGACAGGGTGTCGTGTAACAGCTGCAATGAGCACGCAGTAGGTACATATGAAGGCTACGTCGACAGGTTCATGGAGGGCCCTGGGGATGATTGCAAAGTTTCGCCGATTCCACGCAGAAAACCCGCTAGCCTTTCGGCTGATGGGGGCGATCCTATTGGTCAGCTCCATCATCACCCTCGTTGCCATTCTTTTACTGCTTGCTCGCGAATATGACATCGGTCTATCCGATATCGAAGAAGACCTTGAGCAAGTTGAGCTCACCACCCTGCCCGGCATCGAGCGCAGCCTCTGGAACTTCGACGAAGAACAATTACGCGTCCAGCTCGAAGGATTGCTACGCCTACCGGAAGTCTCCGGCGCAGAGGTGCAGTGGCAAGACTGGAACAGTCAGACTCGCCATCTACGGGTTGGCGAAGAAATAGTTGCCGTCTCCGGAAATCGCGCCCACAGCTACCCCATTATTTATCGCAGACGCGACGGCAGCGCCGAAGAACTCGGCGTGCTCCACATACAAGTCAGCCGCGACGCCTTATACCAACGCGTCGGCGAACATGCCGCATTTATTGTTCTATTCCAACTGGTCAAAACACTGATCATCGCAGTCATTATTATCTTTTTACTACGCCACCTACTCGGTCGCCATCTACGTACCATTGCAGAGTACGCCCGAGAGATGTCGATTTCGCGGCTACACTCGCCACTCCGGCTCGCCCGCTACCAACAAAGCCGCGATGAACTCCAAGATATTTCTGATGCCATTAATGAAATGCGCGAGAGCCTACGCGAAGATATTCACCAACGAGAAAAAGCTGAAGTCGCACTACTCAAAGAACAAGAACAAAACCTAAAGAGCGAAGAAAAGCGCATTCGCGCAGAAAGCGCCAGCGTTGCCAAAACCGAATTTCTTGCCACCATGAGTCATGAAATTCGCACGCCCATGAACGGCATCGTAGGTGTACTGGATCTGCTCGCTAACAGCCCGCTCAACGACCGCCAGCAACATTACCTCAAGCTCATGCAGCACTCTGGTGAAAACTTACTCGCCATTCTCAATGACATCCTCGACTTTTCCAAAATTGAAGCAGGCCAACTGCAACTTGAAACTGCCACGGTAGACGTTCAAGCATTGGTCGAAGACTCCGTCAGCGCATTTGCAGGCGTCGCTAGGCAGCAGTCTCTGCAGCTTGTTATGGATATTCGCTTGGATAGCATGCGTTGGGTATACGGCGACCCTGTGCGCCTGCGGCAAACCCTGCTCAATCTCGTCAACAATGCTCTGAAATTTACGCGCGAGGGCCACGTTGTCGTCCGCGCTTACGAAAAGTCAGTGAGTGGCAGCCGTGACTGTTTGCGTATTGATGTGGAAGACACCGGTGTTGGCATTGCTGCTGCGCAAATCGAACGCATTTTCGCGGTCTTTACCCAAGCTGACCAAAGCACCTCAAGACACTTTGGTGGCACAGGTCTCGGCCTTGCCGTAAGCAAGCGGCTTACCGAATTAATGGGCGGCAAAATTGGCGTAGATTCAGAGCCGGGCAAAGGGTCACGGTTTTGGCTTGAGCTGCCACTGCCCCGTTACCATGCTGATCAAGCCCATATCCCGCAGCAAACAAACCGACAGGTGCTATTGTTATCCCCCACGCAGGTCGAGTCTGACGCCATTGAACACATGCTCACCCATCTTGGCGCAACCGTGACGTCTGCCAGCGATCTGAGCCATCTTGAAATGGCCAGCCGTTATGAGCACTTGCTGATCGACTTTCTCCTGCTGCAAAACGCCAGCAAAGAAGACGCCGACCTCCTGCGTCGCTGCAAAGATAAAGTGACTATTATCGCCAGCATTGATAGCAATGCTGACGCATGGAATAGCATCCCTAAGCCCGTAACACCTTCCTCATTGCGTACCCTGTTACAGTTTAAGCAAGAGCAGACTCCCGGCAAGACGAAACAGCACATCTCTCAACACGCGCGCTTTGATCATTTAAGCGTTCTCGTTGCAGAAGACAACGACGTAAACCGTGACGTCATCCGCGCTATTCTCGGCGCTCTAAAAATCCAACCGGTGCTATGCAAAAACGGCGAAGAAGCTACCGCCGCCTACCGCGCAGCCGGCGGCGCTTTTGATCTCGTGCTGATGGACTGCGAAATGCCTGTCATGGATGGCATTACCGCCACACAACGCATTCGTGACATCGAAAAGCAAGCTAGTCTCGAAAACACGCCCATCGTCGCGCTAACCGCGCATGTACTGCAAGAGCAGCGCCAGCGAATGCTTGATGCCGGTATGGATCACTTTCTCAGCAAGCCCGTTCGCAAAGACTCCGTACAAAAATTGCTGACCGATCTCGGATTAGAAAAACACCTCCAAGTGGTTTCGTTCGATGGCCGCAGAGAAAACTAAACTCGCCTAGCCCGTACAAAAACATCGAATCGCAACCCACTTGCAAACATAGACCTAAGCAACCTCCCGCCTCTCACTCGGCACAAAAAAAGCGAACCTCGAATGAGGTTCGCTTTTTAATTACCAGCAACGAGAAAAGTGCTCCATCACTTTGACTGCACACTAGCCCCTACCGATAAAGGCCTAACCGGCGAAAACGCCTAGCATGTGATTAACCACGCTTTCGTATCACCACCGTACCAGCAATTTTGTCGTGCCAGCCCTGCTTACGCTTATCCCAACCGACCCAGAAAATACCTAACAGCAATGGTATCGCAGAAACGTAATAACACAGGTAACGAAGAACCAACTGTCCAGCTGAGGGCTTACCCAACGTCTTCGCATCGACAATGACAGCGCTTACTGCCATTTTTCCTGGCGTTGCGGATTTGTAGACCCAGAAAACCAGCACAGCTATTGCCGGAAAGATGTAGCTCATCAGGATATCAACCGGGCCCGCCGTTAACGTGGTCTTGGTCAGATAACTACCGCCGTACACCGCCAGCAGCACCGGATAAATGATCATCATCATCAAAATAGTGTCGACCAGTGACGCAGCCACTCGCATCCAAAAACCCACGTATTCAACATCGCCACTCTCTGTGGCAAGCTCAGCCTGCGGCACTTGATACGGATTATTCATACAGCCCCCTAAACTTAATGAAATTAGACATCTTCCTTTCCGATACTCACGTTAACATCCTCCTCACCCATCGTCTTGCCTGATAGTCTAAGAGTTAGGCAAGACCTATACGGGAATGAAATACACCGTCGACTCTTCTATACTCACTCGGTCCGCCAAGCGCACCCCAGATAGCCGCGCCCCAATAATGATGATTCAGAGACACGTCCATGATTGAGAAAGATAAGGTTGTTCTGTTCCACTACTCCCTGAAAAACGAACAGGGCGACTTAATAGAAGATTCCCGTAAAGGGGAGCCGCTTGCGTATATGCACGGCCACGGCGGTATTATTTCTGGCCTTGAAAAAGCCCTAGAGGGAAAAAGTGAAGGTGATCATATTGATGTCACGATTGCCGCAGAAGACGGATACGGCGAACGCAAGGAGGGGATGCTTCAGCGCGTGTCTGCAAAATATCTTAAGCATGCTGGAAAGAAACTACGCCCAGGCATGCAAGTCGCGGTCAGCACAGACAAGGGCAACCGCATGGTGACCGTCGTTAAAGTTGGCCTTAAAACCGTCGATATTGATGGCAACCACCCGCTGGCAGGCCTAACCCTGACTTTTAACGTCGATATTGTTGACGTTCGCGACGCCACCGACGAAGAAAAAGAGCACGGCCACGCGCATGGCCCCGGCGGGCATAATCACTAACGTTTCAGAACAGCGTAATCATCAGCACAGTGTTTCTTTACCGTACATATCAAACACTGTGCCTGATGAATACTGAAAAACCGGGTCCTGACAGGTATTACGAAACAGGTATTACGCAACGACTACTACGCACAAGCTCTCTCGTCACACTTGCATGCGTCGCGCAATTCCGACACTGTTCAATGCCAATATAAATTTTGGAAGCATGATTCGGCGGGTGTAGTTCAATGGTAGAACGGCAGCTTCCCAAGCTGCATACGAGGGTTCGATTCCCTTCACCCGCTCCAACCTCCTCTCCGCACTCAGCACGGTCTCTATCCCGACCGTCGTTTAATTTTCAGAGACATTTGCAGCCATTTTCAGTGAACCCCTCTTGCGTAATCGTTGTCATAGGAGTTGACTGCCAAGTATGTATAGCACTCAGCGTAAGCGACGTTTACGTGTGTCGAACCGAGATTCCGATTCGTAATATAAAAGCGTCAGTTCAGGAGCACATAGATGACCGCGCCGGAAACCACCCGATGAACCAACAAGCATTAGGCCAAATAGAGTGACGCGCACAGCGTTTGTGACCGGTGGTACGGGGTTTGTTGGTGGCCACGTCATACGCATGCTCGTCGACTCCGGCTGGCATGTCACGGCATTGCATCGTCCACAAAGCGACCCGACCGCGCTGACCGCGCTTGGGGCACATCCCGTTGCCGGCAAACTTCACGAACTTGAATGCATGCTTCACGCGATTCCGAAGAACTGCGATGCCGTTTTCCATATCGCCGGCAATACCAGCATGTGGCACAAAAAAAACCTAGAGCAAAACCGAGATAACGTTGGCGGCACGCACTGCATGGTGCGCGCTGCGTTGCACAATAGTGTCGGGCGCTTTGTTCACACTTCATCTATTTCCGCTTGGGGACAACATTCAGGTGTCATAAGTGAACAAACCCGCGCCAACACCGGCGACGCCCGATTAAACTACGGCCGCAGCAAATTTCTGGCTGAACTGGAAGTACGCAAGGGGATTGAGCACGGGCTTGATGCTGTTATTTTAAATCCGTGCGGAATTATTGGCGCAGGAGACACCCACAACTGGTCACAAATGATTGCGTTGATTAATCAGGGCAAGCTTCCCGGCGTCCCCCCAGGGGGAGGCAACTTTTGTGATGTAAAGGAAATTGCCCGCGCGCACATCAGCGCGTACGAACGCGGCCGCAGCGGAGAGAACTATATTCTTGCTGGCATCGAAGCAAGCTTTCTTGAATTAGCGAGAACCATCAGCTACCTACTCGACAAAAAAGCGCCCCGCAAAACAATGCCCGCCCAACTGATCAAACTGGCTGGTAAGATTTATCCCATGCTGGCGATTTTCTCTGGCGAAGAACCGGCCATTACCCCTGAAAAAGTCGCCATGATGACCAACCGCGTAAGAGCCGATGGCAGCAAATCCGTGCTAGAGCTCGGCTTCAATGATCAAGTGCCACTGTCCGATATGGTTAGCGCTTGCATCGAATGGATGAAAGCAACGCAACGTTTATAAATGCGATAGCCGTTCAGAAAAACCCAATGTCACCGCTGTGCACGCCAAACGCGGAAACGATTATTTTCCGCCACAACCTCAACTGAGGTAAACGCACCACGCAACCAATCTTCGTATGGCAAACCTTGGTTCGCCACCACCCACAACACACCCCGCGCAGCCAAATATTGAGGTGCCTGTTCGATTAAACGCTGCGTCACCGCCGTCGTGCGGCGCGTGCCATCGTGAAAAGGCGGATTCGTGACAATTTGATCAAACCGTCCCTGCACCTGATTAAACACATCACTGCAAAATACGGAGGCTTTCTGTCCATTCTTTTGCACTGTTTGCGTCGCCGCGAAAACCGCCGTCGCGCTCACGTCCACCGCCGTCACCGCACAACCTTTTTGCGCCAAGACCACACTGATTACACCCGCGCCACAACCCACGTCCAACGCTGAGCCACGCATCGTCAATGGCTCAAGAGTTTTCAATAATAAATCGGTGCCAGGGTCAGCACGGCCATGACTAAAAACGCCGGGATAGCTGCTGACCTGAAAAGGTTTGAGCGTCGAATTCGCAGGAAAGACATCACACGGCCACGTTTTCTCAAACGCGTCCTGCGAAAAATCCGCTGGCAGTAGCGTCGTAACAAACAGTTTGCAATGCCGAGCACTATCGCGCTGCACGACTTCATCGGTAAACGCCTTTAACGTGGTTACACCACCGCGCACTCCGCCATTTGATGCACCCACTAACCATAATTCCATCGGCGCCTGAATCTGCCCAGCCAATGAGGCCAACCAAAACGCCAACTGCTCCCGAGATTTCGGCAGAATAACGACCAATAAATCCGTCGCCTTCTCAATCACAGGCAACATCGCCGCCTGCTCAGCAAGTAATGACGTATCATCGGAGTGAAGATGCAACGACGCGGCCGTTAGCTCTTTTAACCCCAAGTCATCGGCGCCGACCATTAACACATGGCGCGACAATAGCGACGCTTGGTGACGCTGTAGCAGTCGAGTGGTATTTTCCATAGTAATAAATCGCGCCTAATCTCTATCGCGGCCAATGCCGCACCTCATGTCGCGCCCCGTATTATCCGAGGCCCAGCATAACAATGGCCGCAGTATAACAATTTGGAAAGGCAATGATCCTGTTTCGCAGTTTGCTCGCGTTTATCATTCCGTCCCTTGTCGGCATTACGCTGCTCCTCGCTTGCCTGCCTCTCGGCAAACGTCGCGCGTTGGCCATCGCACTACCCACCATTACCACGCTCGGCACGCGCATTGCCGGCATCACGCTCGTCGTCGAAGACAACGATAACCTGCTTGCGGTCCGCCCTGCTGTTTTTGTGATTAATCATCAAAGCGCAACCGACCCACTCATCGTTGCGGCCTTGCTGAAAAAAGATGTGGTCGGCATTGCCAAGGTTCAACTTAAGCGTCACCCACTACTCGGCCCCTTGCTAGCATTAGCAGGCACCGTTTTTGTCGACAGAGAGTCGCACGCTGGCGTGGCGTCATTAGCTCCAGCATTGGCCGCATTGAAAGATGGCTACGCCATAGCCCTCGCCCCCGAAGGAAGGCGCAGCCGTGATCGTCGTCTTGGCACCTTTCGCGAAGGCGCCATATGGCTCGCCCAGCAAGCCAATGTCCCTATTATTCCCATTGTTTTGCACAACAGCGCCGATGCTTTGCCTGCCGGCAAGTTACTGATTCGCCCGGCAACGGTCAGAGTAACCGTGCTGCCAGCCATGCTTACAAATCTGATCGACGGAGAGACACTGGATGGCAAAAAGTTACGGGCGCTGTATGCAAATTATTTATAAGAAATCCGCGGCGCCGTACGGGGCGCGAGCCGCCATACTGCTATGCCTTTTAATCAGCGGCACCGCCAACGCAGTCGACGTCAAACGCCACAAACAAGAAGGCCCAGACGTTATCAGCGCCAGCACCCACGTTGCCGCAACGCCCGCGCTTTTACTCGCCGCGCTCGAACAACCCTGCCATGTTATCCAATGGATGCCGGACCTTATCGACGTGCGTCCACTGCCCGACGACGCACAACCCGGCCAACGTATTTATATGCTCACCCGCGGCAACCTGTTTGCCAGCCCCCGCGACGCCATTAACCGCTTCATCCGCCACGGCCAATCACCAACCATTATCGAGATGCGCTCAGAGCCAGATGCCCTGCCACGGCAAAGCGGCGTTATCCGCATTCCCTTTGCACGGGCGCGCTGGTCGATCTTCGCCGCCGAAGACACTACACTAGTGACATACCAACAAGAGGTCGCTGCCGGCGGGAATGTCCCACAATGGCTAGCGGACCAGTACAGCCTGCGTCATGTAACGCGCGCCTTGGAATCTCTAACAACTTATGTGGCAACGCTTTCTACTGCTGATTGCTCTCATCCTGTGCGGCCAGTCCGCCCAGGCGAGTCTTGAATGTCGTAACTGGCTACTGGCGCTAGATCAGGCCGTGCTCGACGCGGGCGTCAACGATGCCGCCAGTGCGCGCATCGACGGCTTCCCTTATCTGCGCGCAAACCGCTGGCTCGCTTATCTGCAAACCGCCACCGCCACCGACGCCCAACAAGAACAATGGCTGCGTCTCGCCGGCAACGAAGCCATTACCGCACTCACCCTCGAACTCAAGCAGCTCGATCCCATACACCCATTGCTCACCGTCACAAGTGACTGGCGCCAACGCTTACAACAGTGCGTCGACACTCTCGTATCACTCTCCGGCTTTCCCGGCGTGCCCAGCATCGACATTGCCGACAATTATTCCACCCGCAACCGCGTGCTCGGCCTCTATAAAATCACTCAATTGCTCGCCCGTCCGTCCATGAACACCTATCGCGACGACATGGCGAAACGCTTTAAACGCCCCTTCCGACTACCGATTCGTCATTATGTGCCCGAGCCTTTCCGCGGCACCCCGCCGCCACCGGAAATGCTCAGCCGCAACCCGCTCGATGTGCCATCACCCAGCTACGGCGCCGGCCAAGCCCTGCTTTCTCACTACGCTCCCGTGCTGAGCGTGGCCAATACCCTGACATACAACCAACCGGGCGCCGTCACCCGCGACGCCGAAAACATCCGAGTTGATTACAGCCAACCGACCGCCTACAGCTGGCTCAGCTGGACACACTTTCGCGGCCACAACTTGTTGCAGTTGAATTATCAGTTTTGGTTTAGCGAACGCCCCAAAAAAGGCAGCATGGACCTGTACGGCGGCGATCTGGACAGCATCATTTGGCGCGTGACACTCAAGCCTGACGGCCAAGTGCTTATGTATGACTCCATTCACGGCTGCGGCTGTTATCACAAGACCTATCGGGTCGCGAATGGACTGGTCCCCGCGAACGACGGCCCCGCCGCCGCCGTGCAATATCCGTCTCCTGTGCCCAACGCCCGCAGCAACCGCGTGAGTTTGATCGTCGAGCCAGACACCCACTACATCGTCAGAGTCGAGAAGTTCGTGCCAGGCCAACACATGGAACGCTATCAGCTCAGCGACGCGAATGCGTTACGCGCCATGCCCGTCGGTGATGGCTTTAAAAGCATCTACCGCAACGACGGCCTAATCCCCCAAAGCGCCCGTCGCGAGCGCCTTATCTTGTGGCCGCTAGGCGTCCCCTCAGCAGGCGCCATGCGCCAGCCTGGCACCCACGCCATCGCATTTATTGGTCGCCAGCACTTTGACAGCCCGACACTGCTCAACAGTCTGTTCAAAAACTAGAAGCGCGAAACTGTGAAGCAGTAGACACGGAACGGGCACCGCAAGCCGAAACGGAAAAGGTTGGTTACGAACCTTCACAACATATCCCCTACAATCCCGCTAGACTAAAGTCATTACTGAGTTCGCTGGACCGACGTTTGGCGCGGCAGGCTTCGTCTCCCTTCCCTGCACGCCAGAGCCCAAAGCGATCCAGTCACAAACATTTTCACTCGATCAGCAACTGGCTGCCGCAATTTCTTTGGCGACACCGCAAACGTTTCAGAACGTATTTTCAATAGCGTATTGTTAACAACAGGAGAGCCCAGTGCTCATCAGATGGCCGCTTTTTATTGCGCTTTTTATTTCTCTTTCCAGCGTACTGTCGAGCGTAGCGCACGCGTCAGAATCAGAGCAAACCATCCCGTCGCCCTCTGCAGCGCAAGTAGCGCTGGCCGAACGGGCATTTCTTGCTGCTAAAGAAAAACGCTGGAACGACCTTGCCGCGCTTGAAGCCGAATTGCCCGAGCACTTTCCCTTAGCACCCTACCTCAGCTATCAACAAATTCGCGCCAATGTGCAACGCGGCGATGATAGCCTCGCAGAAGTGCAAACATGGCTACGTAAACACGACCACTCACCACTCGCCGACCAACTGCGCGACGACGCTATGAGCTACTACGGCAGCCATCGCCAATGGTCTGCCCTGCGTGCCGTCAGTGAAGGCGTGCCACGCTCCAGCTCACTACGCTGCTACTACTATCAATCTCTACTCAGCGACGATCGCAGCAATGCCCTGCGTGGCGCCAAACAGCTTTGGCTTAGCGGCCAATCGCGACCCAACAATTGCGACGCACTGTTCAATGAACTTCGCGCCAGCGGCCAGCTCGATGACGAACTCACATGGCAACGCATGGTGCTCGCCTTTCACGACAACAACAGCAGCCTGATGCGCTACCTACGTAGCACCATCAATAGCAAAAAAGTTGCGCAGCGCGCCGACACACTACTGCGCCTCTATGAAAAACCACGCGAGACTCGCGTGCTTATGCCAAACAAACATAACATTCAGCTCGCACTGTCCGGGCTCCATCGTCTCGCCGACAAAGACCCCGTCTACGCGCGCCAACTCACGCCGATTATCAGTAAACGGTTTTCACTAAGCGACGACGACCAAAACACGGTCTTGGCGCGCATCGCATGGTTCTCGACCATTCGTGATTTACCCAACAACAAAGTGTGGCTCGAAAAATACCTCGCAGGCACCACTAACTTGCGCCTGCTAGAACAACGCGCACGGCGCGCCGTGATCGATCAAGACTGGGTAGCGCTAAACAATTGGATCAACGCACTACCCAAAAGCGAACAGAATTCTTCCCACTGGCGCTACTGGCGCGCCCGCTCGCTGTCCGCACAAAATAAAGAAGGCAGCGACGTCTATCTGCGTCTCGCCGCCTCAGAGCGCAACTTTTGGGGCTTCCTCGCCGCGCAACGTCTTGGCACCCCGTATCAATTGAATGACACACCCGCGCCATCCAGCGAAGTCACCCTCAACGATATCCAAAATCAAGCACTAAACCGTATTCAATGGCTCGTCGCCATGAACGAAGTGAGCCTCGCCCGCACCGAATGGCTACACCTTATGCGTCAAAGCGACAACGTTGACCTCGTTCCACTGGGCAACATTGCATTGGCGAACAAGTGGTTTCACTTCTCCGTCGAAACGGCGATTTTTTCTCGCCAACGCAACGTTTTAAGCTGGCGCTTCCCCGCCGCCATGCAGGAGGAATTTGAACAAGCCGGCAAAAAAACCGATGTGGACCCATGGCTACTAATGGCCGTCTCACGTCGCGAAAGCGCCTTCAACCCACACGCTCGTTCACACGTCGGCGCCACCGGCCTTATGCAACTGATGCCCGCCACCGCAAGACAAGTGGCCGACCAAATCGACATGCCGCGTCCCGACGCCAGCAGCCTGCGCGAACCCGACATTAACCTCCGCCTCGGCAGCCAATACCTCAGCGACCTACTCAAACGCTACAACGGCAACCGCGTACTTGCCTTAGCCGCTTATAACGCAGGCCCACACCGCATAGACCGCTGGCTCGCCGACACCAACGTTCCCTTCGACGTATTTATTGAAAGCATTCCGTTTTACGAAACCCGCGAATATGTTCAAGCAGTACTTGCCTACCGTGTGATTTTATCCCGGCACGGCAAAGACGATCAGTTAGCCGAGCTAATGTTACCGAGTGAAAAGAGCGCGGTTTATAGCCCGCTATTGTTGGCGGCCAAAGCACCGTAAGATTTATCTTGAGGGCATCGACTAGAGAGAGGTTCTGTCAAAAAAAAACAGAACGTGGGGTCACCAATAACCCGGCTCATTCTCAATGTGCGCACAGCTGCATCATTGTACCGCTTTATTATGTTACTGTTTGAATGCTCACAACGGAGAAAACCGGTATGAATACTTCACGTATCTTTAATAGCTTCTTAGCAATTTGCTTGCTAAGTGTGCAGTTGGTACTCGTTCCAGCAGCCAACGCGGCCATGGTATCCACAGAGTCAGTCCTCCACGCCGAGCAACGTAGCGCGCAGGAAGCTCGCATTATGGGTGCACTACAACGCGCACAAGCGGTAACAATGCTTGAAAAAAACGGCCTTTCTGTTGAACAAGTCGAAGTACGCCTCCAGCGTTTAAGCAATACAGAAGTTGCACAACTGGCAGATCAAGCCGATAGAATCCCCGCTGGAGAAGGCGTTCTTGGCGTGATTCTTGTTGTACTATTGATTTTTCTGATTTTGGAAATTCTTGGAATCACGGACATTTCACCTAAAGTATAATTATGTCGGTGGCACGTTTAATGTTACCGAACCAACGCTCCCCCAATAAAAAGGGCCGCCTTCTGGCAGCCTTTTTTATTGGGGCGATAATAATAATATTAAACGGCTGCCAATTGGCGCCCTCGCATTCACGCGTTGAAAGCAATGCAACGTCTCCCAGCCAATACCTTTCTGTACCTTTTTTTGCCCAAGAAAAATATCAATGTGGCCCCGCCGCGCTAGCAAGCGTGTTGAGCTACGCAGGAGCGCCGACCAATCCGGAGACGTTAGTAGAAGAAGTCTGGCTGCCAAAGAGACGTGGTAGCCTCGCCATGGAACTCGCTGCCGCCGCACGCGCACGCGGTTTACTGGTTTATCCTATCAATACCAATGCCGCCCTTTTTGCAGAGCTGGACGAAAACCACCCTGTTCTCATCCAACAAAATCTACTATTCAACTGGCTGCCTCAGTGGCATTTTTCGGTCGTCGTTGGCTACGAAGAAAACGGTCAGACATTACTGCTTCACTCCGGCACAGAGCAATTAAAAAAGGTCGGCGCCACATGGTTTGAAAACCATTGGCGCAAAGCTGAATACGTTGGTTTTGTCGTGTTGGCGGCAGGCGAGTTGCCAGCGCAAAGCGAACCTCTCGCGCTCGCCACGGCCATCGCGAATGTCGACCACTCAAGCGGCGTAGCTAATCTTAACCTGTGGAAGAGTGCCGCAGCGCGTTATCCAGATGAATCGATTATTCGTTTCAGTTATGGCAACGCGCTGTATCAAGGTGGCGCGCTCTCCGAAGCCGCCGAGCAGTATAAGCTGGCTACTAAGCTCGCGCCGACATTCCATCAAGCTTGGAATAATCTTGCCGACGTATACAAACAAGCTCACTGCAAGATAGAAGCGCAGAATGCCATTCAAGCGGCGCTGAAACTAGAGCCAGAGAGTCAAATCTATCAGGGTACACAATTGGAAGTTAGGACTTTGGATACAACCGAAGAGTGCGAACTATGATGCTCTAAGAGCGGAAGAAATTAACGTTCAGGGACTAAATCGTTTTTAGTTCTGTCGAATCAATGGTGCTTGCAAGAAGGTCTCTGTCCGCCCCTACCAACTAGAATAAAACTCTACCCCAGTGCGCCGCTTGGGCGCATCGCCTTCCCTATCGTTAATAACTTTGCATGCACCAAAGCCTCATAGCTTTGCTAGATTTAGTGGCCCGCTGATTTTGAAAAAACATTTATAACAATGACACCTGCAAGTATTAGGAGCATTCCCAGAATCGCAGCAAAGTCTAATCGCTGATGAAACACAACAAGCCCCACCAATGCGATCAAAACTATACCTAGGCCTGACCATATTGCATAAGCAATACCAACTGGAATTGTTTTCAAGACAATCGACAGAAAGTAAAACGCGACGCCGTATCCGACTATAACAATTACCGTCGGCACAATCTTTGTAAACTCTCCAGACGCCTTCAATGCACTCGTTGCTATAACTTCCGCCACGATGGCAATTGCTAAATATAAATAGGCCATATGATTCCTTACTAAGTACAATTAACTCAAAACACCCTACATTTATTTATAAATAATCCTAGTAGTCTGTAAGGCATAGCTCACAATGGCCACAAGGTGTTATGGATGTGCCTCTCTGTACGTTGCTTGCGACAGGTTAGCTTGAAGCCTTTCGCTTGCAAGCAAGCTCCCACAAAAAGCAAAAAAAGCAAAAAAAGCCAATCACAACTTCCCCAACCACTCCTCCGTTGGCGCATACCACCAAGAACTCATCACCGGCTGACTAAAATCAAGCAAGCGATCACGAACACCTTCGCCGTTCATGTCGTACATGTTGCGTAGTAAGTGATCGAGGCGGTCTAGCTCACAGCTGAAGCCGACAAAATAGAGGCCTTGTTCGCGGGCGTTGCCGTAGGGCACTGAGCGCCGCCAGATTTTTTGCGGGACGCCATCGCGGTCGATGTCGGTGCGGCCGACGTGTGCATTCGCGGGCATGCGTTCGTCGTCAAATTCGACGGCGTCTGCTTTGGTGCGGCCGAAGACGTTTTCTTGTTCGGCCTCTTCTAATTGATGAAACTCATGGAGTTTGTGTATCCACTTTTGCGTCAGTACGAAGGAGCCTCCTGCGCCGGGGTGCCCTTCTTTCACCAAGGCAGCAGCGAGCGCCTTCTTGCCTTCGGGATTGCCGATGCCATCGACAAAACCGGTGAGGTCTCGGCTGTCGCGATAAACGAAGCCCTGTATCTCTAATTGCACACCACAATGGGCGCCGAGCAAGTCCAGTACCATCATCTCGGCTTCGTACAGTGAAGAACGGTCGCCGCTTTGTAGCCAGATCAATAAGTCGCCCTGAGTAGCCGGCACGCGGCCCTCTAACGAAAAAGCAGGCATTTCAAAGCTGCTATCAAGTAACGACCAAAGCCTTTGCCCGAAGGCCACCATCAGCTTTATGTCGGTGTTTAAACCAGCGCGTAGCGTTCGCAGAGCCGCTTTAATCGCGTCAGCGTTGTCGCTGCGGCGTAGGGCAAACTCCAGAAACACATGCTGGGAGGCGGACTTATCGAAAATAGCGGGCTGAAACGACGGCACGGCAAACTCCTGTTGAATAATCCGTCATACCATATCAATCACGGGGTACGGCGGCTAGAGAGTGTCTGCTCAAGCGGCACGCGGCCAAACTTGATCAAAAGATAAGCTAATTCTACCGGCGAAGAACTCCCCCCTCACATCAATATTTACATCCTGAGATGTCAGGTTTCTGTCACTTGTCCCGCGCATTGATTAGAATCCACCCTATAACGTTCATCACCCTCCAGAGTACTTGTATGACTCCCTGGCTAGGCCTAGACAAACTCTTCTTTTCTTTCGTACGCCTGTTACTGGGTTTATTAACACGCGCCTCCACCGTCCCTGAAGCGCCCGGTGAGTTAAGTCTCGATCCGAACAAGCCGGTGGTGTTTGTGCTCCGTGATGTCTCGCTGACGGATTTGCTCGCCGTTGAGCGCGAGGCAAAACGGTTAGGCATCAGCTCACCACTGGCATCGGTTAAGGTGGGCGATCACCAGCTGCGGCGTGGCTATTTTTATATTTATAAGCGTCTGCGCTCGATTGGCAGAGAGCGTGCGGCGGCGAACCCTGAGCGTTTGCAAAAGCTGGTAAGCTTTCTGATTGATAATCCCGAGCAAGACGTTCAGTTGCTGCCCGTTGCGGTGCTTTGGGGCCGTCGCCCGGACAAGGAAAACTCCATTTGGCGCATCATTTTCTCTGATAACTGGTCGCCGCCGGGCTTTATCAAAAAAATGTTTCTGGTGTTCTTCCAAGGCAGGCAGCTCTACATCCATTTCAGCGAGCCCATGTCGTTGCGCCAACTGGTTGATGAAGGCGGCGATGTTGAGCGCGTATCCCGTAAAACCACCCGTATTCTCAGAGTGCATTACCGTCGCCAGCAAGAAGCGGCGATCGGGCCAGATTTATCCCACCGCCGCACCTTGGTTAACACGCTAATCGAAAGCCATCAGGTGCGCGAGGCCATTGCAGAGCGCGCCGGACAAGAAGGTGTGAGTACTGTAAAAATCGAAGCCAAGGCTCGCGCCTATGCCATGGAGATAGTTTCTGACTACTCCCATACGGTGATTCGTTTTCTGGAAGTGGTGTTGAATTGGGTTTGGAACCGCGTTTATTCGGGCATACGTCTGTATAACCTTGATAAGTTACGTGCAGTGGCCCAAGAGAATGAAATTATCTATGTGCCTTGCCATCGCAGCCATATCGATTACTTGCTGCTCTCGTTTGTTCTGCACCGCAATAATTTGGTGCCGCCGCACATTGCTGCTGGCATCAACCTGAATATGCCGATTGTCGGGACTATTCTTCGTCGCGGCGGCGCCTTCTTTATGCGCCGCAGCTTCAAGGGCAATAATCTTTACGGCACGGTGTTTAACGAATACATGCACACCATGCTAACCCGTGGTTACTCTATCGAGTATTTCCTCGAAGGCGGCCGCAGCCGGTCTGGGCGTATGCTCAAGCCCAAAACGGGCATGCTCTCGATGACACTTAAAAGTTACCTACGCGACTCCACCCGCCCTATCGCGTTTGTGCCGGTTTATATCGGTTATGAAAAAGTTATCGAAGCGCGCAGCTATATTGGCGAAATGCACGGCGGAAAGAAGACGAAGGAAAGTGTCTTCGGTTTAATCACCTCAACCATTTCATTGCTGCGCAGCCGTTTCGGCCAAGTACATGTAAACTTTGGCGAGCCAATTGCTCTGAACGATTATCTCGACAGCCACGCGCCAAAATGGCGTGATGATCGCGGCAGTGCAGAAACGCCGCCAACATGGTTCCGCGATGTTGTGACGCAACTGGGTGACGAAGTGGTCGCGCGCATCAATGATGCCGCCGTCGCTAACCCGATTAATTTGCTCAGCCTTGCCTTACTTGCCTCTACCAAGCACACCATGGATGAAGATCAACTAAGACGGCAACTGGCGCTGTATTTGCAGCTCTTGCAGCACGCTCCTTATGGCGAGGCAATGGACATTGCCGAAACCGACCCCTCGACTATTATTCAATACGGTATCGAGAACGAGTTTCTGTTTAGAATTCGCCACCCGCTCGGCGATTTAATCAGCACGGATCAAAATACCGCGCTGCAAATGACTTACGTCCGCAATAACAGCCTACATCTGTTTATTTTGCCGGGCTTGATTAGCGCCCTATTCCGCAACGCCCGTAGCATTAGCCTCGAACAGCTCCACCGTTTGGTCTATTTGCTTTATCCCTTCTTCCGCACGGAATACTTCCTGCGTTGGAATGATGACGAGCAGCTTGATAAGGCCGTCGATCAAATCATACAAGTGATGTGCGACGAAAAACTCGTCAACCGCGACGGTGACACCATCACCGGCGCACCACTGCATACTGCTGAATCGGATTTGCTTGATCACCTAGGGCAAACTGTTATTCAAGCATTGCAGCGCTTCTCGCTGATTATTCGCCTGCTCGTTCAGCATGGATCTGGCAACTTAACCAATGAACAACTCGAAGAGCTGGCCTATCAAACCGCCCAACGACTGTCATTGCTGCATGAGTTCAACTCGCCGGAGTTTTTCGATCGCAACGTATTGAAAAACTTTATCGGCCAGCTCAACCACTACGCGCTAGCCACTGCAGATGAACACGGCAAGCTCGCGTTCGATGAATCTTTGGAAACATTAGACAAAGAAGCGCGCAGAATTCTGACGCCTGAGATCAGTCAGGCGGTGGAGCGCGTTACGCGCCTGCCTGCGCTGGAGGTAGAGAAGGAACAAGAGGTTAAGTAGAGACAAGAACAACATATAGACGCTACTATTTTGCGCTTTGAACTGCTTCACTCCACAAAAAAGGCCAAGCTATTAAGTTTGGCCTTTTTTATGTCTTACCCCAGCTTAAAATCACGCTGAGCCTAGATCGAAAAACATGAATTGGCCAAGCGATGTCGCGCAAGCGACGAGCAAGTCCCAGCACTCCCCGTCTGGAGCCGCCGGAATTTGGCGCTGGAGCTAAGGGGCAGACGGCCGAATGGCCGGCTGAGGCACGAGCGGCCGCAGGCCAGACTCGGCCGACCCGAATGGAAGCGCCAAATTTCGGGAACCGAGCGAAGCGAGGCGGCGGAACGGGGCGTGCTTTGATTCGGCTGCGCCTCCCCCCTTCGGGGCCGCGCAACAAAGCGCGCGTTCACTCGTCTGCGACGAGATGTCTTTTGCTTACTTTTATTTTGCACGAGCACGCCCTGAACGCAGTGAAGGCGAACGCACGTTAGTGCGGCCCCAAAGGGGTGAGCAAAGCGAATCAAGAAAAGTAAGTCGCCAACAGGCGAAAGGCGGCCTAGGAATCTATTTCGGCTGCCCGCTAAAGCGCCTGCCATCCAACAGTTACCCCCGCCCTAAACCGTCAAATAAACATCAAACCGTATCGCCTTACCATCCAGGCTATACCCCGGCGCCTGATCACCTAACGCCGGCGCCCGCAGTGGCCGCTTCACCACAACCCGCTTTTGCGCTCGCGCCCGCGCCGCTGACAACAACAACTCAGCCTCGCCTTCTTCCGGCGCACGTTCAAGTTGCTGCAACCAAAGCAGATCCTTCTTAATCGCCGCACTTTTTTGCCGCTGCGGAAACATCGGGTCGAGATAAATGGCAAAGTACTCTTGCGGGTTCACGTCTTTTTGCACCAGCCATTGATAACTATCACCGAGATGCAAACGTAAACGTGCCGCCAGCGCGCTGTCTTCTCTGCGCAGACGCTCTATGCCGTCCGCCAACAATGCATGAATGATCGGAGAGCGCTCAATGACGTCGACGTGGAAACCAGCCTGTGCTATCACCAGCGCATCACGACCAAGCCCGCCAGTGCCATCAACAACATTAAGTGCTTTGGTGGGCATGCCGCCTAACGCTTTAACCAAACGTTCATGGCGAACGCGATCGGCCGCCAAACGATAGCCTTGCTTGCCGCCGGAAAAATCCACCGCGACGGGCGTTTCGTTTCCCTCGCTGCTTTTCAGCGCCAAGCGGTTATCAAACCAACCCAGCACCAGAGGCAAGTGCGCTTCACGGGCCTGCGCCATTGTGGCGACCCGGACTCCCGGCAAACCTGATGGGGTATCCGGCAATAGCCCGACATTGTTCACGGCTAGGACAGCGTCCACAGCAACACTGCGCCAAGGGCAAAGCGATACATCACCCAAGGCAACATGCCAAGGCGATCTAACAAACGAAGGAAGAACACAATAGTGAGATAGGCAGTAATCGCGGAAACCACAAAACCCACCGCCATAAACTGCCATTCAACCGCGAGGGGACTTTCCAGCAAATCCTTCAACTTGAAGGTACCGGCGCCGAGAATAACGGGAATCGACAAGAGAAACGAAAATCGCGCGGCGTCTTCGCGTTTATATCCTAAGAACAATGCCGCGGTAATCGTAATACCACTGCGTGAAGTTCCTGGAATGAGCGCTAATGCTTGCGCAATACCGACCAACAACGCATCCCGCCAGCCAATGCCGGTCAGAGAACGACTACGTGTGCCGACAATATCGGACAACCACAAAACGGCACCAAAAAACAGCGTCGTGACAACAATCACGCCAACCGCACGCAATTCGTTTTCAATAAAATCTTTAAACAACACGCCTGCGACAATCGCAGGTAACGTCGCCAGCACCACCAGCAAGCCAAGGCTTAAATCGGCATTCATTTGCCGCTCAGTGACGCCACTCCACGCGCCATTGATCATGGCGAGTAAATCTCGACGATAATACGCAACGACCGCGGTTAACGTGCCTAGATGTACGGCCACGTCAAACGCTAAGCCTTGATCCGGCCAACCGAGCAGGTGAGAAGGCAAAATAAGATGGGCAGAACTGGAAATAGGCAAAAACTCGGTGACGCCCTGTAGCAGCGCCAACACAAAGGCATGTAAAAAAGTCATTTAGACAGTCTTCTTTGCGAGGGCGGCTCTACCGCGGTAATGGCGTAACCATCGATAAATTCAGGCGGCATACGTCTTGGCTTGCCTGAATCAATTGCCACGCACACCCAACGGGTATGCCCGCGTAACAGCGTAACGCCATCCGCAGGGCGAATAATTTGATAGCGACGCACCATGCTAATACGCGCATCGTTTGCGACAATCCACGTACCCACTTCGAGTTCATCGTCTTCAAAAGCGGGCGCTAAATAATCGAGTTCAGTATGCCGCGCCACCATGCCACGATTGAGTTGCTGGTATTTTTCCCAGCCGAGCCCCAGTACGCGGGTATGCTCCCACGCAATCGCTTCTAACCAACGTAAATATTCACAGTTGTTTGCATGGCCCATCACATCGATTGCTGATGCCGGTACTGTCATCGGCATGATATGAGGGTCAGGTAAATCCCAGCTCATCGTATCGCTCCCTGCACAACTTGGTTGCGTAAATACACAGGCCTAGCCAGCTCCGCCGCGACCGCATCGCCACGTAGCCACGCCTGTTGCGCCAAAGGCATGATAGCCGCTGCGTGAGGGCCACACAGGCGCGCAACAGCCTCTTGCTCTACATCTTCGCCGTCTAGGCCAATACTGCCGTGCAAGCCAGCTCCAGCGCTCGCAGCGGCATTTAAAGTCGAACTATGCCACTCACCAAGCTGTGGCCATAGCTGGCGAAACGTTTTGATATAAAGATCTGCAGAGCCAACGCCGCGCCATGTCTGCGCGTGTTCTGTATGCTCTGTGCTTGCCGACGCTTCATTCGATGAAATGTCAGGCAACGACGGCACACCCTCTGGTGCGCACAACATGTCCGCAATTACCGGCTGAACGATTCTCTCTCCAGACACTGACGCATAACCGCCCAAATACACTTCGCCCATGCGCGCATCTTGACCAACAAGCCAATGCCCCGCGCCAAATTTATCCGCTGCTGCTTGCGCGGTGCAGGCCAACGTCGAAATGCCTACCGTCGGCAAGTCGGCAGAAAAAGCCAGTCCCTGCGCGACAGACACCGCCACGCGCACGCCCGTAAACGCACCCGGCCCTTGGCTAAACGCGATTACATCCAACTGCGATAGTGTCACGCCCGCCTGCATCAGCAATTGCTCCACCATCGGCAACACACGTTCGGTTTGCCGACGAGGCAGTACTTCGCAGAGCTCCAAACACTGATCGCCCAGCATTAGTGCTACCGAGCAAGTATCCGTCGCTGTCTCAATCGCCAGACATTTCACGTTGTTTAAATCCTGTTTCTGCAATCATGGTGAAAAAACGCTGAATGACTTCCAGCTTTCGTGTGCGCGTCATGCCGGGCAAGCTGTTTAAAAAAGTCTTGCCGTAACTCTTTTGTATCAAACGCGGATCGGCTAACACCAGCACGCCGTAGTCATCGGTATCGCGAATTAACCGTCCCGCGCCTTGGCGTAACGTCAGCACCGCTTGAGGTAACTGATAATCTCGAAACGGATTACCGCCCTCGTCACGAATACGATCAATACGCGCGGCAACAACCGGATCGCCCGGCGAACCAAACGGTAATTTGTCAATTATGACACAGCTCAGCGCTTCACCGCGGACATCAATACCTTCCCAGAAGCTCGCAGTGCCCAATAATACCGCATTACCTTTATCGCGGAATTCATCCAACAACTGACGACGACCCGACTCGCCCTGCACCAATAACGGAAAATCTAACCGTGAACGCAAATACTCTGCCGCTTCACGCAACGCTCTGTGGCTGGTAAACAAAAAGAAGGTGCGCCCACCGGCAGCGTTAATGACCGGCACCATAATTTCGGCTAGGCGGCTAGTATAGTCTGGGGTGGCCGGCTCGGGCAGATCTTCAGGTACATACAACACCGCCTGACGACGAAAATCGAACGGGCTTTCTAAGCGCAATGTTGTTGCGTCACCCAGACCAAGACGATCAACAAAGTGGGAAAAGTTGCCCGCAACGGAAAGTGTTGCCGAGGTAAACACCCAACTACAGGGATTGCGTTTGCGGTGAGCACCGAACGGTTCGGCCACCGACAACGGCGTGGCGTGCAATACAAATGACCGCTTAAACGTTTCGAACCAGAAAACTTGCTGCGGATCGGTTGCACTGAGAAAGCGTTGCAACGCTAATTGCTGTGCTTCAGCGCGGCGCCACGCGGAATCGAGGCCGCGGCTGCTGCGCGCCATGGGCTGTAATAGCTCAGCGAGTGCCTCTAAACATTCCACCAACGCATCACCGGCGTCTACTACCGCCTTCTGGTCGCTTACAAGGCGCCACGTCTCGCGCCGGCCTTGCTCCCCTAATGCCATGCGAAAGTCTGCTACAGCACGCTCCAGTGCAGCGACACACTGATTAGTGGCGATCAAGTCCATCGCGCACTGCCCCGCTTCCTGCAATGTATCGCGTCCGAGTTCCTGAATTTGCCGCGCGGTGAGTGTTGTGCCAAAAAATGCGGCGGCAATATCTGGCAATTGATGCGCTTCATCGAAGATGACCGTTTTCGCCGACGGCAACAAATCACTGACCCCGCCCTCTTTCAGTGCAGCGTCAGCAAAAAACAAATGATGATTCACGACAACGAGATCAGCTTCTTGCGCTTGCTGGCGTGCTTTCAACACTGGGCACTCTGTTGCGCGAGGGCAATCTTGCCCTAAGCAATTCTCGACGGTGCTCGTCACCCAGGGCCAAACGGGCGCATCTTCTGGGATTTCTTTCAATTCAGCGACGTCACCGGTTTTGGTCAGTGCGGCCCAACGTGCCACGATCTGCATCTGCTCGGCCGTTTCGCGTGTCAAAAAGCGCGCCTCTTCAAGATGAAGAGACATACGATATGGGCAGAGATAATTCGCTCGGCCTTTTAGCAGCGCAACACGACGCTGAATCCCCAAGGTTTTAATCACTGCCGGCAGATCACGGAAGAAAAGCTGCTCTTGCAAGCTTTTGGTCCCGGTGGACACAATGGTCGGGCCGTCGGCGAGCAACGCGGGCACGAGATACGCTAATGTTTTGCCGGTCCCCGTTTCCGCCTCAACAACGAGACTTGCCTTTCGATCCAGAGCATCTTCAATTGCTTGAGCCATTTGCAATTGCGGCTCACGGCAACGAAAGCCGGGGATCAGTTCGGCAAAACGCCCTTCGGCGCCCAACAAAGTTGTAACCTGACTCAACGCTCTCTCCTTACAATCAATGCTCGGCGCCCATATCGGATGTCTACTTCAAATGCATACGCTGGATGCATCGTCAGCTGATAACGCGTGGCGATACATTCATTCGATTCTCTAAACTACCCACAACGGCGCACACAAGGCCTTTACGGGAGGGGAAGCATAGCCAATGCGTATCTTGACCCCAACAACAAGCCATGAAAAAGTCGCCTCATGAAACCTTTCACACTTGGCATACTCTCTGGCGGGCGCGGCACCCGCGTCGGTGGTTCAGACAAAGGCTGGCTATCATGGCAGGGCAAGCCGCTGATTCAATACCCGCTTGATACTTTTTCTTCTCTGGCCACTGAAATTATTATCAGTGCCAATCGAGAGCTGCCTCGCTATCTGGCTCTGCCTGCTCGCGTTGTCACCGACTTGCGGCCGGACTTTTGCGGCCCAATGGCTGGGCTTGAATCGATCATGAGCGCAACCACTACGTGGCCATTGATGATTATTGGCTGCGACATGCCCAATCTTCCCACAACAGTGGCCGAACAATTGATTAGCAGTTTATCTGCCTGCCAACCCATTGTTGTTGCGCACGACGGCAACCGACAACAGCACCTTTGTATGGCCATTGCGGATGAGCATTCAATTTCATCGCTCAAACGGTATCTTGATGACGGTGGGCGCAGCGCATATGGATGGCTCACGCAAAATCATGCCGCACAGATTTCATTTCCTCAGTCTAAAGAGGCCTTTGAAAACGTTAATCGCCTCAATGAAGACTCTGCAGCCCACTAACCGCGCCAACATACGATGACACCACTGGAAACGCGGTTATCTCACTTGCTAGCCCCCCCCTAATAACTGAGTGCAGCACAAAACAGGCAGAACACGTTCATTTTGACATAAAAAAACCCCGCCGAAGCGGGGTTTTTCATACAGACTTACTGTACTTCAGTAAGAATTAAGCTTTCTTCGCTGGACGACCGCGACGAGTAGCTTTCTTCTTAGCAGCAGTCTTCTTAGGTGCTTTCTTAGCGACTTTCTTTTTCGCTACTTTCTTAGCAACCTTCTTCTTAACTACCTTCTTAGCGACCTTTTTCTTGGCTACTTTCTTTTTAGCAGCTTTCTTAGGTGCTTTTTTCTTGGCGGCCTTCTTAGGCGCCTTTTTCTTGGCAGCTTTCTTAGCGGCGGCAGCAGCCTTCTTCTCAGCGGCTTTTGCTTTACGCTTTACGGCTGCGGCTGCTTTCTTAGCGGCGGCTGCGGCCTTCTTCTCAGCGGCTTTTGCTTTACGCTTAGCGGCTGCGGCTGCTTTCTTAGCGGCTGCAGCTGCTTTCTTCTCTGCTGCTTTTGCTTTGCGCTTGGCGGTTGCGGCTGCTTTCTTCTCGGTGGCTACTACTTTCTTAGCCAGAGCAGATTGGGCAGTACGCAACTTCTTAGCGTCACGAGTTGCAACGGCTTTAGCTGACTTCAGGTCTGCACGCAGGCCTTTAGTCGCTGCACGCATCGCTTTTAGCGCTGCACGCAGCTTCGCCAGACGGGCACGGGCCGCGGCGGTTAGCTTCTTGCCTTTAGGGGTTTTGGTTTTAGCAGCTTCAGAAGTGACTTTCTTCAGGTGCTTATCCAGTTTGCCCTGTGCAGATTCAACTTTCTTCTGCGCGGCTGATACAGCCTTTTCCAGGGTAGAGATTTTCTTCTGTGCGTTAACTACTGCCTTTGATACTGCAGATTTAACTACAGTCTTCTTGGCAACCTTTTTACGAACAACTTTCTTTTTGGCTCGAGCCATGATCGATCTCCTAAGCTATAGCGTGGTTTTTACTGCGACCGAGTGAAAAATAGCACAAAAAAAAATCAGTTGGTACATAAAATATCCATCTTTATCTTGACAGAGTTTCATAAGAATTTTGTGTATAGCCGACATTGTCGTTCTGACAATTCGCTTTTGCCGGTTCGTATTCCCCTGCAGCTGTAAAAAAACCGCATAAACAAAGATATTTCTCCGCATTGATATGCATGAACGAAAGAAACGTCGTATCGCTAGAACGGTTTGATTTACCCTTGGGAAAAAATGTAAAAACCCCGCAACCACGATCTATCAGAGAATGTTTAAGCAATAAAAAAAGCCAATGCAGGCGCCCTGCATTGGCTTTTTAACAACGAGATAGATGAAAAATGTTACCTAGGTAACACTTTTTGGCATATCGCGGCGAGTGCGTCTAGATGTTCAGGGGAATCGTTCAGCGCCGGAATATAACTGTACTCCTTTCCCCCTGCAGCAATAAATAAGTGACGATTTTCGGCATCAATCTCTTCCAATGTCTCTAAACAGTCGGCGGAAAATCCCGGGCAGACAACCTGAACCGATTCAACTCCCTGTGCTCCCCACTCTTCAAGCGTCTTGTCTGTATAGGGCTGCAACCAAGGTTGCGGCCCGAAACGCGACTGAAAACACGCCTGCCACTGTTCCGCCTTTAAACCTAACTTCGCCGCAATCTGTTCTGCCGAGCGAAGACAGCGCGGGCCGTATAAATCACCGCGATCCTGATACGATTGCGGAATACCATGAAATGAAAACAGCAGCTTCTGCGCTGCGCCGTTCTTTTTTCGGTATGCCTGAACCGAATCAGCCACGGCTTGCTGCCACACATCCTCTTCCCAATACTCTCGCGTCAGCGAAAAAGATGGCAACTCGCGCTGTTTCTTAAGCCAGTTGGCCAGCGCATCTGCCACAGCACCAGTGGTGCTGCCCGAATATTGGGGATACAAGGGCAACAAATGAATGTGTTCAACGCCCTGTGCAACAAGTTCATTCAGCACAGTTGGCAATGCCGGCTCGCCATATGTCATGGCAGCGCGCACGGGAATCGACAAACGTTGCTCCAATCCTTGTGCTTGGCGCAACGTAATTAACCGAATCGGTGAGTCTTCCTGCCAGACAGATTGATAGGAGCGCGCGACCCGACGCGGACGCAATGGCAAAATGATCAGACGCAGCACAAAGAACCAAATCAGCCGCGGCGTTTCCACAACCCGTGGATCTGCCAAAAATTGCTTAAGGTAGCGCCGTACTGCGGACGTTGTCGGCGCGTCCGGCGTTCCTAAATTCACGACCACTACTGCCGATTTCTGATCGCTCATACTCATTCCTCTTACTTGCGGGGCTATTTCCCCATCCTGATATGGGTTTCGACAAATACAACGGTGACAACAGCGCCGTAGCTTAACACTTTCACTGCAATGCTATGTTGCGGGCCGTTGTTGTGTAGGGCGTGCTGTAGAGAATAAAGTCGGCAATAAAAAAGGGAAGCCGAGGCTTCCCTTTTTCGTCGTACCGCTAACGATTAACCGTTTAGGCCATCTAAAACACGTTGCTTAATGTCATCCACTGAGCCAACACCTGCAACGCAAATGTATACCGGGCCCTTATCTCCACCTTTTGAGGCTAAGTCTTGGTAGAAACCAACCAGAGGACGAGTTTGTGATTCGTACACATCCAGACGTTTACGAACCGTTTCTTCGGTATCGTCCGGACGCTGAACCAGATCTTCACCGCTCACATCATCTTTGCCTTCGACTTTCGGCGCATTGTACTTAACGTGATACACACGGCCAGAGCCAGGATGTACACGGCGACCCGACAAACGCTCAATAATTTCACTGTGGGCTACGTCTAGCTCTACCACTGAATCGATATCAACCCCCGCTTCGACTAGCGCCTCGGCCTGAGGAATCGTCCGTGGGAAGCCATCAAACAGAAAGCCTTTGGCGCAATCTGGTTCAGCGATACGCTCTTTAACCAGACCAATAATGATGTCGTCAGATACTAGGCCACCGGCATCCATGACTTTCTTCGCAGCAACGCCCAACGGCGTACCCGCTTTTACCGCGGCACGAAGCATATCGCCGGTAGAAATCTGGGGAATGCCAAACTGTTCCATAATGAACTGAGCTTGGGTGCCCTTACCGGCGCCGGGTGCGCCGAGCAGAATGACTCGCATGGGTGACTCCATCTGTATATCAACAGGAAATACGGGTGAAAAATTGAACAACTTCCCACCGAAAAAGGGGGCAACTCTACCTTGCCACTGCCTCTCGGACAAGCAGGCTACATAACCTGCCAGCGTTAACGCAGCTCTAAGGTGGCCGAAAGCCGCCCTTGATTCATGGTCAACGGCTGGTTTGGCGCGACTACACCGGCTTGATCAACACCCTGACCTGGCGCCATGGCGTAACGAGCGCCCGCTACCAAAGGGGTGCCCGGTTCAGGCGGTTGCTGCAGCCAATTCGCTGCCGCTACCTTTACCTGCAACGGAAAACCATCCGCCAAGAGCCGAACCGCGGCCATGGGCTGGCCGGTATCACCCGGCTTACGCAGGAACACAAATAAGGTGCCGCCAGCTTCAATGCCGTCGGCCGCAGTGACTTCAATGGTGACGTTTGCTAGCCACGACTGATTTTTCTGTCGTTCGAGGGCATCTTCTTTCGCTTTTGTCAGCGCTGCACCCGCCTCGCCATCATTATGGCGGGACAACAGATCCTCAAATGCCCGCAGCGCTAAATCATAATCACCCGATGTCATCGCCGCCGTAGCGAGCATCATCCATGCGCCATCGTGCGTTGGTGCTTGCACAATCACTTCATCAATTAACGTTTGCGCTTCCGGCACCAGCTGGCCGTCCGCTTGGGCGATTAAGCTTCTCGCCAGCAATAATTTTGGCGATTGTTCGTCTGGTGCTAAACGCATGGCGCTGCGGGCTGCGGTAATGGCAACCGCTGGCGCCTGCATTTCACCGTAGAGCAACGCCAAGGTATACCAACCTTCCGCGCTGGGCTGTATCGCCAACTCGCGTTGCAAGGTACGGGTGAGTACTGGCACCGGCACCTCTCGCAATGCAGGATCTGGCTTGCCATCAATCATGGTCCGCACGAGGTCGCGGTTGTTCGCGTATTCGTTTAACCATGTTTGCGTTTCTGGGTGATACCCCAAGGTCAGATACGATGTCGTCGCCACCAATATCATCGCTGGGAATAGCCACAAATGAGATAGCGCGAGCTTAGTCTCCGCACGTCGCAAGGTGCGCTGCCACAAAAATGCAAACAGCGACATTAGAACCAGCAGCCACAAACCTCCCCACAACCACATCATGCGTCTTCACCTTTTGATTCGGCCAACATCTTAGCGCGCCGTATTTGCACTAACACCAGCACAAAGCCAATAACAAAAACGAGGACGGGCCCTGCCCACAGAATCATCGTTTGCGCATTCACTGGCGGCTTATAATTGACAAAATCGCCGTAACGCTCAGTAAAGTAACCGACGATTTCATCATTACTACGACCTTCACGAATCATGGTTGCCACTTGCGCACGCATATCTTGGGCAATATCCGCATCCGAATCTGAAATACTTTGGTTCTGACATTTTGGGCAACGTAACTGCTCAATCAGGCCGCGAAAACGTTGCTCATGTTCAACGCTGTCAAACTGATAAACATCGATGGCGGAAAAGGCCAACGACGGCAGCAAGATCAATAACAACATAAGTGTTTTGCCAACAGCTCTCATCACTGTGCCTCTACTTGCAACTTAATGTCCGACGGCTCTTTCATTAGCGGCAAGAACTTCGCTTGCCATACCCGTTCATTCATTTCACCTACATGACGCAATACGATATCTCCCTGTGGAGAAACCAAATAGGTTTCTGGGGCACCGTACACGCCTAGGTTTAGTCCGTAAGCGCCGCTCGCATCCACTGGCACTTCAACATAAGGATTGCCGAGATTGGCGAGGTAATTTTTTGCCGCGGCGTCTTCATCTTTGTAATCCAGGCCGACAATAGCCACACCACGTTGGGCCAACTTTAATAAGTAGGGATGTTCAATATGGCAAGTCGGACACCAAGTCGCCCACACGTTCAGTAGCGTCCAGCGTCCTTCAAAAAGACGGTTATCCACTACGTTGCCTTTGCGCAACAATGACGGCAACTGCATCTGTGGCAACGGCTTACCCGCCAATGCGGTCGGCAAGTCCTCTGTATTTTTGCCCAGCCCTGACGCCAATAAAATAGCCAGTGCGATAAACCCAATCAGCGGTAAAAACACCCACACGCCTTTTCTTGGCAACATGCTTATGCCTCCTGAGGGCTTTTTGTGGATGTCTCGACCGCAGGTCTATCCGGTAAATCTGACCCCGGCTGCTCTGCTGATAATTCTGATTCTGGCGCTATCGCACGTCGATAACGACGGTCGACAATCGCCAAGGCGCCGCCGAGTGCCATAATCACCGCGCCAAGCCACAACCAAATAATGCCGGGCTTATAATAAATTCGCACCGCCCACGCATCGCTATCGAGTGGCTCACCCAGTGCAATATACAAATCACGCATCAGTCCCGAATCAATCGCCGCCTCGGTCATCATCTGCCCGCCAGAATAATAGCGGCGTTTCTCTGGGGTCAGCGTGGCAACATCTTGACCAAAACGCGTCACCGCAAAGATGCCCTGCTTCGCGCTAAAGTTTGGCCCTTCTCTATCCACCAAGCGCGTAAAGACAAATTCATACCCGCCCACTTCAGCACTTTCACCGGGGGTCATTCGCAAGTCGTGCTCCTGCTCATGAAAACTCACCAACGTAATGCCCGCAACCAGTACGGCGAGGCCGCAGTGCGCAATCACCATGCCGTAGTAGCCCGCCGTTAAACGACGCAGGCCCTTGAACACACCGCTACGAAACGCCAACGCTTTTTGCACCACATCCACACCGTGCGCGATCCAAACGTATGCACACAGGCTCAACGCTAACCAACCGGCAATGGGTAAGCTACCCGCCAAGTAAACCAATACGGAACCGGCCAGCACTGACACTGGCACTAGCCACAATAATTTCTTTGCCAACACCGACGCGCGTTGCTTTTTCCAATTGCTCGACATGCCCGGCACCAGAAATGCCATCAACAAAAACGTTAGCGGCACAAAGAAGGCATTAAAATACGGGCTACGAACCGACACTTTAATGTCCAGCCATTCGCCGATCAGCGGGAACAAGGTGCCTAGCAACACCACAAAGGTCGCCACGAGTAAGATCAGATTGTTCATCAGCAAAAAGCTTTCCCGCGACAACATCACAAAACCGGTGCGCGCACGCAAAACCGGTGCGCGAATCGCGAACAAGGTTAACGAGCCGCCAATCACTACCGCGAGGAAACACAGAATAAAACGTCCACGCTCGGGATCATTGGCAAACGAATGAACCGATGTCAGCACGCCAGAACGCACCAAGAAAGTCCCCAATAAACTCAACGAGAACGCTACGATGGCGAGCAACACGGTCCAAGAGCGGAACAGGCCGCGCTTTTCCGTCACCGCCAAAGAATGAATCAGCGCCGTTGCGCACAACCACGGCATAAACGACGCATTCTCAACAGGATCCCAGAACCACCAACCGCCCCAGCCAAGCTCGTAATACGCCCACCATGAACCCAGCGCGATACCGACCGTGAGGAAACACCACGCCACCGTGGTCCAAGGTCGCGCCCAACGCGCCCAAGCCGGATCGAGCGTGCCGCTTATCAGCCCTGCGATAGCAAACGAAAAGGCAACCGACAGGCCGACATAACCCATATAGAGCATCGGCGGATGAATAATCAGGCCAGGATCTTGTAGCAAAGGGTTCAGGTCAGCGCCGTCTAAGGGGAACCACGGCAGCAAGCGATCGAACGGGTTGGAGGTGAGCAACATAAAGAGCAAAAAGCCAATACCGATCAATCCCATCACCGCCAACACCAAGGCATTAACGTGAGCCGGTACCTTGCCACGCAATAGCGACACCAACAGGCCCCAAAAAGACAGCATCCAAACCCATAACAACAATGAGCCTTCATGCCCGCCCCAGATCGCAGAGATCCGGTAGCCGAGGGGCAATAAAGAGTTGGAGTGTTCGGACACGTAACGAACGGTAAAGTCGTTGTACGCAAACGCGTAACCCAGTGCCAGCAAACCGGCCGATAAGCATAGCCACTGCATCCACGCCGCTGGACGTGCCACCAGCATCCAAGACAAACGCTGTGATCGATAACTGAGCAACGGCGCAACGCCTTGTAGTACGGCGAAAACAAGCGCCAGCCAAAGGGATAAATGGCCGATTTCAGCAATCAAGGCGAGGCTCCTGAAGGGGTTGGGGGCGCATAGCATCGCAGGTTGTCACGTGTTTGCAACCCTCAGAGGCTCTAATAACGGGGTCCCTACTGGCGTTGCGCTAATAGGCCTAGCTGTTAACAACTGTTGCATTTGAGTCCTGCGAGGCAAACAGAGCTGTGCTACCCTCCGCGATGCCGATTTCCGGTGAAGTTTCTCTTTAAATAAATGAGCGAATATCCGTGGGACTAGAAGATAGAAAGAATGCCTATAGCAAGGACGACTTGATCGCCTGCGGCAAAGGACAATTATTCGGACCAGACAATGCGCGTCTGCCACTGCCTAACATGCTGATGATGGATCGCATCTTGCACATCAGTAATGAAGGCGGCAGTCATAATAAAGGCGAAATCATCGCTGAAATGGACATTACGCCAGACCTTTGGTTCTTCGGCTGCCATTTCGAAAGTGATCCGGTTATGCCAGGCTGCCTCGGTCTTGATGCGATGTGGCAGTTGGTCGGTTTTCACCTTGGCTGGCTCGGACATCCGGGTAAAGGCCGTGCGCTCGGTGTTGGTGAAGTGAAGTTTAGTGGCCAAGTATTACCAACCGCGAAAACCATTCGCTATCAAATCGACATTCGTCGTGTCGTGGCCCGCGGCCTCGTACTCGGCATTGCCAACGGCAAAGTAAGCGTCGACGGCAGAGACATTTATCAGGCGTCAGACCTTCGGGTCGGCCTATTTACCAGCACCGCTGATTTTTAATTTAAGGGTCTGCACATGCGTAGAGTCGTAATTACCGGCATAGGAATCGTTTCCTGCCTTGGCAACTCCCCGGAAGAAGTGAGTGCCGCATTAAGAGCAGGAAAATCAGGTATTCGCTTTCGCGAGGAATACAAAGAGCGCGGACTGCGCAGCCAGATCGCCGGAGTACCGGAGATTAATCTGGATGAGCTGATCGATCGCAAACCCCGCCGGTTTATGGGCGACTCTGCAGCCTTCGCTTACGTCGCCATGCAACAGGCGATTACCGATGCCGGTCTGAGCGAAGAACAAGTTAGCAACCCGCGCACTGGGCTGATTGCTGGTAGCGGTGGCCACTCGTCACTTAACCAAGTTGCCGCTGCGGATATTGCACGGGAAAAAGGCGTTAAGCGCGTGGGCCCTTATATGGTGCCTAAGGTCATGACCAGCACCGTATCAGCTTGTCTAGCGCCACCTTTCAAAATTAAAGGCGTTAATTATTCCATTGGCTCTGCTTGCGCCACCAGCGCCCACTGCATTGGTAATGCAATGGAGCAAATCCAACTGGGCAAACAGGATCGTGTTTTTGCCGGTGGCGGTGAAGAAGAGCATTGGACACTGAGCATTTTGTTCGATGCCATGGGCGCCCTTTCAAGCAAGTATAACGACACCCCAACAAAAGCCTCTCGTGCCTACGATGCTAACCGCGACGGCTTTGTGATTGCCGGCGGCGGCGGCATGCTAGTGCTCGAAGCCTTGGAAGTGGCTCAGGCACGTGGCGCAAAAATTTACGCAGAGCTTGTTGGCTACGGTGCGACCTCTGACGGTTTTGATATGGTTGCCCCTAACGGCGAAGGCGCGACGCGCTGCATGCAGCAAGCGCTTGAAACCGTTGAAGGCCCAATCGACTACCTCAATACCCACGGCACCAGTACGCCGGTTGGTGACGTCGCAGAGATCAAAGCAATGCGTAATGTTTTCGGTGAAAACATGCCGCCTTATGGATCCACTAAATCACTCAGTGGCCACTCCCTAGGCGCCGCCGGCGTGCACGAGGCCATTTACAGCCTACTGATGATGCAAGACGGCTTTATTGCCGGCTCGGCAAACATCGAGACACTTGATCCAGCCGCGGAAGGCACTCCTGTTGTGCGAGAAAGCCGTGATGCGGCGTTAACGCAGGTCATGTCGAACAGCTTTGGCTTTGGCGGCACCAACGCCACGCTGGT
>JAGPVL010000043.1 GCA_018067045.1 Gammaproteobacteria bacterium
GGCTTCTTCCTGCTGCTCCTCAATTAAATGAATAATTGCGCTGCGCTCACTCTTGAAGAACTCAACGTCTTTCGCATCAGCGCGATAATGCTTACATGTGTAACACGCGTTTGCATGCTCACACCAATCGCCAATCTGTGCTGGCATCGCACAAGCCCCGCCACAAACTCGCGTAGCGCTTATCTGATCCTTACGAACTAAAAGGTCCGTCACTCTGTCGTCGACAAGCCCCTCAATGGTATAGAATCTTCCTCCACCATTCTCCAATAGGGCCTTCTTCTTTAACTCAAGTCTGTTATTAATATATACCGTCGCCATATCTGGGCTGGAATGTCCAAGCTCCATCATAATAGAGAGTATATCGTGGCCGTCCTTTGCTAAAGAGGTTCCCTTTGTGTGTCGAATAGGGTGCCAAGAGAAGGAAAGGGCGGAACCATCATCTGCCAAAATATTATCTTTCAAACACTGACGTTTTATTTCCTTAAGGGAATAAGACGGGTCCATAAAGCTCTCATGAGTTCCATTAAAAGCTGGAAAAAGATACTTAGTGGGTTTTCCATGCCGTCGCATCACTTCTTCTCTTTGATTTTCAATAATGCGTTTTAGCTCTGCATGCTGCGGTTCGCTTTTTAGAAGCGGCTTGGTATTCCATTTCCTGACCTTATTCTGCCAAAACGTTAGCAACATGTAATTCTGATCGTGCGGATCATCATGCAAGCAATCGAAAAGTATAGCGTGCCCATCTTCAGCACGTATTCCTGTAGACAGAATGAGCGTAAATACTGCGGGGATAGGCGAGGGTGTCTTTTCTACGGCAACACGAATTTCATCAATAATTCTCTGAGAGTATGATCTATTAGCACCTTCTTGATTGTGGCCTATTCTGCCCAATCCTCCCTTATAGTGTACTTTTTCAATTTTATTTGCAGCTCTGTTAGAAACCGATACAGATGGCCACTGATCAGGCCATTTCCGGGCGGCAGTGGACAGCATAGCCATACAGTCAGTAAACCAATTCTTGCCGACAAGGCCTTTTTTATTCCCCCATGCGACAAACTCATCCTCCATAAGAGAATTTGAAATTAACGCGGGGGAGGGAACTGGAAAGCGCTCATGCATGAACGCTCTGAAATGTTTCATTCTGCCAAAGTACCCAGGCAAGGTCTTAGGTGCCAACTCTCCGTACTCAACCTTCTGTAGGATATGCTCCCGAATAGCCGGTCTAATCCATTCAGGAAACAGGTAAAAGTTCAAATAATGGTCACTCTGCCTCTGTATATCCTTAAATCTAACATCATGCTCAGAATAGATATCGTTAAGGTAGATGATATTTCGCCGCTGAAGGGGTTTGAACTGCTCCCGCGACATGAATATTTTCTTATGGAAATCTCCGATAATAGTAATTCTTCCTGCTAAATACTCTTTTGCTTTAACTTGTCCGTCCTTCGGATACTCAATTTTTAGAGGATCTCTTGAATTATTTTTTTTAAATGACGAAAAAGCTTCTACAACCTTCTGGTTATGCTCCCGCCTTCCAGATCCGGTCGTTAGTCCGGCTAATGGGAACTCTGGGTGCGGAATGTTAGCGAAGCTAGGCACATTAAAGAGTCGAAGAAGACTGCCCCCTTCTTTTCTAAACCACTCCATAGGGAGACGGCGACGTTCGACATTGCTTCTAGAATTGAATCGAGTATCCGACAGTAGTTTTGCCCAGTATAACTTTAGCTCCAGAGAAAGAAGCGGGGGAATTCCCTCAAATATGATCGGGCTATTTTTTCCTATGTGCTCGTTACTAAATTTGGGGATACTTTCAATGAAGGCCTTGTCCCAAACATCCCTTTCTAAAAGATCTGGGAAGATACTGGACACGGAAATTTCAAGCTGATGCTTGTAGACATCATCATCCTCTTTACCACTAATTAGCTCTAAATCCATTTAATGCCTCCATCACTTAGGTGGGCTCCACCATCTCTAAACTCTTGAAGACGTTCCTCCAGCTTCTCAGGGCCCGTCAAATGGAGCTTCCGAATTTCTGAACAAAATAGGTGCTTGTAGAAATCAAGGGTCGTCTGAGGACTTGCATGGCCAAGCCTATCGGCAACAGCCAAAAGTCCGTGTCCATCCGCAATGGCCTCGCTTGCGTGCGTGTGGCGAAACTGATGCCAAGTGAATGGGTGGCCCGTTCTTTTTATCAAGTATTTCTTTAGATTTTCTGCATAGCTTTTTGATAAGGCACGCCCAATACGGCCACGCAACACATTGCAGAAAACGTACTCCGTACCAGATTCAAATGCTCCCTCATATTCATCGCTCGTCATATAGCCTTCGTACATCTCAAGAACATATGGCATTACAGGGACAGCCCTAGCTCGGCGAGACTTAGCTCTCGCACCGTTCTCATTGTCTGAGCGTGGAATGACCCAGATAACCTTTTCGGAGAGATCGATATCGACATGGCGAAGCCCCAGAGCTTCGCCGATCCTCAATCCAGTGTTGTAAAGAAGGGTAATCAAAAAGGCATCACGGACGAGCTGACATGCGAGGATAAGATCGAGGACAACCTCTGGAGACATTCTTTTCTGGGTAATCTTCTGCTGCACAAGGCCCAAATCCCCGTTCAAATATGGATCTTTCCGACGTGAGCCGCGTCGTTGATTGATGTGCTCTAAAAAGGGCTTGTAGCTACTTAGTCCATCGTGTCGATTTGACACTTCAGTTGTCGAAAATACGGGGACTCGGCCCGTTAAGTATCGATAGAAGGATTTAACAGCAAGATGAACCTGGCTTCTTAACGTTGGGCTTAATGGCGGCACAGGTGAAGACAGGTACATCAGGTTATAAGCGGTATTGCTCCCATTCAGACGATATGGAAGCCACTGTAGGAAGTGGTCATATTCGACCACAGTAATATCTGAAAACTCTTTCCCATGAGCCTGAAGATACGACCCAAGCCTAGCAACATGCCTCGCGTAGGCTTGAATTGTATTGGGGGACTGATTTATTTGTTCTAGGTGGATAATCCAGTCACGAACGCAATCAATAGTCTTACCGCAACCATCAATAACGGTCCAAGAGCATCGTGAGTCGTCAAAGCGGATTTTAACCAGTTCCAATGTCAAGGCAGCTTCCATGCAGAATGGACAAAGTGCTCGTATTCTGACTCTCTGCGCCAGTCACAACAAATAAAACCTTATAGTTTACACAGTGGACATAGACATACCTGATGCTCATATTAACATAATATACATTATGCGCACTTAGGTATTAGCCCGAGGGAAGGAGTCTAGCGCCCGTTAAACCTAAACCCAGAAACTAAGGACCCTTTCAATCAACCAAAATGAGGCCAAGGAGCCGATCACGTATGCCGGAAACCTCTGCAGCATTTGACTGCTTCTGATCAGCCGAACCTATTGCACCTAGGTGCAATACTCCGCTTATGAACGTTTCGTATACCGCCACACTTTGCCAAGCAAAGTGCCGTCAAGCGATTAAGAATCCTTAACATCATTTCGGCAGGTCTTTCTCTTTACGACGAAAAACCATGTTATCGCCATTCGAATCTTGTGCACTGTAGCGGTAGCCCGACACGTTAAACTCCGTCAGCTTCGCCGCATCCGTTACGTTATTTTGAATGATCCATGCCGCCATCAAACCACGCGCTTTTTTGGCAAAAAAACTGATTACCTTGAATTTCCCGTTTTTCTCATCATGAAACACAGGTGTAATAATCTGCCCGTTGAGTTGTTTTGTTTTTACGGAGCGGAAGTATTCATTCGAGGCAAGATTCACGAGCACATCTGTCTTTGCTGCGCGTAAATCCTTGTTTAAACTATCCGTGATGGTCATGTCCCAAAACGCATAAAGATCTTTACCCCGATCATTTAGCAAACGGGTGCCCATCTCTAACCGATATGGCTGCATTAAATCGAGGGGGCGTAGAACGCCATATAACCCGGAAAGAATACGAAGCCTGTGTTGAGCCTGCAGTAGCTCATCTGGACTAAAGTCACGTACGGCAAGCCCGGTGTATACGTCGCCCATAAAGGCAAACAGCGCGGGACGAGCATTCGCTTTATCAAAAGGCCGGGACCACTGGCTGAAACGTGTCGCATTCAAACTGGCGATTTTATCAGACACGTGCATTAAGCCAGCAATATCCAAGCTGCTCAGTTCACGCAGCTGATTAACAAGCTCTTCGCTTTGATCCAACATACGCGGCTGAGTGGCGCGAACATTGGGCAGAGCACTCTCATAATCTAGGGTTTTGGCCGGCGAAATAACAATGAGCATGATAAATCCTGTAGGCTTTGGCGACGGCATTATACGGAATTTAGAGGCTGCCTAATAACATCAACACGGGAAATTTAGCATGGCGCAAATTCTACTAGCCGTAACCTTGATTGTTGTGGTGTCTGCAGTATCGGCATCCTGTTGGCGCGGCGGACAAAAAAGACTCGCAATTGGCGTCCTCATCGGTGGCTCCCTAGTCTTAGTGGCTGCCCTATTGGCACTTGGCCGGCAAGTACATCTCCAGCCAGAAGTTAACGTGGATCAGATCGTCATCGAGCTTGATACCGTCAGCGCCACAGGCGCCGGATGGCGACTAACGGGGAAGATAAGCAATAACTCAGATATCGCTATTTCGCAGGTAAACGGCACGGTAAATGTTCGAAGCGCCAGCCCAGAGTGCGGCTCGGCACCGTGTAGCATCCTGACTCAACAACCTTTCCAACTGCTCATGCACGTTGGCAGCGGGCAAAGCTACCCTTTCCGTATCGCCATTAATAACGTATCCCTACATGATCCAATGCTACCGAAGAGCAAAGACTCCTCTACAGGTGAGCAATACCTGTGGGAATTGGAGCCAACCTCTGCGCTCGGCTATGCTGACAGCAACAAGCGATAAATCGGAGCTTATATGTTTGCCTTAACGCCTGGTCAGCCCGTTCAAATTGCCGAAGGAGTATGGCGACTGCTGGCGCTAAACCCGGGCATGATGAGCGGCCCCGGAACAAACACTTATTTGCTAGAAGGCACTAGCGGGCTGATCGTGCTCGACCCAGGCCCAGAAGATCCTCGGCATATTGCCAACATAGAGGCCGCCGCGCAGCAAATTGGACTGCCCGTACGACAAATTTTGGTCACGCACACGCATCGCGATCACTCCCCCGCTGCACTGGCCTTACATGAACAAACTGGCGCGCCGCGTTTAGGACCTTGTGTGGTCAACGACAATCTCCAAGACCAACATTGGCAACCGGATCACCTTCTAAAAGACGGAGACAGCATTCAACTGGGCGCACTTGGCGAGTTAACGGTCATTTCAACGCCAGGACATGTCAGCAATCATCTATGCTTTTTATTACACCGTCATGGCATGCTGTTTTCCGGCGACCATCTTATTAACGGCTCAACCGTTGTCATCGCGCCGCCATCCGGATCAATGGGCGCGTACATCCGCTCGCTGAATAAGCTGCTCGACCATGACGTGCATGTTATTGCTCCAGGGCATGGCGACCTAATTCATCAACCGCAACAGGCCATCGAACAAACAATTAGTCACCGCTTGAAGCGTGAACATAAAGTTCGAAGCGCCCTCTCAGAACGGCCGAACAGTTCAGCCAGTGATTTAGTTGCCATTGTTTACGACGACACCCCTGCCTTCCTCCACCCAATTGCCGAGTTTTCGCTGCTTGCGCATTTAATTAAACTCAATGAAGACGGCGATGCGACGGTCAACGGAGGACGTTACACCCTGTCGAGCTAGCACAGATCAGACGAAAAACGGACCCTACCCACGCTACGCCTATAGCCAGCCCTTGCGCTTAAAATAAACATAAGGCGCAAGCCCCGCGAGTATCATCAATGCAATCGCCATGGGGTAACCGTACTGCCATTGCAATTCTGGCATAATGCGAAAGTTCATACCGTATAGGCTTGCCACTAGCGTCGGAGGGAGAAAAACCACCGCGGCAATCGAAAATATTTTGATAATTTGGTTTTGTTCAATATTAATAAACCCCAATGCGGCATCCATCAGGAAGTTAATTTTGTCGAAAAGAAATGTTGTATGAGACATCAGTGTATCAATATCGTGATGCATCTCTACACACTGGGCTCGCCGCTCTGTATCCGCACGTAAATGACGCTGTATAAAGGAAATCGATCGTTGCGTATCCATTAGGCACAAGCGAATTTTTCCGCTGGAATCTTCAAGTTTCGCTAGTTGCTCAATCCCTTCGTCAAGCTTCGCATTTTTATCCTCAAGCACAAGATAGCTCACGTCTTCCAACTGGCGGTGCACGTCTTCAAGCTGGTCTGCTAAGTTCTCAACTTTTTGCTCAAGCACTGACAATAAAACATCTTCTGGCTCAAGCGCTGCAACACGTCCTTTGCGAATCCGCATTCGCATTAATCGGAAATCCGGAATTTCATTATCACGCAAGGTTAGCAGACGCTGAGGCTGCAATATAAAAGCCACTGTCGTAGTCTTGTGCCGTCCCTCGCTCTGATAAAGAAACAAGGAGTGGACATGCATCCCTTCTTCGTCGGTGAAATATCGCGCCGATGCCTCAATTTCATCCACTTCGTCTGAATCCGGCAGCGTCGCCGTCAACACTTGCTGAATCAGATCGCGCTCCGCATCTTGTGCATCAACGAGATCTATCCAGTGACAAGCTAATAAAGCCTCACCGTTATCCGGCTGAACGTCTTGTTCCCACAGATAACCGCGACGTATATCAAAGGTATAGATCACTGTGTTCTCCTAAAGATTGCCGACGCCCGCCCGAGTGCCTTGCTCGAAAATCGGGACTGGATAATAGCCGCACATATGCCGAATAATATATGCCAAGCCCCAAGACCTACGTTATGGGTAGAATGCCAACCATGCAAAGAACATTCGATCTTTTTGACTCAAAATCACAACAACCCGCGGACCTAGGCGACGGTGCGTTATTGCAGCAGTGGCACCCTCTTCTGCACGACGCCAGCGACGTGCTACTCAGCGCACTGATTAATGACATTGCTTGGCAGCAGCCGACCGTGACAGTATTCGGCGCATCTCATCGCATTCCACGTTTGCAGTGCTGGATGGGTGACCCGCAAGCATATTACCGCTATTCCGGTCTGCCAATGAAACCAGCCCCATGGCACCCAGAGGTGGCACATCTGAAGAGAATTGTTGAGCTTACTTGCGGGCATCGATTTAACGCCGTGCTGATCAATTATTATCGGAACGGCTCTGATCATATGGGATGGCATAGCGACGATGAAGCGGAGTTAGGCGCAGCGCCATGGGTGGCATCCTACAACCTCGGGGAATCACGGGAATTTGCATTGCGGCGCAAAGGTGAATCAAAAACTGCGCTGAAATTTCCGCTGATGCACGACCAGTTAATGCTGATGAATCCCGCCGTCCAACACGGCTGGCAGCATAGTGTGCCGATCAGAAAGCGCGCCAACGGCGCGCGAATCAACATGACCTTTCGAGCCATTCAGCTGGGCGTGTAGCACGAGCCGCCGCTCCACGTTAAACGCATCAACTAAGCGGCAGGCTCGGCCAAACTTTCCAAGGTGCGGGGCTTTTCAACGCCATAGCCTTGAACATAATCAACGCCGATACTGCGCATGCATTCACGGATACGATCATTCTCAACGTATTCCGCAATCGTTCGCTTGCCCATCAGGTGGCCCATCTCATTGATAGAGCGCACCAGTGCCAGACCTGCAGGGTCGTCGGCAACATCCTTAATAAAACTGCCATCAATTTTAATGTAATCAACCGGCAGGTTCTTTAGGTGGCCGTACGACGCCAAGCCCGAGCCAAAATCATCTAATGAGAAGCGACAGCCTAAACCTTGCAGCTCATAAATAAAGTCCGCGGCATCCTCTAGGTTCGCAATAGCTGCCGTTTCGGTCACTTCAAAACAGATGCGCTCTCGCGGCACAGGGTAGCGTTGAAAATGATCAAACAAGAACTCAAGCAGTCCCTCGTCATTCAGAGAATGTCCGGAAAGATTAATGGAAAGGTGATCAAGACCATCTACCACTGCAGGATTCTCATGCATCCAACGCAGCACGTTTGACACCACCCAGCGATCCAGTGCATGCATACGGTTGTAGCGTTCTGCCGCATGCAAAAACTCAGACGGAGCCAGCAACTCACCCTCTGGCGTCTTAATGGAGATAAGCACTTCATATGAAGGGAGCTGTTCCTCCTGAGTTGTTGCTTCAATCCGCTGACAACGCAACAACAAACGGTTGTTATCAATGGCGTCATTTAGACGAGCCACCCACGCCATAACATCGTCTTGCTTAACCATGCTTTCGTCTTCTTGCGCATAGGCTTGCACCCTATTACGCCCAGATTCCTTGGCAGATAAGCATGCACTAGACGCACCCTTTAATAGCGATGCTCCGTCCGTACTACTGTCACGATACGCAATACCAATACTCACCGTAATAGTGAACGGCTTATCCGCACAAATAAAACGTTGCGCGCCAATATCGCGGGCAAAGGTATCTGCCAATTTTTTTGCCGCTTCCGGCGGCATATTTTCAATCCAAACCGCAAATTCATCGCCACTTAAACGCGCGATGAGCGCGCCGGGGAACGCGGCTTCAACCAGCCTAGCCACCTGCCGAATCATTTCGTCCCCGGCATCGGGGCCACCATAAGTGTTTACAACCTTGAACTGATCAATATCGATATGAAACAGTGTTGCCGAGTGCTCGTGGCTTAACAGTCTTTGCTTCAGCCGGCGCTCAAACTCTCTGCGATTAAATAAGCCCGTCAACTCATCATGCGTGGCGTGATGCGCCATCTGATCGTAAACACGTTGAACCATGTTCTCTAAGCCACGATCCACTGCCGGCGCGTCCAAATTGTCGATCGGCCGTATTTCGCCACGAGAAAGACGCTCGGCAAAAACATCAACGCGCAGCTCAACGATCTTCATGCCCTGATGATTAACAAAAACAAATGTACTGCCATCGCTATCAACCCATGCCAAGCGGACCAGTGCGTCTTGACCGGCGTCAAAGTAACTAAACCAATCACCCACCACATGACGCTGGGCACGCTTTATCCAGCGGCCGCCCAGCTCATCAGCACCTAGCACGGCTGTTTCTGCTTCGCCGCCGACAACCCCCATCGGCACGTCAACCATTTCTGGCTCAGACTTAGCGCGCGCTTTCGCTGACAACAAATCACGCAATTCCGATATCAGTCGCGCATTTTGCATCTGCGTATGATCGACCTTACCGAGACCATCCTTAATTGTACTGAGTAACAATGACAACGACTCTTGCGTCGGTACTTCGTCAGCCGCTTTCAGCATCTGATCTATGACACCGAGGTAGCGATGCCATTCTTGGCTTTCACGCCCACGCCGCAACAACGCTTGTGTTAATAGCTGGCGCCAACCGGCATCCACTAAACTGAGCACGGCCTTCGGAACACGCTTCCCGCCAATCCGTCGTTCGAGCGCTCGACTGACTTCCCGCCGCGCACCTTGTAATTTCTGCTTTCCTTCACAAGACTCAGTAACCCGCTTGATATTGCGCACATAAATAGACTGTTGCCGGCTAGCCATCTTATCGAGCTTTCCAAGCGACTCAGTAAACACATTAATATCGCGATCAAATCCGCCTAGAATTAAATCAACTTCTTGTTCAATTTCTTGCTCATGCGCCGCAAGGTTTGCGCTACCGCGCACACCAAGGTGGGCCATTCTGTTTAACATCTGCCGTGCGGGGTGGGACTCTTCCGTTAAAAATTCATCATCAACCAGCAGAAGCCGCAAAAAAGGAACTTCCAAGCGCTTAATCGCCGCTCTGACTTTTTCCGTTAAGGCGGGATTCGACACCACGCCTTCAAATAAATGATGAATAACGTCAATCGCCGCGTGAACATCCGAGTCGACCTGCGCAGACTCATCGCCGCCATCATTTACCGCAGTAGCAACACGTTCCATCAACGGCAACTCTGCCTTCTCTCGAATATCGGTACTGCGCTGCAACGATGCGAGCGACTCGTCAACACGCACGTCATCCGCCACAGGCATGGAGCTGCTAACTTCCCCACGCCTTTCACGAGCCTCATTGAGAGAATGTTCACTTAATAATTTACGTACGGTCTCGTATGCATGCCGAGCGATATGCTGCTGTAACGCAAACTGACGCTCCGAAAGACGAGCACTGGAATCTGTCGCGCTACGCCGTGCAGCGATTGATGCACTCGTTGCATCACGCTTGTTCACGGGTTCGGCGGCGCCTGTCGCGGGCGCGGCAGTACCAGAGACTGTAGAAGCGTGCCCTGCAGATGAAGAAGTCGCCGCGCCCGCTGCACCCGGTTCCAATGTACGCCCGTCAGATTGGGGCGCAGCTGCGGCACTAGATTTTTGCGGCTCTGCGATCGTTTCACTGGCTTTTTTATTCGCTACCGCTTGATCTGCGTGCGGAGCGACTTTCGCGGCATAGTTCTCACTAATATAGCGGCCAACATCAAGATCGGGCAGAATTCCCTGCTCAACGAGGCTTTTGTTGACCTCGATGTACAGCGCGCCAAGCTGTTCAACGACGGTACGCTCGAAAACCGCCAATATAATGCGGTCGGTCTTTTGCTTTAGCGGCAACAAGCGCAACGCCTCGCCAAACGCGGTACAGATCACCACTGGATGAAGCGGATTTTTGCGCGCACTTAATGCAATCCCATAAAGCTGATCCATACGCAACTGCAAGTGCAGCAACTCGTCATGGAAAACACCTTCTGCCCGTGTCGCCATAACTTTTAACGTCAGCCAATCTTCGAATATTTCCTGATCTACCAACGAAAGGCGCCCGCTCGATTGCGAGTCATCATCATTCTCTTTAACGCCTTGAGATAGGTCATAAAGACGCTTGCATGCCTTCGCAACAAAGTTTCTTGAAAGAACATCAGCTTGAGATGTCAGGGTTTTTTCCGCTTCAAAAAACGGTAGCTGACCTTGGTTGGTGTGCGCAGCATCGGCGGCACTCATAAGCGCTTCGCGGGCGCTCGGCAAAAAGTCCGCCAATCGACTAATCACGAAGCGGCGCAACGAAGCCGCTAATAGATCCGTCGCCTTTTGCATCTGCTGCGGTGTTAATTTGTATTCTCGCCCACTTTTTCGACTGTTCGCGGAAGACGAATCACTATCTGTTAACTCGCGTACGTGGTTCTGAATGGCAAGCAATACGGTGGAATCCGGCGACTCGAAGGACACGCCAATCAGCTCACCCTCTATTCGCCGTACTTTCGCCACCAAGCCAACCTCACGCGGCCCACGTAACCCGCGGACGGATAATGTGACCCGCAATACCTGATCGAGTGAAAATGCGGATGCGGTAACATCGTTACCTGAAGGAATAAGTAGCATCATGCCGCCAAGACAAAAGTCCTGGATCTGGCAATTACTGATCACTCCATGATCGAAAGAAACGGTAGCAGGCATGTCAACCTGATGCCGTATATGTGCACGTTGATTCATTCTGTAGTGCTTCCCCAGGTTTCTGTCCGTCTTATTACTGTTATTGACGACTACGCAGAGATCGACCGCAAAGACCTCGCTGCCATATCTGATCTTTATACCTGACAGATCGCCCTAATCGGTAGCTATCATAATTAACCGAAAAACAGGTAAGTTGCCAATATTGCTGTAATTAATCCCGCCACGTCGGCGGCCAAACCGCACCACAACGCATGACGAATATGGGTAATGCCTGCACTGCCAAAGTAAACCGCGAGTACATAGAGGGTTGTTTCGGTGCTCCCCTGCATTACCGCAGCCATCCGTCCGGCTAAAGAATCAACACCATGGGTATTCATCACCTCCAGCATCATCGCTCGAGCTCCACTGCCAGAGAGAGGCTTCATCAACGCGACCGGCAAGGCATCGACAAAGCGGCTATCTAGGCCCGTATACGCAACGGCAACACGTACGCCATCGAGCAGTAAGTCGAGCACCCCTGCCGCTCTCAACATGCCAATCGCCACTAGCATGGCGACCAGATAAGGGATCAACCGTATCGCGGTATTAAAGCCCTCCTGTGCGCCCTCAATAAAAGTCTGGTAAACATCCAGTCCTGCGCGCCAACCCGCAATCACAAAGGTTGCAACTGCGGCCAGCAGCACGCCGCTTCCAAGGGCCGAGGAAAATGCTGCCGCATTGCTGGCCGACATCATTGTTACAGCCACAACAAGCGCCGTCAGCAATGTCAGCCAGATGCCTGCAACGCCCAGTATTAACGGGTTACGCAGTGAAATGCCTTGGACTTTAGCGGTTAGCCATATGCCGAAGAAAGTCGATACCGTCGTCGCAATCAGCATGGGCGCATAGATATCGGCGGGATTCGCTGCGCCCTGTTGCGCGCGATACATAAAGACTGTCACCGGCAACAAGGTAACTGAGGACGTATTCATGACAAGAAACATGATCTGCGCATCTGTCGCGCGGTCCGGCGTCGCGCTATTGCCCGCCTGCATCGCCTCCATGGCCTTTAGTCCAAGCGGCGTCGCGGCATTATCCAGGCCCAACACATTGGCAGACAAATTCATGGTGACAGGGGCAATAGCGGAAGGCGTGCGCACCAGCTCAGGCATAAGCCTTGTCAGTAATGGCGCCAGTTTACGAGCTACCCTGTCCGTCAAAGCACTTCGCTCCGCTAGGCGGAAAAAACCACTCCATAACGTCAGCACACCCACGAGGCCCAAACTGACCTGTACAGCCAGGTCAGCCGAGTCAAACATCGCACGGGAGACGTTATTGCTAACACTCGCGTCCCCAGCCAACGTAAACCCGAGTGCCACCGCAATGGCCAATAATAGAAAACCACCAAACAGTCCGTTCATTACCGTACCTTAAGAGTTTAAGGAGTTATTCAGAGGCTCCTCATCGGCAGGCTGACCCGAAGTGCCGATCAGGTCAATAAGTCACTGAACCAATACATTATTCCCCTGTCATCTTCGCTATACTCGAAAACGTTCCTGCCCATTAATAAAGGATGCAGACTTGAAGCCTTATTTTCGATTACCCCTTCTCGCCGTCGCGATCATGTCCATTGCTGGACTGACCGCCGGCCTATCGGCGACCTCGGCGACGACTGCTGATCCGGTACCCAGCGGTGAATTGGCCCCTGAGCCCATTCACGCGGAAACGATGGAAGCTATTGTCGATCGGCTGGGTAACCACTACCGCCAAATCCCTATCGATGACACCCTTGCCTCGAACATGCTCGATCAATATTTGAAAGATCTTGATAGTGCACGAGCCTACTTTCTAGCGTCTGACATCGACTCGTTTCAGGATTATCGCACGCGCATAGACGATCAGATTGAAGACGGAAAACTGACCGCCGGTTACAGCATTTTTAATCGCTACCAAGCGCGCGTCAAAGAAAGGCTGAATTACGTTCTTGCGCTGCTTGATAAAGGCATTGATAAACTCGACTTGGATGATAACGAATCCATTTTAATAGATCGCCGAGCAGCGCCTTGGGCAGCTAATGTCGAAGAGAGCAACAACATTTGGCGGCAACGCCTTGAAGACGCGGTCATCGCCATGCGCCTGGACGGCGATGCCGACGAGAAAATCAGCAAACGTCTGCACCAACGCTATAGCGGCCAGTTAAAACGTCTTGAACAAAGCACACCTGAAGATGTTTTTCAGCTCTACGTCAATGCACTGGCAAAAATTTACGATCCTCATACCAGTTACTTCACCCCGCACAATTCTGAAAATTTCAATATCAGCATGAGCCGCTCCTTAGAAGGCATTGGCGCCGTGCTACAAGCCGAAGAAGAATACACCAAGGTAGTCCGGCTCGTTCCTGGCGGCCCCGCAGCGAAAGCTGGCCAGCTCAGCCCCGCCGATAAAATTATTGGTGTTGGTCAGGGCGATGACGAAATCGTGAATATTATTGGCTGGCGCCTCGACGAAGTCGTCAATCTGATTCGCGGCCCCAAAGGCACTCGTGTCACCCTCGAAGTCATTCCTTCCAGCGCTGCAAACGATCACCGCACTCGCACAATTTCAATTGAGCGTAACCGTGTTGTTCTAGAAGATCAGGCAGCGAAAAGCAAAATCCTAACGGTTCCCAATGAAAAAAAGGAATTGCGTATTGGCGTCATTGACGTCCCAGCTTTCTATCTAGATTTCGACGCCTATCATCGCGGCGATCCTAACTACACCAGCACCACTCGCGACGTCGCCAAGCTATTAATGGGCCTGCAAGAGAAAGGCATCGACGGACTGATCATTGATCTGCGCGACAACGGCGGCGGCTCGCTTCACGAAGCAACTCAGCTAGTCTCACTGTTTACCGATCGCGGCCCAACGGTACAAGTACGCGATGCACGCGGACGTGTTCAAATCGAGCCGGATCAATACCCTGGTATGCTCTACTTCGGACCAATGGCCGTTCTTGTGAATCGTTACAGCGCGTCAGCTTCCGAGATTTTTGCTGGAGCGATGCAAGACTATGGCCGCGCGCTTATTTTAGGCGATGACACCTTTGGTAAAGGCACTGTGCAAACATTAATTCCACTGGATCACGGTCAGCTCAAAATTACGCAAGCAAAATTCTATCGTGTATCCGGAGGCAGCAACCAAAACCAAGGCATCATACCTGATATTCGCATGCCGTATTTGGTCGACAAAAGTGAGATTGGTGAAAGCGCTCTACCCAACGCATTGCCTTGGGACCAAATCAAACCCGCGCGCTATATTCGCTCAACTGAACTGCAACCGTTCTTCGGCGTACTGAAACAGCAGCACCAGAAACGTATTGGCAAAAACCCAGAGTTTGATTACGTCGCCGATCAACTCGTTATGCTTGAAGAAAACAAAGAACGATTAACGCTTTCTTTAAATGAAGCGACGCGAAAAAAAGAAAAATCGGAATGGGAGAAACGTCGGCTTGCATCGGAAAATATGTTGCGCAAATCCCGTGGAGAAAAGCCCGTCGCTAACTTCCAAGAGCTGCAAGAGCAAGAAGAGCAGCGTATTGCTGCGCGCCAAAGCGGAGAAGAAGATACCGGTCCAGACCCTTACCTAGACGAGTCCGGCGCGGTAATGGCCGATTTAATCTATTTGCTTAACACGGCAAAGGTCGTGAGCGCCGACCCAGTTGCTCCGCAAAGCTAGTGGCCCAATGCCTCATGTTCCGTACCGCGCGTACTGAACATGAGGCATTTCCTGGTTACGCCAACCAATCCTTTATCTCATTCGCCACCCACGTTCCTGCATCCATGGTCAGATCATGCCCCGCCGTCGGGTGAACACGTAGCGACACCAGCCACGCGCGCGCCAGGGCCGCGGAGCAACTTGGATCAACCAGGCGGTCCCCGCCCCCATTCAACAGCAAAATAGATGCCCCCTTAGGCGCTTCTGGCGGAGCGCGAAAACAGGCCGCCGCGAGAATCTGACGCCAAGCATTCGATTTACTGACCGGCTGAGTTGCCGCATAGCCAGCCCAACGCTGGGCGGTTTGTTCACGTTCCGCGTCACTGATTAAATTTGTCGTTAGCTGCAAAATCATCCGCTCTTTGGCAAGCGCATCCCCTTTGAGCACGCCATCAAATAAAATGCGGCGATAGTTTTGCGGGCGCAAACGCTTCCAAAAAGGGCTATAGCGGGCAACAGAGGTGTTCATGAGAACGCCCACAGCCACTTCACCAGGGTAATCGTTCATCCAGCTGATTGCCGTCATCGCACCTAGCGACAGCGCTGCGACATGGAACGGCGGCCTCAGCCCCTTTCGACTGAGCTCGTCTCGTAAACCAGCGACCATTTTTTCAATGGTCCGCGGGCTCTTATCATCGTAATGCTCGCCATTACCTAACAGGTCGATCGTGACCACGGTATCGCCCGCAAACTGCTGAGAGAAAAGGGCCGGAAAAGCCTCCCAGTGGCGGCTTTCACGAATCAGGCCGCGTAATAAGATCCAGGTTTTTGCCATGCCATTGTCCCTTACTGTATTGACCACAAAATACGTAAATACCCCTACGTATACAAAATGGATTCGCCAGCGATCATACAATTTCAGATAGACTGGCGCCCGTGCTCATCCATTTTTTTGCCGAATTAAAGGTGACCTGTGCGAAAGACCGTAAAACGCGTAAAAACCGGCTCATTTGAGCGCCGACTATCCATGGCCAAAGCAGGCTTTATGGCCGGTGCGAAATACGCCACCCTCACCGCTGGCACTTTTTTCTCCGAAAAAGAAGGCCGCGAAGGACGCCGCAAGCAGATCCTGTCCAGTCAGGCGCACGAGCTCGTTAGAGAGCTTGGCAAACTAAAGGGCTCGGTAGTTAAAATTGGTCAGATGATGGCGCTATTCGGTGAACACTTTCTCCCTGAAGAAGTGACGGAAGCACTCCATACACTGGAAAACAGCACCACCGCACTACATTGGAGTACAATCGAAGCCCACCTGCAAGAGCAGCTTGGTAGCGCCATTATGGCGCAGCTCGACATAGACCCTGAACCACTCGGCGCCGCCTCACTTGCTCAGGTTCACCGCGCAACACGGCTTAGCGACGGTAAGCAGCTAGTGCTTAAAATTCAGTATCCCGGCGTTGCCGATGCCATCGACAGCGATATGCGCGCACTCGTGCAATTGCTGCGCTTAAGTCGATTAGTACCAATCACAGATCAATTCAATCAGTGGCTTAATGAAGTCCGTGGCATGCTTGCCCGTGAGGTCGATTATGACCTCGAGGCGGAAACAACCCGCTATTTTCGCCATGTCTTAGCAGATGATCCTCGCTATATCGTTCCCGAGGTCATCACCGAGTACAGCCAGAAAAACATTCTCTGCCTTAGCTTTGAACACGGCGTCCATATTAATGACCCCGCCGTGACCGAGCTCAGCCAGCCACGTCGAAACTTTCTCGGCCGCGCTATTATGGAGCTGTGCTGCCGCGAAGTGTTCGAATGGCATCGCATGCAGACAGACCCCAACTTTGGTAACTATTTGCTTCGCGTGAATGCCGGGAACGACCACGACCAAATAGTGCTGCTAGATTTTGGTGCTATCCGAGAGTTTGACGATGATGTGCTTGGCCCTGGCCGAGAAATGATTCGCGGCGCTTGGCACCATGACTCAGAGCGCATTTTCAATGCCCTGACGGCACTCGACTTTCTCTCCAAAGGCGCCCCAAAAGCCCTCTTACAGGATTTTGCCGAACTGTGCTTCGAGGCAGTCGAGGTGCTACAAGACCCTGATCGCTTCCCTCCCCCGCAAAATGTTCTCAACGAGCGTGGCGAATATTTGTGGGGTGAAAGTGATCTGCCCAAACGCATTGTCGCCAGAGCAGGCCGCAACGCCTTATCAGTGTATTTTGATGTGCCACCCAAAGAGTTCATTTTTCTGGCACGCAAGCTGCTCGGCGCCTACACCTTTTTGCACGTCATTGAGGCACAAGTCCGCGGTAACACCATCATTGAACCATTTTTGGGCATGGGTGAAGCTGTCGATAAATCGATCGTTTCGTCTAAATTGGGCAAATAATAACCAGCCTGTAGGACGCGCGGGCCAAAATTTGACCGATTATCGGTTTCAGTGACGTTTCCTATTTGCCATGGAGCCCACTGCACAATAAGGTTAGCACCCTGCTGAAAGGCCGGTTCTGGTGAACCGGCCTTTCTATGTCTAAAGCTGGGTCTAAAGCTGGCCGAACCTACTCGGCCAATCGCGCCAACCAGCGAACCAAAATGGGGGTAACGCAGGTGATTATCGGTGTTCCTAAAGAGATTTGCCCAGGCGAAACACGCGTCGCTTTGACGCCTGCTAACGTCACTGTACTAAAGAAGAAACCAGACTTACGCGTCCTCATTGAAGCAGGAGCCGGTACATCCGCTGGCTACCTTGACGCAAGTTACGAACAAGCTGGCGCTGAGATCGTGTCTCGCGATGCCGTCTTCCAGCAAGCTGAGATCGTACTGCAGGTCCAGACACCTGGCAGTAACGCCGCCAATGGCAGCGACGACCTTAACAGCCTTCGAGCAGATCAAATTTTGATTGGCATGATGGATCCTTTGGCAAGCCCCGCTTTCGCTAGCGCGCTTGCAGAGAAAAACATTACTGGCATTGCACTAGAGCTAGTGCCACGTATTACACGCGCTCAAGCCATGGACGTTCTATCGTCGATGGCAATGATTTCCGGTTATAAAAGTGTATTAATGGCCGCAGCGGAATCCAACCGCATGTTCCCGATGAACATGACTGCAGCAGGCACTCTAGCTGCCTCCCGTGTGTTGATCATGGGTGTTGGTGTTGCTGGTTTGTTTGCATGCTCCACAGCAAAACGTCTTGGCGCAATTGTTGAGGCCTATGATGTTCGTCCGGCAGCCCGCGAGCAGATCCTTTCTGTCGGTGCTAAGCCAGTTGAACTGGATCTAGATACCAGCTCTGCTGAAGGTAAAGGCGGCTACGCGCAAGCACAAGGCGAAGATTTCCTTAAGCGCCAGCGCGAACTGATGACAGAAGTCGTTTCACGCATGGACGTCATTATTACGACAGCGGCTATTCCTGGCGCTAAGTCTCCGATTCTTGTGACGGCAGATATGGTGAAAGCCATGAAGCCCGGCGCTGTTATTGTCGACCTTGCAGCAGAACGCGGCGGCAACTGCGAACTCACCAAGCTGGGTGAAAACGTTGTCGAGCACGGCGTCACGATTATTGGGCCAGAGAATGTTCCTTCCTCTGTCGCCTTCCATGCCAGCCAGATGTTCGGCAAAAACATGGAAAACCTACTTAACTTGCTGATCAATGAAGAAGGCAAACTTAACCTCGATTTCGAAGACGAAATCGTGCGTGAGACAGTTGTCTCGCATAAAGGTGAAGTGCCACATTCTCGCATGCGTCAACTACTTAACCTGCCAGAGCTGCCATCGTCGCAAGACGAAGCGTCAGCATCCTAAGGGGAGATTCATTATGGATTTCATAGCAATGCTCGCGCTTTTTGTGCTGGCTATTTTCCTCGGTGTGGAATTGATCACCAAGGTACCGCCAACGCTTCATACACCGCTAATGTCTGGCTCCAATGCGATTTCCGGCATCACCCTCGTCGGCGCCATCGTCGCCGCGGGCAATGAGAATGTCGTCATCATTCAGGTGTTTGGTTTTATCGCCGTTGTGCTAGCAACGATTAACGTGATTGGCGGCTTTATGGTCACCAATCGCATGCTGGCGATGTTTAAGAGGAAGTAAGCGATGCACATTTCACAATCTTGGATTGATATCGCCTACCTGATCGCAGCATCGCTGTTTGTATTGGGTATTAAAGGCTTAACAAAACCGAAAACCGCCGTACGCGGTAATCAACTCTCCGCACTCGGCATGCTGATCGCCTGCGTAGTAACGCTGCTCGATAAAGATGTCATTCAGTATGAAGTGATTATTGCCGGCTTATTAGTTGGCGGCACTGTCGGTGCAGTACTCGCTGCTCGTGTGCAAATGACGTCGATGCCACAAATGATTGCTCTGCTAAACGGCTTTGGTGGCGGCGCCTCCTTTGCTGTGGCTTCTGCAGCATACTTTGGCGGCGTCAGTGGTCCCGTTGAAGTGATTAGCACTGGCGCAGCCATTTTGATTGGCGCCGTGACCCTAACCGGTTCATTGGTTGCCTTTGCTAAACTGCAAGAACTGATCGGCGGTGGCTCAATCGGCTTCCCAGGCATGAAAATTGTTAACGCTCTTTTGCTGCTCGGCTCATTAACTGCTATCGGCTTTATGCTCGTCGACCCAAGCAACAGTCAGCTGTATTGGGGCATTGCGGTCGCGTCCTGCGTGCTGGGCCTACTGCTCGTACTGCCTATTGGCGGCGCAGACATGCCAGTGGTTATCGCGCTACTGAACTCCTACTCTGGTATTGCTGCAGCGGCAGCAGGTTTTGTGATGGGCAACAGCGCCCTGATCATTACCGGCTCGTTGGTTGGCGCATCCGGCCTAATCCTTACTCAGATCATGTGTAAAGCCATGAACCGCTCCCTCACCAACGTTCTGTTTGGTGTGATGGGCGAAGTGGGCGAAACCATTGATGCCGACGAAGTTTATCAGGGCAAGGTTAAATCTTCGTCTGCAGATGAAATCGCGATGATTCTTGAAACCGCGCAACGCGTTGTCATTGTTCCTGGTTTTGGTATGGCGATGGCGCAGGCACAACACGCTGTACGTGACATGGCAGAAGCCATGGAAGCACGCGGCATTGAGGTGGAGTATGCCATCCACCCTGTTGCTGGACGGATGCCTGGCCATATGAACGTGCTGCTTGCCGAAGCAGAAGTTGAATATGACAAAATGCGTGATATGGACAGCATTAACCCAACCTTTGAACAAACTGACGTTGCCATTGTTATCGGTGCGAACGATGTAACCAACCCGATGGCGCGTGAAGATAAAGGTAGCCCAATTTACGGCATGCCAATTCTTAATGTCGACAAGGCAAAAACAGTTGTTGTCATTAAGCGCTCTCTGAGCCCTGGTTTTGCAGGCTTGCCTAACCCACTATTTGCCAAGGACAACACCTTGATGTTGTTTGGCGACGGTAAGAAGGCCATTCTGGATCTCACGCAGGCAATTAAGGAAGGCTAAACACAGCCCTCTTTCTTACGTGAACAAAAAAGCCGGACTTTATGTCCGGCTTTTTTGTTCACGTAACTTTTGTCTGCGAGTTGGCAATGAACAATCGCCGATTCATGTCATCGCCAAGGACCGCATTACAGAGTCCTCCACAGCAATAAATTCCAGCCTATCAACGCCCTCCCTCTTAATGCATTCACCCCATTATGAAGAAAGCCACAATAAAAAACGGGGGAGCTATAAGCTCCCCCGTTTTACTAACAGATCAAAACCACTATGACGCTCTACCGGATGGTATAAACAAGCCCAACGGTAAATTCATGATCAGACTCTTTAGAACCAGGCGCCGTTTCAGATTCATGCTCAAGCAAGTACCTCAAGCGCAAGCTGAAATGCGAATTTATCTTCGAGTTAAAGATAGATTCAGCTCGTGTACTGGTCGAATCGCGACCAATGTCACTGCTGACCTCTTGGCGAAAATCAGCGCTTTCACTAATAACCCATTGGTACTTAGCAGCCACACGCACAATCGCTTCATTTTCGTCATTATCACACTGGAAATAGTTATCTTCTTCTTCTAAACATTTCCAGCGATAACCAGGACCAAGCTCAGCATCAAGAGTATGCGTCTCTGTATCAATCCAGCGACGACCTAAACCAACGGCATACGTCGCCTGATACTGGAAGCCAGAGAAAGCATCTTTCTCGTACGTTCCAACATTGAACAGGTAATTCGCACTATGTGAGTCAAACTTTCTATCCAGTTGATACAGCCCAAAATAGCGCTCATCCGTACGAACATATTTCTCTAAGCCCGGATAACCCGTAACCTCACTTTTCTCTTCCTTGTTAGATGCCTCCAGCTTCATGGTGTTACGCCAGAGCTCACCCTCATGTGATGCATTAAAGTTGCCGTTCGCACCGTTAGAATTCGTATTGCCACGCTCTAATACCAGGCCTGCAGCAACGTCAGCCTTCCATTTGCTTTCGCTTTTCTCTGCAGCCGCATCGGCGGCATAACCACCCATTGATGCAGTGGCCACCAGCGCTGCCACTGCAGTTTTTACAAAATGCATTTCACGTACCTCATTCAAACCGATAAAAATCAACCAAAACTACTTAGTGGTATGCATTACCACTTGTGGGAATGGAATTTCGATTCCCTCTTCATCAAAGCGCTTCTTAATCGCTTCCGTGGTATCCCACATGACCGCCCAGTAATCCGCGGCATTCACCCATGGACGTACCAGCAGGTTAATTGAACTATCAGCAAGCTCCGACACCGCCACAACAGGTGCTGGGTCTTGCAGCACACGTGTATCCGCGCTGAGGATAGAAGAGATGACTGTTTTAACCTGGGCCAAGTCGCTGCCGTAGCCAACCCCGATAACCATATCTACTCGTCGTGTTGGCATCTCAGAATAATTAACGATGGTGCCGGACATAATGCTGCCGTTTGGCACAGTAATAACTTTATTGTCTGGCGTAAGGAACACGCTATTAAAAATACGCACTTCTCTGACCACACCAGCGGCGCCGCCAGCTTCAACATAATCACCTTTTTTGAACGGGCGGAACGTTATCAGCATCACCCCAGCGGCAAAGTTGCCTAGTGAGTCCTTTAAGGCAAGGCCGATGGCCAAACCCGCAGCACCCATTATGGCGACAATGGAAGTCGTCTCGACACCAAGCTGATCAAGCGAAGCGATCACAACAAACGCGAGAATCGTTATATTGATGAGATTGCCCATAAAGTGAGCAACCGTGTGATCAATCTTCTTACCTATAACGCCTTCGGCAAAATTAGCGATCCGCCGAGCAAGCCACTTACCAATAATAAAAAGAACAATCGCCACGATGAAATTGTATGCATAAGGCGCCAAGTTCTGACTCACGAATGTTTGTACTTGCTGAGATAAACCTTCCATTGCGAAGCTCCTTTTTCCTGTGAAAGCGGATTATGCACTGCACAACCGCGCCGAGTAAGTCGATCACTACCATTTTTTACATTGAATATACCGACTTGGGTCTTACGTCTTAAAAATTAGGCCAATGACGCACGGCGCTGATAGCTCCGACCTTGTATTGCCCATTTTTAACCCGCAGAACCAATGCAAACCCCTGTGAAACTATTTGCCTTGTGGGCTTTGGGCAACCCCACCAGTTCCGGTACAATGCGCGTTCCCAGTACTTACCGGAGCACCCCATGTCCCAGTCGTCCGCACGCGCTAGATTCAACCAAGCCCTGAATGAGCGCATTGTTGTACTCGACGGAGGCATGGGCACGATGATCCAGGATCGTCGTTTTGACGAGGCTGCATTTCGTGGCGAGCGCTTCAAGGACTGGCCAAGTGACCTAAAAGGCAACAACGACCTGCTTAGCATCACCCAACCAGACGCTATCGAGGAAATCCATAAGGCCTATCTCGACGCCGGCGCAGACGTCGTTGAAACGAATTCCTTTAATTCCACCCGCATCGCCATGGCCGACTACGACATGCAGGATCTGGCGCGCGAGCTCAATGTAGCCTCCGCTCGCGCCGCTCGCCGTGCGGTTGATGCCAAAATGGCCGAAGATCCATCGCGGCAATGCTTCGTAGCAGGCGTGCTGGGACCAACGAACCGTACTGCTAGCATTAGCCCAGACGTTAACGATCCCGGGTTCCGTAACGTTTATTTCGATGAACTTGTTGAAGCCTATGTTGAGGCGATCGACGGCCTGCTCGAGGGCGGCGCCGACGTACTCCTTATCGAAACGATTTTCGATACCCTCAATGCCAAAGCAGCCGTCTACGCAATCATGTCCTATTGCGATGACAACAATGTTGATATCCCGATCATGATATCCGGCACCATTACGGATGCATCCGGACGCACCCTGACGGGCCAAACGACGGAGTCTTTCTACCATTCGCTACGTCATGCCAAGCCCATCACGATTGGCTTGAACTGCGCGCTCGGCGCGCGTGAATTACGCCCCTATATTCAAGAGCTGTCTCGCATCAGCGAAGGCTATGTATCCGCACACCCCAATGCTGGCCTGCCAAACGAAATGGGCGAATACGACCAGTCGCCAGAAGTCATGGCACGTGAAATTCGCGAATGGGCAGAGAAAGGCTATCTCAACATGATCGGCGGTTGCTGCGGCACAACGCCCGCCCATATTAAGGCGATTGCAGACGCGGTAACCGACTGCCAGCCACGCGCTCTGCCAGACATAAAACCAGCCTGCCGACTGAGCGGCCTCGAACCATTAATCATTGAAGAAAGCTCACTGTTTGTGAACGTCGGTGAACGCACCAACGTAACCGGTTCGAAGCGCTTTCTGCGTTTAATTAAGGAAGGCGATTTTGATACCGCGTTAGAAGTGGCGCGTCAGCAAGTCGAATCTGGCGCTCAGATTATCGACATCAATATGGATGAGGGGCTGCTTGAATCGAAAGACTGCATGACCCGCTTCCTTCACCTTATTGCCTCTGAACCGGAAATTTCAAAAGTCCCCATCATGATCGACTCATCTAAATGGGAGATCATCGAAGCCGGCCTTAAATGCATTCAAGGCAAAGGCATTGTTAACTCCATCTCGATGAAAGAAGGCGAAGAAGCGTTCCTTCGTCAGGCCAGAGAAGTTCGCCGCTATGGTGCTGCCGTCATTGTCATGGCCTTTGATGAACAAGGCCAAGCAGATACCCGCGAGCGCAAAACCCAAATCTGCACACGTGCTTATAATCTTCTGGTTGAGAACGGCTTTGCTGCAGAAGATATTATTTTTGATCCCAACATTTTTGCCATCGCAACAGGCATCGAAGAGCACAACAACTACGCCGTCGATTTCATTGAAGCGGTCAAGGATATTAAAACCACCCTACCTCATGCTCTCATCTCTGGCGGTGTATCAAACGTGTCATTTTCGTTTCGCGGCAACGAAGCTGTCCGCGAAGCTATTCATGCTGTGTTCCTTTACTACGCAATCAAGAACGGCATGGACATGGGTATTGTCAACGCAGGGCAGCTTGCCCTCTACGAAGACATCCCTGCCGATCTGAAAGAAGCCGTTGAAGATGTCGTCTTAAATAGGAATGACGAAGCCACCGAACGGATGCTGGAAATTGCCGAGAAATATCGCGGCGCTGGGGCGGAAAATAGCCGCCAAGAAGACCTCTCATGGCGCGAATGGCCCGTTGAGAAACGCTTATCTCATGCGCTCGTAAAAGGTAATGCCGATTACATTGAGGACGACACTGAGCTGGCAAGACAAAATGCAGAACGCCCTCTTCATGTTATTGAAGGCCCGCTCATGGACGGCATGAACGTCGTTGGCGACCTGTTTGGCGAAGGGAAAATGTTTTTGCCGCAAGTGGTTAAGTCTGCTCGTGTGATGAAAAAAGCTGTCGCCTATTTAATGCCCTTTATGGAAGAAGAGAAACTGCGCCTAGGCACGCAAGATAAAGCTAATGGCAAAATCCTCATGGCAACTGTAAAAGGCGACGTGCACGATATTGGTAAAAATATTGTTGGCGTCGTGCTGCAATGTAATGGTTATGATGTCGTCGATATGGGCGTCATGGTTCCTGCAGATAAAATCCTCGATACTGCGATAAAAGAGAAATGCGACATCATTGGCCTTTCTGGGCTTATCACTCCATCTCTTGAAGAAATGGTCAATGTCGCCAGTGAAATGCAGCGTCTCGGCATGACACAACCATTAATGATTGGTGGCGCGACGACAAGCCGCATTCATACCGCCGTTAAAATTGACCCAGCCTTCGATGGCGCCGTTGTTTATGTGCCTGACGCATCTCGCGCCGTTGGCGTCGCGTCCATTCTGCTCAATGATGAGCAGCGTGGCGAGTACGTTGCTGACATCAAGAAAACATACGAAGAATTACGTGTACGTCGCCGCGCTCAACAGCACGACCGCACACTGATCCCAATTTCTCAGGCACGAGAAAACCCTTTCACCTGCGACTGGGAAAACTACATCCCGCCAACCCCCACGTTCGAAGGTATTAAGACATTTGAGGATTACCCTTTAAAAGAGCTAGCAAAGCGGATCGATTGGACGCCGTTTTTCCGTTCTTGGGAACTGGCCGGAAAATTCCCCAAAATTCTGAAAGACGAAGTTGTCGGCGTCGAAGCAACGCGTCTTTATCGTGATGCCGAAGCTATGCTCAAGCGCATCATCGATGAAAAATGGTTATCCGCTCGTGCGGTCATCGGCTTCTGGCGCGCCAATAATATTGGCGACGACATCGAGCTTTATGAAGATGAAAATAAAGCAACGCCGATCATGACACTTCACCATATGCGTCAACAGCTGGACCGTAAAACCAACGACAAACCGAACTACTGCTTAAGCGACTTTATTGCGCCTAAAAGCAGCGGTGTAACAGATTGGATTGGCGGCTTTGCCATCACTGCAGGCATCGGCATTGAAGAACACCTAGAGAGATTCGCTGCTGACCACGATGATTACTCCAGCATTATGCTTAAAGCACTAGCTGATCGTTTGGCTGAAGCTTTTGCTGAACGTATGCATGAACGCGTGCGTAAAGAGTTCTGGCAGTATGGCAAGGATGAAACGCTTAGTAACGACGAGTTAATCAGCGAACAATACCAAGGCATACGCCCTGCCCCAGGCTACCCCTCGTGCCCTGATCACACGGAGAAAGCGCTGCTATGGAAACTGCTTAACGCGGAAGAGAATGCCGGCATCACCTTAACGGAAAGCTATGCCATGTTCCCAACTGCGGCAGTGTCTGGCTGGTACTTCTCACATCCGGAATCGAAATATTTCGGCACCGGCAAGCTGGCCAAAGATCAGGTACAGGATTACGCCGAACGAACAGGACACACGATGAAAGAAATTGAACGCTCTGTTCCGCACCTGCTTGGTTATATCGATTAACCCTTTCGGTAAACGACCAGCATAAAAGAAGGGGCCACTTGGCCCCTTCTTTTTGGTTCATCGCAGATTTCCGGGAAAGCCCGATGAGTCATCAAAACATTCAAATGAATTCGGCAACAGCATTGGTTCCTGCAAGGCTGGCAACATCAAGACTTTTGCCGGAGCGCGCCCTGCAAGCGAACAGCCGCAAGCCCCAAGACTCGCCTGCAAGCAGCCTCCCACAGGCCCCCCCTACAGCGCGGCACCATCTCAAATTTCTGCTCACTTTGTGGGAGGCTGCTTGCAGGCGATCTTTCCCGAGCAAACGCAGCGCAGTCGCCGCGTAAGAAAAGGTCCTTCAGGCTTTTCCCGGAAATCCGCGATGAACCTTCTTTTATGCTGGTGAAATTCACGGACAGCCTAACCCTTACATTTCTGCATCCATTATCTGAACTAGATCACCACTGCTACCATTCAGCGAAACCTGCGCGCCGTCCGCAAGACAATGCATCGCATCATCTACCCCCCAAACGGTAGGAATGCCGAGTGCACAGGCAAGAATCGCTGCCGGGTCTAATGGATCTCGATGTGCCAACACCAAGCCTGCCGCAGACGCTAACCATGGCAACCAACCAGCATCAGACTGATCAAGCACTAATATCGCACCCGGCTGCACTTGGTTTAACTGCCAGCCGCTGCCAACTCTCAAAACACGACCGCACGCTTCACCTTCAACAAGACCATAACCATTGACCGTGTCATGACTCGCTCGCTGGCCAAGAGGTGAGGTGCCATAACCCACGGAATCAATGATCCAGTCTGGCGGCCCCGCGTGGGAATCGGATAAATATCGAACCTTACGTTCGCCAAGAAGCGTTTCTAGCTGGCGCCGCGCTTGTGCCTGACCCTGCCACGCCTGCCAAAGCTCATCAAAATATAAGAAGTAAATATCATCTGGGTGCTTTATCAGCCGTAACGCAACCAAACGTTGGGACATCTGTTGCAGCACACGTCGCAATCGGCTGGCAATGTCGTAGCGTAAATCCGCAGCCTGTCCGCGTAAACTTAACCAATCAAAGCGCGAGCGCTTGATGGTCGAAAAACGGGCCAACGCACTCAATCGCGCTTCACTGAGGCTCTCAACGATATCCTTAAGCAATTGCGCATCATGACCGCCCTCTCGCAGCCGCGGAAACGACGGATCGGCGCCAGCACTCTGGCCCCCAAAGCGCCGCACAAACTGGTCCCAACTGATCTCTCTGCGACTCACCGCCGGCAATACCGCGAGCATTTCTACCGTTCTCTGCCCAAGAGAATGAAGCGTCGGCTTGCTCCCACGAGATGCTACCGCTGGAGCAATCACATAACCCAGATGGCCTTCTAAGCCGGCCAACTTCTCACCGAGCCGATCTAAGCGAATCAGTTCAAGCCACAGGTCGTCGGCCGAAGGCGCTTCTGTGACTTCTGCAACCCCTCTCACTTTGAGTCTTAACCAACCCAGCTTAACCGCCGTCATCGCTCTCGATAGCGGCTCGCTACGATTATTCTTACTCTGTTCTTGGGGGCCCTGCGGTCTGCTGGCACGCCACGCAGGCGGTAGCGCCCACCATAAGAAAGCACTTTTTTGCCAAGATTGAAGTGCTTTAAAAAAGCGGCCATTGCCATAGAGGTAGCTGTGCTGGCGACGGTACGGCTCAATATTGCTCAGCTCTTGCCAACCAACCCTGCGGCCGAGGGAGCGCCAAAAGCCCTCTTTAAGCCAGCGCCCTAGCATCGTGTACCAAAGCGGCGAAATGGCTTGCGGACTAAAGCCTAGCCCAGCTCTACGGGTCCATACTTCTGAAGGCATCGGCAAGGTGCCGATTGGCAATGCTTGGACCATCCATAAACGCTGCCCGTCCCAGATCCACTCCGCCGCTCTAGCCTCGCCATAGCTGTCGTGCAGCGCCTGAGTTAACTCGTGGAACGCTAGCAAACTCACTTCGTCGAGAAATACCTCAGAGCCCTCGCTCCGCCACGCTAACTGCCCGTCTGCGTGTAAAATTACCCGCTGCTGCGCGTCGGAACCGGCCAAGCAGCCTTCAATCACAATGTGATCGAGGTCTGGTCGCATGGGGTGCCGCGTGAACAGAACGCCCGCCGCTTTTTGTGGCGGCATGCACTGAAAAATAAGACTCTCAGGGCCGTTATCCCGACGAAACGTTTGATTTAGCGCGGCAGCGAGCGCCGTATCCGAATCAAGGTTGAGTAATGACTGACGCTTAGAACCCGGCGCCAACGGACCTTGCTGCAGCACCCAATAATGGCTGTCGCCACCGGCCAATGCCGACAACTCAGACACCAATGCCTCTGTCGTCACAGCCAGCACGTGCTCTCTGGGTACACGCCAGCATGGTGCAAGCGGCAAACTCACGTCGTGATCTCTTTGCAGTGCTTGGAATCCCGGCAACGCTACCTCCTCAAAAAATGTTGGGCCGCATATAGCCCAGAAAAATACAGCAGCAACGTGAAAACCACCGCGACACACGCTAGAACCATGGCAATGCCACCAAACAAATACGGCGCTTTCATCAACGTGCTCATTAGCGACTCTTCCCAATAGAAGAACCACTGATGATCCGACGGAAAAATCATCACATGCAATCGATAAAACAGCTCTTTAGGCCCCATAACGCCAAGTGCAGCGACCAACGGCAGTAGACTGCCGAACATCGCCGCCATGCGCAAACGCCAACCGGGCAACGGGTCATTCCTGAGCATAAAGATAAGCAACAACCACAGCGGGCACAGCAGGTAAAATGCGGCCCGCCCCCAGTCCAGCAGCCTCGCCACATCTTGCAGATGCTCAACTTCAGCCTGATCCAATAGAGCCACTGGTGCCTGCCCGCTGACTTGATACTGAATCTGCTCAAGCCCTTCACCATGGTTATGCACCGACGCCGCGATTTGCCGAAACGCCGCAATATGTTGCTCTGCCGACAATAGCGCAAAGCCTGATTTATAGGGATGCTGTGGCGCATAGGTCGCGATGTGTTGCGCGATCGCTTGTTTTTGATACCAAAAGCCATAACCGTAATCAAAACGGGCGTACACCGACCACGCCAGACTCACGGCGAGCCACACGGTCACCAGAAGATAAACCCACCACGTCAAAGCGCTTTTGGCTTGGACTACAGCACCTCTGTTGTTCATAATGACGCCCTTAAACAATTTACACTCGTGCATTGAAGCACCGAGTGGCAATAATAATAAAGAGAGGTTAACGCCCATGCGTGCTGTAATGGCGTTTTTTTGCGCACTACTCCTATCGGCTTGTGCGACGAAGCTACCCACTATTACCCAAGGCCCCGCCAGTGAACCACTGAAGCGGGACTATTTCCAAGTCAAAATCAAAACCCATGACGGTAAAGAACTTGCCGCCACGGTTTACCAACCCAAGCTGGCGCCAGGACAAACCGCTCCACTGGTCATCGCCACTCATGGTTTTGGCGGCTTTCGCGCCAAACGACCACTTTCTATTTACGGAAAAACCATGATCACCGGCGAAGCTGCGCTGGCGGCTTGGAAGCAAGGCTACTGGGTTATTTTTTATGACCAACGCGGCTGGGGCGAAAGTGATGACATCGTACACATGCTTGACCCCGAGCTTGAAATTCGTGACGTCTCAACCGTTATCGACTGGTCACTTGAACACCTACCCGGTATTGCCAAAGTAAACAATGAATGGGCCATCGGCATGATTGGCGAGTCATACGGCGGCGGCGCGCAAACTATTGCATCGTTTACAGAACCGCGCCTAAAAGCTCTGGTTCCCGTTGCAACTTGGCACAACCTTAACGCTATCGCTCCTAGCAAGCATATGAAAACCAATTGGGGCGCAAACCTATTTGTCTTTGGCGGCATGAGTAGCGGTTTTGATATTGGCTTTATGGTGAAAAAACCAATGCGTAGCGGCTTCTCCGGTACGGTTAACTTTGAAACCACTCAGTGGCTCTATGATCGCAGCCCGGCCAAATACTGTGACGAAGGAAAAACGCCACAGGCAGATGCGCTTTTCGTCCATGGTTTCCGCGACTCACTCTTTCCAATGCAAGAGGCACTCGACAATCAAGAGTGCTTTGAGCGTGGTGGTAATGACACCCGTCTACTCGCAATCCAAGGCGGCCATATTTTGCCTTGGCCAGTACAAAAGTGGTCAGGAAAACCTCTCTTCAACACCGAAGAAAGTATTCATTGTGGCGAATACGAAGGCAAGCTCGTGGATACCATTGTCGCTTGGTGGGATGAAAAATTAAAAGGTGCCGAAGCAATCGTACCAGAGCTATGCATCACACTAGATGAAGACACAGGGCTCGCGGACCAAGCTTTCCCCACGCAATCCGAAACATTTATGGTCCCAAGCTCCAAGGTCACCATTCCATTAGCTGGCATGTTCGAATGGCTAATGATCCCAATGGATCAAGGTTTTGATATTGGTCGGAAAATTTGGTGGCCCGGCGCTGATCGACGCTTTCTCACGCCAAACGGTGGTTTTGGTCGACCCAAATTTATTCCCCTGTATGTTGCCCATGACAACGAAGTACTGTCCGGCATTCCTTCTATTAACATCAGTTTAAATGGCACCGCCAGTAAACGCTCAACACGCACCTTTGTCGGCGTGGGTGTGCAACGCGCAAACAGCCGTCGAGTTTGGGTTGCCAGTGAACAACTCACCCCACTTCCGAAAAAAGGACGCTATAAACAAGAGCTTCCAGCGGTGTCGATGCACTTAAAAGATGGCGACCGAGTAGGCCTCATTGTGTACGGCTACACCTGGCAATTCATGACGAACCCATCATTTTGGGGGAGTAACGCGATGATACAGGGTGAAGCAACGCTACCGATTATTGAGATACCGGACGAGAAGTGATTTGCAGTGCCCTGCCCGAGCGCAGGGCCGCAAACGCAGCGAGGTCTTGCTCAGGAAGCTGAGAAAAGAAAAGTAAACGTACAGAAAAATTTAGCTCGTTTGCTTCCGGCCACCCATTAAGGGCGTAACCCAAATTAGGCAACTGGCCGGGGTAATTTTCTGGCTGGTTGTTTAGCTCTTTGTCATCCTGATAGACGAGCTGCAATGGAATTCCTTCTAACCCTTTCGGCACCAACAACTCCGTGAGTAATGCGAACTGGTTTCCTGAGTCAAAAATAATCCAGCTATCGTCCGTACTCAGCTCCCTCTCCAGCAAACGTAGCTCTTGCACATCAATACGCCCATCGACTTGCGCCATCAACTCGCCCCCAGCCGCCGTTCGAACCTTCGCCCCCAACAAGTTATTGCCGTCAACGGATACAACGACCTGAGGCGCTTTAACCGACCTCCGATAAAGAGCGGGTATACGTGAATAGGTGTGCGCTTCGAAATGGTTCGGATAGCGAATCGCTTGCACGTGCATCTTCATCACCGGCAAACCCGCAAAGACAACGCTTGTTTCAAGATGCATAACAGAACGAATTGGACCGATACGAAAACCGCGCCGCCTTGGTTTCAAATTATCATTATCCAAAGTCATGCGAGCGAAGCGAAAAAAAATACCACCGGACATGCGCATTTTTAGGGTATCGATAATAGAAGCATCTGCTGGACCGGTATATCCTTCGTAACCCAAATGCTCCCAGTTCAACTCGTTCGCAGGGTCTGTTGTGAGAAAGTAATAGGGGGTACGTGTTACCCCAGTGGCGGGATCATGCTCGATATAACGAGTAGCGCTGCGCTGAGCATTATTCTTAACCAAGTAAAAAAAAGTATCGCTATTATTCGGCGCCGCCACTTTTATCTCGGCAAGTAACTGACCCGATGCCGGCACAGCTTGCGCTGGCCGCTCGGCACCAGCATCTTCGTACATCATCAAAAGCTGATCCGCACCGTCGAATATGCCGGCCTCCCCCTGCCGTTTAAAACCCGAACCATCGAACCAAACCATACCGTGCTCATCAATCTCATCGACTTGGAATGGCACCGGCTCAAAGGTATCGTCTCGCCAGCGCATTAACGACAGCTGACCAATCGCCATGTCAGCCGCATCAGGAAGGTCAATGGGCGTTAGCATTAAAGCGGTTTGCGCGGAAGCAGACGCGGCGATACAAACCTGAGTACAGGCTAGGAGTGCAAAGAACGAAGTAAGCCAGGCAAAACGTTTAATCAAGGCTGACGACTCAAACTAGCCCGAAGGTTTACTCGCCCCTCATCGCTGCCAGGCAGAAACTCCGCACTCACAACATAAATACCGCTCTCCGCAAGCGCTTGCAGCCAACTATAGGCTGCAGAAAAGGCCTGATTTTCCAATTGAACTCGAACAGAATCGCTTCCCTCAGGATTAAAACTCTTAATCGTTACAGACGATAAGCTCGCAGACCGACTTAACCCAGCGATCCAATCGTCTCCTGCCGACGACGTTTTTCCGCCTGACTGCTGACGACTCCTCACCTGTAATTCGTTTAGCTGCATCCACGACAACAGCTTAGTCTGTGACTGCCATTGTGCGACTTGATTGTCGCGAACCTGCCACGCAGGCATCCAGACTGCGGAGAAAAGCAGCAAGGCAATCAGCGTCGTGACAAGCAGTTGCAACACCAATTTCTCTCTATCTTCGCGCCCCTCATACCAAACCACTGCCGGCTGAACGCTTTTAGTAAAGGCATCACGCCACTGATTAAAAAGTGAATTCATAACGCTCCCACCTTCACACGCGCAGCAACCTGCTCGCCCTGATTACGAAAGTTGGCCACCTCAGCAGCAAGGCCAGCAGCGAGCAGTGTGCCACGCAGCGCTTCAACTGCTTCGTAGTTCGACGCCTGAAGATCAAGAATCAGTACCCCGTCGCGTTTATCGTATTGAACGCGGCGCGGCTGAACACCGGCTTTTTTATGCTGTGATAGCGCATCGCCAACCGGCGTCATCAATGCAAAAAAATCCGCACTATTGCCACCACTGCCGCCGAGCTGCGCCAATCGATTCTTAAACTGAGCAGCAACTTTCAACGTGGCCTTGTCTCCTGGAAAAAGTGATTCATACAGCGCCGAGGCCTGCGTATTCGCTTGATCAGCAAGATGTGAGTATTGCCACGCCTGCGCCCACGCCGTTGCCCACACCACTAACAATAACGCTGCAGCAACTTTGCCAAATTGCATCCACGCGGGGGTAATACTTGGCCAACGGGAAACTTCATGTGCCTGAGGTTTCAGGTCTCCATGCAACAGCTCGATGCGCTGACGCATACTTTGACGCAGGTGAACCCATGTATCACTTTCTGAAATTCGCTCAATATCGGTAAGATCAATCTTCAGTGCCAGCAGAACGTCTTCAACTTCATCTGTCGGTAAAGACAATACCGCGCCCATGCCCTGAACCAATAAAGATGACTGCCCCGAATAGGCAAGCACAGGAGCGGATGAAATAAGTATTTGCCCGTCAACGCCTGCACCAACAATATTGCCGCCCAGATCTTCGATGAAACCTTTCAACTCTCGCAACGCCTGAGCATCACATGCAAGCACAGGGTAATGACCATCAACCACCCCGCCAACCGCATACCATAAATCTTCCGGGTCGCCGATGAGGTCCTCCTCTAATAAAAACGGCAACACTTTTTGCAGATGTCGTGCTTGCTTGCGAGTCAGCTGCACAGACGTCAGCTGAACATCAGCCGACGACAGTACCAACAGCAATGGCGCCTCAGAGTGGCTCTCTAGCAAAGCCCGCAACGTTCCAGAGGAGACCTCACCATCAGGCATCTGCCATGTCACCTCGACGCTCGCGGCATCCTGACGCAGCGCACCGGGTAAAAATCGGACTAATATTGCTTCCGTCACCTAAATATTCCTTATTTCGTCTGCACTTATTCTAATCAGGATTGCAGGCAGGTTCGAGGGGGCTAAGTACCGGCTGAAGCGCTCTCGCAAACACTTTTGTCTCACCTGAGTCCGGTCGCTTGATCCGTGTTACTAATCGACTCATTCCTGAGTCCGTTGAAACATCAATACCAACTTGAAAGTACTCAGTGCCAACGCTCAACAATGCTGCCAGATTGGTTTGCTGTGTCGCATCGACCTTACTAAACTCCGGCAAACTCAAAACGTCGCTCACCGAGACATAAGGGTCTGTTTGTCGCTGCGCCACCACCGTTTTAGCCGCCGCCTGCGCCCCAACGTCCGCAAAATAGGCCTCGAGCACCTTTTCTGGCGCGGTATTCACATTAATTCGCGCAGTGAAAGGCAGCGCGGTAAAGAATTGCCAGAATGCCGTACTTGAGCCACCTGCTGCACTAGTCTGGGCTGCTCCTTGGGCGCCTTGAGAAAGTAATGCAGCAGACTTCGCCGCCGCTTTAGCGGCCTCTTCTTCAATTGCCGCCGCCAATTCCGCGTCGAAACTTCGCAGCGCACGCATATCCGACTCATGAGCAATGGGCTGGTTCGGCGTACGACGCAAACGATATTCAGGATCCTCTGCTCCGTCAGCGCCATCTGGCGAGCTATTGCTATCAACCCAGTCCGCCATTTCATCGGCCAACTGTGATGCCCGACTGGCATAAGCCGGCGGCAAAACGCTAGCCAGTAAACGCTCCAGACGAATAACAGCCTCAGCATCGCGAACAAACGCTCCGTTAGAATCCGCCACCAATGAGTTCAAGTTAAATCGCCCTTGCAGATCCTGCACCGACGCGGCAATCATCGCATCTTCATAAGGAAAGGCGAACGGACCACTCCAACTCTCTTTCTTGCAATCATCCACTAGCTCATTGTTTTCTTGATCATCTTGCAGGTCATCGATCAGACCTTGGATCGCCAGTGTTTCCGCGGCAACTGCGTACTGATAACGATAATCCCAATCAAGCAAATTGGCGGTGCGAGTCTGCACGTGATGCTGCCGATAAATCACATCAACCGCGAGCGAAAATGCGAGTGCAAAAATAAGCAACACGACCACCAGAGCAGAGCCCTGCTGTGCTTTATTGACCGCAGCTCTTTTAGGCAGACGTTTTATATCCACGGATTAATCACCGTACGATAGAAGCGGTGAATCACCTCGCCATTCTCCAGAAATACATTCACTTCAATGCTGCTCGGTAACGGCTGCAGCAAAGGAGGTAAACTCGCTACAGAAGGGTCTGGCCAAACGTCCAGCCATTGGTAATCCCCCGCCGCAGGTTGATACAAAAAGCGCACTTGCAGATCTTCAACGCCGTTTAGCAAAACGGTTTCAACTGGCACCGTACCCTGGTTTGGATCAAGTACCGGAAAGTAGCGACGGACAAGCTGGTTGTCGACCACGCGGTAATCCACTCTCTGTAATTCACTGCGCTGACGTATTCCAAAGGGATTCGCCCAGCCCATACGCGTAAACGAAAAGAATTCAGCATTCCCTATGACTGCTGGAATATTATCCACTCCTCCGAGAGGATCGCGAACGGGACGCGCAATAATTTGCTCAAGATCCATCGTTAACCACGTCAACATCAACTGCCGCTGTTCCATTAAACCAGCAGCTTCTTCCATCTGGTCCCGCTGCGACATTGCCTGACTAAACATTTGCTGTGCGGCGAGAAAGATACCGGCAAAAATGGCGATCGCTATCAGTACTTCAAGCAAGGTAAAACCCGCGTTACGACGCAACGATGCCATTACGGATCACCTCCGCTATAACCCTGCGCGTTACCCGCTGACGAAGCTCCAGATCCAGATCCGGTGCCGGTGCCGGTGCCGGTGCCGGTAAATGGCAGGCCGATAAGGCTGCCTTGGCTATAGGTAATATAAAAGTCGGCACCGTTTTCTGGCTCTGGCCCAACTTCAATATCAACGCGGCGCGTATCTGGATAGGGACCGCTACTGATACGCGTGCGAATTCGCCACTCGATACCGTCGACCTCACGCTTATCGTCTTGTGTACCGACACTTGGCCATTGTTGGTACACCTGCATTTCAACAAGCTTATCGCTCGCCAGTAGCCATGCTTCGGTCCGTTCCTGCATGCGTGAAAAACCCATCGCACTACTGCCAAACGCGTTCGCCAAAACAACCGCAGCCAGTGACAGGACCACCACCGCAACAAGCACTTCAACCAGCGTAAATCCCGCGTTCTTACCCCTCATATGGCTCCTCGTCATCATCCGATTCGATAACGACTCGCCCCACGGGGTCTACGACAACACGCAACTCACGACTTGCCTCACTGTCACGTAGCAGTACGGTGATTGGCGTTGATTCGCCACTTGGGAAAAAATACATCTGCGGTGGTTGTAACTTCCCTTGCTTGGCCTTGGCATCAGTATTGTCACCGACACGGGTATCTTCCGCGATCAACGCGTCAGCAACATAAGCCAACGTTTTCTCGCCCGTAGATTGGTCTTCTAATAACTGCCATTCGAGGAGGTATTGCTCGGGAATGTCGTAAGCAACAAGTGCATCATCCGTTATGATATCGACGAACTTTCGCTCATCTACGCTGTAACCTAATGGCTGATACCCGTTTGCTGAAAGTCTTAACGCGAGTAACTGACCTCGAAACAAACTGTTTTCGGCCAGCATTTGAACAGTATTGCGGAGCCGCTCTGCTTGATAATCGAGATCTTCACCACTCGAATCACGGCCCATCATTGGTAGCGTCATGGACGCAAAAAGTGCCAGCAGCGTCACCACTACTAGCACTTCAAGAAGCGTAAACCCCGACGTGTGCGAAGGTTTTTTCGCGGTACGTCTAGGCGCGGAACTCGTCGCGAACTTAATCGCGGAAGTTGAGGTCTGCATCAAAATCTTCGCCACCCTCTACGCCATCCGCGCCGAGTGTATAGAGGTCATAGGGCTTACCGTCGATGCCAGGGCTGATATAAACATACTCATTGCCCCATGGATCTTCTGGCAACTTTGATAGGTAGCCGTTTGGATTCCAGTTCTTTGCACCATCAGGCTTATCAATTAGCGCCGAAAGCCCCTGCTCCGTCGTTGGGTACTTTTTATTATCGAGTTTATAAAAGTCCAGCGCGTTTGCCACACCACTCATATTAGCTCTAGCAAGGTCTACTTTTGCTTTATCGCCCTGACCAATAACATTAGGAACAATAAAGGCCGCTAACAAACCAAGAATTGTCACAACAACCATAATTTCTAACAGGGTAAAACCGCTCTGGCGCCCCACTTTATTCATTCGTTTCATTATTATTCCCTTACCTAATTCGAGTGCTTAATTACGCGCCTTTACGATGACCCGCTTATGCGATGACTCGCTTATCGACTAAAAATGGCGTTCATATCGAGCATTGGCATAACCACGGCGAGCACCACCATCACGACAATACCTGCCATTAACAACAACATCAGCGGCCCTAACAGCCCAACCATTGTTGTGACCGTATTATTGAGGTCCCGTTCCTGATAATCCGCAGCCCGCGTTAGCATTTGGTCGAGATCACCACTGGCCTCACCGCTGGCAATCATCTGTACCAACATTGGCGGAAAATAACCGCTTGTATCCAGCGCTTTACTCAAACTTCCGCCTTCTCGAACGCGGCTTGCAGCATGCCTGAGGGCTTCACGAATTGCCAGATTGGCGATCACCTGCTCCGAAATCCCCAGCGCTTCCACCAACGGCACACCACTACGCCCTAAAATACCCAACGTACTGGCCAGTCTTGCGCTCTCGCCCGCACGTAACAGCGTACCAACCATCGGCATCGAAGCCAGCCGCGCATGCACACGTAATTTGAACGCAGGCTCGCGCATCGCCCGACTAAAGCCAACAACGGCAATCACGCTAACAAGCGCTACTAGCCAAATCCAATTTTGGAAAAACTCACTGACCGAAATCATGATACGGGTTAGCAAAGGTAGCGTCTGACCGCGTCCCTCAAATACCGCCACCATTTTCGGCACGACGTAAGTCATCAGGAAGGTAATCACTAACCCTGAAAAAACAATAATAAAAATAGGATAAACCATCGCTTGAGTAATCGAGCGACCCGTATCGTTTCGTGTCTCTAAGTACTCAGCCATTTGATCGAGCACTTGCTCCAAATGACCACTCGACTCCCCAGCCGCTACCGTCGCTTGATACATCTCCGGAAACGCGCGCGGAAACTCACCGAGGCTACGGGCCAAACTATGGCCTTCAAGTACTTTAGCTCGTACAGCCAGCAGAATTCTTTCAACTCTGTCCTTACCCGCCTGCCTCGCTACTGCAGAAAGGGCATGCTCAATCGGCAAACCGGAACGAATGAGCGTGGCCAGCTGACGGGTAATAAGTGCCTGCTCTGCTCCGCTGAGTTTGCCACGCGAAGACATCCCCGCCATAACAGAAGAGCCCGCGCCTTTCTTGTCGTCGGACTCATCAACTTCGAGCGGCACCCAACCTTTTTCACGCAGTTGCTGCCGAACCAGACGCGCACTATCGGCCTCAAGCACGCCTTTGCGTACCTTACCTTTGTGATCTAGAGACCGATATTCAAAAGCGGGCATGACTTGTTGCGCCTTAATTAAACGTAATTTACTGCGTTATGAATTTTCTCGAGTTACGCGAAGTACTTCTTCAATACTCGTTTCGCCAGCCAACACTTTGCGCCAACCGTCAGTACGAATGCTTGCTGTCTTCAGGCGTGCTTCTCTCTCCAGAGTCTGCTCCGAAGCGCGATCATGAATCAGCTCTCTCATTGACTCACTAACAACGACCAACTCGTAGATACCGGTACGGCCACGATAACCATGCGCATTACATGCAGAGCAACCCACCGGGCGGTAAATCACCGCATCATCAGTGAGCCCCATCAGATCCTTTTCACTGTCTGTAGCAGGATGTCCTTCTTTACAGTCACTGCAAAGAACTCGCACGAGACGCTGCGCGAGCACTCCAAGCAAGCTCGACGATAGCAGGAAAGGCTCAATACCCATATCCTGCAAACGTGTTACGGCGCCAACCGCGCTATTAGTATGAAGTGTTGATAGAACTAAGTGGCCCGTCAGAGATGCTTGCACCGCAATCTCCGCTGTTTCCAGATCGCGAATTTCACCAACCATGACAACGTCGGGATCCTGGCGCAAGATTGCGCGCAAACCACGCGCAAAGGTCATCTCGACCTTGGTATTCACTTGAGTTTGACCAATGCCTTCGAGTTGATATTCGATAGGATCTTCAACGGTAAGAATATTCCGAGAAGAGTCATTCAGGTCAGTGAGTGACGCATATAGCGTCGTGGTTTTACCGGAGCCCGTTGGGCCCGTCACCAAAATAATACCGTGAGGTTTATGGATCAGCTCAAGCATCAGTTTATGCTCAACATCCCCCATGCCTAAGCTCGACAGCTGTAACCGCCCCGCTTGCTTATCGAGTAACCGCAGTACAACGCGTTCACCGTTGCTTGACGGCATAGTCGATACCCGAACATCGACATCTCGACCAGCTAGACGCAATGAAATACGGCCATCTTGCGGAACCCGCTTCTCCGCAATATCCAAACGCGCCATGACTTTAATACGAGACACCAACAACGGCGCCAACTCACGCCTCGGCGTGAGCACTTTGCGTAACACGCCATCTACGCGCAGTCTGACCACCAAACTACGCTCAAACGTTTCAATATGAATATCGGAAGCATCTTCACGAATGGCTTCCTGTAACAGTGCATTAATCAAACGAATAATCGGGGCGTCATCCTCTTGCTCAAGCAAGTCCGATGTTTCAGGCATTGCGTCAGCAAGGCTGCTCAAGTCAATGCCATCTAGATTGTCTGCCGCTGCAGAAGCCGCACCACGCTGCTGCTCATAGGCGGCAGCTAAGGCAACATCAAACTCCTCAGCGGATAATTCGATGGGTGCACCAGCGACGGAGTAATTACGTCTAACCTCCGCCAGTACCTGCAAAGAAAGCGGCGCGCGAAAGCACAGCTGCGTACTCTGCGCCTCAGAACCAGCATTACGCCGAAGCAACACTCCATGCCTCCGAGCAAAGCCATACGGCAACAAATCAGGTGGAACATTCTCGGGTAGAACATTATAGGGTTCTGCCAGAAATTCTTGCCCGGTAGCGCCAGTTGCGTCCATTGCGACCACCTCCATGATCAGTACTTCTCGAGTAATGCTTTAATAATATTTTGATTCGTATCGCTTAGCCCCACGAACTGAAAGCCGGCGTGATACTCATCCGTGCCTTCCTGTTCCCGAGTCCATACATTACGCGCATTAAAGCTTAACGTGTTGACACCATATATTTGCTCTGGCAAGACAACGCTTAACTGAAATTGCTTACCACCCTCAAGGTCTTGGCGAGTAAACAGCTTAAAACCATCAATGCTAATATTTAAAAGGCGGCCTATATTGGTGCCCGTTTCGCGATCAAAAAGAACCATCTCTTTAAACATCTTCTTACGCGAATAACGACGACCTTCTCGAGCCAACTGTTCGGCTGAAGATTCATGCTGGTCCGTGACGTCACGAACAACCATAACAACCCCAGAGAAAGGCTCTCCAGGTAAATTAAGAGGATTCGCCGTAACAGAAACCGACTTAACGTCGCCGCTGCCATGGACAAACATTGACTGATTACTACGCCATGCCCGACCAGAACTGGCTGTCGATACAAGGGGCGACTCTGCAAATGCCCACCTTAATGTCTGCTCCTCATCACGAAACAGTAGATTATCGATGGGCTTTCCGACCAACGCTTCTCTCTCCTGATCAAACAAGAAGCCCGCCGCATCATTGCTAAACGTAATAACACCTTTACCGTCGGTGCCAATCACGCAGTCACCCATCGCTCGTAACAGGCGCTCATTCTCATCCTTCAGACGCTTCATTTGGATCACAGCAAGCTGCAATTTGCGACGCTGCATATCCATCTCTAGAAAAAGCTCAACCTTTGTCGTAATAATCTTCTGGTCTATCGGCTTAAACAAATAATCAACAGCACCACAGTCATAGCCCTTAAACACATACTTACTTTCACTGGAAAGGGCCGTAACGAAAATAATGGGAACGTTGCGCGTCTTTCGACTATTGCGCATCAGTGTCGCGACTTCAAAGCCATCCATCTCAGGCATCTGCACATCCAGAAGCACCAAGGCAAAGTCATACTTCATGGCTAGCTGAAGTGCCTCATTGCCACTAGACGCCATAACCAAATTACGACGCGGATCTTCAAGGATTGCTTCGAGCGCGATAAGATTCTCTCGATGATCATCAACAATTAAAATATTTTGTTTCATTGCTCAAGCTGCCCGAATACCTGATCGCTAATAAATGACGCGATCTCTGCTAACGGCAAAACCTCGTCCACCCCACCTGCATCAATAGCCGATTGCGGCATAATAGGTGACTCAGAATCAGCTGGATCCTGCGCTACCGTCATGCCTCCACGCTGTTTGATATACTGCATGCCGGCCGCACCGTCTTCATTGGCCCCCGTTAAAAGAACTGCCATTACCCCCCTCCCGTATATATGTCCTGCCGAGAAAAATAACTCATCAATTGCCGGCCGGCAGTAATGAACCGGTCGATACAGCGCCAATGCTAAAGAGCCGCCCTTCTCCACCAAACAGTGGTATCCCGGCGGTGCGACGAATAAGCCCCCCGGCTCAAGCTCCGCACCATGCTCTGGCGCCACGACTTTCAATGAGGTCTTACTAACAAACAAGTTAGCCAATCTATTGCGCTCTGCTGCACGCTGATGCTGCACCAAAACGATAGGGACAGGAAAGTTATTCGGCAACGCCGAGAATATCCGCGTCGCGGCGTCTATCCCTCCCCAAGACGCACCCACCACCACAATCTTAAAGCGTAGCGGCCGGCTCATCGTATCACCTACTTCTTATCTTTATGTTTTGCCGCCTCGTAGGCCGCTCTATGCGCCTGGGCCTGCTTTAGTTTTAGTTGTAACTCCCGCCGCTGGCGATCCAGCTGCAGAAAGAAATTCACTTTCGACTGCAATATTACCGGATCAAGCGGCTTAAACAGATAATCCACTGCGCCAACTTGATAGCCGCGAAAGACATACTGCTTCTCTTTGCTGATCGCGGTAACGAAAATAATAGGAATGGTCTGTGTATCTTTTCGTTGGCGCATTAGCTCGGCCATCTCAAAACCGTCCATGCCGGGCATCTGTACATCCAGCAGTACCAAAGAGATGTCTTCCTTCAGCAAGACTTTTAGACCTTCCGAACCAGAGTTTGCTTTGATTAAAACTCGATCCTCATCATCAAGAATCGCTTCAAGCGAAACCAAGTTCGCTGGCTGATCATCTACCAAGAGCAACTTCTGGATAATTTTCTCTTCTGTCACAATTTTACCTGCTTACGTCTATATATCTTCATCTCGGCATCCACTGGCTCAAAACCATGGTCCGGATTAGAGAACTTCAAACTCTCCTTAGTACCTAGACATAGAAAGCCGCCAAGGTCGAGACTGTCCCTAAATAGTTGAAACACGCGCTGCTGCAGCTGAAGATCAAAGTAAATCAATACGTTTCGGCAGACGATAACATTCATCTCCCCAAAAACCTGGTCCGTCGCAAGGTCATGATCCGCAAACACAATGTTGCGCTTAAGCCGCTGATCCATGATTACGCTTTCGTATTTACAGGTATAGTAATCCGATAACGAGCCTCGCCCGCCCGCTTGGTGATAATTGTCGCTATATTGCTTAATCGCGGCGATCGAGTATATGCCCTTCTTCGCAGTTGCCAGAACGTTCTTATCAATATCTGTGGCGTACATCATGGTTCGTTCGTACAGCCCTTCTTCTTCGAGAAGCACTGCCATGCTGTAAATCTCTTCGCCGGTAGAGCAGCCCGCATGCCATACCTTAATGAAAGGAAACGTCTTGAGTACCGGAACAACCTCCTCCCGAAAACGCCGGTAAAACATCGGGTCGCGATACATCTCTGTCACGTTTACTGTCAAATCGTTCAATAATTCAACAAAGAATGGACGATCACGCAACACGCGAGCAGTCATATCCATAATCGAGTCAGCGCCACAAGCGCTCATGCGGTGCAGAATACGCCGCCGAATGGACGCCTTGCTATAACTACGAAAGTCATAGCCGTACATAGAATAAATCGCCTCAAGCAGAAGACGAATTTCAATCTCCTCAAGGCTCACATCGTCGTCAGTTATCTCAATCTCAGATGACATCGTTGCGCTCCATAAAACTTACTTGTGAAGCCAAATGCGCATTAGAGATGTCAACTTACTCATATCGATCGGCTTCGAGCAATAATCATTGGCACCCGCCTCAATACATTTTGACCGGTCGTCTTTCATGGCCTTCGCCGTGAGAGCGAGTATCGGCAACTTCTGGAAGCGGCTTTGCTCGCGAATTTTAGCCATTGCCTCGTAACCATCCATTTCCGGCATCATGATATCCATCAGTACGATATCGATATCCGGATTCTCATCAAGAAGATCCAGCGCTTCACGGCCATTGTTCGCAATCGTAATGTTAAAACTTAACTCTTCAAGCTGGGCAGACAGCGCGTAGATGTTGCGCATATCATCATCAACCAACAGCAGCGACTTGCCTTCGAAAACATCATCACGATGCTCAATGGCATCCTTCGCCGCGGCGCTATGGCTTGGCATTGTCGTTTCTAGCCAATGCAAAAACAGTGAGGCTTCATTCAGCAAGCGTTCGGATGAGCGCTCTGTTTTAAGAATAATTCTGTCGGCATACTTTCTCAGCTGCGCCTCTTCATCGCGACTCAGCTCTTTGCCGGTATAGATGATCACCGGAACAGAATTGTACTCTTTGTTTCCGTTCAGAATCTCTAACAACTCAAACCCGGTCATATCCGGCAGCGTTAAATCCAAGATCATGCAGTCAAAGACTTGTGTATCGAGTGCTGAAATCGCTTCGGCGCCGGTATGCACGGATGTGATTTCTACACCCTTCTGATCAAACAATTCACGAATGCTTTCATGTTGTATTTCGCTGTCTTCGACCACCAGCATACGACGCACATTCTTTTCAATCGCCTTTTCAATCTTGGCAAATGCATCTGCCATCTGCTCGGTGTTAACCGGCTTGGTTAAGAAGTCAATCGCGCCAAGCGACAGGGCCTTTTGACGCTCATCCTTGCCAGAAAGAAAATGTACCGGAATATCTTTAGTTCTCGGATCCGCCTTTAGACTGTCCATTACCGCCCAGCCATCCATGCCTGGCAGACCAATGTCGAGAATAATTGCGCTTGGACGATACGCCCGGGCATATTCAAGGCCCGATTCGCCGTCTTCACAGACATGCCCTTCAAGTCCGTAGTCCGCCGACAACTCCTGCAGCACTCCGGCAAAACCGGCATCATCCTCAATAATCAAAACGGCCTTTTCACGTACCACAAAGCCGTCTTCAGGCGCCGCCCCAGCTTGTGTCGAAACAGAGGCCAGCGTCTGCTCTAATGATGCTTGACCAAAAGGTGCGCCAGCCGGAGATTGATCGTCTTGATAAACCTGATCAGCACTGCCAATCGGCAGGAACAACATAAACGAGGAACCTTGGCCTGCGCCGTCACTGGCGATACCAATGTCACCGCCAAGCAGCCGCGATAATTCCCGAGAGATCGTCAAGCCAAGCCCTGTTCCACCGTATTTACGACTGGTTGTACCATCGGCCTGCTGGAATGCTTCAAATATAAGCTTCTGCTTATCCTCCGCAATACCAATGCCTGTATCAATAACGGAAAGGCGCATCGTTTGCCCCGCCAACAAATTACGATTGGGCATCTCATCCGCAGTTGGCATATCGAAACGCAGTGTTACGCCGCCGTTTTCGGTAAACTTCATCGCGTTTGAAAGCAAATTCTTAATGATCTGCTCCATCCGCTGACGGTCTGTAAAGAGTCGCGGCGGTAGATTTTCGCCCAGCTCTACTTTGAAGTAGAGGCCGCTGTTTTCAGCGATATGCGCAAAATGCTTCCTAAAGTGGTCCGCTAACTCATTCATCTCGAGGTCATCAATGATGACATCCATCTTGCCTTCTTCAATTTTCGAGATGTCGAGAATGTCATTAATCAGCGATAGTAAGTCTGATCCCGCTCCATGAATAACCTGCGCATGCTCTATCTGCTTGTCGTTCAAATTACCTTTCTTATTCTGACTCAGAGCATTGGACAAAATAAGAATACTATTGAGAGGCGTGCGTAATTCATGGGACATCGTAGAAAGAAACTCGGACTTATACTTAGACGATAGCTCAAGCTCGCGAATTTTCTCTTCCAAATCACCTTTAAGAATTTCGAGTTCTTTATTCTTTTGCGAGACATCTGATTTTTGCTGTGCCAACACGTTGGCCTGCGCCTCAAGTTCTTCATTGGTTACTCGAAGTTCTTCTTGCTGAGCCTGAAGACTTTCCTCAGATGCGCGCAAAGCTTGCGCCTGAGCTTCAAGTTCCTCATTAATCGCCCGCAATTCTTCCTGTTGCTGCTGAAGCCGAGACTCAGACGCAGCAAGTTCCATCGCCTGCTCTTCTAGATCTTCATTGACGGTGCTCAATTCCTGCTTTTGCGCTACTAACGCATCCGCTTGCTGCTGCGTCTGCGCGAGCATCGTAGCGAGCTTCACCCTACTCTCTGACGTATGCACCGCGATCGCTACTGCATGCACGCCCTCTTCAAGCATGGCCAAGTCGTCAGATTCGAAGTCGCGAAACGCACCTATTTCGAGAACACCCTTTAACTCATCCTCATGAACAATTGGCGTAACGACAATATTGCGCGGCACTGCGGAGCCCGTTGCAGAGGAAATGACAACGTAATCTTCTGGCACACGCTCTAATAGAATTTGCTTTTGCTCCATGGCGCACTGGCCAACCAATGACTCGCCAAGCGAAAATTCATTAGCAATATTGCGGCGACGCTGCATCGCATAAGAGCTATTTAAAACAAGCTTCTGCGTTTCCGAGTTATAAACATAAAATGCGCCAACTTGCGCATCTAAGGCTGGCACCAAATGGGTCAGCATATTGTTGCCAAGCTGCTGCAAACTCATATCACCGCGCATACGATCATTAAGCTCAGCGATGCGACTTTTCTTTCGCTCTTCACGTTGATCTTCGTCACGACGAGATTTAAGCGCATCACGCATTTGTCGAATAGCGCGCAACAATCGTCCTGTCTCATCACGGGACGTTACTTCGATATCGCGATCCCAATCGCCATCGGCTATATTGCCCGCGACAGTCACGGCATAACTCAACGGTCGAACAATACTGCGAGTAACGCGCAAAGTAATGAACGCGAGCAGAAGGATCGCAAGTGAAACAACCCCTAAGCCGATAAATCGCGTTTGAATCGTGCTTTCGCGAGTGCCACTTAAATGATCATAAAACGTTTCATAGCGTGCATCTTGGAAGTCTTCCTGCATGCGCTCAAACTGATCGCGTAGCTGCGAGACATTCGCTAAACCATCATAAAACTGATCTTCCGAAAGCTTGCCCGCCATTTGCGCACTGGCAAACTCTTGCCCCGCATCAAAGTAAGCTTCAAACGCATGCGTTAGCGCCTGGACGTCTTCCTCAAGCTCAGGATCAACTGTCACCATCGCTTCCATGTTCTGGACCGACTGCGCCGCAAGCCTAACCGCATCACTCAACGCTTCTTGGTCAGCGGACGTCATGGCTCTAACCAGCGCATCCCGTGCAGAAAAAAGCGCAATATTATTTTGCGACGCGGCTTCGAGCAGCACGAAGTCCTTTTGCTCAATTTGCACAAGGTCAGCAATGCTCGACTCGGCAACGACGTAGCTATATAGGAAATAGACTAGAAACGACCCAATACCCAAGCCAGCGACGCACAGAATTTTTACGCGAACGGACAAGTCTCCGAACCAGTTCATCAGCTTCACGATGATCTCTGCTCCCTACGCAGGATGTTCTTGTTTTTTGCACGACCAAGAGCCGTACGACTAAGGCATTAGGCTAGCAGACAGCTCGGCCTGATAGAACCATAAACTACCTGAAGGGAAGAAGCTAAGCAGCTTGATTTGCGAGGGTTTTTTGTTACTGAAAGATCTGAGGAATGGTGCCCGGAGCCGGAATCGAACCGGCACGGCCGCGATGGCCGAGGGATTTTAAGTCCCTTGCGTCTACCAATTTCGCCATCCGGGCAGTACGGCTTGTAATAATGGAGGCGCGGGTCGGAATCGAACCGGCGTTTACGGAGTTGCAGTCCGCTGCATAACCACTCTGCCACCGCGCCTATAACTACTACCTTGATACCAACCCAGACAACAGACTGAAACAAGGGACACAAAAAACCTCGGGTAACCGAGGCTCGAAAACTTGGAGCGGGAAACCGGGTTCGAACCGGCGACCTCAACCTTGGCAAGGTTGCGCTCTACCAACTGAGCTATTCCCGCAAACCCCTTCGCATTCCTAACAACTGGTTCCACGTCGGAGGAGACGCATTCTAACGCCCGCCCCCTTAGTGTCAAGCATCCAACACCCAAGGCGCGCCTGATTGGTTGGTTTATCGCCGACTCGGCCAAAGTTCAGGCCATGCCGCTCTTAAATAGGCAAACATTGACCATAAAGTGAGCACCGTGGCGACGTAAAGCGCGCTGTAACTCAGCCACAAAAATGGCGTCATAATAATGTCGCCAGCGCTATCCACTAACGGCGAACGCGCGAGCAAGCCGGTAATCGCCACAATCTGCAGAATAGTTTTTACTTTGCCGATTCCGCTCACCGCCACTCGCGCGCGCGCACCAATCTCGGCCATCCATTCACGCAAGGCAGACACGGTGATTTCGCGAGAGATAATCACAATCGATGGCAACGTCAGCCAGATAGTGTTGTGTTGGTGCACCAGCATAACCAACGCCGCCGCCACCATTAACTTATCCGCAACGGGGTCGAGAAACGCACCGAAACGGCTCGTCAGCCCCATACGACGCGCCAAATAGCCATCCAAGGCATCAGTAATGCCGGCAATGACAAAAATAATGGCTGCTGCAATCGCCGCATGACGATAAGGAAGGTAAAAAGCCAGAACAAAAACCGGAATAAGCGCCAAACGAGCCAGCGTGATCATGTTCGGAAGCGTCAAACGAGGTGTCTCGGAGGTCATCGATGCTCAATATGGGTTTGCCGGAAAGCGCCAAGTATAGCGAACAACCCCCTTCTACTCACGCCCCTCATGCTAATCATTTTATCGCTCCGTCAAAAAATAGCCGCCACACAGCCAATCTTTAGCTAATCATGTCTCGTGCAACCACGCATAAATGTGGCTCGCCAGTGCTTTACTGATCCCATTTACGCGGCTTATTTGCTCGGCCGAGGCATTGCGCAGCTGGTCTAGCCCCCCAAAATAGGACAGCAATGCTTTGCGACGTACCGCGCCAACTCCCGGCACTTCTTCGAGTGCAGACTGATTGCGCGCTTTACCGCGACGCTGTCGATGCCCTGTAATCGCAAACCGGTGCGCTTCGTCGCGCACTTGTTGTAGCAAATGCAGACCGACATGATCTGGGCCCGGCAACCACTCACGCCCGTCACCGGCAATAAGCACTTCTTCTCCAGCCTTACGTGACGGCCCCTTCGCGATACCGAGCACTGGCACGTCCTGATCCAAGCCAAGCTCGACTAACACTTTGCAGGCACGACCCACCTGCCCTTTACCTCCGTCGATTAGCAGCAACCCTGGCAACTTACCCTGCTCTTTTTGGACGCGTTGATAACGCCGCCGAACAGCCTCTTCCATCGCTGCATAATCATCGCCCCCCACCTCTGGCTCAACGTTAAAACGACGATAATCGCCCTTTAACGCACCCTCCGGACCAAAAACAACACATGACGCAACCGCTTTTTCGCCCTGAGTATGGCTAATATCAAAGCATTCAATACGTTCAATCGGCTCCGGCAATGCCAGCAACTCAATCAATGCATCAAAGCGCTGCTGCAGACTGGCCGCCGCCATCAGCTGGACCGTCAACGCTTGGTCGAGATTTTGTTGGGCCATGTTAAGCCAGGCGGCGCGCTGACCGCGCACGCTATGGGCGAGCCGAACTTTTCGCGCAAAACGCTGACCGATGGCTTCAACAATCGCGACACCGTCTTCAAGCTCATGCTCGACAATGATTTCCGCAGGCCACTTTTGATCTGGGCGCTCATTTAAATAATAGGCAGGCAAAAATGCCGACAACACCGTCGCCTCGCTATCCTCGCCACGCGCTACAGGCTTAATCGTACGATGGCCGAGCATGCGCCCGCCCCGAATCATCAGAATCTCAATCAGCGCCAAGCCATGACGAATACCAACCGCGATGACATCCACATCGCCACTGCCCGTATCCACATGCTGTTTTTGCTGAACTTGCCGAATAGCAGACAATCGATCACGAATATCCGCCGCCGCCTCAAAATTAAGGGCCTCGGCAGCCTGCTCCATCAGCTGCGTCATCTGGTCAGTCACGCTGGCATCTTTGCCATCAAGAAAGGCCATCGCCATCTGCACCTGCCGGGCGTAATCCTGCTCAGACACCAAACCCACGCAAGGCGCAGTACAGCGGCGAATTTCATACTGCAGACAGGGCCGCGTACGATTTCGGAAATAGCTGTCTCGGCAGTTTCGTAACTGGAAGACCTTCTCTAGCAGCGCCAACGCTTCACGCACACTCGCGCCGCTTGGATAAGGACCAAAATAGCGCGAGCCGCTGCGACGTTGACCGCGATGAAATGCTACGCGCGGCCATTCATCTGACGTGGTGATGCGGATATAGGGGTAGGATTTGTCGTCACGTAAAAGAATGTTGTACGGCGGACGATGCTGCTTAATTAGAGACTGCTCCAGCAACAAAGCTTCCGCCTCGCTATGGGTCACTGTCACGTCAATTGTCGCGATCCGAGACACTAGTGCACGCGTCTTTGCACTAGTGATATTGCCCACGAAATAGCTAGTAAGTCGCGCACGCAAGTCACGCGCCTTACCGATGTACAGCAGCTTGCCGTCACTACCAGACATTCGATAAACGCCTGGTAACGAACTACAAGAAGCTAAAAAAGCGCGCGAATCAAAAAGACTTTTACTCAAAACAATCACTCAGAGGGGTTGTATGTGAGGGAGCCTCTGAAGAACTCCCTAGACCAGCAGTGTCATGAAGGGTAGCCGAACAACGCCCTTGCGCTGAAGCGCTAAATACAAAAAGGGGCCATTAAGCCCCTTTTTGTATTTAGCGCAGCATGTCTCTGCGCACCATTATGCCATTCAGCCAGCGTTATCCAGACAGTGCCGCCAAGCTTACCGACGCATTATCGTCAACCATCCCCCAGCGCATCGCCATCACCGTCATCTCCACATCACTGGTAATGCCGAGCTTGTCGAAAATACGATAGCGGTAGGTGTTCACTGTTTTCGGCGACAAGCACAGCTTATCCGAAATACTCTGAACCTTATGACAGTTCACAATCATCATCATAATTTGCAGCTCACGCTCGGACAACAACTCCATTGGCGCGGTATCAGCGGTATTAAAGGGCTTTAAGGCCATCGCTTGAGCTATTTGCGGGCTAATGTAACGCTGCCCCGCATGTACTATCTTGATCGCGCGGACCATTTCTTCCAGTGCCGCGCCCTTCGTTAGGTAGCCTGCCGCGCCAGCTTTCATCAAACGAGACGGAAACGGCTCTTCCTCGCACACTGTTACGGCAATGACACGCACGCCATCGTCGTGCCGAAGCATTTTCTTAGTGGCCTCTAAGCCGCCAATGCCGGGCATTTTGACATCCATCAATACAACATCTGGGTCAAGCTTACGTGCTAGCGCTACTGCTTCTTCCCCACTGGCGGCCTCACCGATAACTTCGATGCCGGCCACGTCTGCCAGCATACGACTAATCCCTGTACGAACGAGGTCATGATCGTCCACAACCATTATTTTAATCATTCTTTGTCTCCATTAAATCATCCTTGATTCAGACTGAACGCAACGACCCGATACTTCTCTTACGCCATACCGAGTTCTGGCGATCACAATCATTGTTCGAGAATACCGCTGCTCACTCCCCAAATGAAGCGCAAAGACTAGACCGCTTAGAAAGCTCGGGCGTGAGATGTGCACCCCACCTCGTGTAATCCGAAAGCGATTCATTGCCTCATCGCGCGCTACGAGCCACTTTAAACCCTACGGAACAACTGTGATAGCGAGAAAGATCCTGAGCAGAAAGCTTACAGGCATAAAAAAAGCGCCTTTCGGCGCTTTTTAATATATGGCGGAGGGGGTGGGATTTGAACCCACGGACGGTCACCCGTCGCCGGTTTTCAAGACCGGTGCTTTCGGCCACTCAGCCACCCCTCCATCGCGCGGGCATAATACCTGAGCCCCCGCCCCAGTCAACCGCTTTGCTTGCAATTGCACTGGAGCATTCTATGATGCGAGCATTAAGGCGCCTCGGCGGGCGTGATGTTTACGGGCTTTGCCCTCGCTAATGCACAATAAATGGCCGCTAAAAAAATGAAATATAGTCTGATCATTTATTCAGATAAGGCCGACAACGGCGCCATCTCTGCGCTGTCACTGGCGCAGGCCATTATTCACTCTGGCCACACACTGTATCGGCTTTTCTTTTATCGCGATGGTGTGATGCTCGCCAAAAAAAACACCGGCACCAGCCCATCGCAACAAAGAGCATGGCAGCAATTTGTCTCAGAAAACCATCTCGACGCTGTCGCCTGCGTCAGCGCCGCTGTGCGTAGAGGACTTGTCTCGGAAAACGAATCCCTATCAGCGACATCAACGTTTGAACATATTGCCCCTTCTTTCCAAGTCTCAGGGCTTGGCCAGCTGGCGGACGCACTCGCGAACAGCGACCGCGTAGTGAGTTTCGGGTGATTCTTGTGCTGCTTTCCCGCGACCCAGACGCGCCGTTCGCCGCTCGCGAACAGCAAGACCTACTCGCGACCCTCAGTGCCTTTGCCCTGCCAATGACGCTAGTGTTCAGTCAGCTTGGCATTAAGCAACTGGACAAGTCTCGCTACCCTGACAACAACCTACTCGCCATGTTACCGAGTCTGGGCGTTGCAGAAGTCTTTATGGAATTACCCGACACACCGACGGAAACCGCAGATTTCGATACACTGATTCCCTGCTCACCAATATCTCGCCATGAACTGAAAGTGCTCGCACAGTCAGCTCGTTTAGCCATCAACCTATAAGGCTCATGCTGTGCTACATCTTATCGCGTTACCACAACATGACCCACGCCTCGAAAGCGCCATCAAGCTGATCAGCAATGAGGACGATATTGTTTTACTGGATCACGGCGCCGATCACGCCTCATGCACCGATGCGCTCACGCCGCTGGCATCGCTTATAAGCGCCAACGTGCATATTTTATCTAGCGCTACGCAAACGACTCTCGGCGGAGCGTTGCCATTAACCTATATCGATGCGGCAGCATTACTCGAGCTAATAGAAAAACATGCGGCCAGCGTGTCATGGTACCCAGACGTATAGCAACGCAACGGCTTGAGCCTTACCTTCTGACGACACAAAATCTAACCAAGACCAAAACATTAAGCTCTACCAACGTATATAGAGAAACGATTCGCTATGACCTTACCGGCAACGCCAGCTAATCACATCGAGCATCCCTTCGCTGAGTTTGTTCGCACCATTGGCCGCGGCAAACGCTCACGCCGAGATTTTACTTACGAGGAAGCAAAGCAATCCTTCGAAATGATCCTCGATGGCCACGCTACGGAGGCGCAAGTCGGCGCTTATCTCATGCTGTTGCGAGTCAAAGAAGAGACACCGGAAGAACTGGCGGGTTTTGTTGAAGCCTGTCGTGGCTGGCTAGCGCAACACCAACCACCATTACCCACAGCCGATATTGATTGGCCTAGTTATGCCGGAAAGAAAAAACATCACCCTTGGTACCTGCTGTCTGCGCTTTTACTTGCTGACAATCAGCACCGCATCTTTATGCATGGGGGCGCCGCGCATACTCACGGCAGACTCTATAGCGACCAAGCACTGGCGCAACTCGGCATCCCCATCGCAAGCTCTATTGAGCAGGCGGCAACACAACTTGATCAAAACGCGTTTTGTTATCTCGGGCTCGACATTATGTGCCCACAGCTTGATGACTTACTCAGCATGCGTTATCAACTGGGCCTGCGCTCACCGGTCAACACCCTCACTCGCTGCATGAACCCGACCGGCGCCCCCGTGTCACTGCAATCCGTCTTCCACCCCGCTTACATCACTTTACAGCGCGGCGCGGCAGAAATTCTTCAAGAACAGCGACTAACGCTTTTTAAAGGTGAAGGCGGCGAAATCGAGCTGCGACCAGATGCTGATACAAAGTTATTTGGCCTACAGAAAGAAAAACGTTCGGAAGTGCGTTGGCCTGCCAGTATGGCGCGACAAACGCCGCCCGGTGACGCCTCCGTCGAACCGTTAAAAGCGTTGTGGCGTGGTGACGAAAACGACGCAGGCCGCTACGGGAAACACGCGGTTATTGGCACCGCAGCAGTGGTTTTATTTACCGCAGGGCTGGCAGACGATCAAGCCGTCGCGATGGATATTGCCGAAGAATACTGGCGGAAACGAAACAAAGATCGCATTTAGAGATTCGGCAGGAAAAGAAAATCACAGCGTGATTTATTTTTGTGGATATTTTCTTGCAAGCGATGAGCGCTTAACAGAAGTCCTTTCGCCTGCAAGCAGCCTCCCACAGGGTTCGTCCGATGAATGTAACCGTAGGAGGCTGCTTGCTGGCGAATTCCTTCGACCTACATGATCCCGCTTACTTATATAAGATCCGCACCCTTCGGTGTGGCTTATCTTTTGTGGGAGGTTGCTTGCAAGCGATAGGCTTTGGAATAAAACATTCGCCTGCAAGCAAGCTCCCACAAGGTCAGTTAGATCATTATCTGTCGTAGGAGTCAGCCCTGCTGGCGAAGTGTTTTTGCCTGCAAGACCAGCTACTGATCCGTTTGAAACCAGCTATAACGTGGGTATACGCCAACAACATCGCCAACAATAATTAGCGTCGGCGCATGAATTTCTCGCTCAGCAATGTCCGCAGGCAAGGAACCAATCGTACCGACAATCACTTCTTGCTCAGTGGTCGTACCACGAGAAATTAATGCAGCCGGCATATCCGAACGCATCCCTTGTGCAACAAGGTTCTTACTAATTTCAGGCAGACTCACCAGCCCCATATAGAACACCAAGGTTTCGCCCGGTGTCACCAACGTATCCCACGGCAAACTCACAGAACCATCTTTACGGTGCCCCGTCACGAACCTAACCGACTGAGCATGATCGCGATGAGTTAACGGAATACCTGCATAGGCGGCGCAGCCGGCTGCAGCGGTCACGCCGGGAACAACTTGGAAATCGATGCCCGCCTCAGCAATACTATCGATCTCTTCGCCGCCACGCCCAAAAATAAAAGGATCGCCGCCTTTCAGTCGGCACACCTTTTTACCTTGCTGAGCGTAGTGCACCAACAAATCATTAATATTATCCTGCGGCAGTGCGTGATCCGCTCGCGCTTTGCCGACATAGACCATTTCCGCATCACGCCGAGCCAGTTCAAGTACGCCCGGTGACACGAGACGGTCATACAAAACGACATCTGCTTTTTGCAGTAAACGTAGCGCCCTAAAGGTGAGCAAATCAGGATCACCTGGACCTGCCCCCACTAAAAAGACTTCTCCACGGGACAAGGTTTCTGCATCCGCGTCATCGATCGCTTTCTGCAAACCCGCACGGGCCTGATCCACTCGACCCGCCAAAGCTTGCTCTGCGATAGGGCTATCTAGAACGCCCTCCCAAAATAAACGCCGAGCACCGATTGATGGTAAACGACCAGCGAGCTTCTTACGAAAGTCGCCCATCAACGTTGCCAGCTCACCCAATCTAGCAGGCAAAGTTGATTCTATTTTTGCTCTTAACCAACGCGCTAAAACAGGCGACGCGCCGCCCGAGCTAATACTAATCAGCAGCGGACTACGATCAATAATCGCCGGAAAAATAAACGTACACAGCGCAGGGTTATCGACAATATTTACCGGCACACGCGCTACTTTGGCGTCATCATGCAACGCTTGATTCACGCTCTGGTCATCGGTCGCGCCGATAGCCAAGGCAACACCATCGAGATGTGTTTCTCGATAACGCTCCTCCAGCAAGCTGCCGCCGTTCTCGCGCACCAGCGCTGCAAACTCACCATCAATCTCTGGCGCCACGACCCTCAATACCGCACCGGCACGAATCAAAAGGCGTGCCTTACGCATTGCCACTTCGCCGCCACCAACAACCAACGCAAGCTCTGCTTTCAAACGCCACGCAACCGGCAAGTAATCCATTAGAGCACGGCTCCTGGCAATGCTTTGTTTTCTCCAAGCACAGTCTTACCACCGAGATAGCCACGTAAAGCGACGGGCACCGTAACCGAGCCGTCCGCGTTCTGATAATTTTCCAAAATCGCCACTAGGGTACGGCCCACTGCAAGACCTGAACCGTTAATCGAATGCAGCAGCTCAGGCTTACCGGTTTCCGGATTACGCCAGCGCGCCTGCATACGACGCGTTTGATAGTCTTCGAAATTAGAGCATGATGAAATTTCACGGAACGTATTTTGGGTTGGAAGCCAAACTTCCAGGTCGTAGGTTTTAGCAGCAGAAAAGCCAATATCGCCCGCACACAACAGCGCCACCCGATAAGGCAACTCAAGCGCCTGCAAAATAGCTTCAGCATGCCCAGTCAGAGATTCCAACGCTTGATCCGATTGCCCCGCCGGCACTAACTGCACCATTTCAACTTTTTCAAATTGATGCTGACGAATCATGCCACGCGTATCACGGCCATGACTGCCCGCTTCCGATCGAAAGCACGGGGTATGGCAGGCAAACTTTAGCGGCAGCGCATCAGCTTCGACAATTTCTTGAGCCACAAGATTTGTCACCGGCACTTCCGCCGTTGGAATTAGGTATAGCTCACGTTCACCACTAACCTTAAACAAATCTTCTTCAAACTTTGGCAGCTGCCCCGTACCGCGTAGCGCTTCTGGACCAACCAAGTACGGCACATACACTTCCTGATAGCCGTGCTGCTGAGTATGCATATCGAGCATAAAGTCGATTAACGCGCGATGCAGGCGCGCCACCGTGCCAGAGAGTACCGCAAAGCGCGCGCCTGACAACTTTGAGGCGCGCTCAAAGTCGATGGTGCCATCAGATAACGACTCGGCAACATCTACGTGGTCGCGCGGGGTAAAATCAAACTCACGCACAGTGCCCCAACGGCGAACCTCGACATTGTCGTCTTCGTTTTTTCCCTCCGGCACATCATGTTGCGGCACATTCGGCACGCCCATCAGCAACGCATGAAGCTCTGCATTAATGGCTTCTGCCCTTGCCACTTCTGAAGCCATCTCGGTATCAATTTCAACCAAAATAGTGGCGACCTTTTCTTTCGCCTGATCAACCGTTAAGCCCGACTTAACCAGCTGACCTATTTCTTTCGACGCCGATTTACGTCGCGCCTGAAGCTCTTGAGAACGGATATCCGCTTGTTTACGCTGGGCATCAAGAGCCTTAAAAGCGGCCAGATCGAATGTAAAGCCTCGACGGGCAAGCTTGGCGGTGATTTCTTCTCCAGCCTGACGTAATTCACGAATATCCAACATCTACAAAATTCCTAATGACAATTATTAATGGAAATTAAGGGTAACAATTAGCAAAGCGTTTACAGACAAATAGTGAACGTAAAATAAATCAGCGCACCAATCGCTACTCGAATATTGCGCGGCCTATCATCAATCCCAGTGCCGCCAATGCCACACAGGCGGCCATGCTACCGATACCGTAGCCAAGCGCCAACCCAATAGCTTTAAGCTCAAGCATCCGCACCATTTCAAATGAAAACGTCGAGTACGTCGTAAACGCACCAAGCACACCAGTCATTAACGCAAGTCGAAGGTTGTCGTTCATACTCGCTGATGACGCCAATGCAACCGCCAAGAGACCAAACAAAAAGGCACCCGTTACGTTGACGAAAAATGTCGCCCAAGGCCAAGCGGGCATCTCAGCAACCCCCAACCAACGAACCGATACGAGATAGCGCGCGGTTGCTCCCACTGCACCGCCGCAGGCAACAGCAAACACCTGCCAACCACTAGCCATTCCGTTCATGTCACTCTCCTATGATCTATCAGCACGGCAATACCGTTTTATGCGATAACCTTCCTTACCGCTACTGACTAACGCTTTCCTTTCGAGCGCTGCCACTCGCTTGCAGCGTTACGACGCTTCCAATCCGCAATCTTGTCGCCGATTCGGCTTTCCAAGCCTCGCGCAACTGGCTGATAGAATGTTGGCTGCCCCATTCCCTCCGGGAAATAGTTTTCACCGGCCACGTAGGCATCAGGATAATCATGGGCGTAATGATACTCCGCACCGTAGCCCTCGTCTTTCATCAGCTTCGTTGGCGCGTTGCGCAGGTGTAATGGCACCTCATCGCTTGGATGACTACGAACCCACGCTTGGGCCTGATTCCATGCGCTATAAACCGCATTACTCTTTGGCGCCACCGCGATATACGCAACGGCTTGCGCCAAGGCCAACTCCCCTTCGGGACTGCCAAGTCGCTCTTGCACCTGCCATGCGCTCAAACATAACGGCATGGCGCGAGGGTCAGCGTTACCAATATCTTCACTGGCCATCCGCACAACGCGACGCGCTAGATACAGGGCGTCACAACCGCCATCAAGCATCCGCGCAAGCCAATACAGCGCCGCATCAGGATCAGAGCCACGCACCGACTTATGCAGCGCGCTAATTTGGTCATAGAAAAGATCGCCGCCTTTATCGAAGCGCCGCAAAGAGTCGCGCAACAATTCGCGTACTTTAGGCAGATCGAGCACGTTATCACCGTCGAGTAAATCCGTCGCCACTTCCAGTAAGTTCAGCAACCGCCGAGCATCACCGTCGGCGTTAGACAGCAATGCTTCGCGCGCGTCTTCCGGCATTTCAATATGATTTAACTCTGGCAGCGCCAACGCGCGATCAAGCAAGCCCGCAAGCTCATCGGTCTGCAGACTTCTTAATCGATAAACTCTCACCCGTGATAACAGTGCATTATTGAGTTCGAATGACGGGTTTTCAGTGGTGGCACCGATAAAAATAATTGTGCCATCTTCCACGTGCGGCAAAAATGCGTCCTGCTGAGATTTATTAAAACGGTGCACTTCGTCGACAAAAAGTACCGTTCTTTGCCCCGATGTTAAACGCTGGCGCGCCTGCGCGACCGCTTCGCGAATATCCTTTACGCCAGCAAGAACTGCGGACAGCGTGACAAAATAAGCGTCTACCGCACCAGCCAACATTAATGCCAAGGTGGTTTTACCGGTGCCGGGAGGCCCCCAAAGAATCATGGAGTGGAGCTGGTGCTGATCGAAAACGCGACGCAGCGGTTTGCCGTCACCGAGCAGATGGCTTTGCCCTACGTATTCATCCACGCCTTGCGGACGCATACGCGCCGCAAGCGGCTGGTGACCAGAAATTGATGTGGCATTCCGTGCGGGCTGCGAGGAAAGCGAAGCGTCTTCGAACAGATCACTCATTCTTGCTGCCGAATCACATCCGTGCCTTCCGGCGCGACAAACTGAAAGCGGGACGCAGGAATTGTCTTGTTCAATACCACATCACGAAAGTCTATGGACGTTTGCTGGCCAAGTGCGTCTTCTAAACGCATCGACAAAGGCTTGCCCTTCTGAAAACGAACTTCTAAAACATCGAACAGTGGGTCATCCGCACGCGGGCGCAACAAAAAGGTGGCGTAACCGCCGTTATCTTCTGATTGCTCAACCGCAAACGCCTGCGTCACTTTCTCTGGATTGCCACCGAACAACAGCGCTGGCGTGTTCGCCACTTGAACGCCCATAGGGCGCTCAACGACTTGCTCTAAATCCGCGTCATACACCCACAACGTTTTCCCGTCAGACACCGCTAGCTGTTCATATGGCGACAGAGTGTGCCAATAAAAACGATTGCCGCGGGCCAATGTCATGGCGCCCTGCGCTTCCTGCAGTCGGGTGCCGCCTTGATCCAGCACCACCTGCTCAAAGCGCCCCTGCATAGACTTCAGCCCTTCAAGCAGAACGACTAACTCCGACGCGGGCGAGCTCCAAGCGGCTGACGACAAAAATAGTGCCGACAGCAATAACGAGCCAATACGAACTTTACTCATCCCGTTGCCCATCAACCTTCTCATCAATTAACCCCCACCGGCTGGCGCCAGCACTTCACGCTGGCCATTATGGGCAGGTGAACTCACCACCCCTGCCATTTCCATCGCTTCCACCAAGCGTGCTGCGCGGTTATAACCAATTTTAAATTTCCGCTGCACCGATGAAATCGACGCGCGACGTGTCTCTAAAACAAAGCCAACCGCTTCGTCATAAAGGGCGTCTTGTTCGGCGTCATCACTTTCATTCTCAAAGCCTGGAATGCTGACACCATCAACGCCACCTTGGAGAATTTCTTCGAGGTAGTTCGGTTCGCCGCGCTTACGCCAATCATCACAAACGCGATGCACCTCTTCATCTGAGACAAACGCACCGTGAACACGTTCCGGAACACTGGAACCAACCGGCAAATAAAGCATGTCACCGTGGCCAAGCAACTGCTCTGCCCCACCTTGATCGAGCACCGTTCTGGAATCGATCTTCGAAGACACCTGAAACGCCATACGCGACGGTACGTTCGCTTTAATCAGGCCGGTGATCACATCAACGGATGGCCGCTGCGTGGCAAGAATAAGATGAATGCCTGCCGCACGAGCTTTCTGAGCAATACGCGCAATCAGTTCTTCGACTTTTTTACCGACAATCATAATCATGTCAGCGAATTCATCGACGACAATGACGATATACGGCAGCTTCTCAAGCATCGGCGCCGGCTCATCCAAGTTCATCGGATCGTTAGGTTTCCACAAGGGGTCTTTCAGTGGCGTACCGGCTTTTTCCGCATCAAGAACCTTGCGATTAAAGCCAGCCAGATTACGTACCCCCAAAGACGCCATTAAACGATAACGGCGCTCCATTTCGCCGACGCCCCAACGCAACGCGGCGGCAGCATCTTTCATGTCGGTCACAACCGGTGTCAGTAGGTGCGGAATACCGTCATAGACCGCAAGCTCCAACATTTTCGGATCGATCATAATCATGCGCACATCGTCTGGCGCAGACTTAAACATAATCGACAACAGCATCGCGTTCAGACCAACAGACTTACCCGAGCCGGTAGTACCGGCAACCAGCAAGTGCGGCATTTTGGCCAGATCTGCGACCACCGGCAAACCACTAATATCTTTACCGAGCGCGAGCGTGAGCGGAGAAGACGCCTCATCAAATGCCCGTGACGCCACCGCTTCGGTAAAGCGAATCATTTCACGTTGCTCGTTCGGAATTTCGATACCAACTGTGGTTTTACCCGGAATCACTTCCACCACACGCACACTGATGACGGCCAAAGAGCGCGCCAAATCCTTGGCCAAATTGGAAATCTTACTGACTTTAATCCCAGCGGCAGGCTGTATTTCAAATCGTGTAATAACCGGACCGGGCTGCACCGCCACCACTTCCGCCTCGACATTAAAGTCGCGCAGCTTCAATTCAAGCAACCGCGACATGCTATTGAGCGTTTCGTCAGAAAAGCCGCCGCGATTGTCCTCGCCTGCCGCATCAAGTAACGACAGCGGCGGCAAAGACCCGCTAACTTGAGAGACAAACAGAGGCTGTTGTTTTTCCTTTTGTGCCCGCTCACTTTTCTCTGGCAGCTTGGTTGGCTTCACAATTGCTGGAGGCTTGCGTGCATCCTGTATCTTTTTACCCGCGTCAAACGACGCCTTACGCTGCACAACAACTTGCTGGGCAACTTTCTTGTCTTCGCGCTTCTCTTTAAACGCCAACCAGCGAACCGGTACATTTGTTAGAAAACGACTCGTTGCCGCGCCCAGCTTTTCGGCCAACGCTATCCAGGAAATATCCGTAAAGATCGTCACGCCGATTAAAAACAACGCGACCAGCATCATCGTGCCGCCAAGTGGATTAAAACCGCCAAGGGCTGCATCACCGACCACTTGACCCAGTACACCACCCGAGTCTTCCGGCAACGGACTACCGTTGCCACCGAAGTGCATATGGCTAAGCCCCGTACCGGCAAGCATGGTGAGTACAAAGCCAACCAAACGAACGCTAAACATAGGCCAAGAGCCGTTCAGCCCCGAGTGACGCTCACGTAATACCCGCACGCCCCAATAGGCGACGAGCAGCGGGAACAGGTAGGCAAGATAGCCAAACAACATAAACAGCATATCCGCGCAAAACGCCCCTGCGCGCCCACCACCATTGCGCACAACAGAGACCTCGCCCATATAAGACCAACCTGGATCTTTGGCGTAATAAGTCAATTGGGACAGCAGCAAAAAACCCGACAGGATCAACAGCGCAATCACCAAGGCTTCAAAAAGGCCTCTGCGCAAATGGCTAGCCCAGCCGGGCTCAACAACTTTATCTTTTAATTTACTCAAAGTTTCATCACTAACGTTTTGAATATACGAGGAATACTACCCTTGCAACGCCGTCAGCTCCAGCGCACATCCCTGCAAGCGATAAGCAGAAAGCAGCCGGTGTCGGCGACATGCCGAATAAGTCGCCGACATTGTCGAGCCAGCAGTGCCAAAGGGCAAGGCTAATCAAGGCGCGTCCCGCAAGAACCTATAACGGTCGCCACGATTCAACGGAACTGTTGTCAAACAGTTATCCATAGCGGCTAGCTCTAGCATCTATAGATCGACTCTGTATTAGCAGGATATTCGTCAGAGACATCACAACGCCACCGTCTGAGAAAGCGCGATAAATATTTGTTTTATATGGAATTGATGGAAATTTTGTTGATTTGAACAACACTCAAAAAAAGAACAATTAGCCACCCCCGTGACAACCGTACTGGCACTTACACAGTCACAAAGCCATAAGAGGTCTTCTACGCCCATGAAATTTCATGTAATTTCCTCGCCCTCAGGTGCCAGTCATTGCAATAGTCATTGCCGGAACAACACTGCCGACACCCTGCCTTTTACTTTTACGCTGTGGAGAGATTAATGAGCGACGTTCAGCACCACCGACTGATCATTCTGGGTTCCGGGCCAGCTGGCTATACCGCCGCCGTGTACGCCGCTCGTGCGAACCTAAAGCCAGTGGTTATTGCTGGCATTCAGCCTGGCGGACAGCTAACCACCACAACCGAAGTAGATAATTGGCCGGGCGACGTCGAGGGTCTGCAGGGGCCAGACCTGATGGTGCGCATGCAACAGCACGCAGAACGTTTCGACACACAGATGGTTTACGACCATATCAACAAGGTTAACGTCCAACAGAAGCCGTTTATTCTAGAAGGCGATAACGCTATTTATAGCTGTGACGCTCTCATTATTGCTACCGGGGCGTCGGCCAAATACCTTGGCCTAGAATCCGAAGAAGCGTTTAAAGGCCGAGGCGTATCCGCCTGCGCCACCTGCGACGGCTTTTTCTACCGCAACCAGAAGGTTGCCGTCATCGGCGGTGGCAATACTGCCGTTGAAGAAGCACTTTACTTGTCTAATATCGCCAGCGAAGTGGTACTCGTACACCGTCGCGACTCTCTGCGCGCGGAAAAAATCTTACAAGACAAATTACTGGGCAAAGAAAACATCACTGTGATGTGGGATCACGGCCTAGACGAAGTACTTGGCGATGATAGCGGCGTGACCGGGATGCGTGTTCGCTCAACCAAGGACACCAGCGCCACGCAAGATATCGAGCTGACGGGTGTCTTTATCGCCATCGGCCACCAACCCAACACGCAAATCTTCGAAGACCAGCTGACCATGAAAGACGGCTACTTGAAGATCCATGGCGGCTCCGAAGGCAATGCCACACAAACGAGCGTAAAAGGCGTGTTTGCCGCGGGCGACGTGGCAGACCACATATACCGTCAAGCCATCACCTCTGCTGGCGCGGGCTGTATGGCCGCACTCGACGCCGAGAAATATCTCGACGACTTGGTATAAAGCACGATGGTCGCTCTGATTTGGCTTGATCCGGGCGACCCCTTCCCTGCCACGACAGAAGTACTCGATGACCCGCCTGGGTTGCTTGCCGCTGGCGCAGACCTCTCTCCCGACACTCTTATTCGCGCCTACTCTCAAGGCATATTCCCTTGGTTTAGCGAGGGCGAGCCGATCCTGTGGTGGTCGCTGTCGCCACGCATGGTACTGCCCCCGGAGCAATTTCACCTTTCTCGCAGCCTGAAAAAATCACTTCGGCATACCCCCTTTGACGTCGCGATTGATCAGCAATTCGAACAAGTGGTACGTCATTGCGCCGAAACACCGCGGGACGGCCAACCCGGCACATGGATTACCGAAGAGATGCAGGCGGCCTATTCCCGGCTCCATCAGCTTGGTCATGCCCACAGCGTAGAGATTTCTTTAAACGGCACCTTAGTTGGCGGACTGTATGGTGTCTGTTTGGGCCGCGTATTCTTCGGCGAATCCATGTTTAGCCATCATAACAATGCCTCCAAAGCCGCATTGCAAGCACTCTGCCTACTAGCACAGCCACTTAACCTTGCGCTAATCGACTGTCAGATGCAGACCGACCACCTCGCCTCGCTCGGCGCCACCACCATGAGCCGCGAAGCCTTCGAACAAAGACTTGCTGAACTCGTTGGTAACCCCGCTCTAGATCAAACAGAGGCAACGTCGCCATGGCCGCGGTCGCCCATGAGCCTTGCCAGCCTGACGGGGGAGTATAGACTGGAGATATCTGAGCAACATTGAGTAGCGCCACGCCGCTATCGACCAACTTATGACCGACCTATCAACTCTCCGCTTTTTCAGTACGCCGGCGCATTCCTGCAGCTATTTAGAGGATCGCCTCGCGACGACGCTATTTGTCGACCCCAATGCCGACATCACCCCGGAGCTGTACTTAGAATTAAGTGGTATCGGCTTTCGCCGCAGCGGCGACTACCTGTACAGACCCCACTGCCGAGGCTGCCAAGCCTGCATCCCTGTGCGGATACCCGTAACGCTCTTTACACCGCGGCGCAGCCATAAGCGTCTGCTGAAGCGCAACAGCGACGTGGTGGTCACGCGTGAACCCGCTCGTTTTCACCCGGAATTTTACCGCCTCTATGCCCGTTACATTGAAAATAAGCATGGTGATGGCGACATGTTCCCGCCATCGGAGGAGCAGTTCGCCAGCTTCTTAATGTCGGACTGGAGTGATACTCAGTTTGCTTGCTTCCGTTTGGACGGCAAGCTGGTAGCAGTGGCCGTGCTCGACCAGCTCAGCCACGGCATCTCCGCTGTCTATACCTTCTACGAGCCAACACTTCCTGAGCGCAGCCTCGGCACGCTGGCCGTGCTATGGCAAATTGAGCTGTGTAAATCCCTCGAATTACCGCACGTTTACTTGGGCTACTGGATTCGTGATTGCCAGAAAATGCGCTACAAGGACCAGTTCAAACCCCTCGAATATTTCACCGACGGTCACTGGAACCAATAAGCACTTTGCAGCGACGGGCACTTTCGGGCAAAATTGCGCCTCTTTAAACACCCGAGCACCTAATCAATACCTAGTCGCTCCTACACTCAAGACCCCAAGGGGACCATCACTGCATGGCGAAAGAAGAGCAGATCGAACTGGAAGGGACCGTCGCGGACACCCTGCCGAACACAATGTTTCGCGTTAAGCTGGATAACGGCCATACGATTATTGCCCATATCTCGGGCAAGATGCGCAAACACTACATTCGAATTCTTACCGGCGATCGCGTCAAGGTAGACATGTCTCCTTACGACCTGACGAAAGGCCGTATTACCTTCCGCATGAAGTAAAAGCCTAATACGAAAAAAGCGCCCCGAGCATTGCTCGGGGCGCTTTTTCTGTTGCCTGCCGTTTAGCACCTACGCTGCACCTCGCGCGTAGACGCTTACCCTAGGGCTTTACGCGGGCGCCGCATGCGATGCCTCAACGCGCAGAACAATCTTCTCATTCTCCACGTCGACCAACACCTTGCCGCCCTCTTCTGAAAGTTCACCAAACAATAGCTTTTCGGCCAATTGCTTTTTCAGCTGCTCCTGAATCAGCCGCGCCATTGGTCGCGCGCCCATCGCAGGATCATAGCCATGCTCGCCCAACCAAGCCCTAGCCGCATTCGTCACTTCCAATGACACTGAACGCTCATCCAATTGCGCCTGCAGTTCGATTAAGAACTTATCGACAACACTTAAAATGGTATCCGGCATCAGCGGTTTGAACTGAATAATGGCATCAAGGCGATTTCGGAACTCAGGCGAAAACGCCTTTTTAATCACTTCCATGCCATCCGTGCTGTGATCTTGAGTGGTAAAACCAATTGATGAGCGACTAATCGTCTCTGCCCCAGCATTGGTTGTCATAATCAAAATTACATTACGAAAATCTGCTTTACGTCCGTTGTTATCCGTTAGCGTTGCATGGTCCATCACCTGCAGCAGCAAGTTAAAGACCTCGGGATGCGCCTTCTCAATTTCATCCAGCAACACAACACAGTGTGGCGTTTTCGTCACAGCCTCTGTGAGCAAGCCGCCCTGATCGAAACCAACATAACCAGGAGGCGCGCCAATTAAACGGCTCACGGTATGACGTTCCATGTATTCAGACATGTCGAAACGAACCAGCTCTACGCCCATTGCTCTTGCTAGCTGACGCGACACTTCCGTTTTACCGACGCCCGTCGGACCGGCGAACATAAAGCAGCCCACCGGCTTATCTGCCGCTTTCAAACCTGCGCGAGACAACTTAATCGCCGCAGATACAGCTTCAATTGCATCGGTCTGACCAAACACCGTCATCTTTAAGTCACGCTCAAGATTACGCAGCACTTCTTTATCCGATGCCGATACGGATTTAGGTGGAATACGTGCAATACGCGCGACCATTTCTTCGATGTCGGTAACATCAATAAGCTCGCTACGCTCCGACTCAGGGCGAAGACGTTGCCACGCACCCACTTCATCGATGACATCAATCGCTTTATCGGGCAGGTAGCGATCATTAATATACCGCGCAGACAACTCCGCAGCAGATTTCAACGCCGCATCAGAGTAGGAAACATGATGGTGATCTTCAAAGCGCTTTCGCAAGCCCATTAAAATACCAAAGGTTTCATCAACCGTAGGCTCGACCACATCGATTTTCTGGAAACGCCGAGACAATGCTCGATCTTTCTCAAAAATGCCGCGGTACTCTTGGAACGTCGTTGAGCCCATGCACTTGATTTCACCAGATGCGAGTGCTGGCTTTAACAAATTAGATGCATCCATCACCCCACCGGATGCCGCACCGGCACCAATAATGGTGTGAATTTCATCGACAAACAAAATTGCATTCTTTTCGTTTTTTAGCTCACCCAGCAGAGCCTTTAAACGCTTTTCAAAATCACCGCGATACTTTGTGCCCGCCAGTAATGCACCAAGATCCAAGCTATAGACCACCGCATCTTCAAGCGGCTCAGCCACCTTGCCTTCAACGATCATCCACGCCAGACCTTCGGCAATTGCAGTTTTACCTACACCAGGCTCACCGACTAAGAGCGGGTTATTTTTACGGCGACGACAAAGAATTTGCGCCGCACGTTCAATCTCAAAAGCGCGACCAATAAGTGGGTCAATACGTCCTTCTGCGGCGAGAATATTTAAGTTTGTTGCATAGTTATCCAGCGCCCTACCGCCAGCAGCCTCCGCGCCTTCCTCACCCACCTGTTCGGATTGGCCCATCTCAGGCTCTTCGCCTTCGCCAATACGAGAAATACCATGGGAAATAAAATTAACCACATCCAAACGATGAACATTTTGGCTCGCAAGAAAATAAACCGCTTGGCTTTCTTGTTCGCTAAAAATGGCGACTAAAACATTACCACCGGTTACTTCGCGCTTACCCGATGATTGCACGTGAAATACCGCGCGCTGCAGCACACGCTGAAAACCCAACGTTGGCTGCGTATCACGATCAGGATCATCTTCTGAAATTAAGGGGGTTGTGTCGTCGATAAAATCCAATAGCGACGAACGCAGATCTTCTATATCTGCACCACAGGCAGACAACACTTCCAGTGCTGCGTCATTGTCGAGAAGCGCTAACAGCAGGTGCTCTACCGTCATAAACTCATGACGATGGCTGCGTGCATGCCGGAACGCCTCATTCAGGGTCATCTCCAGTTCTTTGCTCAGCATAGCGACACCTCTTTTTTATGCTTGAAACGATTTACGCCAAAACGCCTTTCACTCTTTAGCTTACCCTTAACTTACCTTAGCTAAGCCTTATCAGACGTTACTCAGCCAACTTATGCAATTTCCACCTGACTCATTAATGGATGTTGATTCTCTCTTGCATAGTCAATCACAAGCGCCGCTTTTGTTTCTGCCACATCTCTTGTGAAGATGCCGCAAATTCCCTTTCCTTGAGTATGCACCGCCAACATCACTCGTGTCGCTTTCTCTCTATTCATGGAGAAAAATACTTCCAACACTTCAACGACGAATTCCATTGGCGTGTAGTCGTCATTTAACAAAACCACCTTGTACATGGCTGGTGGCTTTAGCTCAGGTCGCGCCTCTTCAACAACCAGATCACCTTGACGACCGGGTAGCTCAGGCTCATCACCGGCAGACGCCCGAATAGCACCTGCGTTGTTACCGTGTATTAAAGTCATTGTTACCTTAACTTCCTTTTACGTCTCTAAGTCGTCGCCAGCAACCATGAAGTGGTGCCTACCGACAGTAATTCAATACCGCTCATCGGAGGGGTTGACACGCCGTGAGGGCTGGATAAAAGTTGTACAGCAGCGCGCGCCGCACGGCCGCCTACAGCTTCAGTTTACACCAGAGGGTGGCTTAAGTGCCGAGCTTTACATGCAGAGGTTTAAGCGCCGAGAACGGCCGCCTATAACAATAAGAATGACAGGGATGGAACCATCATGGCAACGACTGGCAAGGTGAAATGGTTTAATAACGCGAAGGGCTATGGATTTGTCTGCGCAGACGTAGGAGGTGATGATCTTTTTGTTCATTATTCGTACATACAAGCAGATGGCTATAAAAGCCTCAAAGCTGGACAGCCCGTGGAGTTCGATATTCAGGAAGGCGACAAGGGCAATCACGCCATCAATTTACGCCCAACAGAAGCACTTGAGAGCTCCGTGGCGCTATAGCAGAAGCTCCGCGAAAAGCTGAGAGCTATCGCGACTCACATCAATACGATGCGAGTCGCGACTGCAAACACGCTTACAAGGCCATATGAGAGATCAAAGCGTCACCAAACTCTGAGCACTTCATCAGAGTAGCATCCGGCATCAAACGCTCGAAATCGTAAGTCACTGTTTTAGCTTCAATAGCGCCTTCCATACCGCCAATAATTAGGTCTGCGGCTTCGCCCCAGCCCATATGGCGCAACATCATTTCAGCGGACAAAATTAGCGAGCCAGGGTTTACCTTATCCTGACCAGCATATTTAGGCGCCGTACCATGGGTCGCTTCAAACATCGCCACTGAACCGCCGATATTAGCGCCTGGCGCAATACCAATGCCGCCTACTTCTGCCGCCAACGCATCAGAAATGTAGTCACCATTGAGGTTCAGCGTCGCAATCACACTGTAATCCGCTGGGCGCATCAAAATCTGCTGTAAGAAGGCGTCGGCAATGACATCTTTAATGACGATCTCACGGCCAGTTTTGGGGTTTTTCATGGTCATCCAAGGACCGCCATCAAGCAGCTCCGCGCCGAAACGATCTGCGGCCAACTCGTAACCCCAGTCTTTAAAGGCGCCCTCGGTGAACTTCATGATGTTGCCTTTGTGCACCAAGGTGACACTCGGCTTATCGGTATCAATCGCGTACTGAATTGCTTTGCGCACTAGACGCTGCGTACCCTCACGCGACACAGGCTTAATGCCGATACCACAACCTTCTGGGAATCGAATCTGGGTAACGCCCATCTCTTCGCGCAGGAAGCGAATCAACTTCGTCGCCTCAGGGCTATCCGCTGCCCACTCGATACCCGCATAAATATCTTCGGAGTTTTCACGGAAAATCGTCATGTCGGTTAATTCAGGGTGCGTAACGGGGCTAGGCACACCTTCAAACCAACGTACCGGACGAATGCACACGTATAAGTCGAGCGCCTGACGCATCGCCACGTTAAGTGACCGAATGCCGCCGCCAACTGGCGTGGTTAAAGGACCTTTAATACTGACAACATATTCGCGTAACGCATCAAGCGTTTCTTCTGGCAACCAAACATCCGGGCCATAAACCCGCGTCGCCTTCTCGCCGCTGTACACTTCCATCCAAATAATGGAACGTTTTGTGCCGTAAGCTTTTTCAATGGCGGCATTCACCACCTTGATCATTACTGGTGTGATGTCCACACCAATACCATCCCCTTCAATGTACGGAATAATAGGATGGTTGGGCACATTCAGGGACAGGTCCGCATTAACAGTAATTTTGTCACCGTCTGCCGGAACCGTGATCTTTTGGTATCCCATCTAGCTACTCCCTCAAGATAAAAACGTGATAACGATGCTTTATAAACTTATGCGTATAGCCGGATCGGATATATATCGCGCATCAAACTGTCTACGCCGAACAATCCTGCTGCTCGAAACCTTCAGTGTTATAGTGCCTCTCACATCAGCTGCCACTTTCTTCTGAAAAGTGGGCGCTGCAGAGTATAGCACTGGGGTACGCCCTATGCCTGACATTTTCCGGAGCGATAACCGCATGGCGCGGCTAATACTTTTCAACAAACCTTTTCACGTCCTGTCGAGCTTTACCGATCAACAGGGGCGTAGCACGCTAGCTGATTATTTATCGATCAAAAAAGTCTACCCCGCCGGACGTCTCGACTGGGACTCTGAAGGCCTACTATTGCTAACCGATGACGGCGGCCTGCAGGCACGCATCAGCCACCCAAAATTTCATCTACCTAAAACATACCTTGTTCAGGTTGAAGGAATTCCAGCGGACGACTCTTTGCAAAAGTTGTGCCGAGGCGTCGAACTCAACGACGGGCTCACCCTCCCCGCCCAGGCTGAGCGCATCAGCCCTCCTCCTCTGTGGCCACGACATCCGCCCATTCGAGAGCGCGCTTCTGTACCTGACAGCTGGATCAAACTCACTATTACCGAAGGCCGTAACCGACAAGTGCGCCGCATGACCGCCGCGATCGGCCACCCCACCCTGCGGTTGGTGCGCTGGCGCATTGGCGACTGGGAATTAGCGGACATTCGGCCGGGGCAATGGCGCGAAACAAGCGTGCATGTGCCCCGCCCCAAGCCTACTCGGACCAGCGCTTCACGGCCGCGGCGTCGCTAGACTTAGCATCTACCCAGCGGGCGGAGTCTGGACCAATTTCCTTTTTCCACAGCGGCGCATTCGACTTCAAGTAATCCATAACATATTCGCATGCGGTGAACGCCGCGCTACGGTGATCGGCGCTCACCGCGACCTGAACAAGGTCCTCACCCGCCGCCACATTCCCTGTTCGGTGCACCACAACAATGCGATTTAGCGACCACTTCTCACCGGCACGCTCGCAAATGGTGCGAATGGACGTCTCTGCCATGCCCGAAAAGTGCTCAACGAACAGGCTTTTCACCTTACCACCTTCGTCACGGGCTTGGCCCGCAAACACCACTCGCGCGCCGCTGTCGCGATAAGACGCCAAGCGGACATCCAGCGCGCCCGGCTCAAGCACTTCCTTTGTCAGCGACACCTCGACAATCGTCGTCACCGCTATCCTCCGGTCACTGGCGGGAAAAAGGCGATTTCATCCTCATCTGCCAGTAACGCAGCAGATGTGGCTAACTCTTCATTAATAGCACACATAATCAAACTATCAGCCGCAAACGCCTCTTCCCAGACACCGCCACGACCACACAAGTGCGCGCGCAAATCCGCAACCGACCGCCGCTGCTCAGACCATTCTATCGACTCATCTTCACAGCCAACGCGCTCTCGCAATGAGGCGAAGTATCGAACCTTAATCATCAAGCCTCCTGCGCTCCATTCGTTGCATCATCCGCTGCCCCAGACTCCGCGCGATAATAATCACCAGACTTCCCGCCCTGCTTCGCCAGCAATGCGATCTGCTCGATCACCATGCCCTTATCAACCGCCTTACACATATCGTAAACCGTTAAAGCCGCCACCGAGCACGCTGTTAGCGCCTCCATCTCGACGCCTGTCGGCCCCGACACTTTCACCGTCGCAAGAATTTCCAGCTCCGCAGCGGATATTGGCGCCAAATCAACCTTTACCGAACCGATCATTAACGGGTGGCAGAGCGGAATAAGGTCTGAAGTTCGCTTTGCTCCCTGTATGCCGGCGATGCGCGCTACGGCGAGAACATCGCCTTTGGCGTGCTTGTCATCGACGATCATCGCCAGAGTCTCGCTCTTCATACGCACCACGGCCCGAGCCGTCGCTACACGAGCCGTAACCGCTTTCGCGGTAACGTCCACCATGCTCGCCCGGCCTTTATCATCTAGATGTGTCAGCTTATTCGTCATCTTGTTCTCCACGTCTTTTTTAGCGCTACGCCAACACGGCCCCGAAAACAGCGCTGGTAGGACGCACAACGCGCCTAACATGCGCCCCCACACACGACTAAGTCGCATCACCAATTCCGCCTAGTATAGGCATGATGTGCTGCGTTAACATGGCGCGCCCTACAAACTAATGCCGGATACCATGAATAGTTTTGAACCACGCATCACCGTTGCGACCATCGTCGAGCAAGACGGGAAGTTTCTACTGGTTCGCGAACTGGCTAACGGTAAACCAGTCTTAAACCAACCTGCCGGCCACGTCGAGGCAGGCGAATCGCTATTGCAAGCAGCGTTCCGAGAAACCCTCGAAGAGACCGCCTGGCAAGTTGAGGTGAACGGTTTTATCGGCACCTATATCTACCAGCCAAACCGCGATACCGCAGTCTACTATCGCTTTTGCTTTATCGCATCCGCGCTCAGCCATGATGCCCGGCAAAAACTCGACCGCGACATTCTCGAAGCGGTTTGGCTAACGCGAGACGAACTTCAATCAGCTGAAAGTGATTTACGCAGCCCGCTCGTTTTACGCTGCATTGACGACTACCTTTCTGGCAGACGTCTCCCTTTAGACAGCATTTATCAGCATCCATGGCCGCTGCAAAAAAGATGAAAAATCTCAGTAAAGATCCCGCAAATACTCGCGTTATTGTCGGCATGTCCGGCGGCGTCGACTCATCCGTTGCTGCAGCCCTTTTGATTGATCAGGGATATCAGGTCGAAGGCCTGTTTATGAAAAACTGGGACGAAGACGACGGCACGGAGTACTGCACTGCGCGAGACGATTTACTTGACGCGATGCAAGTTGCAGGCGCTCTCGGCATTGAACTCCACACCGCCAATTTCGCCAGCGAATATTGGGACCGAGTATTCTCACATTTTCTCGAAGAGTATCGCGCAGGCCGCACCCCTAACCCAGACATCCTGTGCAATAAAGAAATTAAATTCCGTGCCTTTCTCGACCACGCTCTCACTCTCGGAGCCGATGCTATCGCGACCGGACATTATGCCCGTGTCGCTCATGCGGATAATGACAACGCAGACAGCCTGACAAGCGCACGCCTATTGCGTGCGCAAGACAACAACAAAGATCAAACGTACTTCTTACACGCGGTAAATCACGCACAATTTGCACAAACCTTGTTTCCTCTTGGCGATCTCGAGAAACCAGAAGTGCGAAAAATTGCAGAACAAAAAGGCTTCGCCAACCATAAGAAAAAAGACTCTACTGGTATTTGTTTTATCGGCGAAAGGCGCTTTAAAGATTTCCTTGAACAATATTTGCCCGCGCAGCCTGGCGCCATTGAAAATGAACACGGCGAAGTCATTGGCGAGCACAGCGGACTGATGTATTACACTCTAGGCCAACGACAAGGCCTTGGTATCGGCGGGCGCAATGATGCGAGCGAATCACCTTGGTACGCCGCGCATAAAGATCTTAGTCGCAACGTGTTAATTGCCGTGCAAGGCCACGACCATCCTCTGTTGCTCAGCGATCAGCTTACTACCGCCGCGGTCGATTGGGTTGCCGGGAAAGCACCTGCCGCCACACCGCTGCGGTTAACGGCAAAAACACGGTACCGACAAACCGATCAGCCCTGCACCGTCAGCTTGCTCAACGCGAACCAAGTGCACGTGGCGTTTGATCAACCTCAGCGCGCCGTCACACCCGGGCAGTCCGTGGTGTTTTACGACAACAATATCTGCCTCGGCGGAGCCGTCATCGCAAACACTCAGAGGAACAACTGCCCGTGAACACCAAACCGCTGCACCGCACCCTCGCGCTTGGCGCAATCTTTCAAACGGGGCTGCTGGCGGATCAGTTGGCAGCCACCGGCGCGCGCGACACAAGCGCCATGACACCGCTATTACAGGGCATTCTGAATCTAAACTCAGCGGCAGTAGATGAGGTTTATCCTCACTTTGATGACATTGCACCGGGATTGCGCTTGCTCCGAGATGCACTGACCGGCAAGCAGCGCCGCGATAACTTCCGCCAAGTTGGGCACTCCCTTTCGCTGATTCAACTGAGCCGAGTGGCCAGCCGCAAAAAATCAGTGCAAGCCAACCTGCGTGACCGGCTAGAAGCGCTTGTCGCCCAGCAAGCACACTTCCCCGACGTCGCTGCCAATGAATTCTGCCACCGCGCTGGGGGCATTTACTCCCAGACCCTCAGCACACTGACCTATCGCATCCAAGTTCAGGGCGATCCAGACGTACTACGAAACGCCGATAACGCCGCCGTTATTCGCGCTTTATTTCTGGCAGGCGTCAGAGCGGCATTTTTATGGCATCAGAATGGCGGCAGGCGCTGGCAGCTGGTCATTCAGCGACGCCAGATCCTCAACGATATTGAACAATTATTGGCCTAATCTATCGGCATCCATGCACCCTCATCGTGCAATATTCCACCCGCAAAGGCGCGGACATATCGCCTACTTTAGGGTATCATTGCGCCGCTTTTCATCTGCCCTTTTCGCACCAACTGGAGCCGCTCCTCATGTCTAGTGATACGTCCAACGAATTCAATACACTGACCGCCATCTCTCCAGTGGACGGCCGCTACGCCAGCAAGTGCGATGATCTACGCGACATCACCAGCGAATTCGGTTTGATCCGTAACCGCGTCAGAGTGGAAGTGCACTGGCTCGAAGCCCTTGCTCGCGACAAGCGCTTTGCAGAAGTCCCCCTACCCAGCACTGATGCAGCATGGATTCTGCGTAACGTTTCACAGAGCTTTAACCTCGACGGCGCCAACCAAATCAAAACCATTGAGCGCACCACCAATCACGACGTTAAAGCGGTTGAGTACTACATCAAAGAACAGCTCGAGGTAAATGAAGAGCTCAAGGCGATGGGTGAGTTCGTCCACTTTGCCTGCACATCAGAAGATATCAACAACCTGTCATACAGTCTGATGCTGAAAGACGCTCGCGCTGTCATGCTGCCTCTCATGGACCGGGTTGTCAGCTCGATCCGCAAAATTGCCCACAGCCAAGCGGCACAACCGATTCTGTCACGCACCCATGGCCAATCCGCATCACCCTCTACTGTCGGCAAAGAAATGGCCAACGTTGTGGCCCGCCTACAACGCCAACGCGACCTCTTTGATGGTGTGCCATTGATGGGCAAAATCAACGGCGCTGTCGGCAACTATAACGCCCACTTAAGCGCCTACCCTGACGTCGATTGGCAAGCATTTGCCCGCACCTTTGTTGAGAGCCTAGGCCTGACGTGGAACGCTTATACAACTCAAATCGAACCGCATGACTGCATAGCCGAATACTTCCACGCGCTAATGCGTTTCAACACCATTTTGCTAGACTTTAACCGCGACGTTTGGGGTTACATCTCTCTTGGTTATTTCCGTCAACGCACGGTTGCCGGCGAAATCGGCTCATCGACTATGCCGCATAAAGTGAACCCGATTGATTTTGAGAATTCGGAAGGCAACCTCGGCATGGCAAACGCCATCATGGATCACATGGCCAACAAGCTGCCGGTGTCTCGCTGGCAGCGCGATCTGACCGACTCCACCGTGCTACGCAATATTGGCGTTGGCCTTGCTTACAGCATGATTGCCTTTGAAGCGTCACTGAAAGGTATCGGCAAACTCGAAATCAATGCCGAGCGCCTCAACGAAGACCTCGATAACGCATGGGAAGTGCTAGCCGAACCGATCCAGACGGTTATGCGTCGTTACGGCATTGAAAAGCCATACGAAAAACTGAAAGAACTGACTCGCGGTAAAGCAATTACACAAGAAGCTTTAGTTGCCTTTATCGATACGCTCGATATTCCGACCGAAGAGCGCGAGCGCCTAAAACTGATGACGCCTGCAAGCTACACCGGCAATGCTGTCGATCAAGCTAAGAGTATTTAATGCGTCCTACTTTTAAGCTGGCGCTACCTGCTCAGCAGTTTCTGACCGAGTACTGGCAGAAAAAGCCGCTAGTGATGCGTCAGGTTGCAAGCGGCCTAGACCACCCCGACGCCGACACCCTCTCCGGCTTATCGCTGGAGAGCGACGTCGATAGTCGCCTCATTACCGGCCACGGCGATGGGCCATGGAATTTGCAGCACGGCCCATTCGACGAAAATGATTTTCGCGTCCTGCCGCGGGAAAACTGGACGCTTTTGGTTCAGTCTGTGGATTGCTTCTTAACAGAAGTTTCCATGCTTCTCGATCACTTTAGTTTTCTGCCCGCATGGCGCCTTGAAGACATTATGATCAGCTACGCCAGCCGTGGCGGCAGCGTTGGCCCGCACTTCGACCGTTATGATGTGTTTCTCATGCAAGCCAAAGGTCAGCGACGCTGGAAAATTGGCGATCACTGCGACCCACACACGCCGCTACAAGAAAATGACCAGCTTAAGCTCATCAACAATATGAAGGTCCGGGACGAGTACGTTCTCGGCCCTGGCGACGTCCTCTATTTACCGCCCGGCGTCGCGCACTGGGGCATCGCCGAAGACAGCGACTGCATTACTTGGTCGGTAGGATTTCGCGCACCTTCACCGGTCGATATACTCGGTCGACTTGCCGATCAAGCGGCCGAATCCGGCGGCGACACCCTGTTTACCGACCCCGACAGAACAGTACCTAGCGACGCCGCATCGCTACAGCCTGCCGACATTGAAGCGCTCACGCGCCAAGCGTTTCGCGCGCTAACACCCGATATCCAACGCCGCGCACTCGCTGAACTACTCAGTGAACCGAGCTGCCCATCGGGGCTTGATTTTGACGTAGACCATGATCATATTGCAGCCGCGTCACCGGACGCATTGTTGGTCCGCCACGGCGCCACGCGCCTTATTCTTGATGACCAAGGCGACGCTTGGCTTAACGGCAATCATTGGCCGCTTACCGAAGCAGCGAAGCCTCTAATACGACTGCTGGCCGGACAACGGCTCTATACGGAAGCGGAGTTGCAGCCAGTTACACACGACGACGGACAGGACTTATTAGATGAATGGATCGAAGCCGGCTACTTTGCCTACCTCGACTTCAGCACCGATGAATGACAACGGGACAACGAGCATCCCGGCAGGCATTACCATGCTGAAAACCACATGGCAGGACAGTGAGGCAAGCCTTCGCAGCATCCGAGAAGCGGTTTTTATTCGCGAGCAGCGCGTGCCGGAAGAAATGGAGTGGGACGAGTTTGATGCCGACTCTATTCACTTTTTGGCGCTGAATGCTGAACAGCATGCGGTTGGCTGCGTGCGCCTTCTGCACAGCGGACAGATCAGTCGACTCTGCGTCAGCGAGAGCTTGCGTGGCCAAGGCATTGGCCGGCTGCTGCTCGAGACAGTCGAAAATGAGGCTCGCCAGCAGTCCATGTCGGAAGTCTTTTTGCACGCCCAAACCCAAGCCAGCCACTTTTATGAAGCGGCCGGATTTATGGTGAATGGGGGTATTTTTGTCGAAGCGGGCATTCCTCACCGGCAGATGACCAAAGAGCTTTGCCGGAAATAATTTTTATTGGGAATCATTTATAGTGGAACTGACTTTTTCCACATAAAAGGGAGCTCAGCGACTCATGACGCCCGATCCACAACGCTGCACCCTGGAAACGCTTGACGGGTTCAAGCACAGCTGTGACCAGCTATTGGATCAGGCGCGCCGCTCGGTGCGCATACTAGCGCCCCATTTCGATCTCGCCTTACTCAGCCGCAAGCCGGTCGCAGACGCTATCGCCCAGCTCAGCAGAACCGGACGCTTCGCCGAAACACGCATTCTCTTCGCAGACTCCATGCTAGCCATGAAGCACGGGCATCGTTTAGTCGAACTCTCACGGCGCCTGCCATCTTCAATCAAGCTGAAACAGCTACCTATCGATGCTCGGAATCAGCAAGAAGCATGGATCATTGCGGATAACACCGCGTTGATATGGCGCCCTCATCACGAACGCTATGCTGACGGTGTATGGGATCAGCGCAACACAGAGAAAACGCCGCAACTGTGTCGGCAGTTCGATGAATGGTGGGAGTTGGCGCAGCCCGACCCCGAGCTACGAAGACTGTACCTTTAAAACCCTTCCCTATTCGCCCCCAAAACGCGCCTGCCACTCTCAGGTGCAGGGCGCAGTTAAAAGCAGCAACCGCTAACGGTTGTAACGCGCAAACAGACGGCTCTTTGCAACATCATATCGAGATTGCGACAACCACCCCTCAGCTAACATCCGTCGATGCTCTGCCATTTCGGCGGCATAACGCTGATCACCCTCCGGCAGAATGCTAGCCGCACCGGAAATTCTCTCCTGCATTAATGCAATAAATCGGCCCGCCTGCGCACGTTGAAATAGCCCGACTGACAAATCAAACACCGCAATACCTCCGAAACGAGTCCGAAAAAACACCCTGTCGCGCCGCCCGGCGACATAGCCAACCAAAGCAGCAACCGCAGCAATGCCAAGTAGCGCGCTTTCCTGCCCCTGTTGAATCACCGCTGTGGTCAACGCTCCGGATACAATCACGATAGATGCCAAGAGCCAGCGCCACGCGCTCTCTCTCACCGTTATTGGCTGAGTCGATAAATACGCTAAATTCGCCACTCTCTCCGCCTTCTTATAGGGCGTAACCGACACAAAATGGCCATTGAACAACTCGAACTTCTGCCATTGGCACAAAACCCGTGTCAGCCTAAGGGATAGCTCGACGCGACGACACTCAACGGCAGGCACACGAATAAAGTCTTCCGACAGACAGCCCCCACCAGAAACCGCACTGAGCACAATTTCCTGACTCGATGTCGCTGAAATAGGTACCGTCATTGCAACCCCCTTGTGTACCGGCGGGTGTTTCCCCGCTCTTTGCTCTTAATGAAGGCTGAGAAGACGCTTGCTGCCGCCAATTCGCATCTCTTACCCAGTCAAACTAATGAAAAAATACTACCCCCTAGAATGACTATAAAACACTAACTCGTGCACACTTTATGACCAAGTATCCATACCCTCTAGAAATGTATCCCCTCGCAAGCTGAAATGAGTCAGCGCGATCAAGCCGTGATTCAACATCGCAAATAGACTGAGCCCTAAGCAGCATAAGAGAAAATAAGACCCACACAAAATAAGAGGTACACA
>JAGPVL010000004.1 GCA_018067045.1 Gammaproteobacteria bacterium
AGCTTGCTTGCAAGCGAGCCAGCTTTGATCACAACCAAAACCTATCGCCTGCAAGCAGCCTCCCACAAGGCAGTGCAGTTTGATGTTTGTGTAGGAGCTTGCTTGCAAGCGAGCCAGCCTTGATCACAACCAAAACCTATCGCCTGCAAGCAGCCTCCCACAAGGCAGTGCAGTTTGATGTTTGTGTAGGAGCTTGCTTGCAAGCGAGCCGGCTTTGATCACAACCAAAACCTATCGCCTGCAAGCAGGCTCTCACAATAGCAGTGTAGTTTGATGTTTTGTTTTCTATTAACGTGAATTCGTTCTTTTACTCATCAAGACTTTGCGAGGTTGATGGGCCATCTTTGTCTTGTTCTTCCGCTTGCGACTCAGCCGCTTCGGCTTCCTGTTCGACTTTCTCTGCCGCTTTCTCTACACCAACGTGATACGCGGCGTACCCGGTTTGCACCACTTGGTTAACGGCCATGCCGAGAATGCGACCGTTAAAGGGGGAGAGTACGGCGCTACCAGTATTGCTGATAGGGTCGATGACAGAGCCGAGTACCTGTCCTGTTTTAACTTTGTCGCCGAGCTTTACGTTGGATAGCAGGATGCCGCCCTGTGACGCGCGCACCCATTGGGATTCATAAAACACTGGCTGTGGGGCGCTCCAAAAGCGGCTGCTTTCTTTCATGCCGAGACTGTCGAGTAAGGTCTGCAGCGCTTTGACGCCGTAATCTACAGCGCCTTCTTCCAGCACGAGCGGTCCACCGGCTTCCATCGTCAGTGCTGGAATGCCAGCGTCGGTTGCGGCGCGGCGTAGGGTGCCCTGAGCACCGGCGCCGTGCAGTACGGTAATGCCGCCAAGATGTTTTGCCATTTCGACAATTTCGGGTTTTTTAAGATTGCCGCGCAGTTGCGGTAAGTTAGTGCGCGCCATGGAGCCGGTGTGTAAATCGACTAGGTATTGGCAGTGGGCAATCACATCAGTGAATAGACTGTGGGCGATACGGGACGCTGAGCTGCCTTGTGGGTTGCCGGGGAAGTGACGGTTTAAATCACGACGATCAGAGAGGTAGCGTTCGGCGCGGCGGAAGCCGTCAAGGTTGACGATGGGAATACCAATGACGCTGCCATTGAGCTGTTTCGGTTCGAGATCGAACATTAGCCGCCGCACCATTTCGATACCGTTTAATTCGTCGCCATGGACCGCTGCGGTCATGCACACCACTGGGCCAGGATGGGCGCCGTGTGCAACGAGTACTGGTACGGGCGTGGCGATGCTCGCGAAGGACTGTTCTGGGGACCAATACAGGGTGTTAAAGGAGCCAGGCTCGACGGTGTTAGAAAGGAGGCGCAGTGCTGCTTGGCTGGCGCTGCTATCGGCCGGCTGTGCTGTTTGATCAACTGCGGTGACGGGAACGGGCTCAGCCGGTGGATTTTCTTCGTCCTCTGTCTCGGTTGCCCAGCTAAGTGCCGGTAGCAAAAAAGTTGGCATGAGCAGGGTCGCGATGATCAGCGGGCGTAGTCGTTTCCACATAAGCTCAATCCATTTTCCATTATTGCAATGGCGGGTTGGAGTGCCATGGCGCTGCTGAGTTCCCTGTGGTTCTCCTTATAGAGCTTTCACAGGGTTCCCGTCGCGCCATAGCGGTCTCTATGCTGGCATGTTCATCATCATGTTACGCGTCAAGATCCTGCCAACGCTGGAACGTGGTTTCTAGCTCAGCGGTCTTGTTAGTGAGCGCCTCGTTAGTTTGGTTGAAAGCCTTTGGGTCGCGCTGAAACAGCTCGGGATCGCAGAGCGTTTGTTGCAGGGCGCTGATCTCGCCTTCAAGCGCGTCGATGATCGCCGGTAGCTCATCTAACTCGCGCTGTTCTTTATAAGAGAGCTTTTTCTTTTCTGGCGGCGCGGCTTTCTTCTCTGGCTCCGGCTTGGCTTTGGTCAGCTGTGCTTTTGTTTTGGCAGCAGCAATCGGAGCGCGTTGGCGCAGCCAGTCGTTATAACCACCGACATATTCATTCACTTCGCCGTGTTCGAACACGATCGTTGAGGTGACGACGTTATCGAGAAATTCCCGATCGTGGCTGACCAGCAACAGTGTGCCTTGATAATCCATCAACTGCTCTTCGAGCAGATCGAGCGTTTCGGCATCGAGATCGTTGGTGGGCTCATCGAGTACCAGCAGGTTGAACGGCCGGGTAAACAACTTTGCTAACAGCAGGCGATTACGTTCGCCGCCGGACAGTGAACGTACCGGTTGACGCATACGCGCCGGATCAAACAGAAAGTCTTGCAGGTAGCCGACCACATGTCGTGATTTGCCGTTAATCTCGATAAAGTCGCTGCCTTCGACAACGTTTTCAATAACTGTTTTTTGTTCGTCGAGGGTGTTACGTAGCTGATCGAAATACGCCACGTCGAGATTGGTGCCGAGCTTTACGGTGCCGACTTGCGGTGCGAGCTTGCCCAGCATTAGCTTCAGCAAGGTTGATTTTCCGCAGCCGTTCGGGCCGACAATACCGATGCGATCGCCACGCAAAATAGTGGTGCTGAAATCATCGAGAATGATCTGCTCGCCGTGCTTATGGCTCAGGCTTTTTGTTTCCAGAACGATTTTGCCGGACTGGTCTGCGCCTTGCACAGTCAGTTTGGCGGCGCCGACACGTTCGCGTCGCGAGGCACGTTCGTTACGCATATCTTTCAGTGCGCGAACACGACCTTCGTTACGGGTGCGGCGCGCTTTAATGCCTTGGCGAATCCAAGTTTCTTCTTGCGACAAGCGCTTATCAAATTCGGAGTTGGCTTTTTCTTCGGCGTCGAGCTGCTGCTGCTTGCCTTGCAGATATTTTTCGTAACTGCCGGGCCAGCTAGTGAGCTTGCCGCGATCGAGTTCGATAATGCGTGTGGCGAGGGCGCGCACGAAGGCTCTATCGTGAGTGATAAAGACCAGCGTGCCGCCCCAGCTTTTGAAGAAGTCTTCAAGCCAATCGATCGATTCGATATCCAGATGGTTGGTCGGTTCGTCGAGTAGCAAAATGTCCGGTGCTTGGACCAGTGATTGCGCGAGCAGTACGCGGCGTTTCATACCGCCTGACAAGCCGGAAAATTCCTGTTCGCCGTCGAGCTGTAGTTTCGACAGAATCGTTTCGACCCGTTGTGCTAATTCCCAGCCGCCACGGCTGTCGATGCTGGCTTGTACTTGGGTGAAGCGTTCCATGGTTTTGTCAGTACCGTCGGCCAGCTGATGGCCTAAATGACTGTACTCGGTTAGCAGAGCGCCCATATCGCCTAATCCGGCGGCGACTACGTCGTAAACGGAGCCATCCGTATCCGCAGGAACTTCCTGTACTAAACGGGCGATGGTGAGTCCTTGTGGCTTTTCGATCTGGCCGTCATCGGCGATGATCTCGTCCGCGAGGATCTTCATCAGTGTTGATTTGCCGGCGCCGTTGCGGCCGACCAAACAGAGGCGCTCGCCTTTGTCGATGGCGAGGTTGACGCCGGAAAGTAGTGGCGCGGCGCCAAAACTAAGCTTGATGTTACGAAGAGTCAGGATAGGCATAGGGTTCTTACTTGGGCTTCTTGTGTTGTTGTCGGCGTGCATGGCCGAATTAGCGAGCGCATCTTAACAGGTCTGAGTCGCCTCTGAATAATGCCTTGTCGGTATGGGTGCTCAGGCGGCATACCTCTGATGCTGTTGGGCAGCCAGAGCCATACCTTGTAGTGAGCGGCGGCTAGCTTTTGCTGGCCTATATAGACAGGTCGCCTGCAAGCAGGCTCACACAAGGCTGCGCGGTTTGATGTTGCAGCAGCTTGCTTGCAAGCGATCAGGGCCTAATCAACACCGGTCATGTCAGTCTGCAAACAAGCGATACATTATTGGGCGTCGTCCCCTTTGCGTGACGCAGTGTTTTCGTTGGTTGTCGGCGTAACGCACACCTCGTCACCTTCTTTACTGCGAATATGAATATCGAGTTGGCTGAAGGCGATCTCAAGATCGTGCTCACGACAGAGGGCGTCAATGCGACGATTGAGTTCATGGGTTGCAGGCAAGCGGTCGCTGACCTCTTTCACATGAACGCGTAGTTCGTGGTCTAACGTGCTGGCGCCGAATGCTAGGAACAGGGCGACGGGTTCGGGATCTTTGAGTACCCGCGCATTTTCCTTGGCCGCTTGTATCAGTACGCTGTAAGCCTTGTCCAGATCCGAACCATAGGCGAAACCCACAGTAACAGTGATGCGAGTAATGGAGTCTGTTAGCGACCAGTTAATCAATCGGTCGGTGACGAAACTTTTATTGGGAACGATAATTTCCTTGCGTTCGAAGTCTATGATCGTCGTGGCGCGAATGCGAATGCGGCTAACCGTACCGGATAGGTCGCCAATGGTAATGACGTCACCAATCCGTGCGGGGCGTTCGAATAGGATGATCAAGCCGGAAACAAAGTTAGCAAAAATTTCCTGCAGGCCAAAACCGAGACCAACGCCGAGCGCGGCGACTAGCCATTGCAGTTTTTCCCACGCAAATCCCATGCTGTTCAGTGCGCTAAGAAAGCCAATGGTGAGGATGCTGTAAGACAGTAGGGTCGTTATTGCATAGCTGCTGCCAGGGCGTAGGGTTAAGCGCGACAGGATCAGCATTTCCAGTAGGCCGGGTAGGTTACGCGACAGCATGAGCGTAATGATCATGGTAATGAGTGCGGAAACAACATCGCCGAGACTGGTCGGTAGCCATTGCTGCAGTGCACCGTCACCCACGCTGGTTTCCCAGAGCGTTATTTTATTCATATACCCAAAGGTGCCGAGTAAATCAGACCAGACGAGGTAAAAAATAACCGAAAAGCTAATCAGCAACGCGAGCCGTAACAAACGCAGGGATTGTTGATTAACTTGCTCCATATCCAGCGGTGGTTCTTCGATCGGTGCTTCGCTCGCTTCCTTTTGATCCGCATCACGTGCTTGCCGTCGAGAGAGGGCGCGCTTAAAGGCGAGTCGACGGGCGGCAACGGCCATGCCTCTGACGGCGGAGTTACCTAATAATCCCCACAGTATGGCGAGGTAAAACGATTCAATCAGTCGGCTCGACAATTTAGCGGCGCTGTAAAAATAACCGAGCTCAGTGATCAAGATGAGTGCTAACGGCACGAGCATGAAAAGAAGCGCCATGCAGACGCGTAGTACGGCGCTGCTATTTTTACGAGGGTAATGGAAGACAACTTTAAATAGCCCGGCTGCGATAAGCAGTGCGCTAATCATCAACAGCAGCATGGCGGGTACATTGTCGGGAAGTAGCTCCGGGCGGTGCATTTCAATGCCGCTGATGCAGCTCGGCACGATCATACCCACGCCGATAAGCATCAGCCATTTACGTAGTTGGGCGGATGCCTCGGCGCTCCAGTGGAAATGCATTTCGGTAATGCCGCCGGGGCGCAGTAAGCGTAGGCAGATAGCAAAAGTCATCCATAGCATGGCAAGGCGTAAAGCGATGGATCCGAGGATGAGCCTAGTTGGATCGGTGTCGTCGAATAGAAACGATACGGCGCACAGCAACAATGGCACAGGTGCTTCGAGCAGCAAGCCAATAGCAATTGCACGTGGAGTATGCAACTGGCTGTCGGCGCGTACTCGACCGATATCGCTTTCAATGGCCGCGAGTTGCCGTTTCCAGTGACTGCGTCTGAACCATATAGCGACAGCCAATAAAAATACCGCGATCGAGTTGTAGCTCTCAGCAAGTGCAACCTTCAGATTTTTCACACTTCCTTGCCAATCGATTTTTCGCACTTGTTGATAAAGCTCTTGTGGCATATTGAGCCACCAATCCAAATCGAGTGTTTGGTTGCTCGGCATCCAGAAGCTTTGTTCACGCACGGTCGCGCGTAAGTTTTCACTAATAGCAACGAGCTGTTCCTGGCCGACTTGCATGCTAATGGCGAGATTTAAGTTACGGCTCATCTCGGCGTCGAGTTGAGAGCGTAGTTCGTCCCGTACCTTGAGGAGCTGAATGAGAGCAGCACGGAGGTCATCTGGAGCGGTTTCTTGTGTCTCTTTATGGGCGCCGGAAAGGATTTTATCTGCTTGCTTGCTCGGCTCCAACGTATTGGCTTGTTGCTGGTTTAATTGAAACTGCTCTAGGCGGAGATCTTTGATTTTTTCGCCGAGATCTTTATTGGTGCTGATGCGCGGCAGGTTTTTCTGCGTTTGATACAAGATGCGCGAAAGAATAAGGCTGCCTTTGAGTAAATCGATCTGTTCGCTCAGGTTTCGTTCGGTCTGCCGTACTCGGTCGAGGCGAGTGTTAATGTTGATGTTGTCTCTTATAAGGCTATTGGTATTTTGGCTCAGGTTGATGATCGTGGCGGTTAGCGCACGATTTTCTTCTACAACATGGTTGAGGTCAGGCAAGTCAGCAAAGGTTGCCGGAAGGTCGGCGCTGGCTTCATCGATAAGGCTTTCAATGCGTAGGCGGCGCTGGATGTTGAGGGACGTTTGTATAGATTCAAGTTCAAGTTCGAGCGAATCGACTTGTTTGTTTAGGAGTGCCTGTTTGGCGATGGCGATGCGACGGAGAGAATCGCTGCTCCAAAGCTCGCGCGTGCGTAAATCAATGCGGCTGTTGAGCGCTTCTCGTTCGGTTTCCAAGGCGCCGACTTCAGCGTTAGTCAGCGCGTCGCTTTCTTTTGCGCGGAGGCTTAGCTGCTGACGGATTTCTTCCAAGCGACTTAGCGCTTGTTGCAACGTCGTTTGCGCTTGTTCAGGGAGTGTTTGGTAATTAATCAGTTGGCTGGAGGCTTTAGACAGCTCCTCCTGCGTCTTTTTCAACAGATCCAGAGCGTTGGTCAGTTTTTTGACGAGCACTTCAACAGGCTGGCCGTCATAGATGCCTTGTTCTGGGTCGTAAGGAACGAATGCCGCTTGTTGTGATTTAGCGATTTCAAGTTGAGCGGGCGCTTGTTTTTGCGCTTGGTTAATGGCCTCAAGACGCTCACGGTTTTTGTCGAGCTCGTCTAGATATTTTAGCGTGTCGCGCAGTGCATGTTGTTGGGTAGTTTCGAGTTCGCTTAAACTGCTTTTTCGATCAAAGTTAGCGAGGCTTTTTTCGACGTTAGCGCGCTTGGGTAGCGTTGTATCGGCCGCCAGAGCGGTAGTTGCCACAGTGACACTAAAGAGCATGGTGATCATCAATGCGCTTATGCGTCGCCACGTTATGGTCGCGAGCAGGATAATGCTGGGCTGCTGGGATAAGGGCGAGAGAGTTCGTGGCATAGTGCTCAGTCCTGATTCTGGCTTTGATAAGGCAAAGAGGGATGTTGCATGATGCGGCGCATCAACGTCATTAACATTCCGAGGTCTCGGTCGTTACAGCGAGCCAATGCTTCACCTGCCCACTGATGGAGGTTCTCTTCATCATGTACGTTAAGACTTTTTAGTGTGTCGTCGAGCTGCTGCTTGGCCGAGCGATAAGTGTTGGCTGTTGTTTTGGCGGCAGTGCTTGTTTCATGTAGCTCTTCTCGGAGTTCCCAGGCATACAGCATGACCGCTTGAGCAAGATTGAGTGATGGTTGGACGTGGGCGAGCGGCACGCTGGTGGCGGCATCGCAAAGCGCCATTTCCTCACCGGTCAGCCCCGAGCTTTCACGGCCAAATACGATCGCCGCGCGGCGAATACTGGCGCGTTTACCGACGATGGCGGCACGGCATTCGCTTGGGCTGAGGTAATCGTCCTTTTCCAGCCGCCTGCGTGCGCCGCTGGCGACACTGAAATCGACCTCCGCCAAGGCGCTGGCAAGATCCGGGAAGGTCCGTGCATTGCGCAAAATATCATCGCTCTGATGGGCAACCCAGTAGGCCTCGGGTTCGAGCGAGCACGGATCAACAAGCCAAAGCTCGGCAAAGCCCATGGTTTTGATGGCCCGAGCAGCCGCGCCGACATTTTCTGGGCGGGCAGGCTGAACCAGAATAAACACGATATTCAGAGATAACCCCTTGTTTTAAATTGACTTTTAACTGAACTGCCTGATGTTTGCGATTTGCCAGCTTGGTCGACCTATTCTGCCATGTTTCATGAGCGACGCAGAGATTTGATCTAAGAGAGGCTCCGAAGCCTTTTGGCAGAAAATGTTCCCTAGCTGGCAGGCGCAGTCCTGTTCAGGCAAACGCCGTATGGTTAAAGTTTGTCCGCTTTAGGCAATTGCTTGCGGGAAGCTCATCGGGGGCTTCTGTCATAACAACAATCGATACTTGGATCTAGCGTCAGCCGGCACTGAAAAGCCCGCGACTTAAACCAGTACGAAACAAAAGCTATCGACACCAGGGAGACACATCATGAAGAAGGGTTTGTTACTTATCGCCATGGCAGCAGCCATGTTCAGCACGCAGGTTAGCGCGTTCCAACAGATTACGCATAAACGTATTGCACAGGATGCCGTGGCGTACATGCAGGCAAATCCTACTACAACCAATTATGCCAAGCTGCAGACGTGGGCAAGCGCTGCCGGCATGACGATGACGCAATTTGCAGAAGTGATTGGTCAAGGCGCTTATGACGTCGATGATTTCCAAGACACCTATCTGTGCGGTGCGATTACCGGTGATTGTGTTTATGCGCCGGTCTTTAACGGAGGTGCTTCTTTGGTGAACTACACATCTTACTGGCACTTCCAGAATCACACGCGCGGTTCAGACACCCACGGTAATGACTTCGGTGGTTATAACTATGATCTGCTAACCGTCTGGGGCGACATTGATAATATCGCTGCAGGTTGGTTGAACGGCGATTATATGGATGACGGCAACGGTGGTATGACCGGCTGGTGGTGGAGTGACGATTCTGAGTACAACACTTATGGTATTACCGAAGCGAACTATCGTCAGGGCAGCTACTCGTCTAAGTCTATGTATGACGATTTCGAAGAAATGCCGTTCCAGCCAATCGATAACCTAGGTCAGTACTGGTACAGCCAGTTCCTTGCGGCACCAACAGCACAAACCTTGGGTTTCGTTTTACACACTACCGACTTGTTGCAGCCTCACCACGTTTGGACAACTTCTGCGTTGAACCACAGCGGCTGGGAAACATGGGTAGCAGATTACTATGACAGCGAAAGCCTGAATAACAGTGCTGCCGTGGCGCAGGCGCTAAATGACTTCACGCCAATTAATGTGGCTAGCGATGATATTCGTCCACTGCTTACTCAGGGTGGTGCAATTGCCTACGCGAATGGCGGTATTGTGTTATCGAGCACCGATCACTCTGATCGTTTGCAGGTTGCGCAGGTGGTGATTCCACATGCTATTGCTATGGTTGTGCATGTGCTAAACCACGCGGCAGATCGCGTCGGTAGCTCTAGCGCCAGCACCAGCACCAGCGGCGGTAAGGGAAAGAAGAAGTAGAGTCAGTAACTGGTCAGTTTTGATCGGTAGAAAGTCGAAAAAGAAAGGGGAGGTGTTTTCGGGTGGCCGCATGGTTTTTTGCGCAACACTTGAAAAGCCTCCCTTTTTTATGTCGAAGTCTTTTATCTGTTGCTTGAGGCGCCTAAAGTTCTGTTGTGGGCGTATTGATAATAATAATTTAATCGTCGGGAAAGCATATGCGTAACGTCAAAGTTGTCGTGATCTTATTGGTGGCTGCGGCCGGCCTTGGTTGGTGGTGGCAGTGCAGTAGTGACTCTGCGGATACCGCTGCTCGGGTGGATGGTGTCGTATTTCCAGCTGCATCGGTCGAGGTGTTTGTGCGCGTCGCGCAACAGCAAGACTCCGATGTGTCACGTAAACAAGTGCTCGACGGACTAATCGAAAACCATTTGTTTGCCCAAGTAGAGCATGATGATGAGCATCAAGACGGTGGGTCAGGCCTCGTAACGTATAGCGAAGAAACACAACAGCAGAACGAACTGTTTCGTATTGTCCGGCAGGTGTTTTCCCATGAGGTCGAGCAAGCTCTTCAGGCCGAGGGTGTTACCTCTCCCGCGGATTTGTTTGTCACAGAGTTGGTTACTGACGAAGAGACCTTGTTGCCTTTGTTAGAGGTCAAGCCCGGCCCTTATCCGGTGATGGATGCCGATCAGGAGCAGGCTGCGCGTTTGCTTGTGCTGGCACGTTATCGTTTGCTCGATGACAGTGAGAAAGATATGACACTGGCCGACCTGTATCAGCAGCAAAATATCCAGTTAAAAGTTCAGATGCATCAAATGAATACAGATTTTATGCGTGAAGCGGCCATGCAATATGTCTCAACACAGTTTGTATTGGATTGGTTTGCGCATCACAGCGGTCTGACAGAAAACGAAGTGCTGGCGGTAAAGCGCATGATTAGCGAGCGTCAGGTGAAGGAAGAAATGCTGCATGGCTTGGGTTTGATGCATGATATTCATGATGACAATCCGCAGTTACGGGAGCTCGCTAACGCAGTCACTGCGGCGGAAGTCTCGGCGTATTACGATGCGCATAAAGAGCAGTTCCAGCGTGTTGAAAAAGTGCGTGCTCGGCATATTCGGTTAGACAGCCAAGAAGAGGCGGATGCGCTGTTTCGTGAATTGCGAAATGGTTTGGCATTTGATCAAGCTGTGCAGCGGTTTCAGGGCGCGGCAGGCTCAAATTCTGAGAAAGTCTTCGAGCAAGCCGGTGATCTAGGTTGGATTGATCGTGATGATCGCAATACGCACTGGTTGAGAAGTTTGGCATTTGTGCAGCCGTTGAAGAAGGCGTCGGCGCCGTTTCGTAGCCCCGGCCTTTCTGATCAGGTGTACTGGGAAATTATTTTTCTTGATGAGAAATTGATGGGCTATCAGCCGGTGGAGAGTGAAGGTGTTCGCTACGAGGCATCTAAGTCCATTGCTCAGGAAAAGATGCAGCAGCAGTTTGCGTCGTTACGGGATTCATTATGGCAGCAGGCACAGGTTAGCTATAACGAAAAATGGTTGAATGCTTCCGATGGCCAGTAAACGTAGTTTGTATCTTGTTGCTACGTTATTGGCAGTCATCGCGGCGCTGATTGCTGCCTTCGTATGGCTGTCGACCAACGAGCACGATGTGATGCATGACGCCGACACGGCGTCGGTAGAAGAAAACGTGCCGCACGGCGCGAAAACTGGCGTAGTGGTAGAGCATTCTTCGGCAAATAACGTTGGCAATATGGATGAGGATGTCTTCGACGTGCCGCCGATAGAGATGGACAAGGGCGATCTCGAAAATCATGAGTGGCGGCCGAGTGAGAAGGCGGTGAACTCATTAAAGGACGCCATGCGCTATGGCGACCCACGCACACCACCGTTGGCGGAGTCGACGCCACGGGAGCTACCGAGTGAACAAGAGCTGGCAGATCCTCAACTTTATTTAGAGTATGAAGCGCGCCAGAAAGAGCAGGTGTATCGGTCCTTTATGAAAGCCTCGGCGGTTAAAATTACCGAGCTTGAAGCAGCGATCGCGACGGCGGAACGAGACGGTGGCGTGAGTGAAGATCAGCTTGATGAAGGCCGTCGTAAGCTTGAAGCGTTGAAGCGTAGTCGAGATGAGGTGTTGGCGGAACATCCGGATGCGGTCGAGGACTCCGTTACTGCGCCAGAGGAAGATGACAGCGAGTTATAGTTTCGCCATGATTTAGTTAAGGTTTACTCATGTGGCGATTTCGTCGCCACATGAGTGTTATTGCACGGCCTTTGACACGCCCCGAATCAGTCCCCCCGTTTATAAGATTCCTGAAATAGCTACCCCATAGCATAAGCGATAGAATGCGCGCCTGAATGCCGTTATTGCGACAAGAGGCTTGGATGGTGAAGGCGCGTATTTTTTTAAAATTGATGGTAGCGCTGGCCTTACTACTAAGCGCTTCGCCGATTGCGTGGCAGGTGACGTTGTTGCGGGGCTTGTTGCCGTGGGGGCTGTTTAGCATTGCCGATTGGCTGGTCAGGGCGATGACGTTTGGCAATGTGGCCACTCTGATGAATAACCTGCGTGATGGGGATTGCTTAAAAGGCTTTCTAGTTGGCCTTGATAGGGGCCAACCGTAAATGTCTTACTCCTCCGTGGATAAGCAGACCCGTCGGCGTTTGCTGTTGTGTTTTATTCTCGCGTTGGGTCTACATATTGTTATTGCGCTATGCATAACGGCACTGATGCCTCAGAAGCCAACGCTTGGTGCGGCAGATAACGTTGTGCACATTAAGATGGTTGCCTCCGCGTCTTCTCCCGCGTCTGCAGGTGAACGGGCTGAACAACTTCTTGAGGAAAAAGCGCAAGACGTTGTGCAGCGCAACCGTTTGCCATCTGTTGCCGCACCTGTCGCACTAGCGGAACAGCGGCAACCCAGCGCCGATGATGGTGCGTTGCGTAGCAGCCGTATGGATCAGCAGAGAGATGGGCCTATAGAGGCAGGCCCTACTAAAGCCGATGACGTAGAAGATGATGGACAGTCCGGCGGGCCGGTCAGCGAGGTTGCTGATGCGGCCACAGCGGTGCTGGCGGCGGATAAGGCAAGCTGGCATCAACGGGTGCGTCTTTATTTGGAAAGTCAGAAGCGTTTTCCTCGACGTGCGCTAGTGCGTCAGCAGGAAGGGGTCGTTACGATTCAGATAGTCGTTGATCGTCAAGGTAATGTTATTCGTCGTACGCTGGTGAAAAGTTCAGGTCATGATGTGCTCGATCGCGCGGCGGTTGATTTATTTGCCATTGCTTCGCCGCTGCCGGCGCCGCCTGCAGAGTTGCCGAGTAGCGCTTTGTTGATGGACATACCGATAGAATACACCCTGCGTTAAGTGCGGCGTTATACACTGATTTTGGTGCAGATGGCGGCGCCAGTACTTTAGTGAAAGGAACCCTCGTTAAATAACGAGGGAGCGGAGATTCGAATGAGTGAAGAGGCGTTAGCAACGCTTTCGGATATTGCCACGGAAGTGCATGCGCGGGTGCAACAGCATTTTAGTGACATTAATCCTGTGGTCAGTGTTCGCCGTAATATGCGTACCAGTGGTATCCCGGCAGACGCGATGACCATTGATTGTTTGCGGACGGGTAAGCGAATCATTTTGGTGTTGCATGACCAGATGCCAGGTGTGGTGAGCTTTCAGTTCGCGATGGTAGAAGGTGAGGCGGGTGACGCGTTTGAGCGCATGCCATTAGCCGAGCTAACGGCGGATCTTCTCTATCAATGGATTACGGAATACTTTCAGTCGGCTGCGATTAAAAATTAATGCCTGGGTTAGCCCTGGCCTGTTCGATGCTGAAACCGTTCTTTCTGAAGGCGTTTCGTTTCACCTGCTTCTATGAGGCGGGTGATCCTCACTATTCTGCACCTGCGCCGTTCTACCTCTCCTGATGACTTGTCGCTTGCTCAGCGGATACGGACGCGCAAATTGCTGTCTTCGCCAATGGTGCCGATTGCCCAGACGCTTTGTCCTTTTTCAGTCATTGCCTTAATACAGGCGTCTACGTTCTTTTTCGGCACAGCACCGATTAATCCTCCGGATGTTTGCGGGTCGGTCAGAATGGCGAGCATAGGATGCTTGAGTAAGGCAGGTGAGATCTGGCAGCGTGTAAGCGCCGCGTCGTTCGAACTTTTTAACGTGCTAAAGATACCGCGATGATATAACGACATTGCACCGGGTAGAACGGGCACTGCATTGGCATCGAGTGACGCAGTTACGTGGCTGGCGTCGCATATTTCCAGCAGGTGACCGAGTAAGCCAAAGCCGGTGACATCGGTCACGGCTTTCGCGCCATTGTGATAAAAAACGGTTGCGGCGGTTGCGTTGCTAATGAGTAGCTGTTCAAACAAAGCGTCGACGTAGCGGCCCGCTTGCACGGTTTGCATCAGTGCGGCGAGCAGAATACCACTGCCGAGCGGTTTGCTCAGTAGTAGTGTGTCGCCGACTTTGGCGCCGCCTTTGCCCAGCAATTGATTTTCCGTTGCGCTACCGTTGATGGTAAATCCTGCCGCCATTTGCGGTCCTTCAATGGTGTGTCCGCCAAGCAACGCGCAATCAGCACGATTTAATTCTTCTACGGCACCACGCATCAGGCGCTCGAGATCTCGACCTTGAAGCCGTTGATGATTGATCGGTAAGCACACGCTGGCGAGCGCCGAATGAGGCTGGGCATTGCGTGCATGCACATCGCTGAGGCTATGCAGTGCGGCAATGCGGCCAAACAAATACGGATCGGAAACAAAAGCAGGAAAATAATCTTGGCTTTGGACTAGCAAGCGGCCAGGTTGCCAATTAATGACGCTCGCGTCTTCGCGTTGCGCGAGCCCGGCAATAATATTGCTATGGGTGATCGGCGCTAAGCCAGTAAGCGCTTTGCGTAACGCAGCGTCACCTACTTTGGCGCCGCAACCCGCGCAACGTACTTCCTCGTTCTGGTGAGTTATCGCGGGTGCAGGGCGCGCTGGTAACGTATTGAGTTTGTCGATAAAGCCGCGGTCTATTCGATCTTTGAGTTGCCAAAGACGGGGGCCGGACATGACTAGTCCACGGCGTACCGCGATCGCGTTCTGTTCGCCCAAGGAGAGCAGCGATAAGAAATGCTTCTGCGGCGCGTATTGTTTTAACGCATCCCCTTGAATGCTGGCGAGAAGATTATGGGCGAGGACCTTGGCTTGCCTGACGGCATAAACGCCGGCGCGTGGGGCGGGATTATCGGCTTGCCATGCGCAGTCTCCGGCCGCAAACACATTGGTTGTGGATAAACTTTTTAGGGTTCGGTCTACTTGGACAAAGCCTTCGTCAGTGGTTAGCAGTGGCGATTGCGCTAGCCAGCGGGGGGCGTTCACGCCGGTACACCAAAACACAGCGTCGTGACCAATGTTGCCATTCTGGGTGACGACGTGATCGTTTGTGACTTCGGTAATGGTGACATTGCGCTGCACGTCGATGTTGTAACGGGCCATGGCATCAGCCATTTTTTGCTGTGCTTTGACCGGCATGCCAGATAAAAAGTCGTTGCCGACCAGTGTTAGCTTGGCCGTTAAGTGACGACGCTGAAGAGCGTGAGCCATGGCAAGAATAAGTTCGCAGCCGCCCGCACCACTACCCACTACGCTAATCGCGTATCCCCTTTGGGTTGGCGCGTCTTGCGATTGGGCGCTAGCTAACGTATCGACAAAGGCTTTCCAGCGCGGATAAAAAGAAGAAACGGGTTTAACGGCAATGGCGAATTCGTCAGCCCCTGGCACCGAACTAACGGCGGGAGTACCGCCGACGTTAAGGCTGAGCCAATCGTAATCGACGCTGCTACCGTCCGCGAGGGTGAGTCGGTTAATGCGTGTGTCTATGGCGCGCACTTCTTGCTGTATCAATCGTACGCCTGCCCATTGGCATAGCTGCGGTAAGTCGATGTGAGCGTCTTCAAAGGCGTAATGGCCGGCAATGAGGCCTGGCAGCATGCCGGAGTAAGCTGCTAACGGTTGCGGCGATATCAGCGTAATGCGTGTATTGAGAGGCTGTGAGGTGCGACCCATCTTGAGCGTTAGCATGCGCAGTGCGAGCGCGTGAGCATGTCCGCCACCGGCAAGCACTAAGTCATATTGAGCGGGCGCTGATTTCATCGGTGACCTCGTGGACGCAAATCGTTGCGGCGATATTTTCGACAATAGCCGCAGCGACTGCCAAATACATTTTATTCAACACATCGGGTAGGACGTCAACGACGTCCGGTGTTGTATGGCCACAGTGTAGAGGGTTTTGTCTGTACGGGGGCAAAATGCGCGTTATCCAACATAAATAGTGCCACGCAAATACAGGCTGGCCGCGCCGCGAATCTCGACGCGATCTTGTCGGACGGTGCAGTGCAGCTGTCCGCCGCGCGCTGATATTTGTTCGGCGCTAAGAATGTCCTTGCCAAGCCGTTGTTGCCAATAGGGTGCGAGGCTGCAATGTGCAGATCCGGTCACAGGGTCTTCGTTAATGCCTTGTTTGGGCGCGAAGAAACGCGAGACAAAATCGCAGTGATCGCCACGCGCGGTGACGCAAATGGCAAAGCGATCAATGGCGCTTAGCGCGGTAAAATCTGGCGTGAGGGCGCGCACCTGCGATTCGTTTTCGAGAACTACGATAAGATCGCGGGCCGCAACGATGGCTTCTGCTTCAGTGATGCCCAGTGCGTCGAATAGCTGACGATAAAAATTATTGTGGTCTTCGACGACGCAGGGAGGTCGTGCGGGAAAATCCAGTGTTAGCAGCCGTTGCTGATTGGCTTGAGCGGGGTTTTCGCTGAGCGGTGCTTCTCGGAGTTGAGTAACGCTGAGTAATCCGCTTTGGCTGTGAAAGAGTACCGTGTCGTTTGTGGTATTTTTTTTGTTGCGGAATTCAGGCTCGTTAAAGATTACCCATGCGCAGGCAAGTGTCGCGTGTCCGCACAGATCAACCTCCACCGTGGGTGTAAACCAACGCAGAGAATAACTGCCGTCTTGGCGTGGACAAAAAAAGGCGGTTTCGGATAAGTTGTTTTCTGCCGCAATACTTAATAGCAGTGCATCGTCTGGCCAACTCGACAATGCCACAACGGCTGCGGGATTGCCGGAAAAAACACGGCTGGTGAACGCATCGACTTGATAGATGGGAAGTTGCATATTCGCTCCCTAAGCGTGAAGACGTAACCGGTTGCGTAATGTTCGCGATAGCCCGTCGACAGAGAGGTTCAGTATTACTGAAACCGCAATCAGAAAGAATGCTCTGTCTAAGCGAAATTCAGCAAAGGCTGAGTCAATATAAAAGCCAATAGTGGGAATGCCAATTAGGCCGAGAATTGCTGTTTCGCGCATAATAATTTCCCAGCGATACAACAATAAGGCTAGGAAGTTGCCATATACGCGCGGCAACACCTCAAAGCTTAAACGGTTCAAACCGCGCGCGCTGTTGCTAGGGATTGGTAGTTGGTCGGCAATACGCGAAGTTAGGTGGCCGATAATAGCGCCGGTATGCAGCGCTAGTGCAAAAATCCCCGGTAACATCGACGGGCCTAATGCGAGCAAAAAAATAAACGCGAGCAAGAACTCGGGTGTGGTACGCATCATAATGACAAATATATTGGCGCCACTGCGAACCAATTTCCCAGAAAAATGCCGAGAGAGTAGTGGCAAGATCATGATCGCGATCAAGCCTGTCATCAATAACGCGGCGCTACCAAGCACTAAGGTGTTGACCAGTCCGGGGACCGCTTGTTGGCTAACAAGATCGAGCGCCCAGCGGCTAAAGGTTAAGTCGCCGCTATAACCACTGCGTAATGGCGCAGGCATGATGTCGTGACTGAGGAATCGCCACAGACTGGCGCCGGTATTACTGCTCAGAGGCGGAGCATAGAGCAGCGCAGCGAGTAGGTAGATGGGGATAAGCCGAGCGTGTAACCAGCCGCGCATGCTGATGATTAACAGAAAAAAGATATACAGAAGTGCGGCGCCAGCGCTGTAATCGCCTTGGCGAAAGGCTGTTTCCAAATGAAAGCCAAGTGTGGGTAAGCCAATGAAGCCGAGAATGGCAGAGGAGCGAATGCCGCACTCCAAACGATAAGCACCATAGACTTTAAATTGCGCCCATACGAGTGGCAGTTTAGCGAAAAAAAATGTACTCAATGGGCCGCTATTTCGTGCCAAAGCTTGTGCTGGTTTACTATTACTCTCTTCTAAAAACTCACCAAATACTTTGGCAAAAATACCGCTGTAAGGAATGGCGATGGCGAGCACGCCGGTGAGTGTTGATAGGCCAGTAAGTTGTAGAAAGATTAGCCCCCAGAATAGCTCATGGATCGCACGAACTGTTGCGCTGGCCATGCGCACCGATCGGTAGTGCCAAAAGCATGCCAGCACAAAGCCAACGGCGGCGCCGAGTGCGACGCCCTGTACGGCAAAGCTTAGTGTGAAAAGGGTTGCCTGCAGGAGGTGGTCAGTGGCAAAAAAATCGGGTCGGATAAGGCCAGCCAGTATGCGACCGAGTTCCGTGCCGGGAGAGCGTGTGGTGATGTCGATATCGGCGAGGAAAAATGCCAGCAGCGCAAAGCCTGCGAGTACTAAGCTAATGTGTCGATAGTGGCTGGCAGTGGTGTTGTGAGCCCGGGGATTGTTCATGTTGGTGAGGCTTGGCCATACAGCGGTAACAGGTCGTCGTGGTTGAGCGAAGCGGCGGGCTGGTCAATCAGGATCTTGCCGTTGCGCAAGCCGATCACACGATCGAAACAACTCAGAGCAAGAAACTGGTCGTGCAAAGCAATGACTGCCGTGGTGTGTGTAGACAGGGTGTGCCGTAACAAGTTGCCGCCTTGCAGTTCGTCAAGACTGGAAACCGGTTCGTCGGCGAGTAGCGTTTCTTTTTGCGCATACAGGGCGCGCCCGAGAGCCGTGCGTTGTGCCTGCCCGCCAGAAAGTCGATCGATACTGGTGAAGAGTTTTTCGCCGATTCCAAGAGCGTTGGCGATTGTACGAATGGCGCGTCGTTCCTTCGCTTTCGGGTAAATTAAGTTGCGTAAGTTGTAGAGCGCGTTATGGCGGTCGAGGCTGCCCATGTAAATATTATGAAAGACGCTTAGCGGTGGAACCATGGCGCCGTCTTGTGGGCACCACGCAATTTCATCTGGGTGTTGCTCGCGCATCAGTTGCAGCAATGTGGATTTGCCCGCACCGCTGGCGCCGAGTAACGCGACACGTTCGCCGGCGGCAATGTGCAGGCTGATGTCGTCGAGAATAACCACACCTTGCTTGCGCAAAGTGTGGTGTTCAAATGTAAACATCTGCGCTACTGATCCAGTAGACCGATACTTTGTGCTGTTTCGAGAATTGCTTGGTAGTCATCGTTGTTCGCGGCAACAAAGCTGCTGCGTGGAAAGGCCGCGAGAATTTCTGGATCGTTGATACCGAGCAACGTCGCTTGTACTTTGTCGCTGAATCCTTTGCCCCAGTGGCTATCAGTGTCACCGCGAATGACCCAGTGGTAGTCGAGGTATTCGGGTGTTTTCCAAATCACGCTCACTTTGCTGGTATCAATTTTTCCTTGTGCGAGCTCGTCTTCCCATACCTTGTAATTAACTGCACCAACTTCGTAGGCGCCGCTTTGCACTAGTGCAATAGTCGCGCTGTGGTCGCCGGAAAAGCCAACTCGACTGAAGGCGTTGTCCGGTGCGTCGCCGAGACTCTCGCGAATAAAGAATTCAGGCATTAGGCGGCCGGAGGTCGAGCCTTTTGAACCGAAGGTAAAGCTTTTGCCGGCAATATCCTGTGGAAATTCATTGTTCTCACTCAGGCCGGTGCTGTTGTGCGCGATAAAGTAGCTGACAAAAAATTGGTCTTCGTAGCCTTGTGCGATGGCGCTACTGTCAGGGACTTGTAGGCGTGCTTGAACGCCAGTCAGACCACCAAACCAAGCGAGTTGCACTTCGTTGTTACGAAATGCAGTGACCGCTGCGGCATAGGATTTAACCGGAATATATTTCACTTCAACGCCGAGCTCTTTGCTGAGGTAGTCCGCAACGTTGCCGAATCGCTCAATTAAGCGCGCTTCGTCCTGATCGGGAATAGCGGTGAAGGTAAAGGTGGGTTTTTCTGGCTGGCCACAGGCAACCAGCACGAGCGCCAGCAAGCTGACAGCAAGGTGCTTATACATAACGTACTCCGTTCAATAGGGAGAATACCGGACTGTTTAGGTCGGCTGGCGTGTCCGGCAAGACACCAGCTCGCGGCTGAGTATAGCTGCTTTTCGAGTTGGGTGCGGTCGTGGTGGCGCCTGCAAGCGGGCCCCTACAAGGTGGTGTTGGAATTGGTGGTGTTGGGTGTCTTTTTGTAGGAGCTTGCTGGCAAGCGAACAGCGCCGAGCTGAGGCTGAATCGCCTGCAAGCTGGCTCCTACAAAGGTGCGGTTAAAGGTTCGCTGGGTCCGGTGCTGAGGGTTAGCGCGAGGGCTGACTTAAGAAGGCATGGACCTCGTCGCGTGTGCCGCTAAAGAGGACTTCGCCGTCTCGTTTTCCCATCATGTAGTCGTACATGGGGTCGTAATAGTCTTTGAGCAACGGACGGATCCAGTGTTGATGCAGAGAAGCATCACCATTTTCACGTTGTAGATTGAGAGCGTTTTGCAGTACACCGTTGAGCTCTTGGTAACGTGCGCCGCCAAGCCGTTTACGAATACGTTCTAATGCCGCGAGTAGCTCTTCGCCCAGTTTATCGAGGGCATCTTGTTCGCCGAACCATTGGGCATATTCGTTTAATGGGCCGATAACATAGTCTTCTAGTGTGACCATGACGCGACTGTCTAAGGACTCTTCAATAATGACGCGTTGGGTGCTGGCGATACGCTCTTGCATCGGTTGGGGTAAATAGCAGCGACCGATGAGACGACTTTCATCTTCCAAAATGATGGGAGTCAGTTGTTGTTCTTCGAGCTTCAGTAAGTGAATGGCGAGCCTGTTTTCAAAATCAATTTGCGCCGGTTGCCCGCCAGGTCTGCGCCCAAATGATGAGCCGCGATGATGCGCTTCACCTTCTAAATCGAGGCTTGATGGTAGTTGTTCAATAACGCGTGTCTTGCCGCAGCCAGTGCGACCGCAGATGACGGTCATCGGCAGGGTTTTACAGGCGCGCTCTAGATTATCGAGTAAGAATCGACGCAAGGCTTTATAGCCGCCGGGTATCAATGGAATATTGATGCCGTCTTCGGCAAGCCAGCTTTGTACTGTTTGCGAGCGTAAACCGCCACGAAAACAATATAAGTATCCGTGCGGGTTTTGTTGATGCCACTGACGCCATTGCGCCATACGTGCTGCGCGCACGTCTCCGCCGATAAATTGGTGGCCTAATTCAATGGCAGCTTGTTGCCCATGTTCTTTATAGCAAATACCGATGTTATGGCGTTGCTGGTCGTCGAGAAGCGGGAGGTTGCTAGCATGCGGGAATGCGCCTTGAGCGAACTCAACTGGCGCACGCACGTCGAGCAATGCCGTTCCGTTTAGGAGGAGGCTTTTAAAGTCGACGCTGTTGTTGTGCATTGCAATGGTACCTATCTTGCTTGGCGACGACTCTAAGGCTGTCTGATGACGCGCGGCGAACTACGGTTTTGGCTTGCGCTCAGACTTGGGTATCCATTGTCCGGTGCCGAGGAAAATCAGCATCATTTGTTGTTCTGTGGTTTTGCGCAGTGCCTCTACTTGCACGTCGTCACCATAAGGTAGATCGAGCAGTAATTCCGTGGAATTAACGACTTGATTGACGATCATCCCAGAGAACATCTGTAACTCTTCGGTGCTAAAGCGAGCGAGAAAAGGAAAGCGGGCGAGGTCGGTAGAAAGCTCGCTAATAAACAGCTGGATACCTTGGCGAATAGACAGCCGAATGGTGCGACTTCCACCAAAGCGTTCTTTCGCGAGGAATTGAAAGTAGCGTTCATTCTCTTGGACATAGCGCAAATATGTTTGCACGGATTGTTGAACGAGGTGGCTCGTTGGCAATGCGGCGGCGCGGGCTTCGCGCATCATCTGACGTAACGCACGGAGGGCTTCGTCGACTAGCGTGAGGCCGAGCTCGTCCATGTCACGGAAGTGGCGGTAGAAAGCAGTAGGGACAACGCCAGCGTTGCGGGCGACCTCACGCAAGCTGATGCTGTTAAAGCTTTGCTCGCCTTGTATGAGGTCGAGTGCGGCATCGAGTAGCGCCCGGCGGGTCCTTTGCTTGCGTGCATCACGGCGGCCGGTTTCTGGACTTTCATCTTCACGGCGGAGACTTCTGCTTACTCTTGTCATTTTAAGGTCTCTTGGTTCCTGTCCGTTTTACGTTCAAAGCGGGCCTATCGAGTAGGTGCTTAGCCTGTTTGAGCGCGCGCATTCCGTGCGGGCTTAGCTCTTGTCAGGGGTGGCGAAGTACGACCGTACTGATATTTTATGGTATTTGTACCGCCATGTACCGCGCTGCAGCAAAAAAGTTACAACAAACCAACACCTGTCTCGTTATAACCAACTGAATTAAAAGGGTAAAAATTATATTTGTGTACAGGTGTTGACTTAAATGTGTAGTGCAAATTAAAGTGTACACATGTAAACACAACGGAGACTGCCTGTGTCACAGAGTAACTTGCAAACGCCTGTATCGCGTCTCGGCCAATGGCTTGCCAGCCCACTGAATCCGCGTCAGTACTTAGAGCTCATTAATCCGCTCTGGGCTAACCGTTGCTGTGGCGAAGTAGTTGCGATCCGCCGCGAAACCGACGCTGCAGTGACATTGGAGATCAATCCCAACCATCTTTGGAACGGCGCCGTTTCCGGCCAATATGTACGCCTAGGTATTGATGTTGAAGGCGTTCGTTACTGGCGTTGTTATTCGGTTGCGTCAGCGCAGATGCCTACAGACCGGACCTTTAGCGTCACCATCGGTAGAGTTGATGGTGGACGAGTGTCCACCCATATTCAAGACGCATTGCGTGTTGGGGATGTAATTGCACTCGATCAAGCGACCGGCGACTTCACCTTGCCGACGAGCGCGAGCCAAACGCCGTTGTTGTTTATCAGCGCGGGCACGGGCGTTACTCCGATTGCGGGCATGTTGCGTCATTTGCGTGACACTGGCGTCGAGGCTGACGTCGTGCATTTGCATTACGCGCCGGACCAACGTCGCTGTTTGTTTGCGGAGGAGCTCGCTGCTTTCAATCAGCTCAGCAGTTTTCGTACGCATCAGCTGTATACCCGTGCGGATGGTGCCGCCAAGAGTTCATCGCATTTTTCCCTGCAGCAGCTTTCTGCCATCTGCCCTGATTGGGCCGAGCGTAAGGCTTATGTTTGTGGCCCTGTGCCGCTTATGGACGCGGTGCGCCAAGTTTGGTCTGACGGTAATTTGAGTGAGCAGCTTACTGAAGAATGCTTTCAGCCTGTGCGTGCCGACGTGCCGACAGGTGCCGGTGGCCAGGTATCTTTTTGGAAAGCGGGTAGCGAAGTGGCGGGAGCGGGCGATAAGTCATTGCTTGAAGTGGCTGAAGATGCGGGCTTACTGCCTGCCCACGGTTGCCGCATGGGCATTTGCCAAGGCTGCATCGTGACGTTGAAAGAAGGACAAGTCAGAGATTTAACCACCGGCGACGTTTTTGGTGAGGCAGGCGAGTCTATTCGGATTTGCGTTTGTGCTGCCGCAGGTGATGTGACGATTGATTTATAAATTGCTGCCGCTGAACGTGGCCGCGAATAACAGTTGATTTCGATTTTTTAACAATACGAAGTCGAATATTAGGTTAAGAGATACACCATTTTTCCTAAGGGAAAAGGAGAGTCATATGAATGCTCCACTGACATTATCCGCCGAACAGATTAAGCAGTTTGAATCTCAAACTGGGCTTCCGTACAACCTCAGCGATGAGCAAGTGCAGAGCTTTGGTGCTGAAATTGAAGCGCTGCGCGGTCGCATCATGTCCACGTTGGGCGAACGCGATGCGCGTTATATCCGTAAGGTGATTAAGGCGCAGCGCTGGTTGGAAATTGGTGGCCGCGGTCTACTGTTTGCTGGGATTCTTCCGCCAGCGTGGTTGGCCGGTACTGCCATGCTTGGCGCGGCTAAGATTATTGAGAACATGGAAATTGGCCATAATGTGATGCATGGCCAATGGGACTGGATGCGTGATCCGCAGATTCATTCCTCGACATGGGAATGGGACACTGTCTGCCCTTCGAGCGATTGGAAGCACAGCCATAACCACCTGCACCATAAGTGGACTAACGTTGTCGGTATGGACCGCGACGTAGGTTATGGCATCTTGCGCATGAGTGAAGAGCAGAAGTGGACGCCCTATCACTTAGGCCAGCCAGTATGGAACCTTTTGCTGGCAGTATTCTTCGAGTGGGGCGTTGCGCTGCACGATTTGGAAACGGAGAAGCTGGCAAGCGGCGAAAAAACCTGGAAAGAATCCGTGCCGTTTCTGAAAGGTGTATGGAAGAAGGTGAAGAAGCAAACGCTAAAAGATTATGTGCTCTTCCCATTGTTAGCGGGCCCGTTCTTTTTACCGGTCTTGGCAGGTAACTTTACCGCCAACATCATTCGGAACCTGTGGACCTATATGATCATCTTCTGCGGCCACTTCCCTGCAGGCGTGACGCATTTCACGCCGAAAGACGTGGAGAATGAAGATAAGGCCCGTTGGTATATTCGTCAGTTGTTAGGCTCTGCCAATATTCGCGGCGGCAAGCTGATGAACCTGATGAGCGGTAACTTGAGCTTCCAGATTGAGCATCACCTCTTCCCTGGTATGGCAAGTAACCGTTATGCTGAAGCGTCCATTGAGGTAGAGAAGATTTGCCAAAAATATGGGCTGCCCTATAACGCACATGGGTTAGGGCGTCAGTTCGGCACCACGTTGGCGAGAGTATTTCGTCTGTCACTGCCGAACCGTCGCGACACCGTAACGGCTTGATCGGAGCGCCAAATGATTAAATTGATTGATGCGGCACGTAGTTTGCTGGAGGCGACGGTATCGTCCGGCGCAACGCGGGTGGAAAATATTCACGGTTTGGTGCTGGACTATGCACGCGGTTATGTCGAGGGCGACAAGGAAGGCGTTGATCGCGACTCTATCTATCAGTTGGTGCGTGATATTACTGCCGAGCTTGGTGGATTTGCTGACGACGTAGTGGATGTCGGTGAAGACGTCCGAGAAACCATTAAGCGTAAATAACGCATAAGAAAGAGCACGTTAAAATAGAACTAACATTGGCGTAAACAGCCAATTCTTAGCGTGATGGTTTAGATCTGCCAGCAACATTGTCAATTCCCGCCAGTTTGTGGGCATTTCTACTGAGTGGCTCTGAGGGGCTGCTCGGTTAAGTGCCCGATACCCTTCTTTCTACAATCTTGTACCCTAGTCACTGTTGTTATTGATGTTGTTTGCTCGATGTATTGTCGCGGCGGCAGCAATCGATGAAGCTTCGTGAGCATGCGTAGAAAAAACTAGCAGAAAAAATAATAAAGAAGGTAATAGGCATCAGGAGATGTTTTTACATCAGAAGATGTTTTCGGAAATCGATTTATTGGATCGCCTGAGGCGATAAAACATAGCCTGCTAATGGTTTTGTTTCAGTGAGTTGATCCACCATAATAAAAAAATGACTTAACGGGGTTCTCATGGCAGACAATATTGCTTCCCTCAATGCAGATTCTTCTGAGGATGTGTCGTCGGCAGATCGCCGTCCATTTTCTAATATTTCGGCGCTGAATCATCTGACCGAAGACCAGCTTCAGGCGTTCGGCGCGAAGCTTGATGCCATCGGAAAACAAGCGATGGAAAGCCGCGGTCCTGCTGATGAGCGTTATATTCGCCTTCTCATTACGATTCAACGATCCCTTGAAGTTGTTGGTCGTGCGGTTATTTACTTCGGCATTCTGTATTTCCCGTTATTTTTTGTCGGTGCAGCAATGCTCGGTGTGTCGAAGATTCTTGAAAATATGGAAATCGGGCATAACGTCATGCACGGGCAGTGGGATTGGCTGGGTGATAAGAAAATCCATTCTTCTCGTTGGGAGTGGGACAGCGTATGCCCGTCCAAACAATGGCAGCGTTCGCATAATTACCTGCATCATAAATGGACGAATGTTGTTGGTATGGATCGTGATTTTGGTTATCACGTTTTACGCTTAAGTGAGAAGCAAGCGTGGAAGCCGGTTTACCTGTTTCAGCCGATATCTAACATTATGATGGCACTGCTATTTCAGTGGGGCGTTGCGATTCATGATGACGAGCTCGGCGGTGTGCGTACTGGTGAGAAAACGGCGAAGGAAGTGCGTCCTAAATTGATTAAACTGTTGAAAAAAATGGCGCGTCAGGTTGGCAAGGACTATGTGTTGTTTCCTTTGCTGGCGGGGCCGTTCTTTCTGCCGGTACTGCTTGCCAATGTGGCCGCGAATTTGATGCGAAACATATGGGCGTATGCCGTCATCTTTTGTGGCCATTTTCCTGATGGCGTCGAAGAGTTTGAGCCACAGGATGTTGAGGGTGAAGATAAGCCGCGTTGGTATGTTCGGCAGATACTTGGATCAGCCAATATCAGCGGCGGTAAGTTTATGCACATTATGAGTGGTCATTTGAGCCTGCAAATTGAGCATCATTTATTTCCGCGCGTGCCGAGTAATTATTACCCAGAGATTGCCGCACAAGTGCAGCCGCTGTGTGCGGAGTACGGTATTCGCTACAACATCAACTCGCTGCCATTTCAGCTCTGGAGTGTGTGGCGTAAGGTGTTTTATTTCTCGCTGCCGCCACGGGCTCCTAAGGGGCCGGTGGCGAGTCCTCTGTAGCCGTCGTCGTAACGTATATACTGTTGAATTAGTTGGTTCTGAGCCCACAAAAAAGCCCCGCTAAATTGCGGGGCTTTTTTGTGGGCTTGATGGCGTGGACTATTTTTCCAACACAGTTTCGGATGCGTTAGCGTTCCGAAAACCGGTACGGTTAGGCGTCAATAGTGCGTATCTGTCCGTGCAGATGCGGCTTTACGCCATCTTGGCCGAGTAGTTTGAAATCAATGCCGCTATCGACAGCCGTTTGCGCGAACTTAACCTTGGCTGGAATAAACATGGGTAGCTTGAACTGAACGTCGACACTAAATGCTTGTGTTGGCAGTTGTGATTCAAGCTCCGCAAGGCAGCGCGCCTTGGACCACATGCCGTGGGCGATCTGACGCTTGAAGCCGAGCAGCTTGGCAGTAAGCGGGTAAAGGTGGATGGGATTGCGATCGCCGGATACGGCGCCGTAACGACGGCCGATGTTATCTGCAATCTTCCATTCAACGGTGTCAGAGGCGGGCTCTGGGGTGGGGGCGTTTTTCTTCTTGCTGCTGCCGCCGCCGGTGCGGAAAAGCATGGTCGATTCACTTTCCCAGACGTGTTCGCCGCCAGTTGTGACGGTGGTCAGGATGGTGAACTCGTAGCCCGCGTCTTTCTTCTCCAGCGCGCCAAAGGTGCACTCTACATCAAGTTGCTCGCGCGCCTGAATGGGGCGGTACTGAGTGATGCGGTTGCCAACGTGGACAAGGCCGATGGCTGGGAATGGAAAGCGGCTGTCGAGTAGCAACGTCATGAAGAGCGGGTGCGCGTGCATATGCGGGTAGGTGATCGGCAGAGTGCCTGTATCCGAGAAACCGCATACTTTACGGTAAGTCGCGAGGTGCTTCGGATCTAGCACAACGTCGCTGAGGCGCGCACCAATAGCGGGAAGTTGTGGATTCTTGCCTGGCTTGACGTTGATGCGCATCAGCGCTTTAGCAAACATCGGTAGCATGGATGGTGCGTTGCGGAGTTCGCGAACGGCTAGTTCTGGCATAGCAACCTTCTCCCAGTGGTAGATGGTTTGTCATAAGTTGTGGTGCAGCAGTATAGCGACGGATCAAAATGTGCTTATTGGCCGTGGGGACGTAAAGTACCGGTCTTTGGTTCCTGTGGTGTAGGGCCTGTGATACATTCGTGCTTTATTTGTGGGTCTTAAAGTGGCGCGTTTTTTGCTCTGTAATCTGTGGGTAACGGGCACTGCGCGTAATGGGAATTCAGGAACGCATGACAAATTTGACAGACTCCGGTGTTTTGCTGCGCATGGCTTATCGCGCCATGCAGAATGCAGGTATAGACGCCGACCAGGTGTTGACCAAGATCGGTATGGAAAAGGCGGTACTGAGTCAGCCTGAGTTGCGTACACCGCATGATGCGCAGGAATGGTTTTGGCAGGCAGTAGAGGAAGTGTCTGGCGACCCGTTGGTTGGGTTGCATCTTGGTACCCACTTTCCGATCTTTAAAGGTCAGGTTTTAGAGTATTTATTTTTGTCTAGCCCGACCTTTGGCGAGGGGCTGAAGCGAGCCATTGCTTATCAGCGCCTGCTGTCGGATGCGGCTAATGGTGAGTTGATTGACCAAGGTGAGCAGATTTTCCTCAAGCAGGTGGTGTGGAGTCGCAAGCTCGTTCACCTGAATGAGTGTGCCTCGGTCGGTATTGTGAAGTTCTTCAGCTTTGTGACAGATGGGGCTTTTATTCCCATTGAGGTGCACTTCACCCATGAGTGCGGTCAGAGCGATCCGCGTGAGCACGAGCGCGTGTTTGGCTGTTCTGTGCGCTTTGGTATGCCTACTGGGGGCATTTTGTTTGATCGCACTGTGATGGATTTGCCGTCGGCTCACCATGAGCCTGAGTTGCTGCAGCTCCATGAGCGGCTCGCTAGTGAGCAGATTGCCCGTTTGGAAAAGCAAGATTTGGTGACCAGAGTCAGTCGTTTAATCGCGGAGCTGCTGGAGTCCGGCAACGCTAATCTCGAAGAGGTTGCTGCTCGGTTAGGAATTAAGCCTAGGCAGCTACGCACGCGGCTTGCTGATGCAGGCACCAACTTTAATCAGTTGGTTGCTGAATATCGTTGCAAGCTTGCCAAGCGCTTACTGGCTGGGACGGAAGAAACGATTGATGAAATTGTCTATCTGACGGGCTTTTCCGAGCCATCGACCTTTTACCGCGCATTTAAGCGTTGGGTCGGTATGACGCCGATTGAGTATCGTAAGTTGAAAGCGGCAGAGGATTCTGCGAGTAAGACCGGTTAGTTATAGGTTTTAATTGCGGCGATTCCATGTCTTCTGAGGCATGTGCCGTCTATTTGGACTTGGATGTGTCGTAATAGTGAGCACACCCGCACGGTCATTGCCCAATAAGGATATTGGGAGAGCAGGAATTCTTATGAGAAAGAGTTATAGCTCGGCGTTGTTGCGGCGTTATATTTTTGCTGTGACGCTAACTTTTTTCAGTGCCTGCTTTAGCGGAGCCGCGTTGGCCGGCGTGATATCGGTGAACGCTCAGGACACGCGCGTCGAACTTGACCCGTCCATAGAGTTTTGGGTTGACGACAGGGTTGGGGGCAAGGCCGAAGAAAGTGCAGAGGTATCACTGCAGTATGTACGCGATCAAGTTGTTGAGTGGCAGCCGTCACGCAATAACGGTATGAATTTCGGTTTCTTGCGCACGCCGGTCTGGCTGCGTTTCCAGTTGAAAAATCAAGAAGACACGACTGTTCGGCGCCACCTGGTTGTTGAGGGGGCGGTCGCTGACCATCTGGAATTCTTTTTTAGAAGCGATTTACGCGATGTGGCGCCGGAGCATATAGGCAATGCGTTGCCGTATCCTGACCGACTTGTCGATAGTCGATTCTTTGTAATTCCCATTGAGTTTCTGCCGCACGAATCACTTTCGGTGTTGGTGCGTGTGCGTGAGAAAGGCAGTATGCAGGTTCCTTTTATTTTGTGGGAACCTGATGCTTATTATAAAGATTATCAGTATCAACAAACCCGTTACGCTGTGTATTTCGGTGTACTGCTCTGCCTTATTTTATATAACTTATGTTTGCTGATTTCGGTTCGCACCGATGCGTATTTTTATTATGTCTGCTATATCGTCAGTGTGCTGGTGTTGCAGGCTTCGCAGACGGGCTTTGGTTCTCAGTTTATCTGGCCGAATCATCCGCAGGTATCTGATTTTTCCGTCGGTTTCTCGATCAATATGATGATGATTGCGGGCGGGCTATTTACTCATCGAGCCTTAGCATTGCGGCGCGGCACGCTGGCTTATTGGATTGTTGTAGCGATGGTGGTGATCTCGTTGGTGATGATGATTTTGTCGCCGTTGATTTCCATGCCATTGCATTTAAAACTTTCTGCCATCAACGCAATGATTAGCGCGGCGGCATTTTGGATTGCCGGGGTCAGTCGTTGGCGCTCGGGCAATTACGCTGCCAAAGTGTATACCCTCGCTTGGGGCACCTTACTGCTTGGCGCCATGATTTATGGCGCCACAAAACTTGGCTTCTTGCCATTGAATGCATTCACGAACAATATTTTTCTGATTGGCTCTGCTGTTGAGGGCGTGCTGCTGTCGTTTTCGCTAGCGGCGCGTATTCGCGAAATTACCGATCATCATCAGCGCTTGGTGAGAGTTCGGCTTGAAAATGAGATGGAGCAACTTAAGCTGCGTAACTTGGCGGCGACAGCCAATGCGGCGAGTGAAGCGAAGAGCGAGTTCATTGCCACGATGAGCCATGAAATCCGTACGCCGATTAACGGTATTCTCGGAGCTACCGAGCTACTTGAGGATACGGGGCTTGATGAAGGCCAGAGTGAGTATTTGCAGATCGTTCGGCATTCCGGGTCGGCACTATTGGATTTGATTAATAATATTTTAGATTACTCGCGTCTTGATGCGGGGAAGTTGGATATTGAGCCGGTGAGTTACGAGTTACGGCCACTGGTGGGTTCGTTGGAAGCGATGTTTCGGGCGCATAAACAGGCATCTGGTGTTGAGCTGGTGATTGGTGTGGCGCGTGGATTGCCGCAGCGCCTCACTGGCGACATGGTGCGTATTCGCCAAGTGCTGATTAACCTATTGGGCAACGCGTTTAAGTTTACCTTTCACGGCAGAATTGAAGTGCGCATTACGCGAGAAGATAGCTGGGTGCGCTTCGAGGTCGTGGATAGTGGTATTGGTATTGATAGTGACGTGTTGGGGGATTTGTTCGAGCGTTTTCACCAGGCGGATCGTTCAACAACGCGTAAGTATGGCGGTACGGGATTGGGCTTGTGGATTTGCAAGCGGCTAGTTGATTTGATGGGCGGCCAAATTGGTGTAATCAGTGAAAAGGGCGTCGGCACCACGGTTTGGTTTCGTGTTCCATTGCTTGATGCAGAAGACTTCGAAGAGGATGCGTTGATTGTTGAGGGCGAAGCCTTAGAGACGCAACCGTTAACAAATGTGTGTGTGCTGGTTGCTGAAGATAATGATGTGAATCGTTTGTTGTTGAATCGCTCTTTGAGCAATATGGGCGCCAAGGTGCTGCTCGCGGAAGATGGGCTGAAAGCGTTGAGCCTGTATAAGAACAATTACGATAAAATTGATATTGTATTGCTGGATTACGAAATGCCGGAGATGGACGGTAAAGATGTTACGGTTGAAATTCGCCGCTACGAGAAAATTATGCAGCTGCCAGCTTGTCGTATTGTGGGGCTCAGTGCGCATTCATTGCCGGAGTCTATAACGATGCTCTTACGCAGTGGCATGGATGCCTATGTTACCAAGCCGGCGAATCAAGCTGCACTTCTAGAGGCAATGCTGGCACGGGCGTAGCAGTATTTATCTTATTTTAAACAATAAAAAAGCGCCGAAAGGCGCTTTTTTATTGTTGCGGATCTTCGAGCATTTACGCGCCAATTAAGCTTTGGCCGCAAACTCGAACAACGTTTCCGCTCAACCCTTGGTTGGCTGGGGAGGCGAAGAATGCAATGGTCTCTGCGACATCAACTGGCTGGCCGCCTTGATTCATCGAATTCAAACGACGTCCCGCTTCGCGAATGGCGAATGGAATGGCTGCAGTCATTTGCGTTTCGATAAACCCTGGTGCGACAGCGTTGATGGTGATGTTGCGCGAAGCCAGTTCAGGCGCCATCCCTTGAACCATGCCAATAACCGCCGCTTTAGACGTGGCGTAATTGGTCTGACCCATGTTGCCCGCGATTCCGGAAATAGAGCTGACACACACAATACGGCCACCGTCTTTTAGCGTGCCGTCGGCGAGAAGGCGCGTATTGATGCGTTCTTCAGAACCGATATTAATGTCGATAACCATGTCCCAGAACTTGTCTGGCATGCCGGCCATTGTTTTGTCGCGGGTAACACCGGCGTTATGCACGATAACGTCTAGGCCGCCCTGTTCTTTTGCCGCGTTGGAAATGATTTCCGGTGCGTCTGCCGCAGTAATGTCTGCTTCAACCGCAATGCCGCCAATACGCTCGGCGACTTGCTTTAAGTCGTCAGCCATTGGCGGGATGTCGAGAACCATGACTTTCGCGCCGTCGCGTGCGAGTACTTCAGCGATCGCTGCACCGATGCCGCGTGCTGCGCCCGTCACCATGACGGTCTTGCCCCACAGAGGCTTGTTCCAGTCAAAGTTTTCGGCGCCAAAGTCTGAAGCGCCAACTCGTACCAACTGGCCAGAAACGTAAGCAGACTTAGGAGATAAGAAGAAAGTCAGTGTGCCTGGGAGTTGGCTTTCGGCGCCATCATCGACGTAAACCAAGTTAGCAATGGCGCCTTTTTTAACTTCTTTACCAAAGCTTTTTACTAAGCCTTCTAGGCCGCGCTGTGCGATGCGCTGCTCAAGCGAACATTTTTCTGGTGTACGGCCGATAACGACAATGCGTGCGCACTTATCAAGTTTGCGCATGATTGGGTGAAAAAAGTCGTATACCGCGCGTAACTCGGCAGTGTTTTGGATGCCGGTAGCATCGAAAACAAACGCTTTGAACTTGGCGCTGTCTTCTTTGCTAGCGGTGTAGTTATCGACGCTCACGCCAACGCCGCCTGCGGCTTTTTGAATGTCTGCTTCGGCTGGCAAACCAGCTAATGTTGCCAAGCTTGCGCCACTGGCAGACTTTAGTGTTGCCAGTATTGCGGGAATGGCTTTGCTGCCTGCTGCAGCGCCAACCAATACGGTGCCGCTAATAAAAGATGCTTGATCCGGACGATGACGATCTAGTGTCACCGGGATGGGTAAATTAAGAGAGCTAAACACTTTTTTGCCCACGGCAGAATTGGCTATCGCTTGATAAAAATCGCTCATGGTTTCGTCCCTTCAACTGAATGTATGGAGAAATAGTGCATGTAAAGACATGCGGATTACTTGCGCTGCTGGCGTGAATAGCCGTCGGGCCGACACAGAAAGCGCACTGTTGGCAGCGAAACGAGGCAGTGCAAGACCCGGCCGCTAGAGCAACGGGGGCGTACTGTACCTCAAGTGCGGCGTATTGAAACACTGGCGAGGCCCCGCATTATTGACCGGTCACCGTAATCCGTCAGGCGATTCAGCCAACCCACCGTTAGCGATGTGGGGATAGACTGCGCCCGAACACATCCGGGGAGGGCCTGCGCTTGCGCTGAGACGGGTCTTTCTGCCGGTAAATTTGAACCTTGATGCAGGACATATTCCGAGGTTCTCTATATAGTTGGCGCCCTCAGCCACGTTGGAGGTTTTCACATGCTCGTAGGCAAAAAAGTCCGTAAAGTCGCCATTGTTGGCGGTAACCGTATCCCATTCGCCCGTTCGAATACCGCATTGTTTGGTTGCTCTAACCAAGAGATGCTCACCGCTGCACTGAGCGGATTAGTTGATCGCTTTAAGTTGAAAGGCGAGCAGCTTGGTGAAGTTGCTGGCGGCGCTGTGATGAAGCATTCCCGCGATTTCAACCTTGTACGCGAAAGCGTGTTGAGTTCCGGGCTGGCGGCCGAGACGCCTGCCTATGATATCCAGCAAGCCTGTGGTACCGGCCTTGAAGCCGCCATTTTGGTTGCGAATAAGATTGCGCTGGGGCAGATCGACAGTGCGATTGCGTGTGGTGTGGACACCACCTCGGATGCGCCGATTGGTGTAAACGAAGAAAAACGCAAAGTCTTTATGTCTATTAATAAAGCCAAAACAACCGGCGAAAAGGCCAAGTTGGCGATCAAACTCTTGAACCCAAAGTGGTTTATGCCGGATATCCCTAAAAACGGTGAGCCACGTACTGGTTTATCAATGGGTGAGCACCAAGCGATCACTGCGGCGGAGTGGGGCATTCCTCGCGATGAGCAGGATCAGTTGGCGTGGGCATCGCACCACAACCTAGCTAAGTCGTACGAAGATGGCTGGCAGGACGATTTGGTTACGCCGTTTAACGGATTAGAGCGTGATAACAACATGCGCGGTGATTCGACTATCGAAAAGCTGAATTCTTTGAAGCCTGTATTCGGTGGCGAGAACGGCACGATGACTGCGGCGAACTCAACACCCTTAACCGATGGTGCTTCAGCTGTTCTGTTGGCATCTGAAGAGTGGGCACAAGAGCGCGGCTTGCCGGTTCTGGCGTATCTGACCTTTGGTGAAGCAGCGGCAATTGATTTCGTTGGCAAGAAAGAAGGTTTGTTGTTGGCTCCAGCCTATGCTGTACCACGCATGCTCGATAAAGCTGGTCTAACTCTTCAGGATTTCGACTTCTATGAAATCCACGAAGCGTTCGCGTCACAGGTATTGGCGACATTGAAAGTATGGGAAGACGAGACGTTCTGCAAAACGCGTCTGGGTCGCGATAAAGCGTTGGGCAGCATTGATCGTACTAAGCTCAATGTAAAAGGCTCTTCGCTCGCGGCGGGTCATCCATTCGCTGCAACCGGTGGACGTATTATTGCCAACGCGGCGAAGCTGCTGAACGAGAAAGGTTCTGGTCGTTGCTTGATCTCCATCTGCGCAGCAGGTGGACAGGGCGTTACGGCGATTCTAGAGAAGTAATACACAGTGCTAGGCGCATGCTGTTCGCGGCATGCGCCTTAACTTGTTCTGTGTATAAACCGTAGAAAAAGCTCAGCACTGGCTGGGCTTTTTTTATGCCTGTCGATTCACCAAGGACAGCATAATTTGTACGGCTTCTTCGCTCATTTCTTCCATGTCAGCGCGATTAACATAGATGCCGTCGAGTAATAGGCGGCACAGGCCGTGTAAGGTGGCCCAGCTTGCTTGGGCAAAGCGAAGTGGGTTGTGGGCGCCGCTGACCTGACCCTTGTCGACTAAGGCGCCAATATTGTCTGCATAACGACGGAATGCGCCGTATGCGATGGCTTTGAGTTCGTCCGTGGGTCTGCCGGATTTCCAGATAGGGCGACCGAACATCAGGTCGTACTGATGCGGGTGCTCTGTGGCAAAGCGCAAGTAGGCGGTGACGAACTCACGTAGTTCGGCGGCGAGAGTTTCCCCTGGCTGTAAAGGGGACAGGGCCATCATGTGTTCTAACGAGCGAAATCCATCCGTGGCGAGCGCGCAGAGCAGCTCGTGCTTATCACGAAAGTGATGGTACGGGGCGGTGCGTGAGACGCCCACGCGTTCTGCTAGCTTACGCAGGCTGAGGCCTTCGATACCGTCCTCGTGCAGCAATACATGGGCTTCGCGCAATAGCGCGGCATGTAGGTCGCCGTGGTGGTATTTGCTCACAGATGACATTGATTCTCACTTCATTGCTTTAACTTGACACCGCTAAGATACGCGCTTATCTTGACGCCGTCTAGATGAAGATTTTGGGCCGTGCAAGCCTGCGATAGCGCTTTCCTTGGCGGGGCATACCATGCCATCACGACCCACTGAGCCAGCCGATTAGGTTGAGGAGAACAGAATGGCAACGCCGTATCCAAATTTATTAGCACCGTTAGATCTGGGTTTTACTACGCTGGCAAACCGCGTGGTGATGGGCTCTATGCACACCGGTCTTGAAGACCGATTGTGGCACCGCAAAAAGCTGGCGGCGTACTTTGCTGAGCGTGCTCGCGGAGGCGTTGGCTTAATTATTACTGGTGGCTTTAACCCGAACCGTAGCGGCTGGTTCTACCCGTTTTCCGGCAGCATGATCAATATGGCGGATGCGTTGAGTCATCGCATTGTGACCCGTGAAGTGCATAAAGCGGGCGGCAAAATCTGCATGCAGTTATTGCACGCTGGCCGCTATAGCTACCATCCGTTGTCGCGCTCGGCATCAGCGATTAAATCGCCGATTAATCCGTTCAAACCCAAAGCGATGAGCACCAAAGAAGTTGAGCGCACGGTAAAAGATTTTGCCCGCGCGGCGAAACTGGCTAAGCGTGCTGGTTATGATGGTGTTGAATTGATGGGTAGTGAAGGTTATTTGATTAACCAGTTTACCGCGCCGCGTACCAATCAACGCACGGATAAGTATGGTGGCAGCAGTGAAAACCGTCGCCGCTTCCCTGTTGAAATTGTTGAAGCGGTACGTAAGGCCTGCGGTAAGGATTTTATTGTCGTTTTTCGTATGTCGATGATGGACCTTGTGCCGGGCGGTTCTACCCGTGAAGAAATTTTGGCGTTGGCGCCGGAGTTGGAAAAAGCGGGCGTGACGATTCTTAATTCCGGTATTGGCTGGCATGAAGCGCGTGTTCCGACCATTGTTACTTCCGTCCCGCGCGCGGCATTTGCTGATTTAACCGCGAATGTTAAGGACGTTGTTTCGATTCCAGTAATCGCATCTAACCGTATTAATATGCCGGATGTGGCGGAAGGTATTTTGGCGAGCGGCAAGGCCGATATGGTTTCAATGGCGCGGCCGATGTTGGCCGATGCGCATTGGGTGAATAAGGCGGCCGCGAATCAAGCGGACGAAATTAATACCTGTATTGCTTGTAACCAAGCCTGTCTTGATCACACCTTCAAGTTGCAACGGGCAACGTGCTTGGTTAATCCGCAGGCCTGTTTCGAGACGGAACTGGTTTACTTGAAAACACGTAAACCGCGTAAGGTCGCCGTGGTCGGCGCTGGTCCGGCTGGAATGTCCTGTGCGACGATTGCGGCGGAACGTGGTCATGATGTAACGCTATTTGATGCAGATGACCGTATCGGTGGCCAGTTTAATATGGCGGCCCGTATTCCAGGTAAAGAAGAGTTTTGGGAAACCATTCGCTATTTCGGTAAGCGCATCGAAAAGACCGGCGTGAAGCTGGTGCTCGGTCGTCGCATTGAACATGGTGAGCTGGAAAAAGAAGGTTTCGATGACGTTGTGATTGCGACGGGCGTACTGCCACGTAAGCCGCCGATTGACGGTGTTAATCATCCCAAGGTCGTGAGTTACGTTGATGTGTTACGTGGCGAAGTCGAAGTCGGTAATCGCGTTGCATTAATTGGTGCGGGCGGTATTGGTTTTGATGTTGGTGAGTTCTTGGTGCATGCCAAACGGGCGTCGTATAAAGATGCACAGTCAACTGAATCATGGTTACGTGAATGGGGTGTTGATTTTAGCAGCGATGCGCCAGGTGGTTTGGAAAAGCCTGACGTAGAGCCGCCGGTTCGCGAGGTGTACTTGCTGCAGCGTAAAACCACATCACTGGGTAAAGACTTGGGTAAAACATCCGGTTGGGTTCATCGCGCTGTGCTACAAAAGAAAGGCGTGAAGATGATGAAGGGCTGCAGTTACGAAAAGATCGATGATCAGGGCCTGCATATTCTTCAGGGTGACGAGCCTGTCTTGCTGGAAGTCGATACGGTTGTGCTGTGCGCAGGGCAAGAGTCGCGCAAAGAGCTGTATGAGCTTGCTACGGCCGATAAGGCGACGGCCAAGGGCCCTAGTTATCACCTTATTGGTGGTGCTGAGCTGGCGGCAGAGCTTGATGCAAAGCGTGCGATTCGTCAGGGCGCGGAGCTTGCGGCGGGTTTGTAGAGGTGATGTTTACGTTTGTTGTTCGACGGCGCTGTTGTTGAGTGCTGAAGCGTTATAAAAAAAGGGGCCTTATTGAGGCCCCTTTTTTTATTGGCTTGATAGTGACGACGGGTAGTTGGTTACGCGCGCAGCCGTTTTGTTTTAGTGGTGCGGAAGGTGATTAGCGCAAAGGCTCGCAGCATTGAGATGATGCTGTTTTCATGCGGCTTAGTTTTTTTGCCTTTCGCGATTCGCCCGATTTGGTGGGTATAAAACATAGTCTCCATCATGGCGGAATCGTCTGCCATCTTGATGCCAGTGCGAATGGGTTTAACCACACTGGTTACCTTATCTCCTGCCATGATGCGGTTAGGAAGATCGGGCTCTAATGCCAGCGGACGGCCAAGGCCGATGAAGTCGGTGGCACCGCTGGCGAGCGCATCGCGCATGCCGGCGTCAGTGCGAAACCCGCCAGTGACCATTAATGGAATGCTAATTCGCTGGCGAATCTTCTGCGCGTAATCAAGAAAGTAGGCTTCGCGTTGGCGTGTGCTGTCACGGACGTTCAGGCCGGTCATTTCCGGTGACTCGTAGGTGCCTCCAGAAATTTCGAGTAGATCGAGACCGAGGTTGGCGAGCTGTTCGGCCACTTCCATGGATTCATCTTCGCTAAAACCGCCGCGCTGAAAGTCGGCTGAATTGAGTTTAATGCTAACCGGATAATCGTTACCGACCTGTTGACGAATTTCTTCATAGACGCAAATGACGAAGCGCATACGATTTTCCAGACTGCCACCCCATTGGTCGGTGCGCTGGTTATGGTGTGACGATAAAAATTGGCTTACTAAGTAGCCATGTGCACCGTGAATCTGAACGCCGGTAAAGCCCGCTTTTTTTGCCAGCGCTGCGCTGTGGCCAAAGCGCTTAATAATGTCGAGAATTTCAGTTTCGGTCAGCTCTCGTGGCGTATTGAAATAGCTGCGCAGTTCGGCTTTAAAGGGCACAGCGGAGGGTGCAACGGACTGTTTGGTGAGCAGTTTCGGTGTTTGTTTGCCAGGGTGGTTTAGCTGGACCCAAAGATGGGCGCCATTTTGTGTGCCGGCCTTGGCCCATTGACGTATTGCGTCGAGGCTTTCTTCGTTTTCAAGTACGACGTTATTGGGCTCGCCAAGGTGGCGACGGTCGATCATGACATTGCCACTAATTAGCAGCCCTGTGCCGCCCTCTGCCCAGCTTTGGTAAAGCGTTGCGAGCTTACTGGTGGCACGGTTATCCGTTGTGCCCAGTGTTTCGCTCATGGCTGACTTGCCAAAACGGTTCTTGACCGTGGCGCCGCATGGCAGATCGATAGGCTGTGAAAGGGTGGGCTGTGTCATGGTGATTGCTCCGTCCGGTTAGTCCTGACCCACTGGCTCTGGCTCATTGGCTCCGGCTTATTGGGTTTGATGATTATGGTTAATAGTTCGATGTTGATCAAACTATTATAAGGAGGGATACTGGTCAAAGTATTTTGTTGTGACGGCGTCGTTTGGCCTGATCGGCAGCACCGTCATGCAGGGCATGATTGGGCAATGGTGGAGGCGCTGAGTCGCCGCATATGGAGAAAGGATGGCGGAGCCAGAGCGTTTAGCAAGTGCATTTAAAGCGCTGTCTAACCCACGTCGTTTGCAGATGTTCACCGAGGTGGTACGTCGTCAAGGTGGTGCAAATGCTGCGGAGGTTGGCTCGTGTGGGTGTTTATTGACGGATTTCATTCAGCGTTTAGGTATTGGTGCGCCGACGGTCTCACATCATTTGCGGGCGCTGGAGGCTGCAGGGTTGATTGAATTACAGCGCGACGGGCGAAATTTACGCTGTACCGTCAGCGATGCAGCGCCGCGTGAGCTGATTGCAATGTTGTCAGAATAGGGAAGGTTTGAGTGTCTGGGGTACTGTTGAGACGTGGTCTAATTGCAGTACTGGCTGTAGCGCATGAGCGCTTTGGTGCCTGAGCGATCAACAATGTCGATCCATACACTGATGACTTCGCTAGTGCGTTGTACGGTTAGTTTGCTGAAATCGCGTTGCTTTAGGCTGCCGCTGAGGGTGTCGCCGGACTTCGGTTTGTCCCCTTCGATGAGCTTCATCAAGATCTGACCCTCACTTGAATCAAGGAGGACATATTCGCAATCTTGGCTAAGAATGACCGTTGCGTTAGCCGCCGCAGCGATGCTCGGCAAGCCGGTGGTAAGCAATGTGAGGATGATGATGTTTTTCAGTTTCTGGATAACTAGGCACTCCATTTTCCACTCTTTCCGAGGGAACATCTCATACGCCCCACGAGACATTTGACTGTATGCCCCGCTATACACCACGTCATGTAACTGACGATACAAAGACCACATTAAAGCACCACATTAATAATGAATCGGTTTCTTATTTTTGTCGTTGGCTTGCAAAAACCAATCGTTGTTGCAGTTTGCGCCGATTAGATAGAGTACGGCTAAGGCGAAGCTGGGGTGAATAGGGCTATGCTGGCCCGAGCCGCCGTCGCCGGAATAGTCTTTAGTCGGTTAATAGCAACACCAGAAGCTCCGCTAGTGTAACAGTCTAGCCACTGGAGAATGTTACATTTTGTCTGTGCTGGGATTCAACGCGTTTTAGCTCCGCAATGCAATAATGGCGCCGCTTGAGTGTGTTGGGGTTAGCGTAAATAGCGGTTTAAGGGCGTGTTTTTGTTCGCCTGAGGCTCTTGGCTGCGTTAAGGTACTTATTTATTACCTAATAAAGTCATGTAACAGCATGTAGCGCTTGTTGATGCCGCGTTTCGTTAGGGCGATACCTTAATCGGAAAAAGGTCAACGTAATGAGTGACAGAGACGGTTAGCATGGCAAGGAAGTTTACGTCGCAAACGGATTATGAAGCGTGATAGGGATCAGGGACGGGTCGCTTAGATGTTTGGCAGCGCTGTTGCTGCTTGTAGCGGGGCTGTGTCAAGCAGGAAGCCAAGAAGTGGCGCGTCATTCGGATAGCGCAACAGGTGCACGCGCGGGCGAAATTAAAGCGGCGTTTATTTATAATTTCGCGAGATTTGTAGAGTGGCCTTCGGCGACTTTCGCCACGTCAACAACACCTCTGCAACTGTGCGCATTTTCGGGTTCTACTGGCGGTACGCCGCTCAGCCTTATTGATGGACGTCTCGCTCAGGGACGTGTGATTAAACTCATAACAATTAGCTCTTCTTCTCAGGCAGAAAGCTGTCAGATTCTGTATTTAACGGATGCACATCGTGCGTTATGGGATTCGGCTTTGCCGAAGCTTTCCCTCCGTCCTGTTCTGACGATTAGTGAAAGCACAGATTTTATTGATGACGGTGGCATCGTGTCGTTGTTTATTGAGAAAGATCATGTGCGCTTTCGCGTCAATCTCACTGCTGCGCAGCAAAATGGCCTGAAGTTTAGCGCCCGTATTTTGCAACTTGCCCAAGACGTTCGGTGAGGGCGATATGACTCGATTATCCGACCTTCCATTACGAAAGAAATTCCAACGCATTGTTTGGGTGAGTGGCGGCTTTGCATTGCTTGTTGCTTGGATTGGCTTTGCCGCCGTCTCGGCTTTCAAAATGCGTGCGGACACTCAGGTCCGTCTTGATACGCTTGCACAAGTTAGTGCATTCAATGCACAGGCGGCAGTTGCGTTTTCCGATGTAGATGAAGCGCATAAGCTTTTGCAATCTCTGTATGCGGATACAACGATTACGTCGGCCTGCATTGTGACCATGGATGAGCGGATTTTTGCGTCAGTGGTGTTACGTGGCGACGGTCAGGCGGGGTGCGGTGCGCCGCGAGCGCATTCGTTGTACGCAAGCAAAGTCGAAATCGAACAAGCGATTATGCTAGAAGCCGAACAACTTGGCTTTATTCGTATCTCCGCGGATGTGGGGAGTTTATGGCTTGAATTGGCGCAGTATTTACTCGCGCTTATGTTGTTTTCTCTTTTGTCACTATTAGTTGCCACCGGCATAGGGCGTATTCTCGGCCATCGAGCGACGGCGCCGATTATTGATTTGGCGAATGTCGCGCGAGAGGTTTCTCAACGCCGAGATTATGCGTTACGTGCTCGTTTAGCGGGACATGATGAGGTCGGCCAACTTACTGAAAGTTTCAATGATATGTTGGCGCAGATTGAGCTGCGCGATTTGGAGCTTGAGCGACATAAGTTGACGCTGGAACAGCAGGTTGCCGTGCGAACACGAGAGCTCAACGAAGCACGCCTTGCGGCGGAATCTGCGAACCGAGCGAAGTCACAGTTTCTGGCAACGATGAGTCATGAAATACGTACGCCAATGAATGGTGTGCTTGGTATGACGGAGCTTTTGCTGGAAACATCTCTAAATGAAAACCAACGGCATTTCGCTGAGACAGTCCATGCGTCTGGCGAATCGCTTCTTGGTATTATTAATGATGTGCTCGATTTTTCTAAAATTGAGGCTGGCAAATTGGAGCTGGAATGCATCGATTTTAGCCCGGCACAAGTTGTTGAAGAAGTGACTGAGCTGTTGGCGGAACAGGCCTTCCGTAAGTCATTGGAAATGGTCTGCGATATTGATGACTCAGTCCCTGATGCGGTACGCGGCGACGGCACCAGAATGCGTCAAGTTTTGATGAACCTCGTAGGCAATGCGATAAAGTTTACTGATTCTGGCGAAGTCTCCGTTTCACTTCGCGCGGAGCGTGAAGGTGAGACTGAGCGCTTGATTGTTGTGGTGCGCGATACCGGTATTGGTATGGATGCAGAAACAGTGAAGCGATTGTTTATGCCGTTTGTTCAGGCGGACAGCTCCCATGCCCGTCGATTCGGCGGAAGTGGCCTCGGTTTGGCAATTGTGAAGCAGCTGGTGGAGATGATGGGCGGCGCGATCGACGTGCGCAGCGAGCCGGGAGAAGGGGCCACGTTCATCATTGGTTTGTCTGCGAAGGTTTCGCACACTGTTCTGCCGAGCCCGAATTTGGACCGTGATATGCAGGGCATTCGTGCGCTGGTTGTAGATGATCATCCCGCTAATCGCGAAATTCTAAGGCACAAATTAGAGCATCTCGGCATGATTTGCGCTGAAGCGGCAGATGGTCAGGCGGCGCTCGGAATGCTCGCGCAAGCGCAGAATGAAGGGAAGCCGTGGCAATGTTTGTTGGTCGATCTGCGCATGCCGGGAATGGACGGCATTGAGCTTATTGAGCGTGCGGCGGAGAAAGGATTACGCGGCGATGCGGCATGGATTATGGTGGCGTCTATGCTGCAAACAGGCGAGCTGACGCGTGCGCATGAGGCCGGCTACGTACAGGTGATGCATAAGCCTGTTAGGCGCCATGAATTATCACGCACGTTACGATTTGCTCTAGGCGATCGGCGTGACGATGAGCCCGATACCGATGCAGAGTCCACGGTTTTGCCGATGGCCGGCGTGAAAGTGTTGTTAGCGGAAGATACGCCGACTAATCAGCAGGTTGCGATGGTGATGCTCGGTCGATTGGGCTGTGAAGTCACTGTCGTGGGGGATGGCGAAGAAGCGCTTGCTGTCGTTGCCGCGGAAAAGTTTGATGTTGTGTTTATGGATTGTCAGATGCCGGAAATGGACGGCTTTACAGCAACGCGAATTTTACGCCGACAGAACGTATTGTCGCGTTCAGCAGCGCATCTACCTATTATCGCGATGACGGCAGGGGTGATGGTCGAAGACCGAGAGGCATGTTTGGCGGCGGGTATGGATGACTTTGTGGCGAAGCCTTTCCGCCAAGCTGATCTGAGAAAAATGTTACGTAAATGGCTGCCCGCTTCTTATTGATCTTTCCTGAAGAGGTGATGGGAGCCGCATTGAGATAAACACTTTTGCGGTGCTTTGGCGTTTTAATGAAAGTCGACAAGAATCAGAAACAAAAAAGCCGCCAAGGTTATATTTCTTGGCGGCTTTTTTGTTTTCCAATGATCTATTGCTTTTTTATGGCTCTATTTTGCATTTTCTTAGATATTTTGTTCGGCTGTTTCGAGTGTTAGTACTGCGGCGCCCTGATCCGAGGTTTGTGGTTGCTTGTCGTCTTTTTCCAGCCAAAGTAGTAGTGGAGCTAACAGGAAGAAATCGATGATCAATGCAGCAAAGATCGTTAACGCCGTCATGAGGCCCATGTCGGAGTTGAGCCTAAAGGTCGACATGGCCAGTACGCCGAAATTCACACACAAGATGACGGTGGTGATGACCAGTGCCACGCCAACGGTATTGAAGGCGTAAGAAATTGCATCAGCGGTGCTGAGTGATTGCTCACGTTTTGCGCGCAGGTATTTGGACATAAAGTGGATGGTGTCGTCGACGACGATGCCGAGTGTCATGCCGATAACAACCGATAGGCCGAGGCCGATCTCGCCGTCATATAGCGCCCAAAATCCGAACGCTATGGCTGCAGGTGCTAAGTTGGGCACAAGGCTTATGATGCCGTAGCGTACCGAGCGCAACATTAATGCGATCAATACCGATATGCCGGCCAGTGCGAGTAAGGTGCCAAATAGCATGCTGCGGATATTGCTTTGGCCAATGTGCGCAAACATTACGTCGCCGCCTGCACCTGGGTGATACATGCTTTCGGGGGCGTTTGCTTGCAGCCATTCGCGGGCGTCGTCTTGGAACGCGAGTAGATCACTCGTAGAGCTGTCGTTTGCGGTAGCAATGAGCTTTGTTGCTGATTTGCTCATATTGATCTGATTATTGACGTCTAAGCCGAAGGGTAGCGATAGCTCGTACATCAGTAAGTATTGCGCGGCCAGTTGACGATCTTCCGGCAGCTTGTGCCAGCTCTCATCGTCGCCGTGCATATTTTTGTTAATGCGCTTCATTACATCGGTAAAGGAATAGACGTGGCTGATGAACGGATGGCTGCGCAGCCACTGAGCAAACTCATCGACTTTGGCGAGGTAGGCGGGATCGGTAATGCCGCCTTGTCCTTCGCTGCCGAGCGAGAATGACACGTTGTTGACTGAAGTGAGGTGGGCGCGCACGTAGTCACTGCTCTGTCTCTGTATGGTCGATTTATCAAAGTACTCAGCCCAGACATCGTTGAGTTCATTGCGTGGCACCAGCGCGGCAAACAGAATGACGACAGCGGTGCCGCTAAAGAGTAGCGGTCTATAGTGTTTGATGACCCAGTTGGCGAGGCTGTTCATGCCTGCGTTGTTCTGTGTTTTGCTTTCGTTCGTTGCCTTTACGCTTGAAGGTAAGAGCAGCATCAATGCAGGCAAAATGGTCATCGAATAAAGCCACGCGAACAAAACGCCAACCGCTACCAGATTGCCAAGGTCTTGGAACGGCGGCGAATCGCTGAAGTTCAAGCTTAGAAAGCCGAGCAAGGTGGTGGCGCTGGTTAGGAACACGGGTTGGGCGTTCAGTTTTAAACTCGACACCATCGCAGTGGTTTTGTTTTCGCCGCTGCGTTGGAACTGGAAGTAGCTGACCAAAATATGAATGCTGTCGGCAATGGCCAGCGTCAGAATCATCGTTGGTGCGTTTGCTACAGGGGGGGTAATCGGAATGCCAATCCACGAGGCGATCCCTTGCGCGGTCAGAATAGAGAAGAGAATCACTAACAGAACCGAAAAGGTTGCGGAGAGCGCAGTAAAAATGCGCCGACTGCTGCGCCACATAAAGATCATGATGGTGATCATGGCAAGTAGAAACGCGAGTGGTACGAGGTGGGTGAGGTCGTTGATAGAGCTGGCCCGGAATGCGTCGTTATTAATTAATTTGCCGACTAGGCGCACTTCGATACCGTCGTTCTCTGCTTCAAATCGTTTGCCGAGCGCTCGGGCGGCATTGACGATAGCGGGGAATTCTTTGTTTCGATCGGCGTCATTAATGTCAAAGCTGACGTTAATGCCGGTGACGTCTCCATCGCGGACTAGGCGCTTATACAGCGTGATTTCGTTAATGGCAGTATCGCGGGCCACAGAAAGTTGCTCGTCGCTAAGCGTGCCGGCATCTTCAATGAGATTTTCGACAAGCAGGTCATCAGCATCTGCGCGGGTGTGTTGGTAATTGGTGAGCGAGTCCACACGAATTGAAAAGGGGAGCGCCCATGCGGCCTCGGTCATTGCTTCAACCGCGGCCATGGTGTCGCGGGTAAAGGCATTGCCGTTGCGGGCGCTGACCACAAACATGATGTTGTCGTCGCGGGTGTACTCATCCTGGATGGCGTGATAAGCCAGTAGGTCGGTATTGTCAGGAGAGAAGAATACTTCGAAATCCGACACCAGCTTGGTGCGCGGCAGGCCCGTCATGGCGGCGGCGAGAATCACCAAACTCAGGGCGAGTACGGTCCAGCGTCGCTGGGTAATGAGATGAATAAAACTGTCGGACATGCTGCTCTCCTGTTGCCCGCGTATTTTGCGGGTAGAGTGAGCAGGCTAAGGGCTGCTGGCGACTAGGACAAACGATTAAAGATCGACGATAGATGAATTTGGCTCATCTCTGATGACGTCGGGCATCCGTAGTTCACTCATTAGGTTGCGTATCCAGTCTCGGAACGCCGTTAACGCTGGCCTGTCGCTATCTTCTGGTCTCCAGACCATATAGTGGCCTTCAGGGATAGGCACCCATATGGGAAATGGCGCGACCAGTCGGCCACTTTGCAGTAGTGGTGACATGATTGGAAAGAGACCAATAGCGAGCCCCAGCCCCTGTTCCGCAGCACGGCTGGTGGAGAGCAAGCTATCAAGAAAGAGGCTGTGCTCGGGTTTGAAGTCCACTACGCCAGCAGCTTCAGCAAGTCGCTCCCATGCGCGCTCTTGCACCGGTAGGCCAATCAGTTGGCAGCGGCGAATATCTTCGATTTCTTTTAGGTTGTTGTCGCGGGCGTAGCCGGCAGAGCAAACCGGCGTGCCGATAATATTACAGATTTTCTCGCTAGCGAGGCCGGGCCAGTCGCCGAGGCCAAAGCGTATAGCGACGTCTAGGTCAGACTTGGCAAAGTCGACCATCTCAATGCTGGTTTCGATGCGCAGCTCTATCTCAGGGTGCATGGTTTGAAATGACTGCAGTGCGGGAATAATTAAATCTGCCGCCATTAGCGGCAAGATACTGGCGCGCAATGCCGGACGGCCAAAGCGGCGATGCAAGTCGTCAGTGCTGCGCGTCAGACGTGCTAATGCGTCGGCGACCTCATGTCGATACTGTAGTCCGGCGGCGGTCAGTTGCAGACCGCGATTGACGCGTGAGAATAGATCGATGCCGAGGTGTTCCTCAAGCTGCTTCATTTGATGACTGATAGCAGAGGGGGTGACGTGCAACGCGAGGGCGGCATCTTTGAAGCTTAGTAAGCGCGCTGCGGTTTCAAAGGTACGCAGCAATTGCAGTGGCGGCAGTCGATCATTCATGGTGGCGCCCTATGGTTTGGCCGCGGTAGTTTCCGGGCCGGGAATTTGCTGTTGCTCACTGCTTACCAAGGTGCAGTCATGTGTTTGGTCGGCGATCATAAAGATGGCTTGATCGCCCTTAGACAAAAACTCGACGGTCTCGTCGGCATAGCGGACCCCGGACCCTGCCGGTTGTTGGCGTAGATCAAATTGTTCGTTAGCGGTGTTTAGCGTGGCCATTTGATCGCCAAAGCGAATGCTAAATTCTTCGCCGTCTGTACAGCGGAACAAGTGTTCGGTGACGGGATGGCTGGCTGCCTCGGATTGTTTGGATTCTGTTGATTGTGCCTCTGGCGCGGCCTGTTCAGTCTCCGGCGCTTGTGCTTCGATTTGCGCTGCAGGGGTAGGCTCTGGTTCAGAGCATGCGCTGAGAAAGGCGGTTGCGGTGCAGAGCACAGCAAAAAGAGAGAAATAACCGTTTTTTTTTGTTATAGGCATGAGATGTCCTGTTAGTGACCGTCAAAGACATTATGCACGTTCTACGCAGCTGTGCCGATTAGCGCGGAAGAATCATGCAAAGTGCGATAATGTTGGCTGAGAAAGCGGTTTATGCCTACTTTTGCTGTATGAAGTTGATAAACTCAGACCGATTAACCCCCTGTGCTCCGAGGAATCCCCAATGCAAAAGACTTTTCTTCAAGCTGTTCGCGCGCTGGCCTTTGCCGTCATGACGATTGCGATGATGGCGGGCTGCGCTAGTACGACGCAGCTTGTTTCCGTGGAAAAAAGCGACGACGCAAAGGCGCCGTATAAAAAAGTGATGGTATTAGCCATTACAGATAATGGTCAAATTCGCCAGGTTATTGAGCAGGGATTAGCCGCTGAGCTAGAGAGCGCCGGGGTGAGGAATGTGGTTGCGTCTTTATCGATGCCGGGGGGATTAGATAAAGATAAGCCCGAGGCGATTCGCGCGTTGGCCGAGTCGGCGGTTAAAGAAAATGGTGCTGATGCGGTCTTGGTTGTTTCGTTGTTGAGTGCGGAAGTACGTGAAGATTATGTGCCGCCACAGAAGGAGATTGCCGCTATGTCGGTAACGCCATATTACATGGGTTACGGGGCATATATCGGTTATAACTATCAAACAATGTACACGCCAGGCTACTTTGTTAAGGAGCAGGCTTACTATGTTCAGAGTAATTTGTTTGATGTTAGTACCGAGAAGTCGGTGTGGAAGGCGCAGTCAGAAACGATCAATCCGAAAGATGTTCAGTCAGGCGTTCTGGTTTTTAGTCAGGCGATTATCGGTCAGCTGAAAGCGGACTCGATGGTATCCGGCAGCAAGGCGCCTATGAGCAGAGCGAAGAGCTACTAATCTGGCGTAAGGTATTTTGATAGGGGGCGTGCATGCGAACGGCGTTTGACGAAGACCGCATCGCCTGCAAGCAGGCTCCCACAAGATTTAGCATGGCTTTTTTGTGGGAGCTTGCTGGCGACAAATTACTTCAGTTCTTTTGATGACAAGCCTAGCAGGCGTCTAGCAATAATCAGTTGCTGAATCTGCTGGGTGCCTTCAAAGATATCCAGAATCTTTGAATCCCTTGCCCATTTCTCCAACAACTCATCTTCGGTGTAACCGAGACTGCCAGCCAGCTCAACACAGCGTAGCGTAATGTGATTGCCAACACGGCCCGCCTTCGCTTTCGAGATTGAGGCTTCAAGCGAGTTGGAGTGTTTGTTATCTGCCATCCACGCCGCTTTCATTGCCAGCCAATAGGTTGCTTCCCAATCGGCTTCCATGCGATATAACTCAGCCTCAATGGCGGAACAGTTATCAACGGGCTTGTCATAGTTTAGGGCAATATGGTCGGCCATCAGTTCTTTAACTCGCTCCAATGACGCGCGGGCGCAGCCAAGGGCAAAGCAGGCAACCAGTGGCCGGGTGTTGTCAAAGGTTTCCATGACGCCGCCAAAACCTTTTTTCGTATCAATTTCTGGGTTGCCGAGAAGATTTTCTGCAGCGACACGGCAATCGGTGAAAACGATGGCTGCGGTATCTGATGCGCGAATACCAAGCTTGTGCTCAAGGCGAGCCAGCTCCATGCCTGGTGTACCCCATTCGACTACAAACGATTTAATCGCGGCACGACCAATGTCCAAATCAAGTGATGCCCAGACAACGACACAGTCTGCGCGCTCGCCTGAGGTGACAAAGATTTTTTCACCATTGAGTACATAGTGGTCACCATCTTTTTTGGCTGTGGTGCGGATGTTGGCAGAGTCTGATCCGGTGCCCGGCTCGGTGATTGCCATCGCCGCCCACTTGCCTTCAAAGCGCTTGAGCTGCTCGTCGTTAGCAACTGCTGCGATTGCTGCGTTACCTAAGCCTTGTCTGGGCATGCCGAGTAGAAATCCAGCGTCGCCATAGCTCAGTTCAAGCGCACCAAGGCAGGTGCTCATGTTGGCGCCATTTTTGATGGAGCCGTCATTGACAACTTTTCCTTTGCCGGTTTGCGACGCGCCGGCGCTAGATTCCGGGTCGCCTTCGTTGAAACCGTCTAAAACAGAGGCAAGCATGTCGAGCTCTTTAGGGTGTTGATGTTCAGCACGATCGTATTTACGAGAAATTGGACGGAATACGTTTAACGCTACCTGATGAGCATTATTAATAATGGGTCCGAATTTTTTTGGGATTTCAATATTCATTATTTTTTCTCCGCCGATTACAGGTGTAGGCCGCCGAATGCGATGCCGATAATGCGCAGGTCTCTATACCAACGCTCGACTGGATATTCATGTGTAAAGCCGTGGCCGCCGAGAAGCTGAACGCCGTCGGTGCCGATCTTCATGGCTTTTTCTTTAACCAAGGTGCGGGCCATGTGTGCTTCGCGCTGGAATGATTTTCCTTGCTCCGCACGACAGGCTGCACGCCATGTCAGTAGGCGCATGCTGTCGAGTTCAATGGCCATATCGGCAATGATAAAGGCGACGGCTTGGCGGTGACTGATTGGCTCGCCAAAGGCGATGCGATCGTTGCAGTAGGGAATGACATAATCGAGTACAGCCTGACAGGTGCCGACGGCCATTGCACACCAAGCCAGCGTGCCGAGATCGATAAACTCACGATAATTAAAATCATTGGCGCCGAGTTTGTTGCTGTCCGCAACGCTAACGTTGTCGAGCGTTAATGGACGCATAGCGGCAGCTCGAACGCCCATGCCAGGGTCGTTGCCGCAGTGGAGGCCTTTGCTGCCGCCCTCAACAATAAACACCGCTGGGCCGTCATCTGTCATGGCAGCAACAAGAAAAAGTTCAGCTTCGGCAGCAAGGGGAACGAGTGATTTTTTGCCGTTCAGAATCCAGTTGTTGCCGTTCTTGACAGCCGTGGTGGCCAGCTGCATCGGATCAAATAGGACGTGCGGTTCGGTCACGGCAATCGTGGCGGCCGGCGCGTGATCGTCTGCAAAGGCAGGCAAATATTTCGATTGTTGCTCTGCGGAGCCCCAGCGTGTGAGGGCATTAGCAACACTCATTGGGGCGAGTATGGCAATGGCTTGGCCCATGTCGCCGTGGGCAAGGTCTTCAGCGAGCAGCGCGGTGGTGACGGCGCTACGCTCTGATGCTGCGCCGCCAAGCGCTTCCGGTACGGCAAAGAGATTTAGGCCCAGTTCTTGTGCGGCGCTAATTGTGTCAGCTGACGTCGCATGCAATCTATTCGCTTCTTCGGCTTTGCCACGCAGTACGTCACGGGCAAATCCCTGTACTGATTCGCGAATCATTTGTTGTTCTTCAGTGATACTTAAATCAAACAACAAAGTGGTTTCGCCGGGCGCGTTAAGTCGCTGCGGCTTGTCGAGTTTTTGTTTTGCCTTAAACGTGCGAGCAGTCGTGGTAATGATTTGAAAGCCCGTGCGCGTAAGGGTGTAAGCGAGACGCTCCACTAATTTACGCAGCCCTACTTTATCGAGTACATCAGAGCTGGCAAGTCTGTTTAATGCATTCAATGCATAACCGACGGCATCTTTGGCCATAACAATGTGGTCCTTTAAAGTTGGCGAAAACGTTTTCGTAAGCGTGTTGTTAACGTTACGGTAAACGCAGTCGCATGGGGGGCGATGAGCTGCTGGTTTGCAGAGGCATTACCCTAGTAGTGATTCGATTATGCGTGTTCGTTGAGTAACTAGCTTGACCGAAGTGCCATGTGGCAGTGTCGGCGGAGCAACTGGATATCATAGGAGTGGGCAAGAAAGCGGCAAAGCTGAATCTATGACAGTGATGACATAACGGTGAAAAGTGCGGAGAGCGATTGTGAGGAAGGGCGGTGTTGGCGTGGCGTATTGCTAAATACGCCACGCGTTAGTTGGGTTTTATTCGCAGTCGAGTGTCGGCGGATTAACCGTGAAGTGGGCATAAATCCCCGCTTCGGCAAGGCCCTCTCCGGCAGCTGAAAAAGCATGGGGTCCTGTCTTCGTCGGCGAGAAGTCGGCGACGCTGATAGTGCTGACAGGGGTGCTGATGGTGGTCGTACGATGGCCATCTCGCAACAATGTGCTGTCAGTAAGCTCTAGACCTAGGTCGGCTGGCTGTGAACTTAAGCGAAGGTGATAAAGACGTACCTTCTCACATGCGTTCATATCTAACGGAGGAAGGGTGTCATGCATATAGCCGTTGATATTGGCCATCATGTTGCTCGCGTAATAGCGTTCGCCTTTTCGCTCAGGATTATTGTTTTTTAAACGTCGCAAATTGTCCGATGCATGCCAGCTAATATTTTCGTTAGACAGCGCGGTGAGCAGAACAAATTCACGATCAACGTCGAGTGGTGGGCCGTTGCGACGGCCAAGGCCACGACGGCTGACAATCACCGCGCCGACAAGGCCAGAGTGCATATCTTTTTCTTTGGAGACATTGCTAAAGTACTGCCACGCGACAGAGCTTTTGTCGGCGGGGCCTGGGCCCGACTCCGGTTCGATATTCCATCGTAGTGTTCTGGTTTCGCTCGGCTCGATTGCCGCTGTAATCGTTTTTTTGTCCGAGTTATTTTTATTTTCGGTGCTGAGCCCTTGAATCGTCATGGTGTATGGGCGTGCGGCATTGTTGCGTAAAACAACGTTGAGTGTGTCGCCGACTTGAACGCGCAATGTTGGGCCCAGTATTCCCTGTGCTGCTGGCTGTGGCGATACTGTAGTAAAGCTTTCATCGGTGTAGCCGCGATAAATAACTTTCCGGTAGCCGGTGCCGACGCGGTTGGCCGAAGAGTTGGTGGACGTGCGCTGAGACTTATCTAATGCCACGGCCGGTTGATCGGTCGAGGGGAAATACTCCCATTCGATTTCTTCAATCGCAATGAAGTAAGTTTGCGTGGCAGCGAGCGCGTTGGTGCTGACCAGCAATGAGGCGAATAAAGCACTGTAAGCAAGAATGTTATTGAGTCGGACGCTGCTGAATATGGCGCTCGATGAGCATGCGGCACGCCCTAAGGTTTTAGAGAGTGTTCTAAGGGAGATATCCATATTTGGTCAGACCGTGTCAGAAAAGTGCGGTGTTAGTGTGCAGTGGATGACAACAGGCGGCAAGTGCCGCCTGTTGTGGTATGTGACGTCACCGTAGAGATGACGACGGGGAGGTCTTAGTTGCTGTTTGAGAGGAGGACTTCCACGCGACGGTTCTTGCGCTGGCCATCAGCAGTACTGTTGTCGGCAATAGGTGATTCCTCGCCTTTACCCACAGCGGTGATGCGTGCTGCATCAATGCCGAAGCGATCGATAAGGACCTGTTTGACGCCGTCAGCGCGTTGCTGTGACAGTCGTTTGTTGTAGGCCGCTGAACCACTGCTGTCGGTATAGCCTTCGAGCGTTAATTGCGCATCGGGATATTGATACAGCTTTTCCGACAGGGTTTCGATCTGCTTGACGGAATCATCTGCTACGTTGGCCGTATTGTGGGCAAACTCGATATAGAGGGTTTCGCGCACAGTGTTTTGCAGCATTTCTTTGCAGCCTTGCGCATCGACCTTGACACGGGCAGCTGAGCCGGGGCATTGATCAAGGCTGTCGCTAACGCCGTCATTATCGCTGTCGATTTCGCAGCCATTGGTGTCGACACTTGCGCCGGCAGCCGTTTCTGGGCATTGATCTATGCCATCACTGATGCCGTCGCCATCTTTATCACCGAATACGGTCGCTGTTGTGACGTCTTGTACTGCGGTCTTCTGGGCAGTGGCTTCACTTGTTGTTTCGGTGCCATTGCTTTTATTGGTGTCGCCGCCGAACAAAAAGTTAAGCGCGACATAGGCTTCTGCATCCCATCGCTCACTATCAAGGCTATAGAGAGGGCGAGCACCAAAATCGATTAACCAGTGCGGGCGCAATCTTTGTTGTAGACCAAATTCGGCGCCGATAAGGGTGTCGTTCCTTTCTTTGTCAACGTCAATGACGTAATCGGCAATGGCGGCGCCCATATAAGGTTCGAAACCAAGTAGTGAGGTGTCGCTAAAATGGTAGCGAGCGCTGGCAATAATATTGCTTAAGTCGCCTTCGAAGTTATCGGTCGTTGAGCTAAAGCTATTTCGTTCCCACCAAAGCTGGAGCGACCATGATGGATTAAAACGATAGCCAGCCTGGATGCCTGGCAAGGTGGTGTCGTCAGGCTTGTCGTTATCGCTGGCGCTATTGATGTCGGAAAAATATTGGCTGGCATGTGCACCAAAATAGAAGAAACGCTCGGGCATTTCTTCGGCAGCGCTGGCGGTGGCCGAGAAGGTACTAGTCAGCACCGTTAGCGCAATAGCGCTGTTAAGGGCAGAGCGGGAGAGCGTCGAGCGTTTCATCATTGCATCCTTGTGGCTAATCGTAAGCCGTGCGACCCGAGCGGTCGACCACGGAAGTTCAAACGGTTTGATTAAAAAGGGTAGTGTGCGATAAGCGTGCTCTGAATGTAAGACGCGAAGTGTGATGGTTTAGGGTATTTAACAATTATGTTTCAAACTTGAATGTGATGCTGAAAGTAAGCGAGCCTCTTGCAGAGATTTTCGTAGTTCTTTCTTGTGAGTATTCCGCATACCTATTGAGTATTAAATGGAATGCTAAGCCCGGAATGAATGCCGCAGCTGAGTTTGCGGGCGAAGATACGTGTTGGTCGGAAAATTAGTGCGTTGAAATGGGTGCGCTCAGCCCATTAAGCAAAGTTTGCAATACAATTTTGAGCATGCCCAGTACAGGGATGACCAAAATCATTGCAGGAATACCGCCAACATGACCTGCAACGACTACTGCGACCATGGCGACGCCAGGGTGTAAATTAACAGTGCCGGCCAGTAGAAATGGCACCGTAATCAGATTGTCGAAACCAAAACCAATGGACAGGACGATAATAATTTCGATGATTGAGGCGGCCTGAAATTCTGGCGCGGATAGCAGCATAACCAGTGGCGCCCCCATGGCAAGAATGGGACCTAAATAGGGGACCAGTCCAGCAATACCGGTGAGACCGCCAAGCAGAATAGGGGATGGAAACCCGGCTAACCAAAAGCCAGTTGATGTAATGGCCGCAAGAATTAATCCTTGCCACATAAGTCCGCGGAGATAGGCCTGCATACGTGTGCTAACACCGAAGTACATAATCCAGCCGAGTTCAAATTGATTGTTCGGCAAAAGATTAAGAGCACTATCTCGCCAGCGGCGGTAATCGCGTAATAGAAAATACGCGAGCGGAGGGACTAGGGCGAGGTTAACGGCGAGGTTTGCGAAAATACCACCAGACTCAAGGAGTTTGTCCGTTTTTAGCATGGCATTGAGATCGAGCACTTGTGTTTGCTCTGCCAGTCGCAAGCGTATCCCTAGTACTGTTTCTAAATGCGCCTCGAATTGGAATAGCGCCAGTGCCGCACTTTGCTGTAAATGTTCTAAATCGTTGGCGAGGTTGGGCAGGTACTCGCGTAGCAGGTTGACGGAGTAGGTTGCTGCATAAATAAGGATTAATAGTGGCGGCAGCAACGATAGTAAGATGGCGCGATTACGACCGACGCCTCTGGCTTGCAAAGCGCTGGTGGCGGGCGCGAGCAGTAAATAAAACACGACGCTGATCAGTATCGCGAGCCAAATCGGGGCAAGAATCCAGCCCAGCAGCATGAGCGCGACCACCACGAGGACAAGTTTGGGGAGCCATGCTTTCATGTCAGAGTCTCGTGGCTCTTTGTCTTGGTTTTTACATCAGCATGGATACCGGTATTGACGGGCGCTTCGACGACAGCTTTGGCTAAGGTATTGTCAGGGGCACTGGCAGAGGTATCGGTATCATCGTCATGATTGCGCTTTTTCAGTCGAGCCAGCAGGAGCTGGGCTAAATTTGTCATGATACCTAAGCCAGCCTGAGGGCGATGACGCACAAACTCTTCAAATTGATAACGGACCAGTAGTGAAATAACGCTGCCAGGCTCAGCAATCGCACTGGCGGAGCGGGGAGTTTCATCCAGCAATGCTGCCTCGCCGAAGAACTCTCCCGCCTCGAGCCGTGCAATATCGTGCTCACCTGATCGAATAATGACGGCTCCCTTAATGATTAGTGCCGCCGCGACGGCACTGTCGCCTTCACGAAAGACGAATTCGCCGCCTTGGTATTGACGCACATGGGTGAGGCGCGTGAGCTGAGCGCTAACGCGGCCAGGCACACCTTCGAGCAGAGGGGTGGCCCGCCAAGCGTTGAGCACCTGTGTGGCCAGCGAGGCTCGTCGGAAGGGGTTTGTCCATATATGTCGCTGTGTTTCCGTCACCGAGGAGCCCTGTTGGTTAGTTTGATATGACTGCCGTCGCAGATGGGGAGCTTTGCAGACTGCTTGCAGCCACAGAAAAAGACTATCTGATCTCGGCCAGCAACGTAAGTGATCGCTTCGGGAAAATCAGCAGGCGCCTTTTCGTGAGGGGCCGAGACGTTAATGCTTGAGGCGCTTAAATGCGAGTCACTATGGTCGGCGCACGTCCGGTTGCAGTATGGCTGCGTATCGCTGCGGCCGCAGGCACAGAATAAATAGCGTTGCCCTTTTTTGACTTCCATTGGGTACGGTAGCGTCGATGCGACGTTGGCGGTCATACAGTTCTCGTTATAAGTCGGCTATGCGGGTTGTGTGCTGAGTCGCCGGGTGCGTGGCTGACTGTTATGAAACTGTCACCGTGTCTTCACCGATTTGCAATGCTGCTTTTCCAGACTATGGCAAATAGTCATGGAGCCAAGGGTTCCGGGAGAGTTGCATGCTGGCAATTGCCGCAGACAAGATTAAGGCGCTTAACAGCGCGTTGGCAAAACCGTTTCTGCTGACGGCGGAAAAAATTCGGCCGCAAGGCAAGTGGCTGGTTCAAGAGGCGAATGAATCGCCCAGTGCAGGACGCTTTAGTGCAGAGTTTAGCCGCTCGCGTCGCGATATTGTGCGGGCGCAGCGCCTGCGGTATCGAGTGTTTTCCGAGGAATACGGCGCGGCAATTAACTCGCCCTTTGGTTTAGACCGTGATCGTTTTGACAAGCACTGCTTGCACCTTATCGTGCGTGATAACCACAGCGGCGAAATGGTTGGTTATACCCGAGTGCTACCCCATGAGCGCGTGGCACGTAGCGGTGGCTATTACTCCGCCGGTGAATTTGACTTGAGTATGCTGGAGCAGCTCGATGGCCGTATAGCCGAAATCGGCCGCACCTGTATTCATCCCGATTATCGAAACGGCGCGGTCATCGCCGTGCTCTGGTCGCGCCTTGCGCAATATATGATTGAAGCAGATGTCCGCTACCTGATTGGCTGCGCGAGTGTCGCGTTGAATGAGGGCTACGACGTCGCAGCGATCGTGCAGCGTATTCGCGACAAGCATTTGAGTGAAAGTGATCGACGCGTAAAACCCGCCCAGCCACTAAATTCGTTGCAGGTCGGTGTGAATGAACAGGCTAGTGTCCGTATGCCGCCGTTACTAAAAGCCTACTTGAGGATGGGCGCAGAGGTTTGCGGAGAACCATGTTGGGACCCGGAGTTTAACTGCCTCGACTTTTTTATCTTGCTGTCGCTGGATCGTCTGCCGCAACGATACGTACAGCATTTTTTGCAACCGCTGGCGGTTTAAATGCGCGCCCAGCTGGTTGATGACACAACATTAGTGGGAATCGGGTCTGGCTGGTTGCGCCACGTGTCGTATGCGGTGCGGGTTGAGGCTAGGCGTAGCTACCGACTTGTTCGCGTGGTGGCGCATATTTTTTATGGTTTGTTATTGGGCTTGTTGTTGGCAGCTTATTGGCAGCCGCGGGCGCCACGGGTAAGGCGCGCCGCACAGCGCTGGCAACGAACTTTACTCGGCATCTTGAATGTGGACGTAGAGGTGCTTGGCCGGCCTGATGCTGATGCGCGATTTTTTGTCAGTAATCATATTTCGTGGTTGGACATCCCGGTGATTGGTGCCGCGCAGAACGTCCATTTCTTATCAAAAGCAGAAGTGCGTGACTGGCCGTTGATCGGTCAGCTAGCCAGTGCCGCAGGCACCTTGTATATCCGCCGTGGTAGTGGTGAGTCACATCGTAAAGCGGACGAACTGGCCAGCCATCTCATGCAGGGCACGGCGGTGTTGGTGTTTCCCGAAGGAACCACCACGGACGGCCAGCAGTTGCGCCGGTTTTTTCCCGCACTGTTTCGTGCCCCAGTGATGGCGCAAGTTGTTATTCAGCCGCTAGCAGTGCGTTACCTCGATGCGCAGGGCGGGGTTGATGAGCAGCCGGCTTTTCTGGGTGAGGATACGTTTCAGGGACACTTATGGCGGTTGCTACGCCGTGATCATATTCGTGTGCAGCTGTGTTGGTTGCCGAGCATTGATACGAGCAAGTTATCAAGTAAGGACGCGTCTGCGTTGTGTGCAACGGCACAGCATTCGATCGAGCGTGTTGTTCTGGGTATGCCATTTGATGCACCGAATTCGGCGCTTATAGAGTGAACCTAGGCCGTGTCGGCACTCGGCCATGACACTGCGTGGCGCGACGGATACCTGACTTACCTCTTTGCCGCCGCGGCCGCTTCCGCTAGCATCCACTCAGTGAAACTTTCCTGCGATGCGGAGCGCAATTTTTAGTATGACTAAAGCGAGTGAACTCAAACGTTCAGATGTCCTGACGGTCAATGGTGGCCTTTTTGTGATTCGCCAGATCGACGTGCAGTCACCGTCGGCGCGTGGGGCGGCAACGCTCTATCGGGTTAAGGCGCATGCGGTCACGGGCAGTGGTAAATACGAAGAGCGCTTTAAAGGCGATGACGATGTCGAGACAGTGCAGCTACGTCGTCGGCAGGTACAGTTCTCCTATATCGATGGTGACGACTGTATTTTTATGGACGCCGAAGACTATAGCCAATACCCATTTAAGCAGGCTGATATTGAAGCCGAAATGGCGTTTATTACCGAGGCGACTTCTGGCGTGCAAGTGCTGTTAGTTGAAGATGCGGTGATTGGTCTTGAACTACCGCAAACCGTGGTGCTGGAAATTGTTGATACCGCCCCAGGGCTGAAAGGTGCGTCGGCGTCAGCGCGCACTAAGCCTGCAACCTTGAATACGGGGTTGGTGGTGTCGGTGCCGGAATATATTGAGGTCGGCGAAACGGTTAAGGTCAACACGAGCGAGCGTGCGTACGTTTCCCGGGCGTAACGGCACGTTCGGCTTTGTCAGAGAGCACAGTCGCCACGTTCGTTTGTGCGTTGTGTTATTGGTTTGCGTTAGTGTCGGCGTGGGTCTCTCAGGATGCGGCCTACCTGGTTATTATGGCCACCTCATTAGTGGCCATACCGATCTGATGCGCGCTCGTCAGCCGGTCGCTGACGTGGTCGCAAGCGCTGCGACGCCTGAACCGATCCGACATAAATTAGTCCTTAGTGAGCAACTGCGGGAGTTTGCCCAAGCGCAGCTTCAGCTGCCCGTCGACGATGCATACAGCGAATACGTGACGCTTGATCGAGACTGGGCGACCTGGAATTTGTTCGCAGCCCCGCCATTATCATTATCCCCAAAGCAATGGTGTTACCCGGTGGTTGGCTGCGCCAGCTATCGTGGTTATTTCGATCAGGCGCGCGCCGAACGCGATGCGCAGAAGTTGCGCGACAAGGGTTTTGAGGTTTACGCCAGCGGCGCCATTGCCTATTCGACCTTGGGCTGGTTTGACGATCCCATCACCACGCCGATGTTGGCGGATAGCGATGCTTGGTTTACTGAGCTGCTGTTTCACGAGTTGGTGCACCGTCGTTTTTATCTGAAAGGGGATACCCGCTTTAATGAAAGCTTAGCGACGGCAGTGGCGCGGGAGGGTGTGCGTCGCTGGCTTGTGCGCAACAGGGCGACAGGTGATGAGGTGGCGGATCAGCTTTCGCATGATCAATCACTAACGGACGCACAAGACAGCATGGTTCGCCGTGATGCGGCGCGTGAGCATGTGCTGGCGCTGGTTGACGAGACCCGCGAGATGCTGATGTCGCTGTATCAGTCCGAGCAGACTGACTCTGTTAAGATGGCGCTCCGCGATGAGATGCGTGCTGATCTGAGGCAGGCTTTTTCGTTGGCGCTTGCCGGCAACCCGGATCTGGCAGGTTATCGGAATTGGTTTGATGGCCCGCTTAATAACGCTCAGCTGAACACTTTTGCGGATTATGAAGGCTGGGTGGCGGCCTTTGACGTGATGCTCTCGGGCTGTGACGGAGAATGGCCATGCTTTTGGCAAAAAGTGGAACAAATTGCTGCATTGCCAGCCGAACAAAGAACGGCGGCGTTGCAGTCTTACGCGTGGCATCGGTAACGTGGTGCGATTTTGCGGGGCAAGTGGTCTTGTGATCTGAGCTGTCGCTGCTTTCGAGCGTTGTGGGGCTATAGGGCGCTGCCGTCTCACTAGATCTGGCATTGAGCGTGAAGAATTATCAAGAGGTAAGCTGTCGTCATGCAGGAATTGGTTCGTTTTAAGCAGGCTCAACCCGCGCATCTTTTGGTTCAGGTTATGGCCCAGCAGGGTATTCGTGCTGAAGTCGAGGAGACCACCGATGGCGCTATTTTACGGGTCTCGGATGCTGATCAGTTTGACCTAGCGCGGACCGTGCTAGAAGAGTTTTTAGCCAACCCTGCGGCACCGCGTTTTCAACAATCGGCGTGGCAGGTAAGCGAGCCTGTCGCGTTGGGAGCACAGCCCGGCATGTTTACGGGAGACTGGTGGCGCAGCATCGGGCCGATGGTCAAAATTGTTTTTGTAGTGTGCGCGGTCGTGTTTTTGAGCCAATGGTTTGTTGGTGGATTGTTTTATAACGCGTTGAGCTTTCCGCAAAGTTTGGCGGAGCTGTCGACGCAGCCTTGGCGATTATTTACCCCTGCATTGATGCACCTGACGGCGCTGCATATCATCTTCAATTTGCTCTGGTGGGTAGATCTGGGGCGTATTGTTGAGCGCTTCCAATCAAGCTGGCAGCTACTGTGGTTGACGCTGGCAACCGCGGCAGCCTCTAATCTTGCCCAGTTCTACGCTAGCGGCCCCGGCTTCGGCGGCCTGTCTGGCGTCGTTTACGGGCTACTTGGTTATCTTTGGCTATATGGTAAAACCAACCCAGGCGCAGGCTACGGTTTACGCAAAGAGGTGGTCATACTGATGGTGGCTTGGCTGTTTATCTGTATGACCGGTTTTGTCGGCAATATTGCCAACACGGCCCATGTTGTAGGCTTGCTCAGCGGTTGCGCGATTGGCGCGGTTACCGGCTTAATGCGGCGCGGCCGCACGTTGGAGCAGTAGTTTAGGGCGGCTCAGGTCTGTTTGAGTTGCTGGATTGCGGCTGCTATAAAGGGCGCCGATGCGTTTTGAATAGGTAAAAATAAAAAAATGGCGATTTCCGTGCGTTTATCTTCTCTTTCACTGAGTGCTTTTTTAGCGAGCGCTATTTTTAGAAGTGTGACAATACTGACTTTAGTGGCGCTGGTGCAGGCTTGTGCTGTGACGCGTCTGGGCGAGAACCTTTCCTACGGCGTGCTGGATAACGACGATATAGAGTTGGTCGGCGAAGGCTTGCCGACTTATTTACTGATGATCGATGGCATGATTGCTAACTGGCCAGAAAGCGAATCTTTTTTACAGAGTGGTGCCAGTCTCTATTCCGCCTACGCGGGTATCTATATCACTGACCCTGAACGTGCCCAACGTATGACGGGCAAAGCGATGGGCTATGCGTTGCGCGCCGCCTGTGCCAACGATGACGATTGGTGTGACGTGCGCACCATGCCGATTGAAGAGTTCGATGACTTACTTGCCGGAGCGGGCAAGGGTGATGTGCCGGCAATGTATGTACTGGGTTCAACCTGGGTTGGTTATATTCAGCAAAACAGCAGCGATTGGGGCGCGGTTGGCGAGCTTGGCCGCGTCGACGCGCTGATGCAGCGTGTGGTCGAACTTGATGAAGACTATGAATTCGGTCAGGCACACATGTATCTTGGTGCCCTGAATAGCATTTTACCGGCGTCACTGGGCGGTAACCCTGATTTGGCAAAGTCGCACTTTGATCAAGCGGTGAGCCTTTCTGGTGGTCGTAACCTATTGGCGAAAACATTGTGTGCAGAGCGTTACGCCCGCATGGTGTTTGACCAGTCTTTGCATGATCAACTCTTGCGCGAAGTGTTAGAAGCTGATCCGAACGAGCACGGGCTCACATTGCAAAACCGTTACGCCCAGCGTGAAGCACAGGCGCTGCTGGACGGTTCCGCTGAATACTTTGAATAATGACGGTTGCTTAGCTGTCGAATGCGTTGGAGAAAAACCATGTTGAGAGTTGTTATAGCCTTAGTTTTTAGTGTGCCATTACTGGTGCAGGCTGCCACCGTATTAAAAATCTCGACGATGTATCCGCAGGGAACCAGTGCCGTTAATCAACTCATTGATGCGGGCAAAGATATTGAAGCCCGTACTGATGGCCGGGTAAAAATCAAAATTTACCCCGGCGGCGTGATGGGGGATGACCGTGCCGTGCAACGCAAAATCTCCATTGGACAACTGCATGGCGCAATGGCGCAAGCTGGCGCGTTTGCGCAACAGTATCGTGATAGCCAAGTGCTGAATTTACCGTTGGCGTTCAAGTCTTATGAAGAAGTCGATTACGTTCGTAAGGTAATGGACCCAATGATCCAAAAAGGTTTTGACGAAAAAGGTTGGGTGACGTTTGGCGCGGCCGACGGTGGTTTTGCTTATGTGATGAGCACCAAACCGGTGGCCAGTGTGGAAGCGTTGCGCGATCAAAAGTTATGGTTGCCAGCACACGATACGGGTTCGGCAAAGGCGGCGAAAATTTTCCAGTTGTCTCCTATTATGCTCAATATTGGTACTGTGCTGACGTCACTGCAAACCGGTGCGGTAGATGCGTTTGCGGCGCCGCCAGTGGCTGCGTTGACCTTGCAATGGCACTCGCGGGTGAAATACCTGACTGATGTCCCCTTGTTGTATACCTACGGTATTTTGGCGATTAGTAAAAAGCATTTTTCAAAACTGACGTCAGCCGATCAACAGGCAGTGCGTGATGTTTTTGAAGCGACATTCGTACAGATGGATAAAGAGAGCCGCGTTGCCAATATCGAGGCCTATGACGCTATCCAGAAGCATGGTTTGCAGGTGGTTGAGCCGAGCGCCGAGCAAATGACAGTGTGGAAAAGCTACGCAGATAAAGCGACAAAAGAGCTGGTTGAAGAAGGTGAGATTTCCACCGCGATGGCGCAAACACTGCATAAGTTGTTGGCAGAATTTCGTGCTGGCAAGCAGGGCGCAGGTAAATAATGAGGCGAGTTATTCGGTGGATGCACTTTTTTGAGGACGGCCTGATAGTGGCCGTCCTTTTGTTTATGGTGTTGATGGGGGTGCTGCAAATTATTCTGCGTAACTTCTTTGGCACCAGTCTGGTGTGGATAGAACCATTTTTACAGAACGCCGTGCTGTGGATAGGTTTGTTGGGCGCTATGATCGCATCGCGCCGTGACGAACATATTCGTATTGATATAGCTTCTCATTATTTGCCCGCCTCGGTTCAGCGCTGGCTAGCGGTGTTAGTGGATTTTTTTACCTCAGGTATTTGCGCATTGGTGGCGTGGCACTCTTTCTTTTTTGTGCTTGGAGAGAGGGAGTTTCCGACATCGGGGTTCGCCGGCGTGCCATCGTGGGTCTTGCAGGCAATTATTCCGCTCGGCTTTGCCATGATTGCTGGCCGCTACGCTATCTTGCTGGTACTTGATTTGCTTAACCGACGTCCGCCGATGCAGGAGCCACACGCGTGATTATCGTTGGGGTTATTCTGCTCATTGTCTTGGCGCTGCTCGGTGCGCCCCTTTTTGCAATTATTCTCGGCGCCGCCGCGTTGGGCTTTCATAGCTTAGACACTGAGTTAGCGGTGTTGCATATCGACATTTATCAGATGGCCAATTCGGTCGTGTTGATGGCGCTGCCACTATTTACCTTTGCCGGTTTTTTATTGAGTGAGTCGAAAACCGCAGACCGTATGATGCGTTTAAGTCAGGCGGCGCTTGGTTGGATGCCTGGCGGCATGGCATTTGTTGCGCTGATTGCGTGCGCGTTTTTTACCGCATTAACCGGCGGCAGTGGTGTCACCATTGTTGCCCTCGGTGCGTTATTACTTCCTGCCTTGGCGAAAGCCGGTTATGCAGAACGTTTTAATCTCGGCCTGATGACGTCGTCGGGCAGTCTTGGTTTATTGATCGTGCCATCAGTCCCTTTGTTGATTTACGGCATTATTGCGCAGCAAATGTCGCAGCAGTTGGAAATGCCGCAGGTCGACATTGTTGATCTGTATCTTGCGGGCTTGGTTCCGGCATTACTGATGATTGTGGCGTTATACCTGTGGTGTTTGTGGGCCATGCGCAAAGATCCTGTGCCGAAGCAGCCGTTCAGTTTTGCTGAGTTACGTGCCGCTTTGTGGGAGGCGCGCTGGGAAATTCCATTACCTTTTGTCGTCCTTGGCGGTATTTTTTCCGGATTTTTGGTGGTCAGTGAGGCTGCTGCGGTCACGGCGCTGTATGTGCTGGTTGCGGAAGTGGTTTTGTATCGTGAGATTTCGTTACGCCGTCTACCGGGCATTATGCGTGAGTCGATGGTGATGGTCGGTGGAATTTTGTTGATTCTTGGTGTTGCCCTCGCGTTTACCGATTACTTGGTTTATTCAGGCGTGCCGGAAACGTTGTTCGACTTTATTCAGACGCATGTGGAAAGCAAAGTTGCATTTTTACTGCTGCTGAATATTGTTCTGCTGGTGCTTGGTGCATTGCTGGATATTTTTGCCGCCTTGGTGATTATGGTGCCGCTCATCTTGCCGGTAGCCTTGCGCTACGGCATTGATCCTGTGCATCTGGGAATTATCTTCGTTGCGAATATGCAGATTGGTTACATCACCCCGCCGGTGGGCATGAACTTGTTTATTGCGAGCTATCGCTTTAAGAAATCGATTACCGAGCTATTTAGCGCCACCATCCCGTTTATGTTGGTGTTGCTGGCGGTACTGATGTTGATTACTTATGTGCCGTCGTTGAGCCTGTTTTTGGTGAGGGATTAAATTTATTCGGCTACCTCGGATAAAGCTGATTTTTTTGTTTCAACACGGTTGTTTCAGCACTAGGGGCGCGGCCGGATATGGTGTCAGGGCCTGCTGATAAGCCGATCAGCGCAGGATCAAAGCAAATACATTGCCTGCAAGCAGGCTCTTGCAAAGGTAGTGCGGTTTGATGTTTGTGTGGGAGCTTGCTGGCAAGCGATCCGCGCGGATGAAAGCCAAAACTTGGCCTAGTCAGAGGCGGTTAATTAAACGGTTAGCCGCTTTTCCATTCTGGTTCTATTCAATGCCACACCGTTAATTTCGACGGTTTCTTCTTGCTCGGCTTTAAAACCCATACTTTCAAAGAAGCGTTTTGCCGTGAGGCTGGCGTTTGTGGTTAGGCGTTTGCTGCCGAGAATTCGGGCTTCATCTTCAAGGTATTGGCACATCAGGGTAGCGATGCCGAGACTGGCCCATTCGGGGTCGACGTAGAGCATGCGGATGCAGTCATTGGGGCTTAACTGGGCAAAGGCAATAGGTTGGTCGTGATGCTCGGCGAGAATTGTTACGCCGTCGGTGAGTGCTGCACTGAACTCGGTACTGTTCGCTTTGCTGGTCCAAGCGGTGATTTGTGCTGCGTTGTAGTCACGCTTGGCAGAACCCTCGATGGCGCGAACAAAAACGTCGTTAAGGCGGTTTATTTCTGACGCGTCGGCGGGGCGAATCATGAAGGGTAGGCCGGACATGTCGTCGGCTTTGGCCGGTTTTTGTTGGGCGCTGCGCGATGCTCTAGACGGGGCGCCGGAGGGCGAAAACACAGGCACGTGTATGGGAGAGCCACCAAGATCACTGGCAATTTGGTCGGTGAGTGTTGGCGGCTGCATTTCGGACAGCGTTTCAATGCGAACGTCATTGTTGATCTGAACATTGTCGTTGTAAGTGGCGTTAGTGTTCGTCACGGTACTTTTCGTGTTTTTATGAGCGTGCTTATCGCTATTGCCACGAATACGTTGAATAAGGTGTTTCAGCATGATCTACAGTCCGACGTATTCTGCATAGGCGCGGCGTTACTCTTCGCGCTGGAAACGGCATGGCATAGGGAGCGCGTTGGCGTTGCCTGATGATGTGCACAATAGTACGCGTTGTTATAGGTGTTTGGCCAAGTTGTCTGCGCATTCACTCTGCAGCTCCCTGCGCCTTGAGGGCGTCAATTTTTGCTTCCAGTTGTTTGATATATTCCGCTTGGCGCTGTGTCAGCTGACGAATCGTTTCTGCCTGTGCTTCGATATCATTAACACGCGAGCCCAGTTCGTCGTGGCGCCGTGTTTCGGCGTCGCGTAGCTCGTCGGTTAGGAGTTCTGTGTTGGACTCGACTGCGGCAGATTGTTTCCGTTGAATGTGTGAGGTGCTGGTTGGTGTGGCCGCGCTCTTTTGGGCAGTGCTCTGCTGGGTGGCGTTTGGCTCCGAGAACTCCCCAGCAAAAGACTTCGCCACGTACGGCACGGGGGCAAGCAGGGCAACGGTAATCGCTAAATGAGCTCGTATTGTCATCTATCAACTACAACTTGAGGAAAACGGGCGCCTAGTCTACCAGAACCTCTATTGCGACCCTATCGTGCAGGCGTAGACTGGTACAGCAACCCTTCGGGCCAAGGAGGCAATGATGAAGCGAATTCCGCATATCAGTGCATTGATGACTGCATTCCCATGGCATTTGGATGCACACACCACGGCGTCGGACGCACGACGTTTTATGCAAGATCACCAAGTACACCATTTGCCGGTCACACGTGATGGCGGCGATGTTGCCGGTGTCGTACATTTTGACCAGTTAGCCTGCGGCGCAAGCGGTGCTTTGAGTGATGTATTGGAAACGGTACGTTGTGTTGAGGCTAAGGAGCGCGCAGACACGGTATTAGACATGATGGCGCGTGAGCATTGCTCAGTGGTGGTGGTGATTCATCACCAGCGTCTGGCAGGCATTTTTACCTGGACAGATGCGTGTCGTAATTATGCGACGTTGTTGCGTGAGCCTTTTTTACCGGATGATGGTAACGAGGTCGCCTGACCCCGTTACCTGTTCTTTTCTTTTGCCCGCTACTCAATGGGCTGTTATGCGTTACATCATGCTGCGCAGCACATAGTGCAAAATACCGCCGTTGCAGAAGTACTTCACTTCGGTGGCAGTATCGAGACGGCAGGTTGTTTTGATTCGCTGTTGCTCTCCGTTCTCAGCATGAATAATTACCTCAACGGTATCGCCAGGCTTGATTTCAGCCGATAGCTTCGGCACATCAATTCGTTCTGCGCCGGTGAGCTTTAACGTGTTGCGGCTGTCCCCCGGCTTAAATTGCAACGGTAATACGCCCATGCCAATGAGGTTTGAACGGTGGATACGTTCGAAGCTCTCGGCGATAACGGCTTTGACGCCCAGCAAGTTGGTGCCTTTTGCGGCCCAGTCACGGGAAGAGCCCGTGCCATATTCTTTACCTGCAATCACCACTGTTGGAATGTCGTCGTTGATGTAACGCATGGCTGCGCCATAGATCGGCAGTGTTTCGCCTTGCGGCATGTGTTTGGTAAAGCCGCCCTCAACGTCGGGCACCATTTCATTGCGAATACGAATATTGGCGAAGGTGCCGCGCATCATCACTTCATGGTTGCCGCGGCGTGAGCCGTAAGAATTAAAGTCGCGTGGCTCAACACCGTGCCCTTGCAAGTAATGCCCGGCAGGGGAGTCGGCTTTGATATTACCGGCGGGGGAAATGTGATCGGTGGTAATAGAGTCGCCCAGCAGCGCTAGAATATGCGCACCTAGGATAGGTTTTATTGTTGGTGGGGCTTTTGTTAAGCCGTCGAAAAAGGGTGGATGCTGAATATAGGTAGAATCTTTTTTCCAGTGATAAGTTTTCGCTGAAGAGGTGGGTAGCGCTTGCCATTGTTCGTCACCGCTGAACACCGACGCATATTCTTTGCGGAACATTTCCCGGCTAACAGCCTGTAGTGCTTTCTGGATTTCAGTATTGCTTGGCCAAATGTCTTTCAGGTAAACCGGTTTGCCGTCACGGCCTTTGCCGAGTGAATCAGTACTGAGATTGATTTTCACGGAACCCGCTAAAGCATAGGCGACCACCAATGGCGGTGATGCCAGCCAGTTGGTTTTGACGCTTTGGTGGACACGGCCTTCGAAGTTTCGGTTGCCCGACAATATTGAGGCGACAATTAAATCACCTGCTTGAATGCCGCGCTCGACCGCTTCGGGCAGTGGACCTGAGTTGCCAATGCAGGTGGTGCAGCCGTAGCCGACAAGATTAAAGCCTAAAGCGTTGAGGTCGTCCTGAACGCCGGCCTTAGCAAGGTATTCGGTGACGACCTTGGAGCCAGGCGCGAGCGATGTCTTCACCCAAGGTTTGGTTTTAAGCCCTTTTGCGCGGGCGTTCTGTGCGAGTAAACCCGCCGCCAGCATAACGCTCGGGTTAGACGTGTTGGTACAAGACGTGATGGCCGCAATGACAACATCACCGTGGCTGAGGCGGTGTGTTTCACCGTTGAGTGTAATCATCGTCTCTGCGCTTTTATCGGCGCTGTGGTCTGCCCCAACGGCGGCTTGTGCGCCGCCTTCGCTTTGCATTTCACTCACATCTTGGTCTGGCGCTTGCTCTCTTTGCACCTTGAGAAATGCTTCGGGGATTTTGCTTAGCAGCACTCGGTCTTGCGGTCTTTTCGGCCCAGCAAGGCTTGGCAAAACGTCATCTAAATTGAGCGTTAGGCTGTCGGTAAAGACGGGGTCAGGTTGACCCGATTCACGCCATAAACCCTGCGCTTTGCAGTATGCCTCGACCAGTGCAATGGTGTCGTCGTCGCGGCCGGACAGAGTTAGGTATTCAACGGTGCGTGCATCAATGGGAAAGAAGCCGCAGGTGGCACCGTACTCGGGCGCCATGTTGGCGATAGTGGCACGGTCGGCCAATGTCAGGTCAGCGAGCCCGTCGCCATAAAACTCGACAAACTTTCCAACGACGCCATGGTTACGCAGCATTTCGGTGACGGTGAGTACGAGGTCGGTGGCCGTAATGCCGTCGTTGAGTGAGCCTTCCATTTTGAAGCCGATGACTTCTGGAATCAGCATGGATACCGGCTGCCCGAGCATTGCCGCTTCCGCTTCAATGCCCCCTACGCCCCAGCCGAGTACGCCGAGACCATTAATCATAGTGGTGTGCGAATCTGTACCAACTAACGTGTCGGGGTAGGCCCAGCGCTGACCATCAATGTCCGCACTCCATACGCCTTTGGCAAGGTACTCTAGGTTTACCTGATGGCAGATACCGGTGCCCGGTGGTACGACGCGAAAATTTTCAAACGCTTGCTGTCCCCAGCGAAGAAACTCATAGCGTTCGCGGTTGCGTTGGTACTCGGCTTCGACGTTGTCTGCAAAGGAGGTTGCTTGCCCGAACTTGTCGACCATCACTGAGTGGTCGATAACCAGATCAACGGGCGTTAACGGATTAATACGATTCGGATCGCCTCCGGCGGCACTGATCGCATCGCGCATGGCGGCGAGGTCGACCACGCCGGGCACGCCGGTAAAGTCCTGCATCAGAACGCGTGCGGGGCGGTAGGCAATTTCGCGGTCTGATGTACGCGTTTCACTCCACTTGACCAGCGCGCGAATATCGTCGCTGGTCACCGTGTCGCCATCTTCAAAGCGCAATAAGTTTTCTAGCAGCACTTTTAGGGAGAACGGCAGTTTGTCGAGGTCGCCCCAGCCTTGCGAGGCTAATGCTGGCAAAGAGTAATAATGAATGGTTTCGTCACCAACGGTTAGCGTGGTGGCGGTGCCGAGACTATTTTTCCCGCTGCTTGTTTTGTCGCTGCTCACTGTGCTCTCCCTTTCTATAGGCTCATGTATGACTGATGTATGAGTGGTGTATGACTACATGAGTTCGACTATGTCATGACGGCCGCGTATTGAGGTCGAATGGATTCGGCCCTCTCTCGATACTACTCCTTAGAATCTATCCTTCAAATCTGTCCTTATAGGGCTGGAGTTTTTCTGGGTGGGATCTTGACTGGATGGGAGCGATGAAGAGCGGTAGCGGAATGGCCTTGGGCGTGAAACACGCGACGTTTATTTATTGCCCAGAGTATTCGAGATCATATCAACGAGGGCGTTGAGAATATCCTGCTCGCGCAGCGCATTATTATCTTGGCTGAGATAGCGTGCGAGGGTGAACAGGGTGCTGTTAATGAGCACGTACAGCTTTGCCTGCAGATTATCGACGGGATAGCGCTGAAAGTGCTGTAAGAAGTAGAGGCGTGCCACGTTGAGCATGTATTGCTCAAGCTTATCCAGCGGGCCCATGACCGGCAGCCGGTGCCAGTTTTGCATGAGTTCGAGGTACAGCGGGTTGGCCCGTAGAGTTGTCAGGCCAATAGCGATGGCAATGCGAGCCAAGTTTTCAAGGTCGAGTTCGCCGAGGTTTTGGCTATCGAGTTGAAAATTGAAGGCGGTAGTCAGGTCTTTAACCATGCGCTCAAGCAGCGCCTCAATAAGCGATTCTTTGTCGGGAAAGTATTGATAGAGAGAGCCAACGCTGACGCCGGCTGCATCGGCGATATGATTGGTGGTGGTGTTATCGAGGCCGTGTTCAGCCAATACGGCGGCGGTTGCATCAATGAGGCTTTCCACTAAGGCTCTTGAGCGTTGCTGTTTTGGTAGCTTGCGCACAGATGGCTCCTGCTTGAAAGGCCCACTAATATTGGAGTGGTCAGATAGTGATCGAAAATGCGAGTTGATTGCGAGTAGATATTCGCAATAACGTGTCTGCGTGGCAAGCTAACTGATTATAAGGGGATGTAAATGGCCCGTATTAACGGCGGTTCGGCCAAGCAAACTGGGGCGAAGAGCGCGAAGGAATACAAAGAGTCTGATCATGTGGAGGCTGATGTGGCAAACCACGTCGTGTCTGCGGCAACGCTGGAAAACCGTTTGCCGCCGAGCCGTGTGCGGCCTTTCTCGAAAGCGACAATTTCGAAACCTTTATGGATGAAGGCGCTTTTAGGACGTGATCCGTCGCCGAGCCGAGAAGAGTTTGATGCGCTTGTCGATGCCTTATGGGATGGCGATGCGCCAATGGATAGCCTGCTCGATTGGATGTATGACATTGGTGTGGGTGATGGCCGGAAATTATTTGAGCAAGCACTGGAGCACGGTGTGGAGAGTGTTGCCGATGCGCCTGCGCCGCTAAAACATTTTTTTGCGATGGTGGATAGAGACCCGCCTTGGTTGGATCGTGATTTGGTTGCAGAAGGCATGCGGTTTATTCATCGCACCGGCTTAGCAGGGCCGTTTATTTTGCGCGACTTCGCGCTGATGGGTGGGTACTTATTGTCGGCGTTTAATCATGCCTTGGTGTTAACCGGGGCGCTCAATAAAGAAGCCGGCCAGCGTATTGCGGAAACAGGCAAGTGGTGGATGGACTGCACGGAACTTGGCGGTTTAGAACGTTTTGGCGATGGCTTTAAAACAACACTGCGGGTGCGAATGATTCATGCGTTAGTTCGCAAGAACCTGCAAAAAAGAACCGAGTGGGATAACGGCAAGTGGGGGCTGCCGATTAATCAAACCGATACCGTGGCGACGTACCTCGCCTTTGGCGTGGTGATGCTGATCGGTGTACGTGCGCTAGGTATTCCAGCGTCACCGAAGGAATCCAAAGCGGTCATGCATTTGTGGAAATATGCCGGCTGGTTAATGGGGGTTGAAGAGCGCTGGCTAGCCGACACTGAGCGCGAAGGGTTGGTGTTATTGTACCAAACCTATATGACGCAAAGCCAAGCCGACTGGACCAGTAAAGAGCTGGGCAGTGCGCTGGCACAGGAGCCGCTTAAGCGTCGCTACCCATGGCAGGCCAAGCACCCAATGCTACACAGCATGTTAACTAAGGCGCTGTATCACCAGCACTTGAGCACCACCAGTTTATTTTTAAATGGTGAACAACGTGACAGTTTAGGATTACCCAAAAATATCGTGCCTTGGTATCCGCTGATGACAGCGGGCCCTCGCTTATTGCGTTACGTCAGCGGTAATTTGACGCAGAAGGGGCGTCGTAAACTTGAGGCCAGCGGTCGCCAAGCGCAACACTGGGCGATGGGCACTATGGCGAAAGTGAAAGATCAGAAGATTATTCAACCGAAAGAGCATCATCCGGCTTATACGGATTAAAAAGTATTGGCGACTCGTACAAATATCAAGCCACACAGGTCGCCCTTAGGACCTTCCCCATAAGCGATTAACTTCAGATCACATCAACACGGATCTGCTAGCAGGTCGGACTCTTACGGAGGCATGTACAGCTTTGCTGTTTTTGTGGGAGCTTGCCCCGCAAGCGGCAGGTGTCGCCGTGCCGCTATAGGCGAGTACCGAGTACCCAATCGGTAATCGGATAGGTGATATTGAAGTTATACCGGGTTGCGTTGTCGGGGTGATGGTGCAACCGGTGGTATTCACGCATCTGCCGAATGACTGGCCAGCGGGTGATGCTGTAGTGGTCGGGCAGGTGATTGTATAGGTGGATAAATTCATACAGCAGATAATTAAAAATAATCGACGCGGCCATGACCCAGCCCGAACCCGTGCCAAACACCTGAGCGATGAACCATCCGAGCGGTGCGGCAAAGATAAAGGTCACCGCGAGAAGTAATGGAGCCGGAAATAGCACCACACGTAAGTCACGAATAGTGTCGATAAGATAATCTTCATGACTAAAGAACGTATGGTGATCGCCACTGTGACGAGAGTAGAACAGTTTGGCGAACCGTCTCTTCTTATGCCCAAGCTCACGATGTGCGATGTATTCACCCACGTTAAAGATCAGTGTCGCAGCGATAAATGCGATCGCTAAGCGCCACTCCAGCGCGGGCACATGGATAAGGCAGTAGCCGATAACGCTGAGGCCGACGCCAAATACAAAACCGCCGTGCAATAGGCCGCTGTAACGTGGCGATATTGCGGCACGATATGTTTCTCTAAATCGCAATGTGCGTTGATGTAGGCTCATTGTGCTTGACCGTCTTGTTGGTCGCGATTACGCGACGTTTGTTTTCACAGTCTTATCTTCTGCAAGCAGACTTGGCGGCATGTTTAAAATCACGTCTTTCAGAGGCTCCCTAACTGTTCTGTTTTTCCGTGCCGCCGTCCCAGTCATCATCGGATTGTACTATTGGCTGAGTCGGCGTATTGGGGCGCTCCCATTCTGGCGGCATCCATAGATGCTTCAGGCGCAGCCACAATGGCCCTGGCTTGAGAACGTCGCGGAACATATCAACCCATTCGTGCAGGTTTAGCCAGATCGGGTTAAAGCTATTGAGCTGGCGGGTAATGCCGTAATCGACGGGCTCTTCTTCGCATTCTTCCGAAAACGTACCGAACAATCGATCGAAAATAATAAAAGTGCCGCCAAAGTTTTTGTCGATATAGCGTGGGTTGCGGCCGTGGTGGGCGCGATGGTGCGAGGGCGTATTGAATAAATACTCAATGGCTGGGTGCAACTTCGGTATCCATTGCGTGTGAATAAAAAATTGGTAGGCGAGGTTGAGGGAGTACATAAACAGCACCCAGACCGGCTCGAAGCCAATGGCCACTAAGGGAATATAAAAAATCCAATAGCCACCAAGAAAATACAGTGCGCTTTGCCGTGAAGCGGTGGTGAAATTCATATGCTCGGAGGCGTGATGGGCAACGTGGGCCGCCCAAAACCAGCGCACCCGATGGCTACTACGGTGAAACCAGTAATAGAAAAATTCCAAACCAACAAACAATCCAATAAAGGAAAGGGAAGTGATTTCGATGGTGAACAATCGGTGGGTGTAAAAGAATCCGTAGATATGCACAAGCAGCAACGCTTGAAATAACGCCTCGATGACCAAGTAGATGCCGCCAAGCGAGAGGCTGGCGAAAGAGTCTTGGAGGGTAAAGATCTTGGTGCCGCGGAAGTGCAGCCATTCCAGCCCTAACGCGATGACAAAGAACGGCGTCATCAGCACGAGAAGCCATTCTCTGAAATCGACGGAGATTAGCAGCGTGTTGAGTTGTGTCATCAGGTCTTGCATGGCGGTACGCCCTTTTTGTTGTGATATCCGCAGTATCGGCTATTTCTGGCCTAAAAGGCTTGACAGAGGGGGACGTTTTTTTGACAAATGACGACATGCATATCAATCGTGTTTCGACCACTTATGTCACCTTGCTCTACGAGTTCCTTGCTCGAGAAGGGCTGGATGCCTCGTCATTACTCGGTCCTCTACCGGATGAGCGCGAGTTGCCCTATACCCGCGTTGATGTCTGGCGCGGTATGTTGGAGCGAGCACAAGAAACAGTGGGGGGCACGGCATTTGGTTTGCGCGTAGGCCAAGGTATTACCCCGCGGCATTTCGGCATCGTAGGCTACCTTGGGCTGGCCAGCGCCAATCTTGGTGAGGCGTTAACGCGCACCGAGCGCTATGCGTCACTGGTTTACGACGTCAACCCGATGCATTTGGAGATGGAGGCGGGGCAGCTCGTGCTGCGCTGGGGGGTCGAGAATGGCAAGCCAGGTCAGCTCGTTGATGAAACTGGCATTGCGGCGATGGTGCAGCTAGCCCGTGACATTACCGGTAAGACCTGGCCGGTTGAACGGGTTTGTTTCGTCAATCCTGCGCCAGCAGACATCACGCCTTACGCCGATTTTTTTGCCGGCGAAGTGTGGTTTGATCAACCGCGCACAGAGCTACGTATTCCGTTTACTTATCTACAGCAACCGTTGCGCCAGCCAGATGCATCGCTGTTAGCGTTGCTCGATCAGCAGGCCGAAGCGATGCTGGGGCGCGAGGCGCAGCGTAATGAAGAGCGCAGTGAAGGTGGCGTTGCTGGTGCGGGCCGAGCCGATGAATATCGGCGGGTGCTGATTAGATTATTGCGCGAAGGGGATGCGTCAGTGGAGAAATTAGCAGACTCTTTTCATATGAGCGCCCGCACGCTGCAGCGTAAGTTGTCGGCGCAGGGGATTCGTTATCAACCATTGCTGGACGGCACGCGGCGCATGTTGGCGCAGGAATATCTCAGTGACGGTCGCCTGTCGATGACAGACATTGCGTCCTTGTTAGGCTACTCCGAGCAAAGTGCATTTAACCGAGCTTTTAAACGCTGGACAGGCACGAGCCCAGCCCGCTGGCAAGCGGGTTGATCGTATCAACACCGTCGCGGGCTTGTTGCACACATCATTTGAGGGAATGGGCATGCCTGAACGGGTAATCGAAAACAGTGTGCTGATTCAATGCTCGCCGCGTGAACTTTACGACTACGTGACCCAGCCGTGGCGGTGGCATGAATGGCATCCTAGTTCTGCCAGTGCTAAAGCGAGCGCCGACGTGATGTCGGTAGGTGAACGTTTTTCTGAGGTAATTCATTTACGCCCGTTGCCGTGGCTGCCGTTGGTGATACAACGGAAAACTGAGTATCGAGTTGAGATGGCAGAGCGTGGATGCTTTTGGCAGGTGTCAGGCGTGACCGACAGTGGCGCCTTGACCATTCGTTATGACCTTACTTATGAGAATGGTGTAGATGAGAGCAGCGGTACCCGTTTTAATCGTCGCTTGAAGTATCGGGTGAGCGGCACGATGCAATTGTTGGAGCCCATGCTGTATCCGCAGATGAAGCGTTTGTCGCTGGTTGCACTAGAGAACCTGCGTAACAAACTAGAGCGCTAATTTCGCGCTGTTTATGGCCATTATTCGAAAATCCGGTTCAATAAAAAGGGGCGCTATGAGCGCCCCTTTTTATTGAACCGAACGCTTTACAAAAACGTCCTCCTAGCGAAAACGTTTTTGCAGCGTGCGTGTAGCGCTTATGTTGCGTTTAGATTAGCTCCAGTGCAACGGCTACTGCTTCGCCGCCACCAATGCACAGCGCAGCAATACCTTTCTTGCCGCCGGTGCGTTTTAGCGCGTGAATCAGTGTCAGCATAATGCGTGAACCGGTTGAGCCAACAGGGTGACCGAGCGCGCAGGCGCCACCGTTAACATTGACTTTTTCGTGTGGAATATTGAACTCTGTCATCGGCATCATGGTGACCATGGCGAACGCTTCGTTAATTTCCCACAGATCGACGTCTTCAACGTTCCAGCCGGTTTTGGCCAGCAGTTTGCTGATCGCGCCACAAGGAGCGAGGGTAAACTCACTTGGGTGCTGGCTGTTCGTGCTGTGCGCCACGATGCGGGCCAAAGGCTTAAGGCCGCGTGCTTTGGCAACAGATTCTTTGGTCAGTACCAGTGCCGACGCACCATCGGAAATGGAGCTGGCGTTGGCCGCCGTCACGGTGCCGTCTTTAGCAAAAGCAGGGCGCAGTGTGGGAATTTTTTCCACACGGGCATTGCCAGGCTGTTCGTCGGTATCAACGACAGTGTCGCCTTTACGGCTACTTACGGTGACCGCGGCGATTTCATCTTTGAACCAGCCATTATCAATGGCGGTATTAGCACGACTCAGTGACTCGATGGCGAAGTTATCCATCTGCTCGCGGGTAATGCCTTTTTGATCAGCGACTTCTTGGGCGAAGGAGCCCATCAAGCGACCCGTCTCAGCATCTTCAAGACCGTCCAGAAACATGTGGTCGTACATTTTGTCGTGACCCATGCGAATGCCTGCCCGTGCTTTGGTCAGCACATAAGGCGCGTTGGTCATCGACTCCATACCGCCGGCAACCATGATGTCGCTAGTGCCAGCTTTGATTTGATCGTGAGCAAACATGGCTGCACGCATGCCGGAGCCGCACAGTTTGTTGATGGTGACGGCGCCGGTACTGTCCGGTAGGCCGGCAAGGCGCATAGCCTGACGAGCAGGTCCTTGCTTCAAACCCGCGGGTAAAACACAGCCCATGATGACGTCTTCAATATCATCAGGCTTTAGGCCGGCGCGGCTAATGGCAGCGCTGATGGCGGTGGCGCCGAGTTCAGGCGCGGAAACGTCGCTGAGGCTGCCTTGAAAGCCGCCCATTGGGGTGCGGGCTCCGTTTACGATGACTACTGCGTCGTCTGCCATGTTGGCCTCCATAAATGTTTTGGATGATTGAACGGCGGCCATTCTACTCAAGATTGGCGTAAACCGCGTGTCTGATCAGTCAGTATCGCTGACAATAATGGTCATTTTGGTTCGCTTTCGGCGCTTTCGCCTGATTCTATGGCCTTTCACTGGCGGCTGGCGGGGGGGATTGCTATCATCGCAACGCTTCTCGGGGACGTTCTGCATGCGCTAAGTTCCTGAAGAGAAAGCGTTTATTTATTCATCAACTGTCAGGGGAATGACCATGGCTTTCGAACTTCCGGCTCTTCCATTCGAGAAGAACGCACTGGAACCGCATATTTCTGCAGAAACCCTGGATTATCATCACGGTAAGCATCACAACGCTTACGTGACCAAGCTCAATGAGCTGGTGCCAGGCACGCCGAACGAAGGCAAATCGCTGGAAGAAATTATTAAGACAGCGGGCCCTGGTGTGTTGTTCAACCAAGCGGCACAGGTTTGGAATCACACGTTTTACTGGAACAGCCTTAGCCCAAATGGCGGCGGTGCACCAACCGGTGATCTTGCTGCAGCGATTGATGCGAAGTGGGGCTCTTTTGATAAGTTCAAAGAAGCGTTCACTGCAAAAGGTATGGGTAACTTCGGTTCCGGCTGGACTTGGTTGGTGCAGACGGCTGAAGGCGTAGACATTGTGAATACTGATGATGCCGACACCCCAATCGCCCGTGACGGCCAAAAGCCGCTGTTGACCTGTGACGTGTGGGAACATGCGTACTATGTCGACTACCGTAATGCTCGTCCGAAGTACATTGAAGCATTTTGGAACTTGGCAAACTGGGACTTCGCTGCAAAGAACTTTGCCGCGTAAGGTAAGTCCTAATGAGGGTCGGTTTGCTCGTTGTAGCACGCCTGCCCTCATTGCTGTTGTCAGTGTGATAACACGCACGTAAGCCCGTACACCTAAGGCGATAAAGGCGAGATATGAAAAAAATAATTTCTGCGTTGTTACTGTTCATGTGTGCCTATGCTGGGCCGGCCTTTGCGGACAGTGCGGCGGATGTTAAACAAGAAATGGACGCTCTGGCGGGCAAGGTGCTCGCAGAGGCTTTGCAACATATCCAGAAGGGCGGCCCCATTTACCCGTTTGCGTTCTTAATGGATAGCAAGCAAGAAGTGAAAATCGTCGGTTACACTGGTGAGGTTAGCCTTCGGCTTCCTGCGGATGAATTTGCCGGGACGCTGATTAAACTGATTCGCTCCAAGGCGCGTGAAAATTCGAGCTGGAAGACTGCGGCGCTGGCAAAAATGCATACGGTGCAAGCAGAAGGGCAATCGATAACGGGGGTTTGGATATTGGTGGATCATGTAGACGCGCCTGCCTGGGTTGTCTTTCAGCCGCTTATCCGTGATGACAAGCCCAATCATTATTCGTTAGGTAAGCAAGTTTATGCGCCATCGGATGAGAGCTTGTTTTTGTCGAAGTAACTCCTCTGGATATAGCCCTGCCGTATTCGGCAAGCCATCATTTTAGTGTTGAGGCCTGTACATGTCCCGCGATAAAGAAGTATTTCTTGGTCAGATAGATGACGTGTCATTGGGTGAAAGCGAGTCTCGTCGACAGGCAGGCTCAGCGCCTCAGTCCCCGCAAAAAAGTTCTGCTGGCGGCAAGTCGAAGGCTGCTGGAGCTGAGAAGGGCCGACGTAGGTCGACACCTGCGGGGTCGCAAGGGTCTAGTTTTTGGATGATCGCCGCAGGCGTACTGTTAATTCTGATTGTGGTACTGGGTGCGTATTTCTTTCGCGAGCTGCAAGGCATGCGAGCGCAGCTCGATAGCAAGCTCGATCAATCATCGCAAATGCTTGGGAACCTAGAGTCCCAATTGTCTGCGACGGATGAGTCACTGAGCCAGTCCTCTGGTCAATTTGGTGACACACTGAAATTACATGACTCGGAAATTCGCAAGCTATGGGATGTGGCGAATAAGCGGAACAAAGAGTCTATCCAGAAGAATAAGGATGGCATTAGTAAGCTAGAAAAACAGCGCGCCGAGCTGACAAAGTCTGTGGCTGCGTTGGAGACCGTGATTGCGGCTCTGCAAAAACAGGGACAGCAATACGCCTTGCAGCGTAACCAAATGCAGACACAGATTGATTTGGCTTCTGAGTCGGTGCGGCAAACAGAGCTGCAGGTGGCTGGACAGAAAAAGGTGATCGATCAGGTCGCTAAGATATTGCCAGCGCTAAAGGAGCTGTCGGCGGAACAGTCGAAGGGCGAAGGCTTAGATTTCCGTATGACAGAAATAGAAGCAGCGATTGGTGCGTTTGACGCGTACCGGCGCGAGGTGAACACTCGCCTTGATCGCGTAGAGTCGGCGGCGAAGTAACCCTTCGTCCTTTAATGCAGGCGCCTTGTATATTTTGTCGTGCGCCTATTTGGTTCCAGTGATCCTGATTGTGATATATATACAGTCAGGTCTGATAGGTAATGTATGGCTGACTTTTCGGAAAACAAACAAAAGCGCTTGATGTCGTTGAATCAAGATGTGCTGGCTGTCAGCTCTACACAGCAGGCACCGCAGTATCGGCCGCCACAGGAACGTCCCAGTGGTGAGCGTTTCGCTTCATCTGCGCAGCAGCCGGTGGTATCGAGTGGTGCAACCGTTTCGTCGGCGGTGCTGATAGGTTTGTCACTGGTGGCGTGCGCTGCGTTGTTGGCGGCTGTTGTAAGCATTATTTTTGTGCTCGACAGCCAGCAGCAAATCAAACGGCTGACAGATCAGGCGGGGAGCCCCAATGCGGTGGTTGCGTCCTTGTCGGAGCGCCTTGTTGCGCTAGAGGCCCGTCTGGATGCGGCAGGGCAAGATACCGATAAGATGGATTCCGCCTCTCAATCGAGCCTGTTACAGATCAACTCCCGAATTCGTAAGGTGGCGGTAGACTCTAGTCGTGTCAATGCTGAGCTAGAACAGCTCAAGAAAGCGATGCAGAGCGGTGGAGCCTCGGAAGCCTTGGTGGCAAAGCAGGCTTCTCGCATCAGTGTGTTAGAGAACAGAGTTGCTGCCTTGGCGAATAAACCCGCGGCAGCAGCGCCAGTAGCCGCGTCGGGCACGCAAAAGCCCCTATCTGCAGAGCAGTGGGAGCAGCAATTAGTGCAGCTCAATATCCGCATGGAAAAGCAGGCAAGTGAAATTAAAGCCATTTATCGTCTGTTAGAGGCACAATAACCCTTTTCCTTTTTGTGCTTGCTGTTACAATGCGCCCCGTACAACGCGCTAGTGGTGGAATTGGTAGACACGCTAGATTTAGGTTCTAGTGCCGTAAGGTGTGGGGGTTCAAGTCCCTCCTGGCGTACCAAACAATAGTTTAGAGTTGAAGTGCCGACTGAGATCGTTATGACGTAATTGGCGCACCTAGGCTTGAAACGAAACATAAAAAAACCCGCTTATCTGAGCGGGTTTTTTTATGCTTCGTATTTAAGGGCTACAGCATTTCCGGCTCTGTCAGGGAGATGTTGGCGAGTAAATCGGCCAATCGAGTCTGTGGTACTCGGTGATTTCGGTCGTAGTGGGCCACGGCAAGAGCGTGAACGTCTGCACTTATCTGATCGTAGAGGGTGCGTGGCGCGGTATTGGCGTAGCGGTGGTCTATACGCAGGCCGTAGCTGGCCCAATCTAAGGGCTTGTTTCCCGCCGCTTTGAATAGCTCCGGCACCCATCCCAGAGGGGAAAGCTGAGGTTGGTGACGGATATTCTGGAAGCGCAGCATCTGCTGGAACAGCTCAGCATCAATGATTTCGGCGTAATTACTCACAACTGTGCGCAGCAGCAGGTCTAACCGCTGCCAAACCAGTGTCTTTTGCTCGTTGGTGTAACGGTTCCAATCGACAATTTCGTGTAGAAATCGCGTGCAGCCGCGACAGACAGTATCACCATAAGTGGTACTGCAGACGCCAATACAGGGGGTGCTGACACGGGAAAGACTCATGGCGAGTAAGATAGCAGATTCGGTGAAAATAGGCAGTCTGGACTTGAGGGGGGCAGTCAAATGGGCGATAGTATCAGCGCTGTTAGGCGGCTAGAATCCGCTGATTGCCGCCTGATCAGGCGTTTCCTGATCTAGGAGAGAATAATAAAATATGCCAGAGAGAATAATAACATGCAGTGGCGAAATCTTTTTTCAGTCCTGACCCTATCGACATTAGTGCTATCAACATTGGTAGGGTGCACCGTTAAAGTGGGCCTCCCACGGACTTCCGGTGCGTTTCTGGACGCCGTGAAGGGCGAGACCTTTGAGCCTATCGATACGCTCGATCCTCGTAATGCCATGGTCTATATCTACAGGCCAGACAGCGAGTGGGGCTATGAAGAAGTGCAAGCGCCTACGTTTTTTGTTGAGAGCGAGCAATTGTTCGGCTTGAAGAGCGGCGGTTATGAGTGGTTAGAACTGCATGGTGGTAGTTACGACTTTTACGCCCGTAGGCCCATGGGGATTCTTTTTATCAAGACCATTTTCGAGTTGCCGATTAATGTAGAAGGCGGGAAAAATTATTATTTCCGTTATTCGGAAACCAAGCCGATCGTTATTGAAGAAATTGCCGATAACCCTGAACTGTATGTACAAGACGGACCTTTGCAGCAAGTCCCAGAGGCCTTCGCGCTTAGAGAACTTAAGCATTTAAGGTTGGATGAGCCGGGCATTTATTATGGTGGCGTGGGTTATGAAGAGCCTCGTTGGGCACCGTTCTGGACCTTCGAGGCAACGGATAAGGTAAGCAAAAAGTAATTGTCTTACGGTGATTTGAGGCAATAAAAAGGGACCTATTAAGGTCCCTTTTTATTGCCTGTGTCTTTCAACGGCATGCATATATAGCCGAGACTATTAGCTTTCGGTATAGCGCTTTTTAGTGAGTAAGAGTTTGCGCCACTGGTCAACGTACTCCGGCAAAACAGGAGATTGCATGTTGAGCCCGGTGATTTCTTGCACCGCTTGGGGGCTAATCGATTTGCCACCGTACATATGCACAATGCGTAGCAGTGCATGAGTGTGTAATCGTTTTTGCGACATAAAGCGTTGGTCGTAATAAACGTATTTGTCGTCCCAGCCAAGTACGCGGGTTTCAACACTAAAGTGTTGATAGGGGCGCAATTCGCGCACGTATGACACCTCAGTATTCGCCACAACGGCGCTACAGCGAGCATGGATTAACTTATCCAGCAGGCCGGTGCTGACGGCGTGTTCTAGCCGACAGCGATCCATAAACTTCAAATACTTCGCATTGTTCAAATGCATATTTAAGTCGATATCAAACAGGCGGACACGAAAGTCCATGCTAACCGTATCGAACAAGCCGTGGGTCGGCGGTCGTTTGCGACGCAGAGCGGCACTAATCATATCCAACATTGTGAGGCTCCCCCCCAGGGTCCATGCAAGTTGCCTATCCGTGGCGCCTTACAATTAATGTTTTTGGCAAGTATAGCCAGCAGTATAGGCAGCATCGCCACTAGACGCCATGACGTCTTGAGATGGCGTCCCGTTATTTTATGACGAATTCGTTCGCGATGAGATCACATCAGGTTATAGAGCGTTGCGTCAATGGCGGTCATACTCTGCGCCGACATTGATAACATAAGGAAAGGGTTATGGATATTCGTAATGTTGTCGCCGTAGTAACTGGCGGCGCCTCCGGTCTGGGTCGTTCGACGGTCGAAATGTTAGCGGAGCGCGGTGCAAGGGTGATGATTCTTGATCGCGATGTTGCACGAGCAGCGGAAGTTGCCGATGCGCTCGGCGATCAGGTGGCGTGGGTTGAGACGGACGTGACCAGCGAAGAATCGGTGCGTAATGCAATTGATGCGACCTTGGCGGCGTTCTCAGCTATCCATGTGTGTGTGAACTGTGCCGGGGTAGGCTCTGCGATGAAGACCGTAGGCCGTGACGCGGTTCCCCACGACCTTGGTGTGTTTGAGACGGTGGTGAAGATTAATCTGATCGGCACATTCAATGTGCTGCGCTTGGCAGCAGCAGCGATGGCGGCGAATGAGCCTGGTGTCGACGGGGAGCGTGGCGTCATCGTCAACACTGCGTCAGTGGCGGCGTTTGATGGGCAGGTCGGACAGGTTGCCTATGCGGCGACGAAGGGCGGCGTGGTTGGTATGACATTGCCGATTGCTCGTGACCTAGCCAATATTGGCGTGCGCTGTAATACCATCGCGCCGGGTATTTTTAATACCCCGCTGATGAATGCTGCACCGGATAAGGTGAAGCAGCCGTTGATTGAGATGACCCAGTTTCCGAAGCGTCTTGGTTATCCGCCTGAGTATGCGGCTTTGGTCTGTCATATGATTGAGAATAACTTCCTCAATGGTGAAACGATTCGCTTAGATGGCGCGATTCGGATGCAGCCGCGTTAAATAGAGCAGTGAGCGCTGCCATGACTTGGCTCTGTCCTAGAGCGTTCTGGGGCAGAGCAGGTCATCGTGCGGACCTCGGCTTTAATACATACTTTTCGCAGTCTTTAAATCTGCAACGGGCGCGTGCTGTTCGGCCAGAGAAGTGGAGAATGGACACTTTCTGTTGCAATTCGTCGGTTGTATCTAGGTTCACAAATATTCAATGTTGCTCCAGTAGGCTGCGCATGGGCATTTACCCATGTATGCACCCTAAACGGAGAGACACAATGCTTATCAAGTACCTAAATGATCTAGATCGTGCGGTGCAGAAGGCACAATCACAGCCTGGGCTAGAACAGTTCGGTCGCTGTGTGGATTGCGTCGTGACGCTTGAACGTTATCTCAATGATCAAATGGAGCCGCTCAAACGCAAGGGCTTCGAGATAATGGAGACGCTCCTTCCTGCTGAGTACGAAGCGTGGCTGGCTGAACTGACTAGCTCAAGACTTTGTCAGGTGCCATCACAACTGGCGGGATCGCTGTAACGACAGCGCCTGCTGTCGCTCTTCTGGAAATAAATCTGGTTGCCGTGGTGTGTCTACATCACGGAGCCTCACGCCTATGCCTATTAGCCTGATCGGTGTGCTCTGGCGCTGCCATAGCGATCGCAACAGGTTAGCAAATACCTCCTCATCGACAATATCCCCTGGTGCCTCGCAGGTGCTCGCCGTGAAGTCGTTGTAACGCACTTTGGCAAACAACGCTTGGCTCATATAGCCGTGGTCGAGTTTTGCCATCCTCGTGCGGAGTTGTTCAAAAAGCGCTGGCAGTGCGTTTAGCCAATGCTCAATACGCGGCAAGTCTTCATCGAAGGTTCTTTCCACGCTGACTGATTTGCGCCGTCGTTGGTTCTGCACGGGGCGATCATCCTCGCCCCGGCTCAAATGATAGAGTCGCTCGCCAAAGCTACCAAATTGTTGGCCCAGCTCAAGGCGCGAAAGCTTTTGGATATCCGCACAGGTACGCACACCTAGCGAATGCATCCGTTGCGCGGTGACGCGACCAACCCCAAAAATCTTCTCGACCGGCAAAGTCAGCATGAAAGTGTCGATGTCGGCTGGCTGAATGACGAAAAGGCCGTCCGGTTTGCGCCAGTCACTGGCGATTTTGGCGAGGAATTTATTCGGCGCCACCCCGGCTGACACGGTGATGCCGACCTCTTCGCGGATCTGTTTTCGAATAGCGCGGGCAATACGGGTGGCGCGGTTGTCGAAGTGGGGACTATCGGTGACATCCAGAAAAGCCTCGTCCAGCGACAACGGTTCGATATCGGCGGTGTATCGCTGAAAGACAGCATGGATATCTTGCGAGACTTTGCGATACCGGTCGAAGTTGGGCTTCACGATATTGAGCTCAGGGCATAGCATCATTGCTCGTGATGAGGGCATGGCAGAATGTATGCCGAAGGCCCGCGCCTCGTAATTACAGGTGGCAATGACGCCGCGCCGTCCCGGGTCGCCGCCGACCGCAAGCGGGCGGCCCCGGTAGCGAGGGTTGTCTCGACATTCAACCGCAGCGTAGAAACAGTCGCAGTCGACATGAATAATCTTTCGATTCATTTCTTTCGGCTCATTTCGTGCGACTTATTGCTTCTCAATTATTGTGTTAACCGCGCATGACTCATCGTTTAGTCCACCAGCTCGGTGTCGCTGTGACGATAGGCGGGCGCGCAGCAGCATAAAAAACGCATCAGTTCCGCGCCGGTATTGTCCATGGCATGAATCGCGCCGGGTGGAATAACAATGCTATCGCCCGGTTGTACGGAAAAAATGTTACCCGCGCACTCCATCAAGCCATGCCCGCTCAGGATATGATAGATTTCTTCGGTAACAAGATGGCGGTGTCGTTGTGTTTTTTGTCCTGGCGCGAGTCGTGCTTCGGCTAATGACTGGCGACCACTGCAAGAGACAATATCCGGGTGAATCAGCTCAAGAATTTCAGAGCCATCTTTGGTGGGATAGCTGACAATGTCTTGTACTGACGTCATGGTAGGCGTGTTATCAGACATGGGCGTTATCCAGTTAGTGTTGGCCGCAAGATCGCAGCAGCGATATAAATGATAGTGAGATCATAGCAAGGAGTAACAATGACTGCTTTGCCAAGACGTTGTGCGGTGTTAATTGTTGGTGCTGGCCCGACTGGTCTCGTGCTGGCAATTCGTCTGCGCCAGTTGGGCATTGATTGTTTGTTGATTGATAAGCAGCCGACCCCGCTGCCTTGGTCGCGAGCGCTGGGGTTGCATGCACGAACACTGGAAATACTTGAAGCGCTTGATGTTTTGTCTGCGGTGCGCAAGCGCAGCGTGCAGTTAAAAGCCATGCATATTCATAATGAGCGCGGCCCGCTTTTTGATCTCGATATGACGGGGCTAGACGCGCCTTTTCCATGGGTGCTTTGTGTGCCCCAAACGGACGTCGAACAGTGCCTGAGTGATCAATATGAAGCCTTAGGTGGGCATATTGAACGCGGTGTTGAGCTTGTGGAATTTAGCCAAGGCGGCCACGCAGTAGGTGCTTCGCTAAAAGTGGGCGACGAGATTGTGCCGATCGAGGCGCAACTGTTGGTTGGCTGTGATGGTGCGGACAGTTTTGTGCGCCAGGCGCTGGGTTTGTCGTTCGATGGGGTTGAGCATAAAGATCACTTTCTGCTGGCGGATGTGGAGCTAGATTGGTCGCTCGACAAAACTTCTGCACATGCTTTTTTATTGCCGGAAGGCGCGCTGTTAGCGTTACCGCTGCCGGTTGGATGGCGCCTCGTGTTGAATCTGCCGCCCGAGGATGACCAGAACAACGATGAGCCGTTAACCGCAGAGCCCTTTGCCCAGCGGCTTGAAGCGATTTTCCAGCAAACGCCGACGTTATCTGATCCTGCTTGGTTAAGCCGCTTTTCAATTCAGCGTCGTCTGGCGGGGCGCTATCGGGTTAATCGTGTTTTGCTGGCGGGCGATGCTTGCCATATTCAAAGTCCGGTGGGGGCTCAGGGAATGAATACCGGCATTGCCGACGCGTTTAACCTTGCGTGGAAGGTTGGGTTGTTCGTGCAAGGTGTTGGTGGCGGAAAACTGTTAGATAGTTATGAGACCGAAAGGCGACCCGTTGCTAAAGCCATGTTGAATGGCGTTGATATGGTTTCACGCTACTCGTTCTCGCGAAATTTTTTAATTCGCGGGGCACGTGACTCTGTCATGAAGCTGATAGCAAAACAGCCGCGTGTGGCATCGCGCTTGTTGCGTAGAATGAGCCAGCTGGACGTGAATTATCGTGACTCTTCGATTGTCGATTCTGGTTCGGCCTTGTTTGCACCGCTGGGTACTGAGGGGCCGAAGCCGGGTGATCGGATGCCAGACGCGTTACTCAAGGACGTGAGTAGCGGTGAATCATTACGTCTGCAGGACTTTCTTCGGGACCCGCGCCATCAGTTATTTATTCAGCTCTCTGCGGATCTTGACCATCAAGAAATTGTCGCGGCGTTTGCCTTGGCCGATAGGGTCCCCAGTGAGTTCGCCGATCGTGTCCGCACGGTCGTGATCGTCGCGGATGCGCTGCCTGATGCGTTGCGACAACTGAGCGAGTTTGAGGTGAATATTCTGGATGATGATAACGGCGGCTTTGCTCACCGTTATGGTCCTGCCGGGCTGTGGTTGATGCGCCCAGATGGTCATCTGGGCTATCGGGCGCCGATTTCAGACAGCGATCAGTTGCTGCTGTATTTGCGCGAGCTACTATCTAAGCGGTAGCGTAAACGGCTTAAGTCGCAGCGGGGGCTGGCGCGTGTGCGAGCCAGTGCTCTGTGTTGCCAATCGCGCGGCCTAAGTGCTGTTCAAGCTGTACTAACGTTTCTTCGAGGCCGTGGCGATCATTGTTGAGAGTAATGATCGACGCGTAAAACGGTAGTGTGCTATTGCGCAAATCACCGAGTAGGTTTTCAGCCGCCGTTAACGTTGTGCATGGCAGTAATAGCGCCAACACATTGCGATCATAACGTGAGGCGACGTCACTTTTGCGCAGCCGTGTGGCGAGCAAATCGGATAGCGCGCCAAGCTGTCCCGATTGGGCCGGTTGTATCAGTGCGACGGTAAGGTTCGACGCCAATCGGTCGTGCAGGGGCAGCAGCCACCCCGCTGTGGCAACTAGCGCATGATGGCTAATCAATCCCGTCTCCGGGTCGCTCCAAGTCGCTTCCTGAGCTTTCCGTGTCAGCACCGCGTTTCGATAGATCAAGACGCCAAGGTAAACCGCACAAACACATATCAAGGCCAGTAAGAAGGCGCTGGCGTAGGCGATAGGCTCTCCAGCCTGTTGTTGTGTGAGTAACAGCGTTGCGACAAGGGCGCCATTAATGCAAAGCATTAAGAAAAAGCTGGTCAGTCCGCGCAATAACCCGGCGCTCAGCAGGCTGATTAAATAAAGCGCCAGCGTCGGCGCGGGTGACGACGGATCAAGCGCCACGGCAAAGGTGATCGCGCCCGCATCCAGAATGAGGGCCAGCCATTCTCGGGCCGGTATGATTTTAGCGAGTAATCCAATCTGAGCGGCTAAGTATCCCCAGAATAATATATGCCCTGATAGCGATAGAGGGTCAGGTTTTGCCGACGTTATAAAGTAACTAAAGACGAGAGACGCAAACAGTAGTCTCGCGATAGTGCTGACGAGCATTAGGCCGTTTTCTGAGGCGATTCGATCTTGCAGATTTCTCACAGATGTTTTCCTGAACGGTAGTACTCAACAAGTAGTGCTTAACAAGTTGAAGCTAAGCTTATGGGGCACAGATCATACTGAAAAGACGATGAACGAAAGTGCCGCCAGTGTGTGTTTTGTTTGGGTCTGCCATATCCGTAATAACAGTTTCTATAGTACTTTCAGTGAGTGCCGATCAATAAGGCAATACAAAGAGAGACTTACCTGTACGCTGAGTGTCTGCGGACTACGTTGCGAGCGAGATAAGATTTGATCAGACTCAATATTGTACCCTGACTAAGCATTTGCCGAAATCAGTCTGTGACGTTGGAGATGTAACCAGAATGAAAACAGATTTGCATGCCCCATTGCGTGAAGATGTTCGTCTATTGGGTGAGTTGCTTGGCGACACCCTGCGTGAACAGGGCGATACGGCGCTATTTGAGACCATTGAAAACATTCGTAAAGTCTCCGTGCAGGGCCGTGGCGAGGGGCGTGTAGAGATGGATGCGTTACGGGATTTGCTGACCGCGCTCGATGACCAACAGCTTTTGAACGTTGCGCGCGCCTTTAATCAGTTTTTGAATCTTGCCAATATCGCTGAGCAACATCATCGCGAGCGCTTACGTCGCCATCAGCAAGAGTTTAATGATGGGTCTAGTGCCGGTACGGGCAATGCTCACGGCATGGCCGACGTGATCGAACTCTTGCGCGGAAATGGAGTTGGAGACGATGAGATTTACGACTGTTTGAGCACTCTGTCGGTCGAGTTAGTTCTCACTGCGCACCCAACCGAAGTAACACGTCGCACCTTGATTCGTAAGTACGACAACATTGCTGAGTTACTGAGTCAGCGTGAGCGCCTCGATTTAACCGGTGACGAAAAAGAAACCTGTACTCAATCTTTACGCCGACTGATTTTATCCGCTTGGTGTACCGACGAAATTCGTCGTGACAAGCCCACGCCGGTAGACGAAGCCAAGTGGGGGTTTGCAACCATTGAGCAGTCGTTATGGTACGCCGTGCCGGCAGCGCTGCGGGAGCTTGATGCAATTACTGAGGCGGCGCTGGGCAAACGCCTGCCGGTGTCCTGCTCGCCATTGCGTATCGCCTCGTGGATGGGCGGAGATCGCGACGGTAATCCGAATGTTACGGCGTCCGTGACCCGCGAAGTGCTGTGCTTGGCCCGCTGGATGGCCGCTGACCTGTACCTGCGTGATATTGAGAACTTGATGGCAGACCTGTCGATGCAGGCCGCCAGCGATGAGCTGATGGCTCACCTCGGCAGCAGCACAGAGTCAAGCTATGAGCCTTACCGCGTCATTTTGCGTCAGTTACGCGAGCGCTTACGGGCAACCCGTGTGCGCATGGAAGCGCTATTGGAGGGTAAAGAAGTCGCGCCGCAGAAATGGTTTGCTTGTCGAGAGGATCTTAGCGAACCGTTGTTGTTGATTGATCGTTCGTTGCGAGAATGTGGCATGGCGACAATTGCCGATGGCGACCTGCGCGACACCTTACGGCGATTGAGTTGTTTTGGGGTGAGCTTGCTGTCGTTGGATATCCGTCAGGAATCGTCTCGTCACGTGCAAGCGGTGGATGCTGTTACCGCTTATTTGTCGATGGGCAGTTATCAGGACTGGAATGAGTCACAGCGTCAGGAATTTTTACTGCGCGAGTTGCAAAGTAAACGGCCGTTGGTGAATCAGGGCTTTTTTGACAGCGACTATTGCAATGATGATGTTGCTGAAGTCTTTGCAACGTGCCGCACGATTGCCCAAACCGATGCAGGGGCGCTAGGAGCTTACGTTATTTCGATGGCGCATCAGCCGTCTGATTTGTTGGCCGTTATGTTGCTGCAGCGTGAGTCGGGTGTTGAGAGCTGGATGCGCGTTGTGCCGCTGTTCGAAACACTCGACGACCTTAATAATGCCCCCGAAACAATGTCGGCGTTACTGGCGATCGATTGGTATCGTGACAAGGTGTCGGATGGCCAAGAAATTATGATTGGTTATTCCGATTCAGCAAAAGATGCGGGTTACTTGGCCGCTGCGTGGGCGCAGTTTCGTTCGCAAGAAAGCCTAACGGCGCTGTTCGCTAGCCATAACATTCCATTAACGCTCTTTCATGGCCGTGGCGGTTCGATTAGTCGTGGCGGTGCGCCGACCCGCATGGCGTTGTTGTCACAGCCGCCAGGATCTGTGGCTGGGCGTATACGCGTGACCGAGCAAGGTGAGGTGATTCGATTTAAGTATGGATTGCCAGCCGTTGCCGTGGATAACCTAGCGCAATATATGGCGGCAACACTCGAAGCAACGCTGGCGCCACCCAAGGCGCCTACCGATGCTTGGCGAGCCGAGATGGATCGACTGACCGCAACGTCCGTGACTGCCTACCGTGGCGTGGTGAAAGAGGAGCCAGAGTTGGTGCGTTACTTGCGCACCGTAACGCCTGAGCAAGAGCTCACGCGTTTAGCACTCGGTTCTCGGCCCGCTCGACGCAAGCAAGATGCAGGCATCGCATCATTGCGCGCTATTCCGTGGGTATTTGCGTGGACACAAATTCGATTAATGCTACCGGCTTGGCTTGGTACTGGTGCGGCGTTACAGGCATCGTTGTCTGATAGCGAACGCAAACCGGTGTTGTCTGAAATGATTGAAAACTGGAGCTTCTTTCAAGGCGCAGTGGACATGTTGGAAATGGTGCTGGCAAAGTCCGATCCCGTTATTGCCGCGTATTACGAACAGCGGCTAACCGATGATCCGGCGTTACTGTCGCTAGGCGAAGATTTACGCCAGCGATTGCGCGATTGCGTGGAAACACTGGCCGCGATTACCGGCGATAAAAATCTACTGGCAAATAACCCCGTTATGCAATGGTCTATCAAAGTGCGTAACCCGTACACTGATCCGTTGCATTTGCTGCAAGCAGAGTTGATGCACCGTCATCGTCAGCAAGAGGGGAGTAATGCGACACTCGACAGTGCCTTGATGGTAACGATAGCGGGCATTGCGGCGGGTATGCGAAATACCGGCTAGAAGAGAATGGTCATGCATGCACTTCAGCGTGGTGCGCACTCTGGAGTGCATCAAACCAAATTATTTTGAATAACGGCTCATGTTTACAGTCTATTTCGTGTCCAGCGTACAATGCCGCCAACGAAGGGAAGGTGTGTTAGCAACCCTTCGCTACTATCCCAGAAGTCCTGATGCAAAACGACTTTGCCTTGCTCATTGAAACGTAGCTGACTGATTCCTACGCTATGCGCATCTATATCTTTTCCCCACACACTAAATTTTGTTTCCATTTCCCAGCGGACATAGACGTCGGCGTCATCATGGCTCACGGAAACGATCGTCACATTAATTTCGTCAAGGCGTTCTCCCGTTTCGGTGAGATAGTCGATGAGTGTGCTGCGCGTATTGATGACGTTAAGTGTGTCGCTGAAATACAGATTCTCTGCGTAGGCTTCCTCCATTTTTTGGGGTAGGTCTTCTGCATTGAGGCTGGTGAATACCGCGATAAAATTGTCGATGCTTTGTTGAGATGGAGGGGCAGACTGTTCGGTATTTTTGAGCGCCTGATGATAAGCCTGAATATAGCTTTTAGGGTCATCGTTTACATGTTGTTGATCAGCGGTAGAGGAGCAACCGATGAGTGTTGTCATGCTGAAGATGGTCGCACTGAGTATGGCAACAATGCGATTGTTTACAGTGCGTGTAAAAGGAGTGGTTTGAGTCAATAGTCTCATTTTATCGCCAATGATGATGATTTCGTAGGAGTGCCATCGACACATTTTGGGGTTGCAGCGATATCTTGCGGCTTTAGTGGTCAACCTCGTGTGAAGGCTGGTTCACAGCCCGTTCACGACATTTGTATACCATCGATAAATGGCGTTAGAGGCGAAACAGTCGAGTATGCGGCTGATTTCATTGCAAAGGGATTCGACATGAGTGGGCTGATGCGTGATCCAATGACGCGAAAACGATGCGCTCAGGTGGGTAACTTTGTGCTGCTTCATGCGTTGTGGTTGGCCGCAGTGTTCGGTGCCGCATCGGGGACAAATGCTTGGGCTGCATCGGTTCTGGTGGTGATGCTGCTGTTTGGAATGATGTTTTCGCGCCACAGACGAAGTGATGTAGTGATGGTCTTTGCGGGCGTTTTTGTCGGGGTGATATTTGAGTCATTACTCATTCATTCGAAGCTGATTGAGTATAAGCTCATGCTACATGAGGATCTGCCGCCGCTGTGGATTTTGGCGTTATGGATGGGATTTTCTCAGTCGTTCAATTACTCGCTACGCTGGCTAATGCCTCGTCCGGTGTTGGCTGCTGTGCTCGGTGCGGTGATGAGTGTTATATCGGTTTTATCCGGCATACATATTGGTGCTGCCGACAGTCCATATCCTATTCTATTAGCCGTGGTTTACGGTGCCGTTTGGGCTTGCGTTGTACCACTGTTGGCGGTGACCGCGCGACGGCTATCTCGTGACGAAGATGGATACGGACAGATATGAGAGATCTATTTTGATGCTTATGTTAATTCCTACGATGAATATTCTGTTGGTTACGGCGATTGCCCTTTCTGTTGTGTTCTGTGTTGGCTGGATGTATCAAATCCGCAGCGGAAATGCTGGCTACGTTGACGTGCTATGGGCACTGGGTGTCGGCGGTACAGCTCTGGTGTATTTTTCAGTCGGAGAGGGCGATCTTTGCGTTCGAACGGTTGCTGGGCTGTTAATGTTGGTGTGGTCTTTACGGCTTGCCTACCACTTGCATCATCGTGTCAGTGGACAAGAAGAGGATGGTCGTTATCAAGCGCTTCGTTCACGTTTGGGCACCAACATAAATCGTTTTCATTTTTTCTTCTTTCAAGGGCAGGCCTTGTTGGCGTGGCTATTTGCATTACCGGCGTGGGTTATTGCGAATAACGCGGGCAGTGTGCCGGTGCCGATTTTAATTGCGGCGACGTTGGTTGGTGCGATGGCGTTACTCGGTGAGGCTATTGCCGATAAGCAGCTTTCGGATTTTCGTGCCAACCCTAATAGCGCGGGCAAAACCTGTCGAACGGGTTTATGGCGCTATTCGCGCCACCCCAATTATTTTTTTGAGTGGATGCACTGGTTAAGTTATCCGTTGCTGGCCTGGGGCGCTGTCTATGCGCAGTGGTTGTGGCTGGCGCCGGCGATGATGTTTTTATTTTTATGGTTTGTTACCGGCATTCCATACACCGAAAAACAGGCAGTGAAGTCACGCGGTGAAGACTATCGGCGCTATCAGCGCGAAACGAGTGTGTTTTTCCCGTGGCCACCCCGTCGTGACGGCGAGTAAATAGATATTTCTGTGAGTGGTCTTTACGAGTACGACATGCATACAGAGCGAATCAATAGATAGGGAGAGGGAACGCGTGATTATCGAATTAGCAGAACGCGGTGTGGCGCCAGATATCCTTATCCGTTTGGGTATTCGGCGGATGTTAAAGAAGCGCTTAGAGGCGGAACAAACACGTGATCCGGACGTGGTTGAAGCGCGCAAGGTGGCGTTAATGAAAGTTTGTGCCGCGGGGCCGATTGCCGTTGAGCAGCACGCCGCCAACGAACAGCATTACGAGGTGCCAGCGGGATTTTACAAGATGGTGCTGGGAGCAAAGTTAAAGTACAGCAGCGGCTACTGGTCTGAAAAGGTACGCACCTTGACGGAAGCGGAGGAGACCATGTTGGCGTTAACGTGCGAGAGAGCTGAGTTAGAAAGTGGCCAGAAGGTTCTCGAACTCGGTTGTGGTTGGGGTTCGTTATCTTTATGGATGGCGGAGAAATATCCAGCCAGTTCCATTACCGCGGTGTCGAATTCCGCCTCACAGAAAGCGTATATTGATCAGTGTGCAGAGGATCGGGGTTTGCACAATTTGAACGTCATTACGGCCGATGCGGCAACCTTTAGTGCGGCGGAAAAGTTTGATCGAGTTGTCTCCGTGGAGATGTTCGAACATATGCGTAATCACCGCGAGTTAATGCAGCGTATCCACCAATGGCTCGCGCCCGGTGGAAAATTATTTGTACATATCTTCTGTCACAAGAATGCCTTTTACCCCTTTGAGATTGAGGGGGAGCAAAACTGGATGGGGCGGATGTTCTTTACCGGTGGTGTGATGCCGTCGTTCGACTTGCTCGACAGAAGCCAAGAATGCTTTACGCTACAGGGGAGCTGGCGTGTCAATGGTGTGCATTATGCACGCTCTTTGGAGGCGTGGTTGGATAATGCTGATGCGCGTCGCGAGGAGATTTTGCCCTTATTAGAGCAAACCTATGGGCGTGAGCAGGCCAAGATATGGCTGCAGCGCTGGAGGATGTTTTTTATGGCTTGTTCAGAACTGTTTGGTTACGCCGGTGGAGAAGAATGGTTTGTCGGCCATTATCTCTTTAGGGCGGACTAATGGCGCGACGCTCTAGTGTACAACACCGTTTAGCCCGTGTTTTTCTGACACAGCTTTTGCTTATCAGCGTGACAACGGTATTGGGCGTCTGGGCGACGGCGAAGATCGTCGAAAACGTATTGGTGAAAGAAGCGTTGATGAAGGAGGCCGAGCACTTCTGGAGCCTTTATGATCAAAACCCTGATCAAGCGCGCCCTAATACTCGCCATCTTCTTGGTCTACTGGAGTTGCCCGTAGGTGGCGATGAGATTCCTGCGGTGCTGAGCCAGCTTGATGATGGCTACCAGCGCGCACGTTATGACGGCCGTGACCCCCTTCTGTATATCGTTCATCGTGGCAACAATCGGTTGTATCTTATTTTCGATGAAAAACGCGTTACGGCGTTGGCCTTTTTGTTTGGTGTGTTGCCGTTAACCGGGGTTCTATTGGTGATCTATATCGGGTCATTTCAGGCATGGCGCCGTTCTCGTCAGTTGATGTCGCCTCTGGTTCACTTGGCGGAAATTCTTCGCCGCTTGCCTATGAATGATCCGCGGGTTACACGGCCCGACCTTGCCAGCGTTGAGGCCGAGGCGGATAGCGAGGTGGCGGTGTTAGTGGCTGCGCTAGAGGCCTATGCAGAGCGGCTGTTGAGCTTTGTAGAGCGTGAGCGGCAATTTACACGTGATGCGAGTCATGAGCTGCGTACCCCGTTGGCGGTGATACGTGCAAATTTGGAATTGCTTGACCGTTCTCAACCTACTGCTGCGCTGGGGCGTATCGATGATACGGTTGAAGATATGGAGGCGTTGATTGAAACCTTGCTGACATTGGCACGCTCTGAGCACAGCGAAATGCCGTCGGAGGCGTTGGTGGTCAATGATCTCGCCATGAACTTGGCTGAGCGCCTTCAGCCATTGGCTGAGCGCAAAGATGTTGAAGTGAGTGTTGAGCAGAAAGCGTTGCTGTCGCTAAAGATATCGGAAGTTGTATTAACCATTGTCTTAACGAACCTAGTTCGCAATGCGATTAATTATTCGGCCAGCGGCCAAGTGGTTATCGAAATTAATGAAAATGATGTCGTGGTCCGAGATTCGGGTCGCGGCATGGACGCTGAGGAGTTGGCCCGCGTATTTAAGCCTTTTGAGCGTGGCAACGAAAGCCGTAATGGCGGCGAAGCAGGGCACGGATTGGGTTTAGCAATTGTGCATCGCTTATGTGAGCGCTGTGCGTGGCAAGTTGAGGTGGCGAGTGCGCCGAATGAGGGTACGCAAGTTAAAATACGTTTTCCTGCGTGGCAGAAAGTTTAGACTATTATTTCGGGACCTTTTTAAAAGTATGCTTTAAAAATGGCGCCAATCGGCGCCATTTTTATCGATAGGAAACCAGTATAAAGCGATTGCCTTTATCAGAACCTAGCCAGATTTCATTCCGAGTGCACTCTGACGCAGAAGCCGACACCAGGTAAGGTTTCGAGCAGCTGTTGAGCAAAGGGTTTGTCGACGGATTTGCGCAAGTTATAGAGATGACTGCGTAATGCGTCTGAATCGGGTACGAGGTCGCCCCACAGCTCCTGTTCAAGCTGTTCACGGCTAACGACTCGCGGCGACTCACGCATCAGTATCCGTAAAATTCTAAACGCAGTAGGAGAGAGCTTAAGCAGTTTGCCTTCACGGCGCACTTCTTGACGGGCAGGGTCGAGTTCTAGATCGGCTACGCGCCATACATTTGGTGCCACTTCACCGCGGTTCCGGCGAATCTGCGCCTGTACTCGTGCGAGTAATTCCGGTAGCGCAAAGGGTTTGACGAGGTAGTCATCGCCGCCTTTTTCGAAGCCGGTAATCTTATCTTCAAGCTGATCGCGCGCGGTGAGAAAAATCACCGGAGTATCCAGGGTCAGCTCGGTGCGTAAGTAGTGACAAATGGCGTAACCATCGTCGCCCGGTAGCATGACATCTAATAAGATAAGATCGAAGTGATGTTCTCGTAAAAGCTCTTTAGCCAGATTTCCTTCGCTGGCGTATTCGACGATGGCACCCTGTTGCTCGAGATACTCCAGTACGCTTTGGGCGAGCTGGCGGTGGTCTTCAACTAACAGTAGTGACAAATTCTTTAACGTGTCTGGCATGTCCGCTCTCCCTGAAGTGCAATCCCTGACGTGATCGGCTGGGTGTGACCCAGCATTGTCCTTGTTCTGCGTGAACGTTACATCAACGCTGGGTGCGTTGTCGTGGTTGTTTCTGTCATAGGGAGAACGAAGGCGACGTTATAAATTTTGGTAGCGATTAATGTCGAGGATGCCGGCCTCGATCGGCTGATTGTGTTCGAGCCAATCATGATAGCTTTGCAAGTAGTCCCAGAATAGTGGGTGAGTTCGACGCACGCCCCAGCGCGCGGTGAGCGCCTCTAGATCCTCTTCTTCGTTGCTGCCGCTTTGAATGCTGGCAATGAAGGCGGGTAGGTCTTCTGTCGTCACGCTAAAAGCAAAGTTCGGATAGCTTCCTAATATGCCGGGAGTAATGGTTAGTGTGTCTTGCTCGGGTTGGTAGCGCAGCGATTCGCCAAGCATAAAGGCGACATTGGAATGGGCGCGATTACGTATCATCGAATAGAGGGCGGTTTTTCCGTCTTTGTTCTTTACGGTCAGCAGGGAGAAGTCTGGTAGCTGTTGTATCAGGGGTAAGGTTTTGGCTGGGCGTGCACTAACGCTCTCTAGCTGTTGGTCGACTGATGCCGTCCAGCTATTTTCAACGGAAATGCACGGTGCTTTGCCGCAGCGGTTTATGGCGTCGTGCGGTACCGCATTGATGCCTCGGTACTGTTGAATAATTGTCTCAGCGAGCTCTATTAGCGGTGTATCGGTGCGATAAGTAATGCCGCTCGGCTGCTGATCTGGGAGACCGGCATAAGAGGTAATGAGCTTGAGTTTTGCCATGCCTTGATACCAGTCATGCAAGATATCCTCACGACTCTCTTTGGGGAGTAGGCGTAAATAATTCTGCTCCGCGCCGTTGCGGATCAGGTCAAAGTACAGTCGCGTTTGTGCTTGATGGGAAACGCTACCGAACACGTTAAAATTGACAACTAGCTCGTAGTAACTGCGCTCTAGTAGCGGAAAGTCCATTAGCCAGAATGTTTTGGGTATGGCGCCGATTAGACCTTTGCGCACGCTGGAGTTGTCGTGATGCCGAAAAATGGTCAGGAGTGCATTGTTGTTTCCATTTATTCGATCGTTTGTGTTGCGGTCACCATCCCATATCGCGGCGAGGGTCGGACCTTTCGGTTCGGCCAGAATGTAAGACTCGTTGCGCAAGGTGGTATAGCGATTCCTGTCTCTGCTATAAGTGAGCCATTCTGAGCCCAGTGTCATGAGGTTGTGATTCTGGCCTGGCATGCCGAGTAATGGCGTCGCTTTCTGTTGGTACTCAAGGTCGTTGATATAGAGGTCGTGGTCTGGGTCTTGGAAGAAGGTCCAGAAGTGGTCACGTATAACGTCAGTGGCAATTTGGCCGCGACAAACAGGGCCGCGAATAAAAGTGCGAATAAAATACTCCGCTTCGTCGAGCATAAACTGATAGCGCGCCTTCGCAGGAATATCAGCAAACGTTATAAAGGGATTGGAGCGATTTTCGTATTGGTAGCCTTGTACTTTTTCAGTTTTCCAATCGCCGGAGAAGAAGAGGGCATTAACTCGCGCCAAACGGTTTTCACTCAAAGAAAAAGTAATGTGGGTTTTATGAACGAGTGAGCCCCGTATGGGTTGTAAGCGATACCAAAATGGGCCGTTAGGGTCTTGGTTTGCCTGTGCAGTAGGAATGACTTGTATGGACTCACCGGGTGCGGTTGTAGAGCGTACCAGTTGAAAGAAACGCGGTTTTCCTGAAATGTCTTCAAAGTAAAGATGGGCAAGATAGAGATGCTCGTAAAGCCAGCGCGCGACGAGAAAATGACGGTTGTCAGTAAAGTTAAGCAACGCTTCCCACTGGGCAATGGACGCTTTCTCTGCGGTTGAAAGTACGATGTCTCCATCGTCTACTGGCGCGCCTTGGTTAAACCATGTTTGCAAGGTTGCGTATTCCGCGTCAGTTAAACCGGTCGTGCCGAGTGGCATGCCTTCGAGGGGGTGTTTTTTTTCATAGCGACTAAACTCGGATGCCTTGGGGCAAGTGTTCTCTCGGCCAATGCCCCATGCAATGTCGTTCGGTAGTTTGCTGTTGGGTTCAAACGGCTGCGCATAGCCGAGATTCAGCATGCTCTGTATGACGCTGTTGCCGCCATCGTGACTGTCTAGCACGGAAAAGAAACCCCGTTGCCGCCATTGTTCTGTGGACTGGGCATCAACAAATAAGCGCGTTGGCTCGACGGTTTTAGTTCTCGTGCCGTCGTATACGAGCGCTTTATTGGCGCCTCGGTCTAGGCCTTGAGGGGATTCCAGTTTGAGTTGGCAGGGGGCGTCATAGCAGCCGTGGCAAGCAATACACTTTTGCTCGAGGATGGGGCGAATGTCGTGCTGGTAGGACATGTTCGCAAAGACTGCTTGTGTCAGGCTGATAAGCGCTGACACAAGCAGGAAGGGCCGCACAGGCAGGATCATTGCTGCTCCTAAAGGTTATAGCTTATGCGTCTAGGATAGCAGAGGCGGCCTCGGATTCGTAAAAAGGCGAAAGCGTACGGCGAAGCACTGGCTCCAGTAGCTTTTTCTTTTGTAACGCCTTAAGGACACCCGGCACGTAGAGCATGACATCACGAACAATCATGTCGCGATCGACGCCCATCTCTTCCATAATTTCATTGAGAGAGCTGTTGCCGTACTTCTCAAAGAAAAACAATACGCCAGCCTCTATAACGCCGCGGTAATAGTCGCCTTGGCGTAGAGTGCGCCAAAAATCGAAACCAATAACAAACGCATCTTCAATGTCGTCTTCCGAGACGTAGTTCTTAAAGACGCTGACCTTGCTGTGTTTAATTTTATTCCAGACGTCAAGCAGCATGTTATAGAGGGCGTCATCATCGAGGTGTTTTTGCAGAAAGCGCTCGCTTTCGCGCAAGGATGATTTGATGTTTTGATTGACGTATTTTTGTAAGCCGGCTTCGAGATTGGGTGTGGCTTTGTCCATGAGGCCTTTGCCGAGCTTCATCATGGACTGAGCGCCAGGAATCTTCTTGGTGAGCGGATTGTCGCCGATATAGTTTTTAATGCCGTGGAAAAGTACGTCGCCAATCAACTCAGAGTACATCGGGTTGCCGATGGACTCGTGCACGATGCGCTCTCTTACGTCGCGCATTTCAGAAATTTTGCGGGCAAATTCGCGAACGTATTGATCTTCGAGGAGATCCTCTAGTCGCGTGTCATCGTGACCTGGGTGCTGATAGACGCGGCGGGCGATTTCGCCGACGAGCTCTGGAATCGCAGGACTGATTTCCATCTCGGAAGCATAAAAAAGCGCCGTAGAGGTGACCTGCTTTGCCGATACGGCATCTTTGAGTTTGAGTTTTTTTAGGTCCGCTAGTGCTGCATCAATATGTTCTTCAATGACTGACTGAAAACCACTACCGGTGAGTTGTTCGATGGTAAAGGCGATGTGGGCGTCGAGCAGCTGGGCTGCTTTGCTGTGCATTTCTTGTTTGGCCACCTGAAGTATCCTTTGCCGGTGTAAGGGCTGCTGAGTGTAATTGAGAGCATGGGTGTTCACCAGTTTTTCAGGGGCTCTTTAGGCCAATTTACCGTGCGGGACGTGAGTAGCGCGACCGTATGCTCAGGCTTCGCCGTTACGGCTCTTCTGAGAGCCACATTCAGTCTTGCAGGCAGAGTTGGCGCCAGCGTTCGATGCCTGGGCTAATGAATTTTTCTTTGTGCAGCACAAAATAAAATTGGCGGGTGAGGTTTCGGTGCGGCACTGGCAGTTCGATGAGGCTGCCGCGATGTAGGGCGTCACTGAGGGTGAGGCGGGAGAGGCAGCTGATGCCAAGGCCGGCTTCGACAGCACGCTTGATGGCTTCGGTATGCTGTAACTCCAAGGAGAAGTTAAGCTGGGGCAGTAGGCCATGCATGGCTCGCTCGAACGTTTGCCGAGTGCCAGATCCGGGTTCTCGGGTAATCCAGTTGGCGCTGAGCAGATCGGCGTCGGTCAGGGCTGTCGTGCCGGCAAGGGGATGGTCTGGTGCGCAAAATACCACCAATTCATCATGGCGCCACGGCGATACGAGCAGGTCGGGATGCTGTATTTCTCCCTCGATTAAGCCGATATCAAGATCGAAATTAAGTACATTATCGGCGATCTCCCGAGTATTGTGCACGTTAAGCTTTACCCGCGCAGCGGGCTGCTCGGCGACATAGCGCGCCATGATGTTTACCGCCAAATAGTTACCGATGGTGAGGGTGGCGCCGACATTCAAATGGCCGAGATCGGCATGGTGTGTAAGTGTTCGCTCTAGCTCTAGGGCTTGCTCCATAAGGGATTCGGCTTTTGATCTTACTTGCCGGCCGAGCTCGTTTAGCTTCAAGCGCTTGCCGATTCGGTCGAATAAGCGAATGTCCATTTGGCTTTCAAATTCGCGCAGTGAGGAGCTTGCTGCCGATTGAGACATAGAGAGACTGGCCGCGGCTTTGGTGATGTTCTGGTAATGGGCTGCCGCCAGAAAGACCTCTAGCTGGCGTAAGGAATACCGCATGTTGTTCTCCGGGGTGCCATCTACTTTAATCCGCAAGCTTATATAGTTAATAAATCGATTACCAATATACAAACAACCCATTTTACAGATATCTGGCGGTCCGCTAGTCTGGCCACCGTTGATAACGCTCCGAACGAAGGAAGGTAGGCCTCATGAGTAACCTGAATCAAGAAACCGTCACTGCTGTCCATCATTGGAATGACACCTTGTTCAGTTTCCGCACAACCCGCGATCCTGGCTTTCGCTTCGAGAATGGCCACTTCACCATGATCGGTTTGCAGCTTGAGGATCGTCCTCTGCTGCGTGCTTACTCTATTGCCAGTGCGAACTATGAAGAGGAGATGGAGTTTTTCTCGATTAAGGTGCCTGACGGCCCGCTAACCTCACATCTGCAACAGCTTAAGGTCGGCGATAAAGTATTGGTGGGCCGTAAACCAACGGGCACGTTAGTTGCTGACAACCTGTTGCCAGGTCGTAATTTGTGGCTGCTCAGCACGGGCACTGGATTGGCGCCGTTTATGAGCATCATTAAGGATCCGGACATTTATGAGCGTTTTGACCGGGTTATTTTGACCCATGGCGTACGTTATGTGTCGGAGCTGGCTTATGCGGATTACATCAGCGAAGAGCTGCCCAAAAATGAATTCTTCGGTGAAGAGCTGAAAAGTAAGCTGCTGTACTACCCGACGGTCACTCGTGAGTCGTTTCGCAATGAAGGACGGCTTACGGACTTGTTGGAGAGCGGCAAGCTGGAGGCGGACCTAGGTTTGCCTGCAATCAGTCCTGAGCATGATCGCTTTATGTTGTGTGGCAGTCCTAGCATGCTCAAGGATTTTACTCGCATTCTTGACGCTCGGGGCTTTAACGAAACACGCAAAGGCATTGCAGCAGAGTATGTAATTGAGCGTGCTTTTGTGGAGAAGTGAGGTGGGGACTGGGCCTAGGGGGGCAGAGTTTTCCCCTAGGTAGTCCGATCATCAACAGAGCTATGCTTTCGTCTGCGGCGCCCAAGGGGCGCCGTTTTTGGTTTGGGCGGATGAAATCCTTTGATGCGTTCTCCGACAGAGGGGCGGTGTTTGTCGATAATACGCCTTTGGGGGTGTGTCGTGACTAGTGATATAGTATTAGTTAGTATCGAGGCTGATTGTATTTGGTTTGACGGCATGGGTTCGGTCGTTGGCCAGCAGAGCTGCCTTCATCATGACTCGACGTGTGACTGCCATGACTGAGAAAGAAGCTGGATCATTAGCAGGGGTGCGAACCTTGCCGTCAAAAGAGCTGCGCGGAGAGTTACGTGTTGCGACGACTGCGGCCGTTTTTGTAGAGCTATCTGCGGGCGACCCCATTACGGGTGAAGCAGCAAGTATTGTTATGTGTCGTTTGCTGGATGTGTCTGCAGCGGGCATGAGAATTCGGATTGACCGTGCTGTTCCGCTGGGAACGATACTCTCGTTGTGCGCGCGTTTTAATGGGCCGAAACAGGGAAATCATTCGTCTTTGCGTGTGGTCGGAGAAGTGCGTTGGGTGGAAAAGCAAGATAATTATTATTTGATAGGGCTCTTTCTATATGAGTCATTCGATACTGATATCACGGCGTGGAAGCTTTTAATTGCCGATCAAATCTGATGCTTGTGATGCCTGTCACTGAATGACAATTTACCGATGGCAACTCGAACGATCTCTGCATTACCGTGGAGAATGATGCTTTTCGTTTGAAAGACGGCATCGGTTTTTTTGATAAAAATATCGCAACAGCTACGTTGTTCTCTTTAGTTGCTGCGCAAGTTGCGATGCAAGTTGCGTTAAGAGGTGATGGTGCCTTTACCCGAGTTAAATAAGATGTTTGTAGGGCTTTACGGAGAACTCAGTGATAGCGCAACGGCAGTAGCTGATGAACAGCTTGCCGCAGTGCTGGTTAGCGGAGACCCTTCCCGTGATGACCTTATTCTTTACGCGAAACGGCAACTCCCTTCGGTGTCGTTGGCGCCTCGCCAAATGGGCTTGATTAAGGCCGTGTCCGCTATTCTTTCTGATTTTTATCATCAGGCTGCATTTCACCCTGCGCTTTCGGAAAAGCTGTACGCGGCTAGTGGTGCGTTAGTAGGGGAGGCGGTGCGAACGCAAGAATGGTTGAGTGATAAGAGTCATCCGTTATCGTTGTTTATCGATGAGATGGCAGAGGTGGCGCAAGGGTGGTGTCCTACTCATTCTCAGTCAGATGAAATAGCAGACGTTTTATGCGCAGCAATGAAAGGACTGTGTGGTGAAAGTCAGCACGATAGCATCGCGCATTTTCGTTCTTGGCGTAGTACGTTTGACGCCCGAGTAGAGAAAATTTCCACACGTTTGGTTCAAGGTGAAAGTGGTACTTTACGTGCGCAATATTCTCGCGGGATGGCGGCGCGTACGATTAATCGTCAAGTGGCGGGGCGAGATTTACCGCAGTTTATGTTGGATGCGCTAGAGAAAATATGGCAACCCGCATTTCAATGGTTATTGCTTGATCAGGGCGAAAAATCTGACTTGTGGAATAAGTTGGTTAGAAGCTTCTCGCTGTTGATATGGAGCGTACAAGCAAACGCCGCGGAGCATAAGCAGAAATTTCTACGCGTGACTGAGCAGTTGAAAGTCGATCTCAGCGGCTTGTTGGCACAGGTTGTTACTGATGCTGGAAATCGTAGCCAACTTCTTGATGATATTCAGGTTTTTCATGCCTTCCTGTTGCATGGCCGGGAGGTAGAGCACTTTCCTTATCAGCCGTTACAGGGGAGCGCGGCACTCGATGCGGTTGACGCAGAAGTTAGTGCAGACCTGCTTGAAGAAATATCCAATATCCGTACTGAAAGTTGGTTTGTTATTGCCGATGTAGAGAAACGAATTCGCTTGGCGCAGCGTAACGATGAGTACCAACAGTTATTGTTTACGGATCAGATCGGCATTAAAGCGTTGAGCTGTAGCTTCGATGATTTTGCTTATCAGTATTCTTCGGGAATGATCGCACTGACTGCTGATGTCGTACCGTTCTTTGAGTGGGCACAGGCAAAACTCCAGGCACTTTCGGATCGCTATCAAGAGCGTCTTGCGGCAGCGAAAGTTAAAGCCAAGGAGAAGGCGCTGCTGCGTGAGTCGCAGGCGCAAGAGCGTGATGCTGCAAAAGTGGCTGCTCGTGAAGATGCTCGACGCTTAGCCGAAGATGAGGCGGCGAGAAAGCATGCTCAGCAAGCGCTGCTTAATGAAGAGCAGGCATTTGATGCAGAGCAACGTGAAGTTGAAGATAGTCGCCGCCAGGCGGTCGCAGGAGAGCTGGGATATAGCGATGAGCAGCGTCGCCAGCGTGCTCGCTTGACGATTAGCAGTTTGGTTGTAGGGGTTTGGTTGAGCTTTCATGACGACTCAGGTGCGCAGGTGCGTCGTAAGCTTGCGGTGATACTGCCGTCGAGTGGAAAGTATATTTTCGTCGATCGCAATGGTGCAGATAAAGTTGAGCTGATTAAAGATGGCTTGATCGAGGGGTTGGCGAGCGGTGCGATCGCGTTACTGCATCGGGATGAGCGTTTTGATGATGCGTTGTCGCGAGTGGTGGGTGGTATTCAGAATACGCGTTGATTTTTTAGTAGATATTATTCTTCCTTTCTTTGTTTTTCAAAGCGTGCGGTAACGCGATTAATCGGTATTTAATTTATTCACGTACGCGCTGGGGGTAAGTCCCTCGCTGCGTTTGAACGCGCGGGTAAAATTCGCTGAGTCACCATAGCCAAGACGGTAGGCCGTTTCGGTAACGCTCATTTTGTCACGGCATAGGTACTGTTTTGCTAGGGTCATTCGTGAAGCATTAAGAATGTCGCGAAAGCAGGCGCCTTCTTCTTGCAAGCGACGGTGTATTGTTCTGGTGGAGAGGTAATACTGCTCTGCGATTTCATCGATACTGGGCGCACGCGCGGGTTGCGTTAAAAGCATTGAATAGATACGGCTGCTCAGGGATGTTTGCTTTTCGAGGCGCTGCATTTCTTCTTCGCAGGCGTGTATGGCTTGCAGGCGAGCCTGCTCGTCGGCAAGTACCATGGTTGTATCTAGGCTGCTTAGGGGGATGCAAATACTATTGCGCAGTCTATTAAAGGCAACATGGGTCGTAGGGCTTTCAAGTCGTGAGGCAATGTCTTCATCGGGCGGCTGAGACCAATTTATTTCCACCACTGCGTCATTGCCTAGTAGAAAGCGCGTCATGATATAGACGCTACACAACACGGTTTGGATAAGCATGCGTTCTGTTAAAGGAGCAACGCCAGGTTGTGCTGTGACGTAGGAGTGGCATTTTTGTTGCCGTTCATCTTCATGCTTTTCAATTGTGATTAGGCCCGTCACCAACGGCAGATAGCGAATCATCTGACCGAGTGCTTCGCGGACATTGCGTGCCGTAAGGCCGGCGTAGCCGAGCGGGCCGTGCGCTGCGAAATTTAGGTTTAAGCCAAGATCGAGGCCAAGTAAACGATTGCCGGTGACGGCGTTAGCATTGCTAAAAAGCTTTTCCAGTTGCAGTTGAGAAAGGTAGGGCGGGTTATTGCCAAATTGTTTGGGCTCTAGGCCTGTGCCGTGGAGCAGGTTCTCGGCAGTGGCGCCCTGTGCAGACATGACTTCCAGCCATGGCAGAAAGTAGCGTCCTGAGGTGAGGCCGGCAGATAAGGTCATAGAGGTTCTTTTGTGGGTGCTTTTTTCAAGTGTCCGAAAATGATAGCTCTATGTCAAATCGCGACCTGCTAAAGCACCTGCAATTTGCCATTATCGTAATCTCATGACGTGATGTATTGATTTTCTTGAACGGTTTGAAGCAGTTAATAGGCACCCCTAGGGGTGCCTTTTCTTTGGTTACGCCGTCCGTTTACGGGTTATCTTGAATAAATTGATTGATCACCTGCGCCAGTTTTTCGCCTTGATCTTCCTGAAGAAAATGCCCCGCCTCGTCGATATCCTGATGCGGCTGATCTGCAGCCCCCGGAATTAATAACTGAAAGAGCAAAACCAGTGGAGACATGATCGGGTCTTTCGTGCCAAACGCGCATAAAAATGGCTTGTTCCAGCGTAATAATTTTTTCCAGATACGTTTATTTTCTGTCATTTCAGTCATGACTAGGCGCGGGAATACTTTTGCGCCTGCCATGTATTTTCGGCTTGGATAGGGGGCGTCGTAGGCGGTCTGAACGTCCGCGGGTAATTTGTTATAGGTGCCAAGTTGGAGAACCTGGCTTGCCCGCCAGAACGGGTTAATTTGCGAAAATAAATACCAAGCACCAAAGCCGAGAGAGGTACGCAGTAGATTTGTGCGGCCAAATCGATGGGCGAGATTAGGGTGGCGTAGCGGGAAGCCGGGTAGCATGGTATTGGCAGCGACAATGCCCCGAAAGCGAGATTCATGGTCGGCGGCAATACGTAGACCAATTAGCCCGCCCCAGTCCTGACAGAATAGCGTGATGTTATGAATGTCTAGTGCGCCGATCAGTGCCGATACTGTTCGAATATGAAAATTTGCGCTGTAGTCGTGCTGACTTAGCAGCTTGTCTGAGCGGCCAAAGCCAATCAGATCCGGTGCAATCACACGGTGCCCTGCGGCGACTAAAAGCGGAATCATTTTGCGGTACAGATAGCTCCAGCTTGGCTCGCCGTGCAATAACAGAACGACGGCGCCATCACGCGGACCTTCATCGAGGTAATGCATGCGCAGGCCTTCCACCTGAAAGTAGTGCGGGGCAAAGTTGTACCCAGGCAGGTTGGTAAAACGTTCATCGGGGGTGCGGATAAAGGGCAGGCTGGACGACATATAAACTCCTCAGGCTGGCGTCCATACTAACGCGATGAGAGGGGATGTGTGTAGCGACCCCTGAAGAACTTCTTGTGGACTCGTCGTTGCAATTTTTCGACGTGTATCGGCACGTCTTAAAATAGCGCCTAGATTGCGGACTATCCTGAAGGCTAGAGCGGATAGGGCGCTGTGCAGGGACTCCCTTGTTTTAGTCGTTTGCCCGAGATTTGGCCGATGACGTTTCATTATCAAGAAGGCTTTCGACACGATTGCGGCCATTACCTTTCGCGTTGTACAGCGCTTGGTCTGCAGTTTGGACCAGATGCGTGACGTATTCTGGAGACGTTGGTATGTGGCTGGTGACACCGAGGCTAGCGGTAATAGGGATGCGCTGACCATTGACCATAAAGGGTTCGTTGGCAATGCTGGCACAAATGCGCTCGGCTACCGCGAGCGCGCCATCAAGCTCCGTTTCCGGGAGTAGAACGCAAAACTCTTCACCGCCATATCGCGCGACAATGTCGGAATCGCGCATATCTGCTTGGGCTAATAGAGAAGCGACGGTGCGCAGTGCCTCATCGCCAATCAGGTGGCCATAGGTATCGTTAAACTTCTTAAAATGATCAATATCAATAAAGATCAAGGAAATCGGATGTTGGTAACGAAAGCAGCGCACATATTCTTGGTTACTATTTTCGTCAAAGTAACGCCGATTTTTTAGGCCGGTAAGGTCGTCGGTTGAGCTCATTTCTTGCAATATATTGTTGGCTTCGCGCAATGCTTCAGTGCGATCTTGGACTTTAATCTCTAGCTCTTTGTTTGCTAGTCGTTGTGCGTTTAGAGCCTCTTCTTTAGCTGCACGCGCGGCACGTTCATGATTGAGCGTTTCGAGCTGTGCTTCGAAGCGGTTGCGTTTTTCTTCGTTAATACGATGGGCGATTGCGAAGGATAGCAGCGCAACAAGCATGCTGGATCCAATCTGCACCGCATTATCGGTGAAACCATTTTTGGGAATATAGGAAAATTTATTGCCAGCGAGAATGATGCCGCTAATGAAAAGCGAACTCCACGCGAGTAGGTAGTGTCGCGCTGCGCTTTCTTTTGCCATCCAGCCATGGATTCCGACTAGCAGTGCCCCGACACACGCAAATACAGAACCGCCGATTACGAAGACCAACATCTTTGTATAGGGCGCGGTAAGAGAAGAAACAATCATGACGATGGAAAGAATATAGTTGCTTGCAATGCCGTAGCGGATAAGAGGTGGTCGTTCGCGGTTGTCGCTTTTCAGGAACCGATAGGTAAACAGTATTGCAAAGAAAACGGCCATGGATAGAAAGAAGCCGATGCTTTGGCCGTTCCATTTTGGCGAATTCGGCCACAGATACTGATAAGAGTAGCCGGTCAGTGATGCCACGAATAGAGCGATGCAGGCAACAAATCCGACGTAGTGAATAAAGGATCGATCGCGCAGGCCAAAGTACATAAATAGGTTGTAAACCATCATGATCAGCATGGCGCCAAAATACAGGCCGAAGCTCAACTGACGCAGCTGATCGGAGGCGGAAAAAGCAGCAGGTTTCCATAGCGTGAGTGGTAACTGCACCACGCCGCTGGTGCGAACATGCAGATAAACTGACAACGTTTTCTCCGCAGGCCAGTTTATCGGGAGAACAAAATTATGGTGATCGATGGGGCGTTGATGAAAGGGGTAATGGTCGCCCATATCAAAGTGTTGAATGATTTTACCGTGATCAACGAGATAGACGTTAATGTAGTCGAGAGAGGAATAGGCCAGCTCGATCAACAACAACTGCTCTTTGCTGGCGGTGCTAGTCGCATCAAAGCGAAACCACCAGTTGTCGGCGCTCAGTCCTAAGCTGACGGAATCTTGTTTTGACTGCTTCCATTGTGTGGCGGCCATAGCAGATTGAATGCTGAGGCTGCCTGCTTTGTCGTGGAGTATTTCCAGTTCTGTGCCGAGGTTATATTCACTTTGAGCGTCGGTCACCACGACGGTGCCCCCGTGCGCGATACCGGCAAGAGCCGAAGTGACGGTGAGGACAAATGTGATAAATGTGGCGCTCACAGCGTGGAGAATAGCTGGGCGCGTGGCACGGTGTCGTATAGCCACATTACTGAATCGACTCTTTAACATTATGATATCAAAGATCTTTTTCATCATTTGCTGCAAGACTGGCTGTTGTTATTGTTAGGCTAGTCGGTGAGCTCAGGCTATCCGGTAGCACTTTTAACGCACCTGTTGATGCTCTGATAGGTAATAATGCGTATTTAATAAACTGATAGCAAACTGACCCGACGAACGTACTGCTGTCGTATTCGAGTAGTGTGTCCAAGGCTGGCAAACGCACAAATAGCGAGCATTGCTTAGCTGAGCAAAATGACCTGAAATGAGGGCGTATCCGGAAGAGATACTCTCTACTGTCTCTGCCTCAACGTATGCGCCCTCATTCATTGCGTATGCGCTAAACACTATAAAGCCAAAGCAATGCGTCGATGATCTGATTTAGGCGACGGCCAACTAGGGCTTGGCGTCCCATTTCCGCCGATCCCACCAAAATGAAAGAAGGTGCTAGATCCATGAATTCGAAAGTATCAGTCGGTGATGCCGTGCAGGCGGATCATGAAGTAATCATTATCGGTAGCGGCTTCTCTGGCGTAAATGCGGCGATTCGGCTCAAGGAAGAAGGCATTGAGAATTTTGTTGTGCTTGAGAGGGCGCACGATGTTGGCGGTACATGGCGTGACAATACCTATCCAGGCTGCGCATGCGATGTGCCGTCACACCTGTATTCGTATTCGTTTGAGCAAAATCCTAATTGGAGTCGCGCCTATTCTGGTTACAGTGAAATCCAACATTACATTCGTCACTGTGCCGAGAAGTATGGTGTGATGCCCCATTTACGTTTTGGTGTGGAAGTGACCGGTGCTCAGTATGACGAGGGCACAGGTATCTGGACGATAAAAAAAGAAACCGGCGAAAGCCTGACGGCCAAATCAGTGATTAGCGCTGTCGGTGGATTAGTGAATCCTCGCTGGCCAAACTTTAAGGGAATGGATTCTTTTAAGGGAGACATTTTCCATACTGCACGCTGGAATCACGACGTTGACCTAGCCGGTAAACGCGTTGCTGTTGTGGGTACCGGTGCGAGTGCGATTCAAGTGGTGCCTTCTATTCAAGAGAAGGTCGGCTCGTTGACGTTATTTCAGCGTAGCGCGCCTTGGATATTGCCGAAGCCAAACGCCGCTGTTAGTGATAAAACGAAAAAACTGTTCAAGCGCTTCCCGCTTGCCCAGCGAATGGTGCGAAATAGCATTCTATTTTTATCGGAAGCGATTTTTGCGCCGTTGGTTATTTTGGACACGCCACTACAAAATGTTCTGCAAAAGATTGCCTCTGGTCTGATCAAACGGCAGGTGAAAGATCCTGTGTTGCGCGCCAAAGTCACGCCGGATTTCCATATTGGTTGTAAGCGCGTTTTGTTTGCCAGTGATTATTATCCGGCCTTGTGTCAGCCTCATGTTGATGTGGTGACGGATGGTATTTCAGGCTTTACTGAAACAGGCATCATCACGGCAGATGGTCGAGAGTTAGAGTTTGATGTGGTTGTTTTGGCGACCGGCTTTAGCGTAGATATTGCCAATGCACCGTTTGATATTGTTGGTGAGGGGGATGAGCCGTTGTCGACAATATGGGGTCGTGCAGGCGGTAAGGCCTATAAGGGAATCACGGTTCCGCAGTTGCCGAACTGGTATTTGATGCTGGGGCCAAATACTGGGCCGGGGCATACCTCGGTGCTGATCTATACCGAGGCGCAAGCGGATTATATTGTTCAGGCAATTAAGACAAAGCGCGAGAATAACCTGAAGCAGCTAAGCGTTAAGGCGGATGTGCTTTCGCGTTATCATACGCGTGTACAAGGGCGCATGAAGTACACCTCTTGGACATCAGGTTGCCAAAGCTGGTACCTCGATGAACATGGCGAGAACCATACCTTGTTCCCAGGTTTGGCGTCGGAGTATGCGTTAAGTGTGAGGCACTTTAAGTTGTCTGAATACGATGTAAAGCCGGCCTAAGGTTTCCCTTCGTTCTACCTCTGTAGAGAGGCTGCTTGTAGGTAATCGGTTTTGGTTTTTCTCTGGCGCTGATCGCTTGCAAGCAAGCTCCCACAAAAACATCAAGTCGTGCTGCCTTGTAGAAGCCTGCTTGAAGGTAATTGGTTTTGATTTAGAGCCAATCGCTTGCAAGCAAACTTCCACAAAAAAATATCAAACCGCGCTGCCTTGTGGGAGGTTGCTTGCAGGCGAAAGCGGCCCGGTCGTCAGAAAACACTCTGTTATTCCGTTGACATCATCATGTACGGCAGCAGGTAGCGGGTTACATCCAAGCGCGGTTGATAGTGTAGAAACATCCCGCCTAGGGTGCCGAAGACGCGCGCCAGAAGAATAAATTCTGCTGGCATTTTCTCCACAGGGTCCAATGTTGCCTGATCAAACAGTCCTTTTGCTTTTTCCATTAGATCGTCCGGCGTTGGCCAGACAAAACCTTGCTCATTAATTTCGCTTAGCATGTTACGTATTTGCTGCAATATGGCATCGTTGAAGGCCAATAACGTGTCGGGTTTACCGCTTCGCGTTTTAAATCCAAGCTCCATTAATACACGTGCGACGGTGTCGTTGTCGCCAATAACGGATGCTCGCAGAATCTCAAAGTAACCTTTTCGAAAGCTATCTGGCAGCTCTGCGGTACAGCCAAAATCAAGCAGGATAAGCTCACGGTCGTCGGTGACCATGATATTCCCAGGGTGTGGGTCGGCTTGAAAATAGCCGGCTTGAAGCACTTGGCGTAAATACATGTCGAGTAAACGGCCCAGCACATCAGCAAGGCCTTGCTGATCATTCTGTTGCTTCATCTCATCTAATACGTCGGTCAGCTTGCGGCCTTCTACAAACTCGCTAGTTAGAACGTGTTTGCCACAGAAACGTTTAATAGGTTTCGGCACGCGCACCCGTTCAGCTGCTTCGAGCAGAACACTTATTTTTTGCATCCAGCTAGCTTCAACGCGATAGTCGAGCTCTTGACGAACACTGCGTTGAATTTCGCTAACAATCGTGTCGAGATCTGTTGGCGGTAGCATGCCACGTAAGCTTTCGGCGAAAACTTTTAACAGTGACATATCCAGTTCGATGATTTCTTCGAGCCCAGGTCGCTGTACTTTGACGGCCACTTCGCGGCCGTCATGCAGACGCGCACGGTATACCTGTCCAATGCTAGCGGCGGCGATAGGCTGTTCGGAAAATTCGCTGAAAATGTCTTCTAACGGTTTGCCAAATTCTGTTTCAATCACGGCGCGCATACTGTCAAAGGGTTCTTTGCTGGCTTGATCTTGCAGGCTTGAGAGTTCGTCTACCCAAGACTCCGGCAAAATATCTGGACGACTGGACAGCAGTTGACCGATTTTTAAGAACGCTCCGCCATGTTGTAGCGAAATATCGCGAAAGCTTTGTGCACTTTTGCGATGCAGGCGATCCAGCGCGGCGGGCATCTTGCTCCGTGGAATAAACGCGGAACGGATAGACCAAAATCGATAACGTGCCGCGACGCGTGTGAGCATCCAGCCGGTCGACGATAGTCGCTGTAGCCGAGCAGGCCAGCGCTGAGCTTCTTCCGTGAGCGCTTGGTACTGTTCTGCCGCGCCTTCAACGCCGGCTTCGATAGCACGGTAAGCCTGCACCGTTTGCTCGGCTAGCGCGCGGCCTTGCCATGCAGTGCTTTCAATGGCGGAGATGGTGGCGTTGATCACGCCGAGCCAGGCACGTAGACCGCTGGCAGACGGCGCGGTTTGCTTAGGTGTTGTTTCTTCCTGAGTTGCGTGATGGTCGTTAGATGCGTAATCAGCGATGTCCGGCGGTAGCAGCGTATCCATGTGTAGGCTCCTGTTTGTATTATTTTGTAGTACATTTCTGGTTAAAAAGAAGAGCCGCGCTGGGCTCATTCTTTTCATTAGGTTTTGTCTGTCAGCGTTTAACTGTTGTTGATGCCGTTGCTGCCCCTGCAGCGGGTACTCTGCAGCGGTCTAAATTTTGCTCAAGCAGGGCGGGCAGAGCCATACAGACGCCGCACCGGATGTGGCACTAAGGCCACGTAGCGCTTTGGCACCGCGCGCTAATATGAGGCCGCAGTTCGCGCAGGGAACAGGTTTATTGACCAGAACCTCCTGCCACGCTTCGACGTCATCAATGGACGGGCCTTCGACGGTAGGTTGGGCTTGCTTGCCCTCAGTGTTTAACTCCGGACGACGAGCAGAGGCGGCGAGTTTGGAGGCGTCTCGTCGCACTGTGTCTACTAGCTGGGCGGAGTCAGCGATAATGTTGTCGACTAGATTAAAGGTGTCTTCGAGCACATTGCGGATTAAGTGCGAGACGCTCACACGCTCTCTCTCTGCCGCTTCTTTTAAAGTGCTCTCTAGGTCTTTAGGCACACGGGTCTGAATAACACGGTCTTTGCGCTCGGTGTCAGGGGCGGGTTTTCGGCCGCGTTTTGGGTGTTCGGACATCTTCCACGCCTTATTGAATTTTTGTATTACGAAATAGTACATTATCGGATTAGCCAACCGCAACTCCCGATTTCGGTTGTTTTAGTCATGTTCAAAAAAGGGGCTACAAACAGGGTGTTCGGAGCGGGAATTTGCCGGTATACGCAGGTATGATCGGCGCCTCTAACGTATGCCGAAGGTGAGAGCCATGAATCGACAGAATGCACCAGCAGCGTTTCAGCGCTCGATATCGACACAGAGCCCTGTCACGGGAGCGTCCTTCTTACCAATACGCTTACTGCCGATAATGTCCTTGCTACTGCTGCTTGTCAGCGCGACGGCATGTACGGGGATTAAGCGCGATACCTTGCCGCCAGAAGTTTCGCTGTCGAAAGTGACGTTGCTGAGTGCAGGCTTATTTGAGCAACGCTGGCAGTTAACCCTGCGTACATACAACCCGAACAGCTATCCGTTGAGTATGCGCGGTTTGAAATACCAGCTGTTTGTCGCGGGGAACGAAATGGCTCGGGGGCTGAGCAATGACAAGGTGACGTTACCGGCAAACGGCGAGGCATTGGTGAGCACCGAGGTGACCACCAGTCTTATGCAGATCATGTCGCAGATGCAGGCATTGCAGCGGGCGAGAGAAAAAGATGGAAAGCGCGAAAGTGGCGGGGAAGATAACCTGGTGGAATACCGCATTGATGGCAGCGTAGTGCTCGGCTCGATGCCGTTACCCTTGTCATTCAGCCATGAGGGAACGACGACGCTGCCGTCGTTGCGGTGATCTTTGTAGGGCGTTGCGCCGGCGGCTCGATGTGATAACGCACCTTACTCTTTATTCGGAAACTGCCCGTGGCGGCCCTCGCCATCGCGGAAACGACTGGCGCCGCTAACGGTTTCGCCACTGGCGAGGGTTGCTAGCCCGAGGCGAAACTCATTTTGTATGGCGGCGGGCTCTTCAAGTGACCATTGTTGATAGCTGCTTTGCCGGTCGTTGCGTAGGCAGCCTTGCGGAAACGCCGCAATTTGCTGTGCCAGTTTGATCGCTTCGTGAACGGCTTGCCCAGTAGGGACTCGTCTGTTGGCAAGGCCAATGTGGTGCGCTTCTTCTGCATTCACGGCACGACCGGTCAGAATCATATCCATGGCGTGGCTCATGCCGATTAGTCGCGGCAGTCGGACTGTTCCGCCATCAATGAGCGGCACCCCAAAACGGCGGCAAAATACGCCAAAGGTGGCGCTTTCATCTGCGACCCGTAGATCACACCAGAGTGCGAGTTCTAATCCCCCTGCAACACAAAATCCGGAAATCGCGGCGATGACCGGTTTTGATAATGTCATGCGCGTGGGACCCATAGGGCCATCGCCGTCTTGGTTGAGCTGATGCATTCTTTCCGGGTCGCCGCTTGATACAGCTTTTAAATCAGCCCCAGCACAAAAGTGTTCGCCCGTGCCGGCGAGAATGGCCACGGACAGGGCCTCATCTTGATCAAAATCTCGGAACGCTTGCGCCAGCGCTTCTGCTGTCGGTCGATCTACGGCATTGCGGCATTCTGGTCGGTTGATTTCGATTACGACAAAAGGTGGCTGATGGTTAATTGAAATAAGCGACTTCATTTAAGGCTCCGCGAATATTTGCATACGCATAATGGCCGATAACTGAAACGTTATGGCTGATAGGCCTACGTTATAGGACGAGTGTTCCCATATGGAAAGGAATATAAAAAATGAAATTTATTAGTAAGTTAGTGTGAGGATGCAAATTTGTAAAATACTGGGGTATGCTGATTGGAGCGCCATCGGGGTGATGGCATATGGATGGCACGTGCAGGTACCGGATGATCATGCGCTATAGTAACAATAAAGTATTAGTCGGCGTTTTTTGCTGTTTGGCGACACCAGCTTTTGCGCTGGATGATTTATTTTCGTTGTCGTTGGAAGAGCTCAGCGGTGTCAATGTGAGTATCGCGACGGGGACCGTCAAGCCACTGGCACAGGCGCCAGCGGGTGCAAGCGTCGTCACGGCTGAAGAAATTGCGATGATGGGCGCGCAAACACTCGATGAAGTACTTGAAACCATCCCCGGTGTACATGTTTCTCGCGGTAGTTTTGGTTTGGCGCCACGCTACTTTATTCGCGGCATTGTTTCCACGTACAACCCTCAAACGCTGGTGTTATTGAACGGCGTTCCTATGACCAGTCTTTTCCTCGGCGATCGCGGCGAGAGAAATCCCAATGAATATAGTTTGCCGATTAAAACGGTCGAGCGTATCGAAGTTATTCGTGGGCCTGGCTCAGCGCTATACGGTGCCGATGCGTTTGCTGGCGTTATTAATGTGATTACCAAAAGTGCCGACGATATTGATGGCACGGAACTGAGCGCGAGCTGGGGAAGCTTCGATACTTCACGTGCCTCGATTCTGAGCGGCCAACAAGTAGGTGAATTGAAAGTTGCGGTGGCCTTGTCACATTTAAGCACCAAGGGTGATGACAGCGCGATTATTGATAGTGACTTGCAAAGTGTGATTGATCCGACGTTAGCGCAACCGGCATCCAGAGCGCCGGAAGCTGCCGCCACGAGTGTTAAGTATTTTGATGCACGAGTGGATATGGAGCTGCAAGATTGGCGCTGGCGGGTCGCATGGAACGGTTCTAAGGATGCCGGCACGGGGCAGGGTATTAATGATGCGTTAGATCCAGATAGCCGCTTCGAATATTACCGCGCGTCGACAGATCTAGGGTGGCATAACGATGACTTATTGAATGATTGGGAAATTGATGTGCTGCTTAGCTACGCTTATGCAGGCTTCAATAACCCGACCGGAATTTATTTATTTCCCCCCGGCGCTGATTTTGGCTTAGGTGCATTTCCAGACGGTGTGCGGGCCAAGCCTGAGCTTAAAGAAGAGAATGTTAGAGCGAATGTGAATTTTTTGTATAAGGGCTTTGATAATCATACGGTTTTGCTGGGTAGCGGTTATTTGTGGGCAGATTTATTTGAAACCCATGACACGACCAATTACACCAGTGTATTAGCACCGCGCGGCGAATTGGTCGACATTAGTGACACTGCGGATGTCTTTCAGCCGGAGGATTCACGCCAGAGCCATTATCTATTTATTCAGGATGAATGGCAGTTTGCGTCTCGCTGGGAGTTGATTGCCGGTTTGCGTTATGACAGTTACTCCGATGTGGGGGGCACGGCAAATCCACGTTTAGCATTGGTTTGGTCGACCACGGATACTTTTACAACCAAGTTATTATATGGCGAAGCATTTCGCGCGCCGGCATTTTTTGAACTCTATGCGACCAACAATCCGGTTGCGTTGGGTAACCCGGATTTGGATCCAGAATCGTTGCGCAGTACTGAGTTGGCCTTTGATTGGCGGCCAATATCTGATTGGGCGCTAGCGCTCAATCTCTACCATTGGCGCATTACCGATTATATTGATTTTCTTGCCGATCCTGGCACGGGCACCTTCACCGCACAGAATTCCGGCAAGATTGATGGTTATGGATTAGAGGCCGAAGTCCGCCATCAGCTTAGCCGTGATGTGAATTGGCTCGTCAATTATAGCTACCAGCATACCAAGGATGAGGACAGTGGTGAGCCGCTTGGCTTTATGCCAACGCACCAAGGCTACGCCCGAGTGGCCTGGGAATTTATGCCGCGCTGGCAGTGGGCGCCGCAGTTGACGTGGGTCGGTGAGCGATTGCGTGCGGCGGGTGATAGCCGTGATGCCTTACGTGGTTATGTGAGCGCGGATATGAGCTTACGCAAGCGTTGGAAAGGCAATATTGACGTCGCGTTGATCGCACGCAATATGTTTAACGCAGATATTCGTGAGCCGAGTCGTGGTCCTACATCGGGACAACAGTTTGCGAGCTTTGAGAACGACTTGCCGCAACAGGGCCGTAGCGTGACGATAGCGTTTAGCGCGCCGTGGTAGTGCTAATGATAAATGTTTCCCCGTCGTTCCTGAGTTTCTAGTGTCGTCTGTCTGCTAGGTCAATGAGGTTGGCCTAGCAAGAGTTTGTATCGCCTTTTGTAGTTCGTTTCTCATGCATGCTATGCAGAAGCTTCCCCGCATATCTTCCCCTTCAGGCCTTTTCTGCGCGATTCTATCGTATATAGGGTGGCATCGTGAAAGAATGGTCGCGGCCGATAGGGATCGGTTTAGTCTTAATAGACCAATTATTTTATGGGTATCGAAAAAAGATTATGTTTACGACAACCATTACACCACGATTTTATGAAACGGATGCCTTCGGCCATATCAATAATATTGTTGTGGCGGGCTGGTTTGAGGCAGGCCGTGAAGATATTTTTCGGGTATTTACACCAGAGTTAGATCCGAAAAAGTTGCCGCTAATTCTTGCCCGTATCGAAGTAGATTTTGTCGCCCAGACCTATTATGGCAAAGCGGTGGATGTGAATACTTGGTTGGCGAAGCTGGGAAATTCATCGTTCATTGTGAAGCAGGAAATTGTGCAGGACGGTAAAGTGGTGGCGAAAGGCAAAGCGATTCAGGTGTACTTTAATCATGCTACGCAACAGTCCGAGCGTTTACCGGATGTTTATCGAGCGGTACTGGAAAAGCACGTTCGCGAAGAAGAGTAATGTTCTCTGAGCGCGGTCTGAAACACTGTTTCAGACCGCGTCAAACAAGGAGACCTTTGGCGTTTACAGCTTTAGGCGGTTTAAGCCGCGATTGATACCCTGTTGCAGAACGGGCTTGATGATTGCTGCGACGCCTGGGAATTTCCCTTCAAACGAAATCGTATAGTGAAGCTGGGCGCTGTTATCATCGCCACTAAAGCGCATGCAACCATGATGGTTGCGCAAAGGGCTACCACGACTGATGCGGTACTCAATCAGCTTTTCGGTTTCAAATGCGGTAACCGTTTCTTCGAACGGGGCAGCCAGCGGCAGCGGTAAGCCTAGTTGGCGAACGGAACCAACACCGTTGCGCTCGGTATCGCCATTACGTACGCGAACGACCTTCATCGGCGCAAAGAGTGATGCTAGGTTTTCATGCTCGCTCATATGAGCGAAGAGCTTCTCTAATGAGAACGGAAAGGATTTCTTGATATCGATGGTTTGTACGGCCACGGCAGCAAACTCCGGTTGTATTGAATGGTATTCAATTATATTGAGTGTATCGATTAGGTGCACAGAGTGTGCCCAGCCTAGGCGGTGTGGGAAAGGGCTGAATGGGCCAGAGCAGAACGATGAGTTGGTACTTTCAGTCAATGGTGCCCGATGGCGTTAATAGAAATGCAAAAGGACCCATCAAAAATGTCGCAGCGCTTATGCCCTTGTCAGTCCGGTGAGCCTTACAGTGTCTGCTGTCAGCCCCATCATTTGGGCGCGCCAGTAGACTCTCCCGAGGCATTAATGCGCTCGCGCTATAGCGCTTTTGCCATGGGCTTAGCAGATTATATTCATGAAAGTTGGCATCCCGAGACACGTCCCGCGCAGAGGCCGAACGCTAGCGCCGAGACGTCGGAGCAGTGGAAAGGCCTAAAGGTTTTGTCCAGTGAAGCAGACGCGCAATACGGTTACGTACATTTCTGCGCGACATGTCGTGATCAGGGGCGTTGGTATGTATTGGAGGAGCGCTCGCGTTTCGTGTGCGAGGGTGGGCGCTGGTACTACCTAGACGGTGAGCCGGAGAGTCGTGAGTTGAAGCCCGGTCGGAATGATCCTTGTCCTTGTGGTAGTGATCGCAAAGAGAAGAAATGCTGTGGCGCATAAAGCGCCGCAGCGTTGAAGAGTAAGATAGGGCGCGATTAAAACTCTTTGGTTTGTGCGCTAACAGTGCTCCAAGGGACGACTGCGATCACATACTGATCTGACGTCAGGTTGGCTAGCGCGGCGAGTTTGGTTGCCCACTGCTGCACCATTGTTTCCGTGTCACCTATATCCTTTGAAATGCTGCTGTGCAATTGCAGCGTGAGCGTCATGCGCTGATTCCACGTCATGCTACAGGCGGTGACTGGCAGCAAGCTGGTAACCGGCGGCGCGCCCATATAGGTGATGTCATCGTCTATTGGGTGCTCGTATCCGGCGGGAGGCCATGCGCCAACATTCGAGAATACGCCGAGCCAGCAAGGCTTGGCATGCTCAGCCAGATAACGAAATGCAGTTTTGCCAACGTAGCGCGTCATATTCGACAGCAGCCACGCGCCCCAGTGAACGCCTTGGGCATAAATGGTGCGGATTTTTTCGTGAATGTAGGTGTCAGTTGGCGCCGGTGGCAAACGCAGACTAATGCTGGCGGTAAAGTTGCTCGACGCGTTGCCGCTGGTTGCTCCGCCACGTAGATTGAGCGGAATTGTCCAAACCGTTTCTGTGGGCGTGCTGTTGAGCAGGTTATCGATGGCGACCTCGTTTAATAGCCTAAGCATCACACTGTTTAACGAGCACTTTACTGTACGAGAGTGATCGAGCAGTGCCTGTGTGGCGGCTTTATCAAAGCGAATATAGGCGAGGCTGGTGCCGACGCCGCGTTGACGGGTATCACGATGACGCCAATCATATTCTTGCTTACGCATGTTCTTTAGATGTTGAAAAAGAAGCCGTAAACGAGAAAAGAAATTCGGTATAGCTTCAGCTTTCATTAATGGCTGTTCAGTAATTTGGTTGCCATCGTTGTTAAGCAAATCGGTAAAAGCGCCAACGCCGTCGGATATATTGTGCGGCCTAAAAAACCAGTCCACTTCGCCGCTCGCAACGTGAACGCGGCCGAAGGTCATGTCGATGGTTTCGCCCATCTCTTTTAAGATGAGGTATTTTTCTCCAGAGCTATCGCGTGCCATGTTAACTCCCGTAAACGATTTTACTTTTGAGCCAGTCATAGCAACTGACCGGCAAGAGCATTTTTAGCCATTGCTGTAAGTGCGCACTGGGGCCAACGAGATAGCGCGGTTTTGGCGATGAACTGCGTAGCGCTTTGAGAACGACATTAACGACCGTGTCGGGCGGAACCGCGGACTGTATCGTTTTGCGCACAACTTTTTCGGAGCGAGCCATGTCTGGTGCGTACAGTGATTGAACCGCGTCGTCGTGTTGATCCATGCGCGCGGCAATCGCGGAAAAGGTCTTTTCCCAAAGCGGCGTCGCGACGGCGCCCGGATTAATCAGCACGGTGCGAATGCCAAAGCGGCCCAGCTCTACGCGAAGCGTATCGCTTAAACCTTCCAGCGCGTATTTTGATGCGACATAGGGGCCAGCAAAAGGCCAAGCCACCAAGCCAGATGTAGAACTAATGTTAACAATACGTCCGCGGCTGCGCCGCAGCAGCGGCGTACAAGCGCGAATCATGCGATAACAACCCACGATATTCACCTGTAGCTGAGCGGACAGTTCTTCTGGCGTAATAATCTCTACCGGACCGATCGTAGCAATGCCGGCATTATTGATTAGCGCGAAAAGCTCCTCGTTCTCTAGCTGGTCAATAAGGCGCGTAACCTGACTCTCATCGGTGACATCGAGTTCGACCGCAATGATGTTGGGGTGCGCCTCGGAAAGTCGGGTTAAGTCAGCGTGTTGCCGAGCACCGGCATACACGCGGTACCCATTTTCCGCTAGAACTTGCGCAAGGCGAAAGCCGATGCCCGTCGATGCGCCACTGATTACGATCGCTTTCACAGTTCACTCCATTTGCATAAAAACCGGAACAGTCGGCGCGGCAGAAGGCGGATTAACCGGCTAGCCCAACGCACTTGCCATGGGAAAATGAGGTACAAGGTCTTGTTATTGATTGCACGGATGATCGTGTCTGCTGCTTTGTCGACACTGATTACAAAGGGCATCTTTTGCAAATTAGGGTGTGTAGCGCGCGCTAACGGCGTATCGATATAGCCTGGTAGTAAGCAGCTTACCGATATGCCTCTGTCAGCGTAACGCAAGGATAAGCTTTCGCTCAGCGTGACGAGTGCCGCTTTGGATGAACAGTAGGCAGGCGTCTGCGGGTAACCGGCAATCGCAGCCGCGCTGGAGAGAATCGCGATGCGACCATGCTGATGTGGCAGCATATTGGCTAGAGCTGCTTCGACGCTATGGAGCACGCCTAGCAAGTTCACGTGGTAAATGCTCTCGGCGCGATCAAAATCTAAAGGCCGACCTTTTACGGGGGTGCCATCATTAATGCCGGCAGCAGCGATTAACAAATCGAGCCGGCCATGACAAAACTGATTGATGATATCGAGGCTGGCTTGCCGATCGGTAACATCAAGAGGATAGAAGTGAAGGTTTGGTGGTGGCGTAGCAAACGTGCGTTGAAAATCGATCTCCGATCCGCCGCAAATGCCTACAGTATGACCTGCTGCGATATAACGCTCAGCGAGCGCTTTACCAATGCCGCCAGTGCCGCCGGTAATAAAGACGTTCATAAGTAACCCGTCGCTTATTTTTTTTATTTGGCTGCCATTCTAATGCTGTGCAGCGCGTTGGGGGAGCGATTTACTGAGTAGTTGTAGGAAAATGTCGTAATTTCAGGCATATGGCGTAGCATCTTGAAATTTTTTCTGGGTAGAACGGCCTGCCATGTGGCGCTGTGGTAGCCTGTATTGAGGTGTAAGTCGTGCTTGTCTTGTCAGTAATACGTGAGAAGGCTGTTCGCGTAGCGTGATGCCACTTATTGCCATGCTCCGCCTTAGAAGATTGGGACAACATTGAAGAGTAAAGCAGCATTGAAAAGTGAAACAGATTTTGAGCAGAATGTATACGCGATTGCGAATCGCCAGCAACTTGCACCTTGGGTGCTATCGTTTGTTGGTGGCGCGTTGCCGGTTGCGATGGTGACCTTCATAACGGGGGAAACTGCGTGGGCGAACATGCTTTATTACCTTGTCGCCATTCCGGTCATGTGTGTGGTGGTTGCGGCATTGAGTTACCGGTTTCCACAGAATCCGGGCCGTTGGACAACGTTTATGTCATTGGGGCAATGTGTCGCGGCGGCTTTTGTTGGCGGCGGCTGGGGCATTATTCCGTTGGCGATCTTATTTATGATGGTGTTGTCGTTGCCGCAATTTTTAACGGCAGTGTGGGCTTCTCGTTTGGCGATGAGGGCGGCGCTGCGGGCCGAAGCCGTTCAGGGTGACGCTGGAAAATAAGGTGGCGCTGGGCGATTAATGAGCCGCGACTGGCCACTGTTACGGGCCGTGATGGATTGAATGATAAAAAGGCGATCTATGTAGATCGCCTTTTTAGTGGGCAATGCCATTTCTAACTCAAGCTTGGCATTGGAATGTTTTCTTGAATGGCAAAAAATCGGCCAAGCTGTGTGGGGCTTGGCCGATGAGACATTGTCTAAAAAGGTATTTAGCTTTTTAAACGATAGCCTGTTTTAAAGATCCACCAAATGCCGAGTAAACAGGCGATCAAAAATACGGCAATCATTGCCAAGCTAATGCCAACGCTAACATCAGCTACGCCATAAAAGCTCCAGCGAAAGCCGCTGATCAGGTACACCACCGGATTAAACAACGTGACGGTTTGCCAGAACGGAGGAAGCATACTAATGGAATAGAAACTGCCGCCGAGAAACGCGAGCGGCGTGACGATCATCAACGGGATGATCTGCAGCTTTTCAAAGCCATCAGCCCAAATTCCGATGATAAAGCCGAATAAACTAAAGGTGACGGCGGTGAGCACGAGAAAAGTGAACATCCATATAGGGTGTTGTATTTCGTAATCGACGAATAACCTAGCGGTTATCAGAATCAGCACACCCAGAATGACCGATTTGCTGGCTGCCGCGCCGACATACCCCAAGACCACCTCCACGAAGGAAATCGGGGCGGACAGTACCTCATAGATAGTGCCGGAAAAACGCGGCATATAAATGCCGAACGACGAGTTTGAGATACTTTGCGACAACAGTGACATCATGATCAGGCCTGGAATAATAAAGGCTCCGTAGCTGATGCCATCAATGGAGACCATACGCGAGCCAATCGCCGAACCAAACACGACAAAGTAGAGGCACGTCGAAATAACCGGTGAAGCGATGCTTTGCATTAATGTGCGCCACATGCGCGCCATTTCAAATTTATAAATTGCCCGAACGGCGTGAATGTTCATGCTTGCCCCCGAACGAGGTTGACGAAAATTTCTTCCAAAGAGCTTTCTTTGGAATGTAGGTCTTTAAAGTCGATGTCGTGGCTGGCTAGCTCTTTTAGCAGTGCGGCGATGCCGGTGTCGTCACCTTGGGTGTCAAAGGTATAGATCAGACTGTTGCCGTCGCTGGCGAGTTCAAGCGCGTGATTGGCTAGCGATGCCGGCAGCTCCGTGAGCGGGTTCTGCAAGAACAGCGTGAGCTGTTTCTTACCGAGCTTGCGCATCAGCTGATCTTTCTCTTCAACAAGGATAATTTCACCTTTATTGATGACACCGATACGATCTGCCATTTCTTCGGCTTCTTCGATGTAGTGAGTGGTAAGAATAATGGTGACGCCATTTTCCCGCAGCCCACGAACCATCTCCCACATGTCTCGGCGCAACTCAACATCTACGCCCGCGGTGGGCTCATCGAGGAACAAAATAGTGGGCTCGTGAGAGAGCGCCTTGGCGATCATCACCCGCCGCTTCATGCCGCCAGACAGGGTCATGATGCGCGAATCTTTTTTGTCCCATAGCGAAAGGTCGCGTAACACCTTTTCGATATGCGCGGGGTTCGGCGCTTTGCCGAACAGGCCACGACTAAAGGTCACGGTGTTCCAAACACTTTCAAATGCATCGGTCGAGATTTCTTGCGGGACAAGGCCGATGGTGGCGCGTGCCGCGCGGAAATCTTTAACGATATCGTGACCGTCGGCTAAGACCTGGCCCGATGTCGGGTTGACGATGCCGCAAATGGTGCTGATGAGCGTTGTCTTACCCGCGCCGTTAGGGCCGAGTAGGGCAAAAATCTCGCCGCGCTGTATCTCTAGATTGATGTTCTTTAAGGCGTGGAAGCTAGAGCCATAGGCCTTGCTGAGGTTCTTGATCGAAATAATCGAGGACACGCGAGCTCCTTTTAGCGGGACGCTCTAGGAGAGCGGCGCCCAAATTGGGATGCGCTGATTGTAATGGCTCGGCTAGTGAAGTCCTACCGTGGCGAGGAAATAACCTGTAAAACTCAGCGGAAAACGCGGGCTAGTTGGCGCTCTGGAAAGAATAGGCGCCCCCCTTGCATGGGGGCCGCCTGTTTATCGCGCTCAGGTGAAGAGCGGCTCTCTAATAAAAGCTCTGCTCCGGATCAATTTTGCCGCGGAAAATACGGTAAACAAAGATCGTATAGCCAATAATGATTGGGACAGAGAACATCGCGACAACCAGCACAAAATGGAGGGATTTCGGCGGTGCGGCGGCATCCCATATGGTCAGCGACGGCATGGCAATATTGGGCCATAGGCTAATGGCGAGTCCGGCAGCACTGAGCAAAAACAGTCCGACTGAATAATAGAAGGGCGCTCGTACATCGCCTCGCGCTAATGAACGCAGTAGCGAAACGCCAACCCATGCGGTAATCACCGGTATCGGAGACAGCAGTAGAATATTGGGAAAGCTAAACCAACGCTCTGCAATCAGCGGATAGGCCAGTGGCGTTTTGAAGCTGACCATGGCAATAAACAGCAGCACTAATAATGCTAATGGCCGCGCCACACTGCGGGCCCATACTTCGGTTGCGCCACGGGTTTTCATATTTAGCCATGTCGCACCGAGCAGACCATAACCAAACAACACGCCAACGCCCGTGGTCACGCTAAAGCTGGTGAGCCAGTCGAACGGGCCGCCGGAAAAATGTCGACCAGTGACCTCGAAACCTTCGATCATTGCGCCGAGCATCATACCTTGTGCCATGGCCGCTAGGCATGACCCCGCCCAAAAGGTGTAATCCCAGATTTGACGGAAGCGTTTCTCTTTTAACCGGAACTCAAAGGCGACACCGCGAAAAATAAGACCGACGAGCATCGCCATGAGTGGCACATAAAGCGCGGGCAAGGCGATGGAGTAGGCCAACGGGAACGCAGCAAAGAGTACACCACCGCCGTAGATCAGCCAGGTTTCGTTACCGTCCCAGACTGGCGCGATACTGCTCATCATGACGTTGCGGTCTTCGTCGGTGGGAGCCCAAGGAAAGAGCACGCCGACGCCGAGATCAAAACCGTCGAGTACGCCATACATAACAATGCCGAAACCAATTAATAAGAAACAAATCACCACAGGATCAAACATTTTCTTCTCCTTTTGGGGCATTTCCGTTCTTGGCGTTGCGCTTATTAACCCCCTCGTTCAGGGCGTCATTAATGGCGTTGCGTTGGGCTTCGCTATCGCGGGCACGTAAGTGCGCAGTATGCGTCACGACGGCAAGCCACTCTTCGACGGCGTCATTCGATTCTGGCCCTTTGCGCACCAATGCGCTGGCGTAATAGATAAACGCAATAAACATTAGCGCATAGACCACTACAAATGCGACGAGGCTGACCAGCACCGACGAGGCCGGCACGTTAGACAAACCGTCACTGGTTTTCATCAAGCCGTAAATAATCCACGGCTGGCGCCCTGTTTCCGTGACGAACCAACCCGCCAGCGTCGCGACAAAACCCGCTGGGCCGGTGAGGACGAAAATACCAAGCAGCCAACGACGTTGCCAGAGGTTGCCACGCCACAGACACCAAGCGCCGAAAATACCCAATGCAATAAACAGAGTGCCCAGCGCGACCATGACGCGGAAGCTAAAGAACACTGTCGCGACCGAAGGAAGACCGTGCTCTTCAAATTCGTTGAGGCCCTTAATTTCGCCGTCCCATTTGTGAGTGAGGATCATGCTGGCGAGATTGGGAATTTCTAACGCATAGTGGTTTTTGCGTTGCTCTTGATCTGGAATCGCAAATAAAACCAATGGCACACCGGATTTGGTTTCCCATAAACCTTCCATTGCCGCGACTTTTGCAGGCTGATGTTCGAGCGTATTGAGGCCGTGCATATCGCCGATAAAAACTTGCAATGGGGCTAACACAGCGAGCGCCAAAATTGTGGCGCGTAACCCGCTTCGGGCAAAATTATCGTGACGTTTTTTCAGTAGGTACCATGCCGAAACAGAACCGATTACCAACGCAGTGCTGATGTAACAGGCCACTAGCATGTGCGGAATACGCCACGCCATCGACGGGTTAAAGATTACCTCTAACCAGCTTTGTACTTGATACTGGCCATCAATAAATTCAACCCCGGCAGGGGTTTGCATCCAGGAGTTGGCAACAATTATCCAGAATGCAGAGTTGTGCGTGCCGAGCGCTACCATCACCGTCGCGAGTAAAATAATACGTGGCTTTACTCGCCCCCAGCCAAATAGCATCACACCAATAAACGCAGCTTCGAGAAAGAACGCGGTCATGACTTCTACGCCGAGCAGTGGGCCGAGCACGGGCCCGGCAGCATCGGAAAAGGCGCTGAAGTTGGTGCCGAATTGATAGGAGAGCGGAATACCGGTGACAACGCCGACCCCAAATGCCAGCGCAAATATCTTGCTCCAGAAACGATAAAGTCGCAGCCAGCCGGATTCGCCCGTGCGCATCCACAGCACGAGGAATATCGTCAAAAAGGAGATCAGACCAATGGTGAGGGTGGGCCAGAGAATGTGAAACGAAATAGTAAAAGCAAACTGCAGGCGGGAAAGGATGGCTACATCAAATAACGATTCCATCAGTCACCTCATACGTTGGCGGCCCGTTAGGCGCCGGGGTGCCGGTTTGCCGACGTAGGCAAACACACTCACGTTGGTGAATGCGGCGAGAGTATACCGCACGGATGTGGTGGGTGGGTGCTCTGCGAGTGAAAATATATTGCTCTGATCGAAGCTGACACTGAGAACCAAGCAGGCGCTCGGTGGTTGGTGTCAGGACGATGTGGCGAAGGTAGAACCTGGAATGCAAAGGTTGGTGTACAGTAGAGTCTTGCTATTTCGCTGTATGTCGCGGCAACTCCGTGTAGATTGAAGCGTAGGTTTGGGGATGAGATTTAGGCATAAAGTGTCGCACATAGGAATGTTGCCACGAGAGTGGCGCCGGTCCTGTGTTGACGCGTAGTAGATCTCAATAGAAGAACAGATAACAAGATGGATGGCTAAAGATGCCTTGGATCACGTTACATGACGGACAAAAGCTTTTCGTACGCACGGTTGGCCGCGGTAAGCCGGTCGTACTGGTGCATGGTTTCGCGTCAAATTCGTCGCATTGGCTACCGAATGTTTTGCCGTTGGCTCACCGTTACCGTTTTATCATGCCGGATCTACGTGGTTTCGGTCGCTCTTGCGGCACGCAGATCACCGATGTAAAGGTTTTTGAGCAGTACGCGCGTGATCTGCACGATGTCTTTGAGCACTTTCATCTAAATGATGCCATGCTCGGTGGTATCTCGACCGGTGCTTATATATGCCTGACATATAATCAACAGTACGGTTTTGATCGAGTGAGTAAGTACCTCAATATTGAACATACGCCAGAGTCTCGAAAAAGCGCTGATTGGCAGCACGGCCTTTTTTCGGACAAACAAGAAGAGTTGTTTTTAGTGTTCGAGCGTTTGTTTGCACTGGCGGAAGAAGCAGGAAGAGATACGCCATATTGGTCGCTTCCGATAGAGGTACGGTCTCAGTTTGTTGAGACGTTAACGCGTGTATTGGCGCGAGCAATCAATAGTCCGGTGGCGCGTTTGGCAATTCGCCAAGCAGGGCTTCGAGCCGAACGGCTACTTGCGGGAAAGGTATTTCCGGTTGAAAACTGGTACGCCTATATTCAGGTAATGCGCGCGTTTATGGCGGGCAACGATACGTTTGAAGGTCTAGCCAGAATTAAAGTGCCAACGACACTGATGATCGGCGGACGTTCTCGGTTCTTTTCAACGGAAGGGCAGTTGGAAATCAAACGCCACGTACCGCATGCAAAGGTGGTGACGTTTAAACGCTCCGGACATATTCCGATGCTAGATCAACCAATACATTTCCAGCGAGAGTTTAGGCGCTTTCTACACAGTTAATGGCGCCGCCGAAAGCTTGAGCTTTTGTGATGGCTTGCTGCTAGCGATAGGTTTGGTTTTGACCTAGCGCTAATCGCCTGCAAGCAGCCTCCCACAAGGTTCAGCGTTGTTCGCCGCCTCGCATTTTGGCATGGGCTTTTGTGAGAGCTTGCTGCAAGCGATAGGTTTGATTTTGACCTAGCGCTAATCGCCTGCAAGCAGCCTCCCACAAGGTTCAGCGTTGTTCGCCGCCTCGCATTTTGGCATGGGCTTTTGTGAGAGCTTGCTGCTAGCGATAGGTTTGGTTTTGACCTAGCGCT
>JAGPVL010000010.1 GCA_018067045.1 Gammaproteobacteria bacterium
CCCACAAGGTCTGTGCGGTTTGAGGTTTTGCGGGAGCTTGCTGGCAAGCGATGCTGGCTGAGATCGAAACCTAACCTATCGCCTGCAAGCAGCCTCCCACAAGGTCTGTGCGGTTTGAGGTTTTGTCGGACTTGCTGGCAAGCGATGCTGCCTGAGATCGAAACCTAAACCTGTCGCCTGCAAGCAGCCTCCCACAAGGTCTGTGCGGTTTGAGGTTTTGCGGGAGCTTGCTGGCAAGCGATGCTGGCTGAGATCGAAACCTAACCTATCGCCTGCAAGCAGCCTCCCACAAGGTCTGTGTGGTTTGAGGTTTTGCTGGTGGGGGATGTGGACTGAGAGCAAGGCCTAAAGGCGGCAGTAAAAAAAGTAGGCGCGAAGGTGCGGTAAGCGCTTTGGCTACTCGCCTCGCCGCATCACGCGGTGTTTCTGGCGATTCCAATCACGATCTTTTTCTGTGGCACGTTTGTCGTGATTCTGCTTGCCTTTGGCCAGCGCAATCTCGCACTTCACGTTGCCTTTTACCCAGTACAGGCTAAGCGGCACGCAGGTGAAGCCGTGCTTTTGAACGCCACCGAAGATTTTTCCTAGCTCACGGCGATGCAGTAATAGTTTGCGGCTGCGCACTGGGTCAGGGGTGATATGGGTGCTGGCGGTAATCAGAGGTTCGATGCGGCAACCGAACAGGAACGCCTCGCCGTCGCGCAGCAACACATACGCTTCGGTCAAATTGACGCGCCCTGCGCGCAATGATTTTACTTCCCAGCCTTGCAGCACCAGTCCGCCTTCAAAGCGCTCGTCGAGGTGATACTCGTGACGTGCCTTGCGGTTATAGGCGATATCGGCGCTGTGGCTGCTGGAACCTTTGGCTTTGCTCATTTGCGTGTACTCATAGGGCGGCGATTATAGGCAGGCGTTGGACGAAGCGCACCCTTTAGCCGTCTCGATTGCGTTTTCTCGGTGGTTATTTTTCATAATCGGCCTTTGCTTGGCGGTTTGCTGGTCTGGCTCGCGAGTGTTTATAGCGAGTCTCGGTTTGATAGAGAGTACCGTTTTGTGGGCAGGAATAGGGTCAGATTGTGTCGAGACGGGCGGGCGGGGACGGTTACGCTTGAGCCTGCCGCCGGTAAAACGGACAATGGCGGCCTGTTTGTATGGGGAATGATGAATGAATAAGGAAATAAAGCCGCTTCATGGTGTTTGGGCGAGTCGTTGGGTGTTTATTTTGGCGGCGACGGGCTCTGCAGTCGGGTTGGGGAATATTTGGAAGTTTCCCTACATTACCGGCGAGTACGGTGGCGGTGCTTTTGTGTTGGTGTATCTGGCGTGCATTTTGGTCATTGGCATTCCGGTGATGACGGCGGAAGTGATGTTGGGCCGGCGTGGTGGCTTGAGTCCGATTCATACCATGCAGGCGTTGGCCAAGCAGGCGCAGGGCCGTCGGTTTTGGTCGCTGATTGGTTATATGGGCGCGCTCGCGGGCTTCTTGATTCTCTCTTTCTACAGTGTAATTGCTGGCTGGGCGCTGTATTACGTTTTTAAAATGCCAACGGCGTTTACCGATGCGACGGCGGAATCCGTTGATGCAGTCTACAAAGGCTTGCTGGCAGATCCGGCCACGTTAACCGGCATGCACTTTATCTTTATGGTGCTATCGATGGGTGTGGTGGCGTTCGGCGTGAATCGCGGTTTAGAGCGCATGGTGCGGATTGTGATGCCGTTGCTGTTTGTGTTGTTGGCGGTGCTATTGGGTTACGCGACGACGACCGGGCATTTCAGCGAAGGTTTGGCATTTTTGTTTACCTTTGAGCCGGAAAAGCTCACTGCGGAAGCGGTCATTGTCGCCATGGGACATTCGTTCTTTACGTTGAGTCTCGGGCTGGGCGCGATCATGGCGTATGGCGCGTATATGCCTAAAGAAATGATGGTTGGCGGTGTGCGCAAGCCTGTATCGATTGGATCGACGGTATTAATTATCGCGTTGCTCGATACCTTAGTAGCGTTGGTTGCGGGCATGGCCATTTTCCCGATTGTCTTTGCAAACGGTCTTGAGCCGGCGGCGGGGCCAGGGTTGATGTTCGTCACTTTGCCATTGGCGTTTTCGCAAATGCCCATGGGGATATTATTCGGCACGTTGTTTTTTGTATTGGTAGTGTTTGCCGCATGGAGTTCGTCGATTTCCTTGGGTGAGCCATTGGTGGCGTGGTTGGTTGAGCGTGGCTGGAAGCGAGTGCGGGCGTCGATATTGATTGGTGTGTTGGCGTTCATCTTGGGTATGGGCACGGTGTTCTCGTTTAACCTGTATTCGGGTGAAGAGTATCAATTGTTTGGCCGCAACTTTTTTGAGTTAGTGGAGTTCTTGACCACCAATATTATGTTGCCGTTGGGCGGGTTGCTGATTGCGATCTTTGCGGGCTGGGTGATGAAGGAAACCCATGCGCGCAAAGAGTTAATGATGAAAAACTTTAAGGTGTACTTGGTGTGGCGTGCAGTGCTGAGAATTCTGGCGCCGCTGGCAATCGCCGTTGTGTTCTTGCATGCGTTTGGGATTATTTAAGCGACCATGAGTGACGACATGATCAGTATTGAAGTGGCTTATGCGTTGCCGACAAAGCAAAAGTTGTTGTCGTTACGGGTGGCGCGGGGCACGACGATGTTTGATGCCGCGCGGCAGTCAGGCATTACTGAATTCTTTCCTGACTTGGATTTGTCCGTGGCAAGCATGGGGGTGTTCGGTAAGTCGGAAGGCAATCCGCGTCAGCGGGTAGTGCAGGAAGGTGAACGTGTTGAGATTTACCGTCCGCTGACGGCAGACCCTAAGGCGAATCGTAAAGAGCGGGCGTTGCGGGCTAAGGCGCGCAAGGGCGTGTGAGCTGCTGGTGTTGATAGAAGGGCGGCCTTTGTAGGTCGCTTTTTTTATGGATAACCGGATGGGTTGATCAGGCTATAACGCAGTGTTGAGGGTGTTTTTTTGGAAAGGGGCGAGTGGATCGCCCCTTTTTGCGTTTGCAGTGTCGTTGTTATTCGGTTGTTTCAGTTTCGCTGCTTGTCTTGTCTGTGGTGTCGGCGGCAGGCTTTTTAGTTTCTTTTTTACTGTTTTTATCTGGGGCTACGCGGGCGTCTGTTTCGGAATCCCTGCGTTGCTGGTCGGCCTTCTTTTGTAGTGCTTGGTCTTTTTCGGCCTGCGTCTTCTTCTGTAGATCTTTGATCACTTCGCCGTCGTAATGGGTGTACACGCCATTGTCGAAGTGCACGATAATTTGCTGATCGACCGGCTCGCCTTTGCCTGGCTGATAGGTCATGAGGTAGAACCAGGTGTCTTGGGTAAAGGGGTCGACCAGTGAGGGAACGCCCATAACATAGCGGACTTGATCCGGGGTCATGCCGGGGGCGAGCTTCACGAGCATGTCTGAGGTGACAAAGTTGCCCTGCGGGATATCGACGCGATAGACACCGGGGAAGCGAACCGTGCTGCAGCCGCTGAGGCAGAGCAGGGCGACGAGAATAGCGGGAACGAGCTTTTGCATAGGTCTGGGAATTCACATAAGGTTGCGGCGATAATACAGACCTCGTGAGTGGAAACAAGGTTCCGTGATAGTACGGACCACAGTGTGGAGTAGGTGTCAGTGGATAATCAGGATTTGCGCAAAGCGGGCCTTAAGGTGACTTTGCCCCGGGTCAAAATTTTGCAGTACCTGGAAGAGGCGCCAGAGCGTCATATGAGCGCGGAAGATATCTATAAGGCGCTACTGGATGCTGGTGAGGATGTGGGGCTGGCCACGGTATACCGCGTGCTGACACAGTTTGAGCAGGCCGGTATCGTTGAGCGGCACAACTTTGAAGGCGGCTCGGCGGTGTTTGAGTTGGCTAACGAAGGCCATCACGACCATATGGTGCGCTTGGATACGGGTGATGTGATTGAGTTTGTTGATGCTGAGATCGAGAAGCGTCAGCAGCTTATTGCTGACCAGCATGGTTTTGAGCTCGTTGATCACAAGCTGGTTTTGTATGTGAAGGCGAAGAAGAAGTAATTACTGGTTCATTTGAATAAAGATCCTCTGCTGCGCAGTTGGCGCCTATAGCAGAGGATTTTTGCGTTTAGCCCGCCTCGTTGTTGTCTCGCTTTATTGATCTTCCGGTGAATAATCGCACTCGACTAGTTCAAGCCATCTTTCCTTTTTAGTGCTGCCTTCTAGGCAGAATCGCTTGCAAGCTCCTACGAGAAAATAATCAGGGCCGCAAAACTCTGCGGCGACTAGCCCCTTCGGCTGCTCTGCTTACTCGGCCTGACTTTTTTCCAGCATTTCTTGGGCATGGTTGAGGGTCGAGCTGGTGATTTCTATGCCGCCGAGCATTCTGGCCACTTCTTGAACCCTTGAGCCGCTATCGAGTGACAGTATCTGCGTATGGGTGCTGGTTTTGCTTTGCTGTTTCAATACGTGCCAATGGTGGTGGCCGAGTGCCGCGACTTGCGGTTGATGGGTGATGCAGAGCACTTGGGCGTGCTCGCCGAGCTGGCGCAATAGGCGGCCAACAATTTCGGCGACACCGCCACCCACACCGACATCCACTTCATCAAAGACAAGGCACGGGACGGTTAGGGTTTGCGCGCAAATCACTTGAATGGCGAGGCTGACTCGCGACAGCTCACCGCCAGACGCTACTTTGGCGAGCGCTTTTAAAGGCTGGCCGGGGTTGGCGGTAAACAAGAATTCAACCTGTTCGTTGCCGTCGGCGCTGGGCTGGCAGGGCTGCAGTGCTATGTCGAGCCGTGCGCCGGGCATGCCTAATGTTTTTAAATGTTTGATCACGCCGGTGGCGAGTTTGGCGGCATGTTTGCGGCGGCGATCGCTCAGCGCGCGTGCAGACTTTTCGTAATCGTCTTGGCCTTTGCGTGCTGTGGTTTCGAGTTCGGTTAGATGTTCGTCGTAATGCTCGAGGGTGCCAGCCTCTTCGCTGAGGCGTTGATGGTGCGCGTACAGCTCATCTGGGCGCACGCGGTGTTTGCGTGCCAGTGTCCATGCTTGGCTTAGACGCTCTTCGACAAAGGCGAGCCGTTCTGGGTCTGCTTCGAGCTTGTCGAGATAGTGGCGCAGATCATCCGCAGCAGATTCAGCCTGAATACGGGCAGACTCGACGCTGTTGAGTACGGATGCCAGAGTGCTGTCTTCGGCGGCCGCGTCTGACAGCCAATGACTGCATTGGCCGAGCATATCGTTGACGGTGCCTTCGTCGCCTTCATAAAGGCTGGCCAGTGATTGTTGGCACAAGCGAATCAGTGCGTCGGCGTTCCCTAAGCGCTTTTGTTCTGTTTCTAATTCGCTGAGCTCATTTTCGGCGAGCGCAAAGGCGTCGAGTTCTTCCAGTTGAAAGCGTAGTAAGTCCTGGCGTTCGCCTTGTTCGTTGGCCTTGGCCAGTGCGTCGCTGTGCGCGCGTTGAGCTTTTTGCCATTGGCGCCAGTGTTGACGAACGGTGTCGGCGTTGGCGCCTGCGCCGGCATAGCTGTCGAGCAAGCTACGCTGGGTGTCTTTTTTGAGCAGAGACTGATGTTCATGCTGGGAATGGATATTAATGAGAAAATCGCCCAGTGCGCGGACGTCAGCAACGGGCACTGGGCTACCATTAACATAGGCACGAGAGCGGCCGTCGTTGCGCACGGTGCGGCGTAGGATGCATTCGTCGTCGGCATCGAGTTCGCGGTCGGCGAGCCATTGGCGCGCTTCAGCGCAATCGCGAATATCGAAAGTGGCTTGTACCTCGGCCCGTTCACAGCCGGCACGAACGGCGTTGGCGTCGGCGCGTTCGCCCAGCGTGAGGCCGAGGGCGTCCATAATAATCGACTTGCCTGCGCCGGTTTCACCGCTGATAACCGTGAGGCCTTTACCGGGCTCTAGTTCTAGAGCGTCAACGGTGGCGAAGTGGCGAACACTGAGGTGCGTTAGCATTGTCTTTCCTGTCCATAAGGTCAGTAGTGCGGTCATGATAAGCAAACCAACGTCGATTGATAAGCCTTTTCGTGAGAGATTCCATTCTTATAATGAACACCGCATGTGCGACAAGGTTTGCCGATGTCTCATCCAGAGTTAAATGAACGTAAGCAGCAGCTGTTAATGGCGCTGATCGAGCGGCATATCCGTGACGGCCAGCCCGTGGGCTCGAAGACCCTTGCGCAGGGCGCGGGACTGACGGTCAGCCCAGCGACGATTCGCAATATTATGGCGGAGCTAGAGGATATGGGCGTGCTGTCCAGCCCGCATACCTCTGCTGGGCGCGTGCCGACCGAGGCGGGCTATCGCCTTTATGTTGATGCCTTGCTGCGTAGTTCGGCGCTTAATCAAAAGGGCGCGCAAGGTTTACGTGAGGAGCTTAGCCTTTTAATTCACCCCGATTTATCGCCGCAAGAGTTAGTTGCGCAGGCGTCCAAGGCGCTGGCGGAATTGACCCGTATGGCGGGCGTGGTGGTCGTGCCGCGCCGCGATGTGACGACATTACGGCAGGTGGAATTCTTGCCGTTGTCGGGGCAGCGGGTGTTGGTGGTGTTGGTGGTTAATCGTGCTGAGGTGCAAAACCGCATTATCCATACTGATAGAGAGTACGCCGAGGCGGAGCTGCGCCAGGCCGCAAATTATATTAACCGTACCTATGCCGGCTGCAATTTGGATGAGATTTGCGATGGTCTGCTGCACACCATGCGCACCGATAAGCAAAGCATGGATTCGCTGATGCAGATGACCATGGATGTGGCGGCGAAGGGTTTGCAGCGCGCCGACGATGATGGCGGTTACGTGGTGTCGGGCGAAGCGAATTTGCTCAACAGTACCGGCGCCGACGGTTTAGATCAGTTAAAAGATCTGTTCGATGCGTTTAGCCATAAACGCGACATTTTGCATTTGCTTGAGCGCAGTATGCATGGGCAAGGCGTGCAGATATTTATTGGTCGGGAGGCGGGCTATCAGCCGTTTAGCGAGTTCTCGCTTGTCTCGGCGCCCTATTTCGGCAGCGCGACGGGGGGGGCGGCAGGAGGTTCGCCGGTAGGAGTGCTGGCGGTGGTGGGGCCAACGCGTATGGATTATGAAAAGGTCATTCCGACAGTGGATATCACCGCCCGTATTTTGTCGGCGGCATTGCGTGGAAATTAGATTAAGGCCCTGCGCACAGGCGACGTGACTCGGTTAGCCCACTAAAAGATTCGCCTGCAAGCAGGCTCCCACAAGGTCGGCGTGGTTTGATGTTTTTGTGGGAGCTTGCTTGCAAGCGATTAGCCTTAGGTCAAAACCAAAAACCCATCGCCTGCAAGCAGGCTCCCTCGAGGGTGGTGCGCTTTGGCTCTCTGTTAATCCGCCGAGTGAGTGAATAATCGTCGTTTTTACGTTCTTTCTTCTTTATTACCCTTGAATCCTGCCCATCTGTTCCCATATTGTTGCCGGCTTCCCGAAGCAGGCCGAAGTGCGCCTGCGAGACCACGGAGAATTTTGCATGAACGAGCACGAAAATACGCGTCCTGACGAGCAGGAACCGGTAGTGGATACGGGTTCAGTTGATCGCCCTGAAGAGGGTTCCAGTGAGAACCCTGAGGTAGAAGTGCTGTACGCAGATGAGCAGGCAGATGCCGAGCCAGAAGTGGATTTGGCTGCGGAGCTGACGGCGCTGAAAGAAAAGCTGGCGGCGACAGAGAAATCATTGGCTGAGGCGGACATGCGCGCCCAGGCAGAAATTCAGAATGTGCGGCGCCGCGTAGAGCGCGACGTTAGCAACGCACATAAATTCGCGCTGGATAAGTTTTCTGCCGACATTTTGGCGGTTGCAGACAGTCTTGAGCGTGCGTTAACGAGCTTGCCGACAGACGTTGAAGCGCTAAAGCCCGCGATCGAAGGTACCGAGCTAACCCTTAAGGTGCTACTCGATGTGTTCGGCAAGTACAAAATTGAGCAGCTCGATCCGAAGGGCGAGGCATTTGATCCGCAGCAGCATGAGGCGATGACGATGGTGCCGATGCCTGGGGCAGAGCCCAATAGCGTGATTGATGTGCTGGAGAAGGGTTATTCCCTGAATGGTCGCCTAATACGCCCAGCGCGTGTGGTGGTGGCGAAGGGCGACGCCTAGTTCGTCTGTGGCGCGTCGGCAGTTCGTGCAGAAAAACACCGAAGATTTTTTTACGCAGGCCTTGAAAGGCAGCCTGAAGCCGCCATATAGGCGTTGGTAACGACAATAGTTCAGCGTTAGGGGTTGCCGATAGGGGCCCCTGAGCGACGTGAAGGAGTAGTAAAGATGGGTAAGATTATTGGTATTGATTTGGGTACAACAAACTCTTGTGTGGCCGTAATGGAAGGCACCAAGGTCAAAGTACTTGAGAACAGCGAAGGCACACGCACGACTCCGTCGATTATTGCGTATGCCGAAGAAACCTTGGTGGGTCAGTCTGCCAAGCGTCAAGCAGTCACCAATCCGAACAACACGCTCTACGCGATTAAGCGTTTGATTGGTCGTCGTTTTAAAGATGACGTTGTGCAGAAAGACATCAAGATGGTGCCGTACAAAATTGTTGAAGCCGACAACGGCGATGCGTGGGTGGAAGTGAATGGCGAGAAAATGGCGCCACCACAAATCTCTGCGCAAGTTTTGAAAAAGATGAAAAAGACCGCTGAAGATTATCTTGGCGAAACCGTTACCGAAGCGGTTATTACTGTCCCTGCTTACTTTAACGACTCACAGCGCCAGGCAACCAAGGATGCTGGTCGTATTGCGGGTCTGGATGTTAAGCGCATTATCAACGAGCCGACTGCGGCGGCGTTGGCGTACGGCATGGACAAGACCGACGGCAAAGAGCGCAAGATCGCGGTGTATGACCTTGGTGGCGGTACCTTTGACGTATCCATTATTGAAATTGCAGACGTCGACGGCGAAAAGCAGTTCGAAGTGTTGTCCACCAACGGTGACACCTTCCTTGGCGGCGAAGACTTTGACGTGTTGTTGATTAATTTCTTGGCCGGTGAGTTTAAGAAAGATTCTGGCATCGACTTGTCTGGCGATGCGCTGGCGATGCAGCGTCTAAAAGAAGCTGCAGAAAAAGCGAAAATTGAATTGTCTTCAAGTGAGCAGACTGAAGTTAACCTGCCGTACATTACCGCAGATAACACTGGTCCTAAGCACATGGTCGTTAAGTTGACGCGTGCCAAGCTTGAGTCATTGGTTGAGCATCTCGTCACCAAATCGTTAGTGCCATGTAAGACTGCGATGCAGGATGCGGGCCTTTCGAATGCCGATATTACCGATGTGATTTTGGTTGGTGGCCAGACGCGTATGCCGATGGTGCAGAAGCTGGTTGCTGAGTTCTTCGGCCATGAGCCACGCAAAGATGTGAACCCTGATGAAGCGGTTGCCATTGGTGCGGCGCTACAGGGCGCGATCATGTCTGGCGACGTGACCGACGTGTTGTTGTTGGATGTGACACCACTGACTCTTGGTATTGAAACCATGGGTGGCGTGATGACGTCGATCATCGACAAAAACACCACTATCCCAACGAAAGCATCGCAGGTGTTTTCGACCGCAGCGGACAGTCAAACAGCAGTGACCGTGCATGTATTGCAAGGCGAGCGTAAGCAAGCCGCGCAAAACAAATCGCTGGGTCAGTTTAATTTAGAAGACATTCCGCCTGCACCGCGCGGCATGCCACAAATTGAAGTGACGTTTGATATTGATGCGAACGGTATTTTGCACGTCGGCGCGAAAGATAAGGCGACCGGTAAAGAGCAGACTATTCAGGTGAAAGCGAACTCCGGCTTGTCTGATGAAGAAGTCGATCAAATGGTAAAAGACGCAGAAGCCCACGCTGACGAAGATAAAAAATTCGAGCAGCTCGTGTCGGCGCGTAACCAAGCTGATCATCTTGTTCACGCGACCAAGAAAACCTTGGAAGAAGCGGCAGACAAAGCAACTGATGAAGAGAAAGCGGCAATCACTACGGCCATTACTGACCTTGAAGAAGCGCTACAAGGTAGTGATGCAGAAGAGATTGAAGCGAAAACCAAAGCGTTGGCTGATGCTTCTGGCGCACTGGCTCAGCGTATGTACGCTGAAGCGGCGCAGCAAGAGCAGGGTGCTGAAGGCGCGACGGATGCTGATCAAGCTTCTGCTGCGGCCGATGATGTTGTCGATGCTGAGTTCGAAGAAGTTAAAGACGACAAGAAGTAATGAGCCGCGATAGGGTGCCAGACGTTTGGCGCCCTATGTGTGGAATGAGATGTTACACGAACGACGCCGGGCTATGCTCGGCGTTGGTCTGTGAGAAGAAACTGACAGGAAGTAGCTACTACCATGTCTAAGCGTGACTACTACGAAGTCCTTGGTGTTAAGAAAGATGCCGATGCGGCTGAATTGAAAAAAGCGTATCGCCGTCAGGCGATGAAGTTTCATCCGGATCGCAATCCGGATAACGCTGAAGCCGAAGCAAAGTTTAAAGAATCCAAGGAAGCCTACGAGATCTTGGCCGATGAGCAAAAGCGTGCGGCGTACGATCGCTTTGGTCATGCCGGTGTTGATGGTCAGGCGGGTCATGGCCAGGGTCAGGGCGCGGGCGGTTTTGGCGATATCTTTGGTGATATTTTTGGCGACATTTTTGGCGGAGGCGGCGGTGGTCGTCGCGGTCCGTCACGTGGCGCTGACTTACGCTACACCTTGGAGCTGACGTTAGAGCAGGCGGTACGTGGTACCAGCGAAAATATTCGCGTGCCAACGTGGGTCGGTTGTGAAACGTGTGATGGAACCGGCGCGAAAGATAAGGCAGCGCCGGTTGCTTGTGGCACCTGTGGCGGCGCCGGTCAGGTGCGAATGCAGCAAGGCTTCTTTACGGTTCAGCAAACGTGTCCGACCTGTCGTGGCGCGGGCTCGATGATCAAAGATCCGTGCCCGTCTTGTCAGGGCCAGGGGCGTAAGCAAAGCACTAAAACGCTGGCGGTGAAAATCCCAGCTGGCGTTGATACCGGTGACCGCATTCGTTTGGCGGGCGAAGGTGAAGCAGGGCAGCATGGCGCGCCGGCGGGGGACCTGTATGTTCAGGTTTCGGTTCGTGCGCATCGAATCTTTCAGCGCGATGGCAACGACCTGCATTGTGATGTGCCGGTGTCGTTTGTTGATGCCGCGCTGGGCGGCGACTTAGAAGTGCCGACGCTAAATGGCAAGGTTAGGCTGAAGGTGCCTGCGGAAACGCAGACCGGCAAACTGTTCCGATTGCGTGGCAAAGGTGTGGTTTCTGTACGCGGTGGTCCGCCGGGTGATCTGCTTTGCCGTGTTGAGATCGAAACACCGGTGGGGCTTGATGGTAAGCAGAAGGAGTTGTTGCGCCAGTTCCAGTCCTCGCTAGATGATGGCGGCGATCACCATAATCCGAAGAAAACCACTTGGTTTAAGGGCGTTAAGCGCTTTTTTGAAGGCATCTAGCCAGAGCGGCGCTCGTACGGGCGCCTTGTCTGACCGTGCTGAAATGCCCAGTTTTAGGTGAAGAATATTGGTTTGCCGTGTTGCGGCAGGCCAATGCCTAAGCTCCCTCTAAGCTAACCTCTCAGTCTTTATTTCGACCCGTTCCCTTTGTTTTTGAGACATTCGACGGATTGTTGAGTGTTGCCTGCCTGCTATAGTCGCTTGACCACTAAAAAAATAACAAAGAGTCTCGTGGAATGATCCGTCTTGTCGTAACGACCAGTTTGGCGCTGTTGGCGTCGGTGTGTGTTGCTGATTCTCCTTTGGAGAATGCCCAGCAACGCGTGCAGCAAACCTTTGCGCAAAGACCCAGTGCCGAATTTATCATCGATGCCAAGGTGATCAACTCGGCGTGGCAATCACCGCCGTTCGACCAAAACCCTTACATTTATACGTTTGCTGAAATCGAAACGAATTGGGATCGGTTTATGCGTGGTTTGCGTATTCCGTTTCCGTCGGCTGAGTATTTGCGCGACCGTTATCAGCGCTTCCCGCAATTGATGCATACCTTGGCGCACCAAGATGTCGATTGGGAGGCGCACAGTTTGAATGTGCTGGAGGTGTGGCAGGCCTATTTGCGTGGTGATTTTGAACGGTCTTACCGACTCGGCGTTAAATATGGCGGTTATGCGTTGGTGCCAGCGATTTATGGGGAAATTCTGCAGGGCGTTTATCTGGCTCGCTCGAACCGAGAGAAGCAGGTGTTCTTGCAAGATGCGATTGATCGTATTCAAGAGCTGAGCGAGTTAATGCCGGTGTTGCCCGGCGATGAAGCATTGCACCCTGAGTATGTGTTGTTGCGTTTAGGGTATGCCTATGCGGTGGCGCGCCTGGCGGAGGACGCAGCGGTGGCGAAGGTGGTGACGGCGGGGTTGGGGCCGTCGGTGATCAACGCCGCAACTGAGGCGTTGGCGGTTGATCCGGATCACCCGTTAACCTTGGCGCTGAACGCAGCGTTCGATGCCAATGTTATTCGTCGCGTAGGCAAGGGTGTGGGGCGGCTGACGTTTGGCGCCCAGCCGATTAATGCAGAAGAAGATTTTGCGCTGGCGCTAAGCAGTGTCGATGATATGGCGATTGTTCGTTACGAATACGCGAATAGTTTGCTTTACCTTGAGAAGGGTGCCGGTATTGACGCGGCGCTAGATCAGTTGCGTCAGGCGGCAGCCCTGCCGAGCAGCTACAGCATGGAAGCGTTGGACGTGCTGTATGCCCGTAAGCGTTTGGTGGAAGTGCGTGCGTGGCAGGACTCCGGCATGAGCTTTGGCAAGTTTGATCGCAAACGGCGCCGATTTATGCAGCGTTCCGGAGAGAACCTTTATAGCGTTGTGAGCAGTCCGTATTTAGTGCAATAAGTTGTTCGCTCCGAGGCAATGTTGATTAGCGTCTCGAAGCCACATGATCACTTCTCTTGGCGCCGCCCCGTAGTTCCCGCGTGAACTACGGGGCGCAAGTCGCTACACTTCCTGCTCTATTGAATTGTCGTGGTGAGCTGCTTTCGAGCCAGAGCTTGTTGTGCGCACCATCCGTATTAAGAACGAAGAGAATTAAGTGTATGAAAGTTGGCATTCTTGGCGCAGCCGGTCGTATGGGGCGCACATTAATTGAGGCCGTGCAGGCGGTTGATACGCTAACCCTAGGTGCGGCAGTGGATGCGCCGGGTTCGAGCCTAATTGGCGCGGATGCGGGCGAGTTGATTGGTGTGGGCAAGCTCGGCGTATCACTGGCCGGGTCGCTCGAAGAGGTTGTGGCGGATGCCGATATCTTTATCGACTTTACTGTGCCAGAGGCAACGGCTCGCCATATCGAGATTTGCCGTGCCGCAGGAAAGAAGCTAGTTATTGGTACAACGGGTTTGAATGATGCGCAAAAACAGGCGTTAACGGCGGCTTCGGCGGACGTGGCGATTTGTTTTGCCGCCAACTATTCGGTCGGAGTGACGTTGAGCTTGAAGTTGCTTGATGTGGCCGCGCGCGTTCTCGGCGACAGTGTTGATATTGAAATCATTGAAGCGCATCACCGACATAAGATCGATGCGCCCTCCGGTACCGCGCTGGCCATGGGCGAAGTGGTGGCCTCTGCATTGGGCCGCGACCTAAAAGAATGCGCGGTTTATGGCCGTGAGGGCCGTACTGGCGCTCGCGACCGTCAGACAATCGGTTTCGAAACGATCCGTGCTGGCGACATCGTTGGAGAGCACACCGTGATGTTCGCAGATGACGGCGAGCGTCTAGAAATCACCCATAAAGCCACGAGCCGCATGAATTTCGCCCGTGGCGCTGTGCGCGCGGCGGCTTGGTTGGGTGGTCAATCAACGGGTCAGTTCGACATGTTGGATGTTCTCGACCTGAAATAGTCCGTTTCGCCCGTGACAGGGGCGCCATCACCCCCTACAATTAGCCCCCGCCCAAATGGCTCGGCGACAGACCCAAAATGACTAAAAAGCGAGTTGGATATCATCCATCTCGCTTTTTTGCGACACGCGTCTGTTAGAGCTCCGCCCCCGAACAAGACTGGAGGTTACCTTGACGGTACCAGCCCTACTCGCACTGGAAGACGGCAGTATCTTCCGGGGTGTCGCCATCGGTGCGCCCGGCGAAGCCGTTGGAGAGGTGGTGTTTAATACCGCTCTGACTGGTTATCAGGAAATTTTGACGGATCCCTCCTATGCGGAGCAGATCGTCACCCTGACCTATCCTCATATTGGCAACGTTGGTGTGAACGCTGAAGACGCTGAGTCTGATCGCGTTTGGGCCAAAGGCCTGATTATTCGTGATCTGGCGATGACGGTGTCGAGCTTTCGTGCAGAGCAATCTCTGCCGGAATACCTCAACGACAACAGCATTGTTGGCATTGCCGATATCGATACCCGCCGCTTAACACGGATTTTGCGTGAAAAAGGCGCTCAAAACGGCTGCATTATTGCCGGCACGCACGCCGGTGAAGAGCTGAGCGAAGAGCGCGCGCTGGCTGCGGCTCGCGGCTTTGCCGGTCTCAGTGGCATGGATCTGGCCAAAGAAGTGTCGACCGCCAAGTCTTATCCGTGGACGGAGAGCGTTTGGGCATTGGGTCAGGGTCACGCAGAACTGGCGGACGAGAAATTTCATGTTGTCGCGTACGACTTTGGTGTGAAGCGTAATATTTTGCGCATGCTGGTGGCGCGCGGTTGCCGCTTAACGGTTGTGCCGGCGCAAACTCCGGCGGCTGACGTGTTGGCATTGAAGCCTGATGGTGTGTTTTTGTCGAATGGCCCGGGTGATCCGCAGCCATGCGATTACGCCATTACCGCGATCAGCGAAATCCTCGAAACGAATATTCCGGTGTTTGGTATTTGTCTGGGTCATCAGTTGTTGGCGTTAGCCTGCGGCGCGAAAACCCAGAAGATGAAGTTTGGCCATCATGGTGCCAACCATCCAGTCAAAGATCTCGATCAAGACGTTGTGATGATTACCAGCCAGAACCACGGTTTCGCCGTTGATGAAACGACATTACCGGACAATATGAGAGTGACGCATGTGTCGCTGTTCGATGGCTCCTTGCAAGGCGTACATCTTACCGACAAGCCAGCGTTCAGCTTCCAGGGACACCCTGAAGCGAGCCCTGGGCCACATGACGTTGCGCCGCTGTTCGATCACTTTATCGAACTTATGCAACAAGCGAACAACGGGTAAGCGCAGATGCCAAAAAGATCTGATATCCAAAGTGTTTTAATTATTGGCGCGGGCCCGATCGTGATTGGTCAGGCGTGCGAATTCGATTACTCCGGTGCACAAGCCTGTAAGGCGCTGCGCGAAGAAGGCGTGCGCGTCATTCTGGTGAACTCGAATCCGGCTACGATTATGACGGATCCGTCTATGGCGGATGCGACCTATATTGAGCCGATTACCTGGCAGACCGTCGCCAAAATTATCGAGAAAGAAAAGCCGGATGCATTGCTGCCGACAATGGGTGGGCAGACGGCACTGAACTGTGCGTTAGATTTGGAGCGCGAAGGCGTCCTCGAGAAATTTGGCGTGGAAATGATTGGCGCCAATGCCGACGCGATTGATAAGGCGGAAGATCGCCAGCGTTTTGATGTGGCTATGCGCAAGATTGGACTGGAATGCCCGCGTTCTGCGATTGCGCACAGCATGGAAGAAGCGTTCCAAGTGCTCGACTCAATCGGTTTTCCATGCATTATCCGTCCGAGCTTTACCATGGGCGGTTCTGGCGGTGGTATTGCGTATAACCGTGAAGAGTTCGAAGAGATTTGTGGCCGCGGTTTTGATTTGTCGCCAACCAAAGAATTGCTGATCGACGAGTCGCTGCTGGGTTGGAAAGAATATGAAATGGAAGTTGTCCGCGATAAAAAGGACAACTGCATTATCGTCTGCACGATCGAAAACTTCGATCCGATGGGTGTGCACACTGGCGATTCGATTACGGTTGCACCCGCGCAAACGCTAACCGATAAAGAATATCAAATTATGCGTAACGCCTCGCTGGCGGTATTGCGTGAGATTGGTGTTGAGACCGGCGGTTCGAACGTACAGTTTGGCGTTGATCCGGACACTGGGCGCCTCGTGGTGATTGAGATGAACCCGCGTGTGTCGCGTTCATCCGCCTTGGCGTCGAAAGCGACCGGCTTCCCGATTGCGAAAGTCGCGGCAAAGCTGGCGATTGGTTATACCCTTGATGAACTGCAGAACGATATTACGGGTGGTTTAACGCCGGCATCGTTCGAGCCGTCCATTGATTACGTGGTGACGAAAATCCCACGCTTTAATTTCGAGAAATTTGCCGACGCGGATCCAATGTTGACGACTCAGATGAAGTCGGTTGGCGAAGTGATGGCGATCGGTCGTAACTTCCAAGAGTCGCTGCAAAAAGCCATGCGTGGTTTGGAGGTTGATGTATGTGGTTTCGACCCGTTCATTAACCCCGATGACGGCGATGCGCGTGAGTTGGTTGCCCAAGCGTTGGCGGTGCCGTCACCTGATCGTTTGTGGGTCATTGCTGATGCTTTCCGTGCCGGTTATACCGTTGAAGAACTTTATCAGCTGATTAAAGTGGATCGCTGGTTCCTTGTTCAGATTGAAGACCTCGTTAATGACGAGCGGTCTGTCGCGGCAAGTACGTTTAGCGCGCTGAATAAAGACACACTTTATCGTTTAAAGCGCAAAGGTTTTGCTGATGCGCGTTTGGCAGCTCTATTGGGCGTCAAAGAAGCCGATGTTCGCGATAAGCGTCACGAGTTGAACCTGCATCCGGTGTATAAGCGCGTTGATACCTGTGCCGCGGAGTTCTCGACCAGCACGGCGTATATGTACTCGACCTATGACGAAGAGTGCGAAGCGCTGCCAACGGCGCGCGATAAAATCATGGTGATTGGTGGCGGGCCGAACCGTATTGGGCAAGGTATCGAATTTGATTACTGCTGCGTGCATGCGGCGCAGGCGATGCGTGAAGATGGTTACGAAACCATTATGGTTAACTGTAATCCTGAAACGGTATCGACCGATTACGACACCTCCGATCGTTTGTATTTCGAGCCGGTGACGCTTGAAGACGTGTTGGAAATTGTTGCCAAAGAAAAGCCTAAGGGCGTGATTGTTCAGTACGGTGGTCAGACGCCGTTGAAGCTGGCTCGCTCGTTGCAAGGTGCCGGTGTGCCGATTATTGGTACGAGCCCAGATGCGATTGATGAAGCGGAAGACCGCGAGCGTTTTCAGCAGCTCATCACCAAGCTAAACCTGAAGCAGCCACCGAACCGTACCGCCCGTAGTGTTGAGGATGGTTGTAGGTTGGCGGCGGAAATTGGTTATCCGTTAGTGGTGCGTCCATCGTACGTACTCGGTGGACGCGCCATGGAAATCGTTTACAACGAAGGTGAGCTGCGTAACTACATGAAGTATGCGGTGTCGGTGTCGAATGAGTCGCCGGTGCTGCTAGATCGTTTCTTGGATGACGCGATTGAAGTGGATGTTGATGCAGTCTGTGACGGCAAAGATGTTGTCATTGGCGCGATCATGCAGCATATCGAACAAGCCGGTGTTCACTCGGGTGATTCGGCTTGCTCGTTGCCACCTTACTCGCTTTCTGATGATGTTCAGAATGTCATGCGAGAGCAGTCACGTGCGATGGCGTTGGAGCTTGGCGTGGTTGGCCTGATGAATGTTCAGTTTGCGGTCAAGGATGGTGATGTTTACGTCCTTGAAGTAAATCCGCGCGCATCGAGAACGGTACCGTTTGTTTCGAAGGCGATCGGTGTGTCGTTGGCGAAAATCGCGGCGCGCTGTATGGCCGGCGTGAGCTTGGCAGATCAGGGCTTTACTCAGGAAATCGTGCCGACAGAATTTTATGTCAAAGAAGCGGTGTTCCCGTTTAATAAATTCCCGAAAGTCGATCCGATCCTTGGCCCAGAAATGAAGTCTACGGGCGAAGTGATGGGTGTTGGTGCAACGTTCGCAGAAGCCTTTACGAAGGCGGCGTTGGGTGCGGGTGATACCTTGCCGCGTAGTGGCACAGCGTTTATTTCGGTGCGTGATGTGGATAAAGCGGCTGCGGTTGAAGTGGCTCGTGATCTTTCGGCGCAAGGCTTTACGTTGGTGGCAACGAGCGGCACAGCGAAGTTAATTGAAGCGGCGGGCGTGCCTGTTTCTTCGGTAAACAAAGTGCTTGAAGGTCGTCCGCATATTGTCGATATGATTAAAAATGGCGACATTCATTTGATTATCAATACGACAGAAGGCAAGCAAGCGGTGCGTGACTCGGCCGCGATTCGTCGCTCTGCGTTGCAGCGTAATGTTTATTACACCACGACGATTACCGGCGCGCGGGTAGTCTGTGATGCGGTGTCGGCAGATCGTGATACGCAGGTTCGACGTTTGCAGGACTTACACGCTGATAGAGCGAAGAAGGAATCCTAATGCAAAGATATCCGATGACGACGGAGGGCGCTGAAGCACTGCGAGCAGAGTTGCAGCGCCTTAAAATGGTTGATCGCCCGCGCATTACCAAGGCGATTGCTGAGGCGCGTGAGCATGGCGATTTAAAAGAAAATGCTGAGTATCACGCTGCCCGTGAGCAGCAGGGTTTTGCTGAAGCCCGTGTGCGGGACATCGAGTCGAAGCTGTCTGGGGCGCAGATTATTAATATTCGTGAAATCGCCCCGACTGGAAAAGTGATGTTTGGTACGACGGTGACGATTGTTAATGTCAAAACGGACGAGGCGAAGAAATATCAAATCGTTGGTGATGATGAGTCTGATATTAAGAAAGGAAAAATCTCGGTGAACTCGCCTATCGCCCGTGGCCTTATCAGCAAGGAAGAAGGTGATGTGGTAACGATTGACACCCCTGGTGGTGTGCTCGAGTACGAGATTGATCAGATAGAGCATATTTAAGGTCTACTGAAAGCCGCTCTTTTTAACGGGCAGTGGAGCGCTCGAGGGGCTTTCGTTGCTGCGGTAGCAAAGCAGTTAGTACAAACGTCGGCGGGCGCTCATGAAGTGGGCGCCCGCCGTTTTGTATTGAGGGTCTAGCTTGGTAGGCGCAGAAGATTCGAGAGCTTGGGGTTCGGTCTTTTGGCGGCGCGATACAGGATAGCAATGGCGCCAATGCGTTGTACGAGTTCGCACGGACCCGCTTCGCAGAGTGCGTCGATAATCGCCGCTCGGTCTTCACGGGTTTCAGCATTCACCCTAACCTTAATGAGCTCGTGATCTTCTAGGCGTAGCTGAAGCTCTTCTACGAACCCTTCGCTTAAGCCTTGGCCACCGAAAATCAGCACCGGCTTCAGGTGATGGGCGATGGTTTTGAAGCGTTTCTTGTCTTGCTGGCTCAGTGGCATGGTGCTCTCCGGAAAAGGGCGGCTATTCTATGCGAGGCGGCGGCAGATGTCCCTCAGCGTTTGGGGTTTGTGGGGTCATTTGCGTCAGGTCGCGATTGTGACGACGTGGCGACGCCCTGTCGAGCCTGCACCGTAGTGATTACTGGGCTATGTCGCCGCGCCCCGAGTGCGGTGCGTTTTGCATGGTCGATTGAATCAGATTGAGAGGGAATGGCGCTATGGCGCGATCTAAAAGCAGCTCCAGATGGCTTAAAGAGCATTTCGATGATCACTGGGTCGCCAAGGCCCAGGCGGCGGGGTATCGCTCACGGGCGAGCTTTAAGTTGCTGGAAATACACGAAAAAGACCATCTTTTCTATCCGGGTATGCGGGTGCTGGATTTAGGCGCAGCGCCCGGTGGTTGGTCGCAAGTGGCGGCGCGGCTAATTGGCGGCCGTGGTCTGATCGTTGCCAGTGACATACTTCCGATGGAGCCAATCGGCGACGTGACCTTCCTGCAAGGGGACTTTCGCGAGGAAAATGTGTTCCAACAGCTGTTGGATATTCTTGATGGTGGCAAGGTAGACCTTGTTTTATCGGATATGGCCCCCAATATGTCAGGTACGAAGGCTGTTGATGTGCCTCGGGCTATCTATTTGGCGGAATTGGCGCTGGATATGGCTAGCAAGGTGTTGGGACCGGATGGCCGTTTTCTGGTCAAAGTGTTTCAGGGTGAGGGTTACGATCAATACCGGCGCGATGTTCAGGCGGTGTTTAACCAGCTGAAAACGCGTAAACCGGAAGCCAGCCGGCCTCGCTCCACGGAGGTCTATTTGCTGGGGTCTGGTTTGAAAATGGTGTAACTTACAGCTAACAGTTTGAATCTAAAGGGCCCTTTGCGCTGTTAATCGGTGCGGGGCAAGCACGGGAACCGCGACGGTTCCCGGCTCATATAAAGATGAGGTGTGCGTTGAACGACATGACCCGGAATATCATTCTTTGGCTGGTCATCGCTGGTGTTTTATATGTGGTGGCGAGCAGCATGAATCCGCCGCAAGGCCCAGATCAGTTGGCCTATTCGAGCTTTATTCAGGCTGCAGATAAAGGCCAAGTAAAACGGGTCACTATCGGCGAATACCGGATTAGCGGCGAGCTAGAGAGTGGACAAAAGTTTGAAACGGTTAAGCCGTCGGTGCTTGATCTTGAACTGATGCCAATGCTGCACGAAAAAGGCATTGAGGTGACGGGCGCAGAGCCTGAGAGGCAGAGTTTCCTCACTCAGCTATTGCTGTCAGTGCTGCCTATTCTGTTAATCCTCGGCATCTTTATTTTCTTTATGCGCCAAGCTCAGGGTGGCGGACGTGGCGGCGGTGGACCGATGACGTTTGGTAAAAGCCGCGCGCGCTTGATGGGTGAAGATCAAATCAAAACAACGTTTGCGGATGTCGCTGGCGTTGAAGAAGCGAAAGATGATGTGCAAGAGCTGGTTGAGTTTTTGCGCGACCCGGGCAAGTTTCAGCGTCTTGGCGGTAAAATTCCGCGTGGCGTGCTGATGGTGGGTTCGCCGGGTACCGGTAAAACGTTGTTAGCAAAAGCGATTGCGGGTGAAGCGAAGGTTCCGTTCTTCTCAATCTCCGGTTCGGATTTTGTTGAGATGTTTGTCGGCGTCGGTGCATCGCGTGTGCGCGATATGTTTGAGCAAGCGAAGAAGCACGCGCCGTGCATTATCTTTATTGATGAAATTGATGCAGTTGGCCGTTCCCGTGGTGCTGGTCTTGGCGGTGGTCACGACGAACGCGAACAAACGCTTAACCAGCTACTGGTTGAGATGGACGGCTTCGACGGACACGAAGGCATTATTGTTATCGCGGCAACGAACCGTCCTGACGTATTGGATGCGGCGTTATTACGTCCAGGTCGTTTTGACCGTCAGGTTGTGGTGCCGTTACCGGATATTCGTGGTCGCGAACAGATCTTGAAAGTTCACATGCGCACCGTTCCGTTGGCGGACGATGTCGATGCCAGCTTAATTGGCCGAGGCACGCCTGGTTTTTCCGGCGCCGACCTTGCAAACCTCGTTAACGAAGCGGCCTTGCTGGCGGCGCGCGCGAATAAGCGCATCGTATCGATGGAGGATTTTGAGCGCGCCAAAGACAAAATTTTGATGGGTGCAGAGCGCCGCACCATGGTGATGTCTGAAAAAGAAAAACTGAATACGGCCTACCACGAAGCAGGCCACGCGATCGTCGGCCGCTTGGTGCCGGAGCATGACCCTGTTTACAAAGTCAGCATTATTCCGCGTGGTCGCGCATTGGGTGTCACCATGTATTTGCCTGAAGAGGATAAGTACTCCCAGTCTAAGCGTGGCCTTGAAAGTATGATTGCTTCGCTATTTGGCGGTCGTATTGCCGAAGAAATGATTAATGGTTTTGATGGCGTGACGACGGGTGCATCGAATGATATTGAGCGGGCCACAAAAATGGCCCGTGCGATGGTGACGAAGTGGGGTTTAAGTGAAAAGCTTGGGCCGCTGGCTTATGAAGAAGAAGAGGGCGAGGTCTTTTTAGGTAAGTCGGTCACCCAGCGTAAACATGTCTCGGAGCAAACTGCGGAAGAGATTGATCGTGAAGTTCGAGCGATTATTGATATGTGCTACGGCACGGCGAAAAAGCATCTTGAAGATAATCGTGACAAGCTCGAAGACATGGCCGCTGCGCTAATGTTGTACGAAACCATTGATGCGGATCAGATTAACGACATCATGGAAGGCCGTGCGCCGCGCCCACCGAAAGATTGGGGTGATTCAGGCCCGGGCAATACCGGTAGTGGTAACAAAACCGGTGACGCGCCAGTTTCAGATGGCGGATCGAATGCAGGTGGTTCTGACGTTGATGGAACTGTTGGAGGCCCGGCCAACACCCATTGATGGGTGTTGCTGAAACAGGACGTAACGCTATTTAATCGTGGCCAAATCCAGAGTATGAATACGCTACTTCAATGCGCGGCGCGGACACTGGATTTGTCCGCGCCGGTCGTTATGGGTGTGCTAAACGTAACACCTGATTCGTTTTCCGATGGCGGACGCTTTCTCGATACCGACGTGATGTTGCGTCGTGTGGCTGACATGCTTGCCGAAGGCGCTAGCCTTATTGATGTTGGCGGAGAGTCCACGCGCCCTGGTGCCGACCCTGTCTCGATTCAGCAAGAGTTAGATCGGGTGATACCTGCGGTCGAAGCAATCCATTCTGAGTTCGATACTATTATTTCGTTAGATACCTCTACGCCCGAAGTGATTCGGGCGGGCGCGGCTGCGGGCGCTGGTTTTATTAATGATGTTCGTGCCTTGCAGCGTGAAGGTGCCTTGCAGGCGGCAGCCGATACGGGTTTGCCAATATGTTTGATGCACATGCAGGGCGAGCCGGCGACCATGCAGGGCGCGCCCTCTTATGATGATGTGACCGCTGAGGTGCAAGCTTTTTTTGCTGAGCGGCTAATAGCGTGCCGCTTCGCGGGCATCGAAGAGAATCGTATTGTTTTAGATCCCGGTTTTGGGTTTGGTAAAACCGATGCGCAAAACGTTGAGTTACTGGCGGCGCTGCCGAGTATGATGGCGCTAGGTTTGCCACTATTGGTCGGGTTGTCGAGAAAATCGATGATTGGTCGGTTGTTGGGACGAGAAGTTGAAGATCGAATGGTTGGCAGTGTTGCGCTGGCGCTGATGGCGATGGAGCGAGGCGCTAGCATTGTGCGAGCACATGATGTCGCACAGACAATGGATGCTCTGCGCCTTTTTTGCGCGGTGAATAAACGAACGACTGTTTAGGCTGTGTGGTGAACGACGGCAAGAGTGCCGAGAAAACCATACGGGATAGCCGGGAAGAATAGACAAAGGGATTGAGGGAGTTAAGGCAGATGACAAAGAAGTATTTCGGTACCGATGGCATTCGCGGCACAGTGGGCACGCCGCCGATCACGCCGGATTTTGTTTTAAAGCTCGGCTGGGCCGCCGGTACGGTATTGGCGCGTCACGCGGGTGATAGCGAAAATAAAATTTTAATCGGTAAAGATACGCGTAGTTCGGGATATATTTTTGAATCGGCACTTGAGGCGGGCATCTCGGCTGCCGGTGTTGATGTGCGTTTGCTCGGGCCAATGCCCACGCCTGCAATTGCATATCTTACGCGTACGTTTCGTGCCAAGGCGGGGATCGTAATTTCCGCTTCGCATAACCCTTATTATGATAACGGCATTAAGTTTTTTGGCTCCAATGGCCGTAAGCTCAACGATGAAATTGAGCATGAAATTGAAAACATGCTCGATCAACCAATGAAAATGTTGACGGCGGACAGTCTCGGCAAGGTGCGTCGTATTGAAGATGCTCGCGGTCGTTATATTGAATTCTGTAAAAGTACGGTGCCTCATCGCTTTAGTCTCAAAGGCATGCGTATCGTGCTCGACTGTGCAAATGGCGCGAGCTACCACATCGCTCCCGATGTTTTTGAAGAGCTTGGCGCGGATGTAATTGCGATCAGCCACCAACCCAACGGCGTCAATATCAATCTAGATTGCGGAAGCACTTATCCGGCTGCGTTACAGAAGCGAGTGGTCGAAGAGAAGGCGCATTTGGGTATTGCTTTTGATGGTGACGCAGATCGCGTGCTAATGGTTGATGAGCACGGTGCTCTTGTTGATGGAGATGAGTTGCTCTTTATTCTGGCTCAAGATCGCGCCGCGCGCGGCGTACTTGAGGGCGGTGTGGTTGGCACCTTGATGTCGAATTTTGGCCTTGAGCTCGCGTTGAAAGATCGTAATGTTCCGTTTGTGCGCGCAAATGTGGGCGACCGTTACGTGATGGAGCAGCTGGATCAGCGTGGCTGGTTATTGGGTGGCGAAGCGTCCGGACATATTGTTTGCTTGGATCAAACCACGACGGGCGACGGCATTATTGCTGCCTTGCAGGTGCTCGCGGCGTTGCAGTCTCAGTCGATTGGTTTGGCGCAGGCTTGCGCTGCCATGGGTAAGGCGCCGCAAACATTAATTAATGTACGTGGCGCGAATCGCGCCGGCTTTGAAAAAAATAGTGATGTGGTGCAGGCGATGGCCGCTGCGGAAGAGGGCTTAGCGGGCCGGGGTCGGGTTTTGTTACGCCCATCCGGTACCGAGCCGCTGGTGCGAGTGATGGTTGAGGGTGAAGATGCGGCGTTAGTGCAAACGTTATGTGAAAGTATTGCTGCTGCGGTGGAGCAGGCGATTGCTTAGTGTGTGCCGTGCGCGAGCTAGAATTGCTGAGCTTGGCTCGGTTGAAAGTAAAGAATTAGGGACGTATAGATAAGATGACGCAGGAAATACGAAAGAAAATTGTCGCCGGCAATTGGAAGATGAATGGCCGCCGGGCGTTTGCCAAAGAGCTGGTCGCGGCGATTGCGGCCCAGCCGGTGAGTGGTTGTGAGCAAATTGTGTGTACGCCTTATCCTTATCTTAGTGGTGTGCACGATCAGTTGTCTGGGTCTGCGCTAAAATTGGGTGCGCAGAACGTCAGCGAGCAAGAGGATGGCGCTTTTACCGGCGAGGTCTCAGCGGAAATGCTGGCCGATTGCGGCTGTGACTATGTCCTCGTCGGACATTCTGAGCGGCGTAGTCTCTACGGTGAGAGCGATCAAGTTGTGGCAGATAAGTTCGTGCGAGCGCTAGACAGCGGAATTACTCCGATTCTGTGTTTGGGTGAGACACTGGAAGAGCGCGAGTCTGGCGCGACGGAGAAAGTTGTCGCCCGTCAGCTGGATGCAGTGGTCGCGGCGACAGGTATTGCGGCGTTTGCGCGGGCGGTGATTGCTTATGAGCCGGTTTGGGCGATTGGCACCGGCCTTACTGCATCGCCGCAGCAGGCGCAGGAAGTACATGCATTTATCCGTCAGAAATTGGCAAAAGAGGATGTTCAGATCGCCGCAGGCGTCTCAATCCTTTACGGCGGCAGCGTAAAGGCGGATAATGCCGCCGCCCTGTTCGCCGGTGACGATATCGACGGCGGATTGATCGGGGGGGCGTCATTGGACGCAGACAGTTTTCTCGCCATTTGTAAGGCGACCACAAAGTAACAGGTTCTATGGATATCATTCTTCACGTCGTACATGTGTTGGCGGCGCTAGGTCTTATTGGTCTGGTGTTAATTCAGCATGGTAAAGGGGCTGACGCAGGCGCCTCATTTGGTGGTGGTGGCTCGAATACCGTTTTCGGTAGCGCAGGCGCGGCTAACTTCTTAACTCGCGCGACGGCCGTTTGTGCCGTGGTGTTTTTCATCACAAGCCTCGGTTTGGCTTGGATGGCGCGCCAGCAGGCGACTCTGGATGATCCGCTTCCGCCGCCAGCGTTGGTGAGCGAGCAGCGTGAATCGGAAGTGCCAGTATTGGATGCGGCTGCTGCAGAGTCGGATGTGCCGGCACTGGAAAAAAGCGCTACAGAGATTCCATCTGTTGATGTAGAATCCGCGACCGCGCCGGAAGGCGTGGAAGAGTAAGGCCCCTTTTGGTTCTGGGGGTAGTTGGAAAAAGCCGAAGTGGTGAAATTGGTAGACACGCCATCTTGAGGGGGTGGTGAGCATAGCTCGTGCCGGTTCAAGTCCGGCCTTCGGCACCAATTATTTGTTTTTAGTTGTTCGTTTCAGTAGATGATTTCGGTTCTAGTTGTGAGTCTGCCGTCGCTTTGTTGTTCTAGGCGAGCGCCTTGTAAGAGGTGATGTGGTAGAACGCGCAAGATGCCGAAAAATAAGGATCTTTCTACTGTTTACGTTGACAACTCAGGCGTGGCTAACTATAGTCAGCGCCCGATTGAGGTGCAGGGCGAAGCAAAACAAACGCTTTCGTTGCATCGTTAGAAAGAGAAGTCTTTCTCAATCAAGCGTCCGGCGTCGGACGGTAAAGATAGCGAAGAGTTAAGTTGCAAGGTGGAGCAGTCTGGTAGTTCGACGGGCTCCCAGCTCGCAAAAGCCGAAGGGAGTATTTAGACCTTCGGGGTATGAGCCCAGCGCTGGGCTATAAAAATAGCGAAGAGTTAAGTTGCGGGGTGGAGCAGTCTGGTAGCTCGTCGGGCTCATAACCCGAAGGTCGTAGGTTCGAATCCTGCCCCCGCTACCACACAGAGAACGGGTAGATCGTATTGAGTTTGATTGATCTACTTTTAAAGCCCCTCCGTGTAGGGGCTTTTTATTAGGCAAGACTGACGCGATCAGGCTTGCAACACGAAGTGGGCGATATGCCCATTTTTCATTTGTGGCGTCGGAAGTTATTGAATGTCGCGAAGGTCGGATGAGCTAAATGCGTTGCTAGGACCGGTGGTGGAAGCCATGGGTTATGAGTTCTGGGGGTTGGAATATCTTCAGGGCCGCGGCGCGGTATTACGCATCTTTATTGATAAAGATGACGGCATTTCTGTGGATGACTGCGCTGCGGTCAGCCATCAAGTAAGCGGTGTCCTCGATGTAGAGGACCTGATCTCCGGTGAGTACAATCTTGAAGTGTCTTCACCGGGTATGGAGCGTCCGTTGTTCACCCTTGATCAGTATGCGCGTTACATCGGTGAGAGCTTGCAGCTAAAGTTGCTGGCGCCGATTGCGGGCAAACGTCGTTTGAAAGCATTGCTTGAAGCGATCGAAGGTGAAGAGCTGATTGTTAAAGTGGGAGAAGAAGCGCTACGCGTGCCATTCTCTCAGGTGGATCGCGCTAATCTTGTGCCAACATTTGATTAGTGTGGTGTCGTCAAGGGACTTAGTTGTCTTTGTAAAGGCTTAGCCATGAACAAAGAAATATTGCTGGTTGTAGAAACCGTATCAAATGAAAAGGGCGTTAGTCGCGATGTAATATTCGAGGCTATCGAACTGGCGTTGGCTGCGGCCACGAAAAAGCGCTTTAAAGAAGATGTTGAGATTCGTGTCAGCATCGACCGTGAAGACGGTAGTTACCACTCATTCCGCGTTTGGCATGTCGTGCCAGACGAAGAGCTTTTTGAGTTTGGTAAACAGTTGACGCTGGATGAGGCGCAAGAGATCGATGCTAAGTACCAGCTTGGTGATATCCACGAAGAAGAAGTGGAATCCGTAGCCTTTGGTCGCATCGGTGCGCAAACCGCAAAACAAGTTATCGTTCAGAAAGTGCGTGAAGCTGAGCGTGCGCAAATCATTGAAGAGTACCGCGACCGTATCGGTGAGCTGGTGAGTGGCCTGGTTAAAAAGGTTACCCGCGACAGCATTATTCTCGATCTTGGCGGCAATGCTGAAGCATTGATTACTCGTGAGCATATGATTCCTCGCGAGACGGTTCGTCAGAACGACCGCATTCGTGCTTATCTGCTTGGCGTCAATACAGAAAGCCGTGGCCCGCAATTGTTTGCCAGTCGCGCAGCGCCAGAAATGCTAATTGAGTTGTTTAAGATTGAAGTGCCTGAGATTGGTGAAGAGCTGATCGAAATTAAGGGCGCGGCTCGTGATCCAGGTTCCCGCGCAAAAATTGCCGTGAAAACAAACGACCAGCGAATTGATCCTGTTGGTGCGTGTGTTGGTATGCGCGGTGCGCGTGTACAAGCTGTTTCAAATGAATTGGCAGGCGAACGAATCGATATCGTGCTGTGGGATGACAATCCTGCGCAGCTGGTTATCAACTCAATGCAGCCTGCAGAAGTGGCATCTATTGTTGTCGATGAAGAAAGACATGCAATGGATATCGCTGTTGAAGATGAATCGGCATTGGCTCAAGCCATCGGTCGCGGCGGTCAGAATATTCGACTGGCGTCTGAACTGACGGGTTGGGAGCTCAATGTTATGACGGCCGATACGGCGTCAGAGAAGCAAGAAGCGGAAGCACAGGAAGCGATTACTTCGTTTATTAACGACTTGGGCGTTGACGAAGATATTGCCGAAATTCTGGTAGAAGAAGGGTTCACTTCTATCGACGAAGTGGCTTATGTGCCGCTGGAGGAAATGCTTGGCATCGAAGCTTTTGATGAAGAACTCGTAGAAGCCCTTCGTCAGCGCGCAAAAGACGTGCTGCTGACTAAGGCATTGGCGTCTGAAGAGCAGCTAGATTCCGCTGCGCCAGCGGAAGACTTGTTGGAAATGGAAGGCATGACGCGCGAGCTAGCATTTTTGCTCGCATCAAACGGCATTGTCACCATGGAAGACCTGGCTGAACAAGCGGTAGATGATTTGCTAGACATCGAAGGTATCGATGAGCAGAAGGCTGCCGCACTGATCATGACCGCTCGCGCCCCTTGGTTCGAGAATGAAGAGCAATCCGCTAACTAATTTTTGTTAGCGGAAATGGGCACTGGCGAGCGAAGAACAGGAGCAGGTTGGCTGATATGGCGGAAACAACCGTAAAGAATTTAGCCGATGTAGTCGGCACCCCGGTAGATAAACTCCTAACGCAGATGAAAGAGGCTGGGCTTCCGCATGTGGACGCCGATGCTTTGGTGAATGATGAGCAAAAGCAGACATTGTTGTCGCATTTGCGCAAATCCCACGGCTCTGCCGACGCAGACCCGAAGAAAATCACCCTTAAGCGTAAAACTCAAAGCACGATTAAAACCACCGGCTCTTCGGGTAAAGCGAAGACAGTCGCGGTTGAGGTGCGTAAAAAGCGTACCTACGTGAAACGTGAAGTGCTTGAAGAGCAGGAACGCGAGCGCGAAGAGCAAGAGCGTCTAGAAGCAGAAGCGATTGCTGCGGAAGCGGCAGCGCGCGTTGCGGCAGAAGAAGCTGCGCGCAAAGCGGCTGACGCGGACGACGAGCGTAGTCGCCAGAAAGAAGAAGCTGCGGCAACGCCGGAAGCGCTGCGTGGTGCGGAAGAGAAAGCCAAGAAAGCGGCAGAAGATAAAGCGAAGCGTCTTAGCGTGCCGAAAGTGGCAGGCAAAGGTGCGGCTAAAAAGGCTGACGGCAAGAAAGAGACTGCTGAAGAGCGCGTAGAGCGTGAAGCCGAAGAGAAGCGTAAGCGCGAAGCTGATGAAGTACGTCGTAAGCAAGAAGCAGAAGTGCGCAAGAAAGCTGAAGAAGAAGCTGCGCGTCGCACAGCGGAAGAAGCTGCACGTATTGCCGCGGATCTAGAAAGCCGCACGCCGGAAGAAAAGCCAGCGAAAGAAGAAGATGATGGCTCTGTAATTGTTACTGAAGCGCTTGAAGCGAGCTTCCGTGATGAAGAGCGTTCATCTCGTCGTCGCCGCCGCAAGCCAGGTGCTCGCGGTGAAGAAGGCAAGGCTGTTGCTCACGGGCAGATGAAGTCTTCATTCCAAAAAGCACACGGGTTTAAGAGTCCGACGGAGAAAATGGTGTACGAAGTTGAAGTACCGGAAACCATTACCGTTGCAGAGCTCGCTTTGCGCATGAACGTTAAAGCTAAGGAAGTGACCAAGGCTTTGATGCATATGGGCGAAATGGTTACAGCGAATCAACCTGTTGATCAAGAAACGGCATTGCTGTTAGTTGAAGAAATGGGTCACACGCCTCGTGCAGTGAAAACTGAAGAAGAGTCGTTGCAGGATGATTTGGCAAACATTGGTAGCAATGAAGGTGAGCTGACGCCACGGGCGCCGGTTGTCACGATCATGGGCCATGTTGATCACGGTAAAACGTCTTTGCTTGATTATATTCGTCGCGCGAAAGTTGCCGACGGTGAAGCGGGTGGCATTACCCAGCACATCGGTGCTTATCACGTTGAAACCGACAAGGGCATGATTACGTTCCTTGATACGCCTGGTCACGCAGCCTTTACGGCAATGCGTGCTCGTGGTGCCAAGGCGACCGATATTGTTGTCATTGTTGTGGCGGCGGATGACGGCGTTATGCCGCAGACGGAAGAAGCGATCAACCATGCGAAAGCATCGGGTGTTCCGCTGATTATCGCCGTCAATAAAATGGATAAAGAAAGCGCTGATCCTGAGCGTGTTAAAAGCGAGCTGTCTCAGCGGGAAATTATTTCCGAAGAGTGGGGCGGTGAGTATCAGTTTAAGTATGTGTCTGCGCACACCGGCGACGGTGTTGATGATTTGCTTGACGCTATTTTGCTGCAAGCTGAATTGCTTGAGCTGAAAGCGGTTGCAGTCGGGCCGGCACGTGGCGTTGTGATCGAATCTCGTATTGAGAAAGGTCGCGGCACCATTGCATCGGTATTGGTTCAGGAAGGCGAGTTGGCTGTCGGCGATATGCTGTTGGCTGGTGGTAACTTCGGTCGCGTTCGCGCGCTGAATGATGAAAACGGTAAGTCGATTAAGAAATCCGGTCCGTCGATTCCGGTTGAAGTGCTGGGTCTTGATGGTGCTCCTGAAGCGGGCGAACTGGTTCAGGTTGTACCGGACGAGAAGAAGGCGCGTGAAGTTGCTGAATTCCGTCAAGTACGCGATCGCGACGTTAAGCTTAAGCGTCAGCAGGCATCCAAACTCGAGAACTTGTTCGAGAATATGGGTAGTCCAGAAGCACAGCAGGTCAATATTGTTCTGAAAGCGGATGTTCGTGGTTCGCTAGAAGCCTTGTTGGGTGCGTTGCACGACTTGAGCACAGACGAAGTTAAGGTCACGGTTATTACTAGTGGCGTTGGCGCGATTAATGAGTCTGAAGTGAACTTGGCGATGACATCGGGTGCGGTATTGCTGGGCTTCAATGTCCGTGCAGATTCTGCAGCGAAGCGTCTATGTGAAAGCGAAGGCATCGACTTGCGTTACTACTCAATCATTTATGAATTGATTGATGATGTGAAGAGCGCAATGAGTGGCCTGTTGCCACCGGAAAAGCGCGAAGAAATTCTTGGCGTGGCGGAAGTGCGCGATGTGTTCCGTTCATCGAAGTTCGGTGCAGTTGCCGGCAGTATGGTGGTGGAAGGCACGCTGTATCGCAATCGTCCGATTCGTGTATTGCGTAGTGATGTTGTGGTATTTGAAGGTGAGCTTGAATCGCTGCGCCGCTTTAAAGAAGACGTTCCGGAAGTTCGTAACGGCATGGAATGTGGTATTGCCGTGAAGAGCTATAACGACGTTAAAGCGGGCGACAAGATCGAAGTCTTCGAAATCCGAGAGATTGCACGGTCGCTTTAAGCGTCGGGCGGGGATGAGCAAAAAGACATGAGCAGACATCGTCGCCCGCAGGGATTTAATCGCACGGACCGGATCGCAGATCAGGTTCAGCGCGAGCTATCTCGCTTGTTGCAGTTTGAGCTAAAGGATCCGCGCATATTCATGCCGACGGTGCAGGATGTGCGCGTTTCACGAGATTTAGGCTATGCCGATGTGTACTTTACCTTGCTTGGTCAGGGTAAGGAGCAGGGCGTTATCGCTGAGTCTGCACTTGAGCATGCTGCGGGTTACTTACGCAGTGAGCTAGCGAAGACGCTCAATACTCGGACCACGCCAAAATTGCGTTTTCATTATGATGAGACGCCAGAGAATGCGAGCCATCTGTCGGTGTTGATCACCGAAGCAAGGGCGTCGGATTCGGATCACGCGGACGAGGCGGACGCCTCGCTCGATCAAGATTCGGCCTCTAACGGCCAAGAACCTCAAGAATAAATCCCAGGAGCAAGCTGTGGCCCGAAGACGTAATCGAGGCCGCGATATCAGCGGCGTTTTGCTATTAAATAAACCCGCCGGTATGAGCAGCAACTCTGCCTTACAAATCGCCAAGCGCTTATACGGCGCGTCTAAAGCCGGGCATACCGGCAGCCTCGATCCGCTCGCCACTGGCATGCTGCCGATCTGCTTTGGTGAGGCGACCAAATTCAGTCAGTTTCTTCTTGATGCAGACAAAAGTTATCGCGTGACGGCGAAGCTCGGCATCAATACCAATACCAGTGACGCTGACGGCGAGGTGATAAAAACTCGGCCGTTTGTCTCCTCGGCGGAAGAAGTTGAAGCGGCGCTGATGAGCTTTGTCGGCGCCAACACCCAAATACCTTCTATGTTTTCGGCCATTAAGCATCAGGGGCAGCCCCTGTATAAGCTCGCCCGCCAGGGTATTGAGATAGAGCGTAAAACGCGGCACGTGACGCTTTACGCGTTGCGCTGGCTTGAGCTACGCGGCGACGAGTTGGACTTTGAGGTGGACTGCTCAAAGGGCACTTATGTGCGCTCTTTGGTGGAAGATCTGGGTGAAAAGCTCGGCTGTGGTGGCCATGTGCAAGCGTTGCACCGTATTTCTGCAGGCGCCTACCCGACTGATCAGATGCGTACCGTTGACGCGTTAAACGCATTGCAGGAAGCAGGCGGCACTGAGGCGTTGGATGCGGTATTGCTGCCAACCTACTCGAGTGTTGAAGATTGGCCCCGTGTAGAGCTGGGCGATGAGGCGACGTTTTACCTCCTGCGCGGCCAGTCGGTCATGGCGACAGACCGTCCTTCTGAAGGAGGTGTGACCTTGTTCCGAGCGTCAGATAAGGCGTTTCTCGGCGTCGGGCAGGTGACCGATGATGGCATGATTGCGCCGCGGCGCCTGATCGTGACCGGAGATGACGCCTAGTCAGCGCTTTTGGTCGTCAGGCTTGTCTGCTTGCTGGGTAAAAGTGGCTGAGAAGGGCTGTTCTGGTGGCTTTTAAGGGGTGAGTCGGTGTATCCTTTGCGCCCCGTTCTCAGACATCTTTAGGGTGTTGAGTTGGGACTTCTGGCGCCAGCTATAAATATGCATGGCTGGGCGCGTCATAAATTATGCATATTGGAGAGTTAGCATGGCTTTGTCCGTAGACGTAAAAGCGCAGATTGTTAAAGATTATGGTTTGAAAGACGGAGATACCGGCTCTACTGAAGTTCAGGTAGCGTTGTTGTCTCACAACATCAATGAGTTGCAGGGTCACTTTAAAGAGCACAAGAAGGATCACCATAGCCGTCGCGGTTTGATCCGTATGGTTAACCAGCGTCGTAAATTGCTGGACTACTTGGCGCGCAATGATCGTGATCGTTACCTGAAACTGATTGAGCGTCTGAGCCTGCGTCGCTAATCTTAATGGTTGCGAGCAACAAGCGTTGAATACAGACAAAAGCCCGGCTGGTCCGGGCTTTTGTTGTTTTTTATGATGTGAAAAAAGAGACGAGAGAGATAGAAAATATGTTCAATATCGTAAGAAAAGAATTTCAGTTCGGTCGCGATACTGTTGTTTTAGAAACTGGCCAGGTGGCACGCCAGGCAACGGGCGCGGTTATGGTTACCATCGGCGAAACCGCTGTGTTGGTAACCGTTGTTGCGAAGAAAGAAGCTGATCCGAAAAAAGACTTCTTTCCGCTGACTGTTAACTATCAAGAAAAAAGCTACGCAGCAGGTAAGATTCCTGGCAGCTTTTTTAAGCGTGAAGGCCGTCCTTCTGAGAAAGAAACACTAACTTGTCGTTTGATCGACCGTCCTATTCGTCCTCTGTTTCCAGACGGTTTTAAAAACGAAGTACAAATTATTGCGACCGTGATGTCTGCGGACAAAAACGTTGATCCAGATATTGCTTCATTGATCGGCGCGTCTGCAGCCTTGTCGATTTCTGGCGTACCTTTTGGCGGCCCAATTGGCGCGGCACGTGTTGGCTTTATTGATGGCTCTTATGTACTGAACCCAACCTTCAGCGAGCTGACCACGTCAGCGCTGGATCTGGTTGTTGCTGGTACTGAAGCGGCTGTGTTGATGGTTGAGTCAGAAGCACAAGAATTGACTGAAGATCAGATGCTCGGTGGTGTTTTGTTCGGCCACCAAGAGTTACAGGCCGCAGTTAAAGCCATTAAAGAGTTTGCTGCGGAAGTCGGCACGCCAAAATGGGAATGGGCTGCGCCACAAGAAAACACTGCGTTGAAAACAGCGATTTCCGATAAATTCGGCGCACAGCTCAACGAAGCGTACCGCATTATTAATAAGCAGGAACGCTACGCGAAAGTTGGCGAATTGAAGGCTGCTGCTGTTGCTGAGTTTGTAACAGATGCAGACAACGCGCCAAGCAAAGACGAAGTGAGCAACCTGTTCCACGACATTGAATATCGCACGGTTCGTGATGCGGTTTTGGATGGTCGTCGTATTGATGGTCGTCAGCTGAATCAAGTTCGTGCGATTGAAAGTGCGGTTGGCGTATTGCCGAAGACCCACGGCTCTGCATTATTTACCCGTGGTGAAACACAGGCGATTGTTGTGGCGACATTGGGCGGCATGCGTGATGCACAGACCATCGATGCGCTAGAAGGTCGTCGCACTGATCGCTTTATGCTGCATTACAACTTCCCTCCATACTGTGTTGGCGAAACCGGTATGGTCGGTTCCCCAAAGCGTCGTGAAATCGGTCACGGCCGTTTGGCGCGTCGCGGTGTGCAGGCAATGTTGCCAGACGAGAAAGAATTCCCGTATGCGATTCGTGTGGTGTCTGAAATCACTGAATCAAACGGTTCTTCTTCAATGGCCTCTGTGTGTGGCACAGCCATGGCACTGATGGACGCAGGTGTACCGATCAAAGCACCGGTCGCGGGTATCGCCATGGGTCTGGTGAAAGAAGACGACGGTCGTTTCTCTGTTATCTCTGATATTCTTGGCGACGAAGATCACCTCGGCGACATGGATTTCAAAGTAGCCGGCACAGCAAATGGTGTTACTGCGCTGCAGATGGACATCAAGATTGAAGGCATTAACGAAGAAATCATGGATGCTGCGCTGACACAGGCACGCGAAGGTCGTCTGCATATTCTTGGCGAAATGGCCAAAGTGATTACTGCACCACGTGCGCAGCTGTCTGCAAATGCGCCGACATTGCTGTCGATCAAGATCAAAGCGGACAAGATTCGTGACGTGATTGGTAAAGGTGGCGCGACGATTCGTTCACTGTGTGAAGAAACTGGCGCGAACATCGATATTGAAGACGATGGCAGCATTAAAGTTTACGGTGAGACTCGTGAAGCGGCAGAGCTGGCTGTATCTCGTATTGAAGAGATTACTGCTGAAGCTGATGTAGGCGTTATCTACGAAGGCAAAGTGACTCGTTGTGTTGATTTCGGTGCATTTGTTGAAATCATGCCAGGCACTGAAGGCTTGCTGCATATTTCTCAAATCGCGCAAGAACGCGTTGAGAAAGTGACAGACTACGTTAATGAAGGCGATATCATTAAAGTGAAGGTATTGGACGTTGATCAACGCGGCCGTATCAAGCTTTCTATGAAAGAAGCTAAGCTCGAGTTGGAAACACAGCAGGAAGCTCAGCCAGAAGGCTAAGCACTTGTGACCCACAAAAAAGCCCGGCAATTGCCGGGCTTTTTTGTGGG
>JAGPVL010000039.1 GCA_018067045.1 Gammaproteobacteria bacterium
CAGCACACCCCTTTCGCCTATCTTATTGCCTAAAGCCACTTCTTCCGTCTTGTTCTCCGTGCCAGCCTTCTATATATTCGCTTATCCGGATATATGGATTTATCGTGGCGATAATTGCTAGGCCATGATCTCCATAACGAGAGGTTGCTATGAGTCCCGTCGAGTTATGTAAATGTTTAGCGGATGACACGCGCCTGCGCCTAGTGGTGTTAATGCGGCGTTACGGAGAACTATGCGTTTGTGATCTGGTCGATGCGCTGCAATTACCTCAGTCGACAGTGTCGCGACACCTGTCGCAGCTACGAGGCTGTGGTTTGGTCTCAGACCGTCGTGAAGGCCAGTGGGTACATTATCAGCTGGCAGCGCAGATGCCGGAATGGGCCTTGGCCGTTATAGACGAACTCATGCAGCCCGCTACCAAGTTATACCGTGCAGAGCTGAAGCGCGGCGCTGCCTGTTGCCAGTAGCGATATCTACACGCCATGTTTGGAGAGTAAAAATGCAGATGCCAATCAGAATATTGTTTTTATGTACCGGCAATTCATGCCGCTCGATTATCGCCGAAGCGCTGGCGAATCAACTCGGCGCCGGCCGCTTACGTGCTTTCAGCGCGGGCAGCTTCCCTTCAGGCAAGGTTAACGATGATGCGCTGAGCGTGCTGGCTCGTCATGCTATTGAAGTGATTGATCCATCCTCCCAGTCGTGGCTTGAATACGAAAACACGGAACTAGATCTGGTGATTACCGTATGCGATGCCGCAGCGAATGAAAGTTGTCCGGTGTGGCTTGGCGGTAGCGGAAAGGGCCAGCCTGTGAAGGCGCACTGGGGGGTTGCCGACCCAGCCTATGTGAGCGGCAGTGCTGCTGAGATTGAGGCGGCATTCGAGTTGACCTACATCGAGATGAAACAGCGTGTTGAGGCATTGCTGCGCCTGCCACTGGAATCGATCAGCGCGCAATCGCTGCAATTGGCGGCAGCCGACATTCAGCAACAATATTCCGGTAAGCATGCTGAATAATTGCTGTCGCAATGGACGATAGCTTCATATCAAAGAATGATTGAGATGCGTTGATGCTAGAAACGAAAACGGAAATAAAAGCGGAAGCAGAAATTGGTGTATTTGAACGATTTTTGTCGCTTTGGGTCGGCTCGGCAATTGCGATAGGTGTGGCGTTAGGGTTACTTTTTCCAAATGTCTTTGCGGTGATTGCAAAGTTGGAGTACGCGCACGTTAATCTGTTTGTTGCCGTGCTGATCTGGGCGATGATTTACCCGATGATGGTGCAGGTCGATTTTACCGCACTCAAGCAAATTCGAAACCGACCACAAGGTATTTGGCTGACGTTAGTAGTGAACTGGCTAATCAAGCCTTTTACGATGGCTTTCTTGGGTTGGCTTTTCTTTCGTGTCCTATTTGCCGAATGGGTTGATCCGCAAAGCGCGGGCGAATATATCGCCGGCATGATTTTGCTCGGCGTGGCGCCGTGCACAGCGATGGTGTTTGTTTGGTCACAACTGACTAAGGGCGACCCAAACTATACCTTGGCGCAGGTCGCCATTAACGACGTTATTATGATCTTTGCGTTTGCGCCGATTGCAGCGTTTTTACTTGGCATTAGCGATGTTGCTGTACCGTGGCAGACGTTATTGTTGTCGGTATTTCTTTACGTTGTTCTGCCGTTGCTGGCCGGCGTTGTGACGCGCCATCAGTTGAAGAAATCAGATCGTACGGATGCCTTGTCAAAATTTTCCTACCAAATGAAGCCGGTTTCTATATTGGGTTTGTTATTCATGGTGGTGCTGCTATTCGGCTTTCAAGCGCCGATGATAGTTTCACAGCCGATGATTATTGTGCTTATCGCGATACCTCTGTTGTTACAAAGCTACGGAATTTTCTTTATTGCCTATGGCGCGGCGTGGAAGTTGCGATTGCCATACAACATTGCTGCGCCAGCCGGGCTGATCGGCACGTCCAATTTTTTCGAACTAGCCGTTGCAGTCGCTATTTCTGTGTTTGGATTACATTCCGGTGCTGCATTGGCGACGGTAGTGGGTGTATTGGTCGAGGTGCCTGTAATGTTGTCATTGGTTGCGTTAGCGAAAAACACGCGCCATTGGTTCCAGCACGACACACACTAGAGCGGATAGAACGCCTGGCTGAACGGCCTAATGAGAGGTAATGAATGAGCGACATCAAAACGGAGCAATACGGCGAGATGCCCAACATTGATGCGGATTTATTTCACGCTCCCAACACTGAGCGTCTTGGTGTGCGTAGGCAAGGCGACGAGAGTGCGGAACATGCACCGCGCATTGTGTTGCTCTATGGCTCATTACGTGAGCGTTCGTTTAGCCGTTTGGTGGTGGAAGAAGCGCAGAGAATCTTGCAGGCGCTAGGTGCAGAAACACGCATCTTTAACCCCCAAGGCCTGCCGCTGCCGGATGCAGAAGATGCAAGCAATGCCAAGGTTGCAGAGCTGAGAGAATTGGTAAGTTGGTCTGAGGGCATGGTGTGGTGTTCGCCGGAACGCCACGGTTCTATGACGGGGATTATGAAAGCGCAAATAGATTGGATTCCCTTAACGCTTGGCGCAGTACGCCCGACGCAAGGCAAGACCTTAGCGGTGATGCAAGTGTCTGGTGGCTCGCAATCGTTTAATGCGGTGAACCAGTTGCGTATATTGGGACGCTGGATGCGCATGATCACGATTCCGAATCAATCGTCTGTTGCCAAAGCGTGGTTGGAGTTTGATGAACATGACCGGATGAAGCCATCCGCCTATTACGATCGCATTGTCGATGTGATGGAAGAGTTGGTGAAGTTTACTTGGCTCACGCGGGATAAAAGCGATTATCTGACCGATCGCTATTCGGAACGAAAAGAAAGCGCGGAAAAACTTTCCGCGCGAGTAAATCAACGCTCGATCTAGCTGATAAGTGTGATTGCACCGAATACAACAAATAACAGCGCACTAATTCGATGAGCCCAAGATTCCCATTTTGGATTGGTTAATTTGGCGCCCAGCCAAATAACTGGGGCATTGGCGGCAACCATGCCTAGCGTGGTGCCGCTAAGCACTGCGACAAAGTCACTAGGGAAGCGGGCAGCAAGAGCCACCGTGGCGACTTGTGTTTTATCGCCGATCTCGGCGATAAAGAAGAGCACGAAGCTGGCAATAAAGGGTCCCCATTTTTTGCGCTCGTCCAGCTCTTCATCTTTATCTGGGATGAGCATCCACAGGCCGAGAGCGATAAAGCTGCCACCGAGGATCCATTGCATCCTTTGCATTGGCACGGTGTTAGCCAGCCAGACGCCCGCCCATGCAGATAGCCCGTGATTGAGCAGTGTGGCGAGAGTGATACCCGCCAAGATGGCGAAAAGATTTCTGGCGCGTCCGCGATAACGGCTCGCTAATGCGAATGATAGTAGCTGTGTTTTGTCACCGATTTCGCCGATGGCGACAAGGGTGAGTGAGGCAAGGAAGGCTTCCATACGGGGTGCGGCCTATAAGCATTAGCGCATGACATGCGAGGGCAGTAAGCTCGCAATTATTACAGATCCTGATCGCCAGCGCAGCTTGATGCTCTTGTAGGAGCTTGCTTGCAAGCGATGCAGCGCTCGTCAAACCTAAACCTTTCGCCTGCAAACACGCTTCTACAAGACAGTGCGGTTTGTGGCGATTGGTAAACGTATGTATAAAGGCAGGCATCTAGCCAAACCGATTGAGGCACTCTCGCATGAGCGACGAACGATTAAATAATTTGGAATCAACACTGGCGTATCAGGATGACCTGCTATTGGTGCTGAATAAAACAGTATCTGATCAACAAATGGCAATTGATATTTTACGCCGCCAAGTGGATGCATTGATGGGGCGTATGACAGAAATTGGTGATGTGCTGGAGTCGAGTAATATTGTTGATGAACGGCCACCGCATTACTGATGCTTCCGGCTTTATGTTAGCCGGCAACTGCAGTGGGTTTCGAAACCAGTCGTGCAGTTGGGAAATGGCAAATAAACGTACTGCCTTTGCCGAGATCGCTTTTAATTTCTAAGCGTCCGTTATGACGAATCAATACGTGTTTTACGATGGCGAGGCCAAGGCCGGTGCCGCCGGTTTGCGTTACACGGCTATTGTCAGGGCGATAAAAACGTTCGGTTAGGCGCGGGATGTGACGCGGATCGATACCAGGGCCATTATCGCTTACCGCTAAATGAGCGCCTTGCTCATCTTGATACCAGCGAATCATGATTTCGCCATTGGCCGGAGTGTACTTGGCGGCGTTGGTGATCAGGTTGCCAAAGGCGCTGTCGAGCTCGGCAGGGTTGCCAATAACGCGCGCCTCGACGGGCACATCTATATCAATACGGTGATTTTTTTCTGCGCTAACAGATAGCGCGTCTTCACGCATCCGCTGCAACATGCCGTGCACCGGCACGGCATGTTGGCTTTCGTCCGCGGTGGTATTCTCTAGGCGCGACAGTAATAAAAGATCGTGTACCAGCGCTTCCATACGGTTTGATTGCTGGCTCATTTGCTTAAGGGCGCGATGCAAACGTGATTGCTCGGCCGGAATACTGTCGAGCAATGTTTCCAGATAGCCTTTCAGAACAGTGAGCGGTGTTTTTAATTCGTGACTGACGTTGGCAACGAAATCTTTGCGCATCTGTTCGAGATTTCGTAGGCGCGTAATGTCGCGCACTAGAATCAGCTTGTCGCCAACACCAAACTCGGTTACCAATAATTGCAGTATCAGGTTGTCATCTTTTGGTGAGCTTAATTCGATGGGTTCGCCGAACACGCCTTTTTGCAGGTAGGCGGTAAAAACCGGCGCGCGCATTAAATTGGTGAGCGGTTGGCCGAGATCGTTGTTGCGACGGAAGCCAAGAAAATGTGCGCTGGCTTCATTGAAGTATTCTAGGTGGCCGAGGTGATCAATCAGAATAACGCCGTCGGTTAGCGCATTCACCGATTGTTGCGCGCGACCAATAATGCCTTGTAAGTCGGCGCGGGCTTTCTGCTCTTTGCGAAATAAATGTTCGAGACGTGTGTAAAGCTCGCCCCATAAACCGGTGCTGTCTGGCGGCTCGACATGGTTCTCGCGGACAAGCCATTCATACAGCTGAAAAAGCTGTCGCGTGCTCCAAATAATATAGCTCGCTAGCGCCAGCAGCAGTGGCCATAGGCTGGCAAGTGCAATGGCCGCGGCGGTAGCCAGTGCGCAGAGTAACAGCAGTCGATTAAATTCACGCGCCAAGCTGGCTTTCATGCGTGCTCCCTGATTACTTCAATTGTTTGTATGCGTGGCACATTCTATGCGCGACGTCATGCAGAACCGTGCTGCGAAGTATAAACCTTTCAGGAGGCTTGTGCGGTTTTCGTCGAGAAGCGATAACCCGTGCCGCGTACCGTTTGAATAAAGCGGTCGTAGGAATAAGGCTCAAGTGCTTTGCGTAAGCGCCGGATGTGGACATCGATGGTGCGATCTTCCACATACACGTTAGCGCCCCATACTTGATCGAGTAATTGTACGCGTGAGTAGGCGCGCTCTTGATGACTCATAAAAAATTCAAGCAAACGATATTCTGTCGGTCCCATGTCGACCGGATTGTCATCGGCGCTAATGCGGTGACTGACGGGGTCTAAACGTAGGCCTTCAACTTCAATGGCTTTTTCTGCCGCGGCAGAGGATGAGCGACGTAGCACGGCTTTAATGCGTGAGATCAGCTCGCGGGTCGAAAACGGCTTGGTGATGTAATCATCGGCGCCGCCGTCTAGGCCTTGCAGTTTATTGTCTTCTTCACTTTTCGCGGTGAGCATGATGATTGGAATTTCCGCGGTACTGTCGTCGCGTTTTAATCGGCGCGCCAGTTCGATGCCGCTCACGGAGGGCAGCATCCAGTCGAGCAGAATTAAGTCGGGACGCAGGTCGACGATTAGGGCGTGGCCGTCCTGGGCATTTTCGGCTTCCAGTACATCGAAGTCGGCGAGCTCAAGGGCGACAGCGACCATCTCGCGGATGGCGGGCTCGTCATCAATAATTAGAATCTTATGTTTGGTCATATTCAGCAGCTTCTTTTTGTTTCTGTTGTCGCCGTCCATTTGATGGCTTTGATATG
>JAGPVL010000033.1 GCA_018067045.1 Gammaproteobacteria bacterium
CAAACCCAAACCCAAACCCAAACCCAAACCCAAACCCAAACCCAAACCCAAACCCAAACCCAAACCCAAGCCCAAGCCTTCCGCCTGCAAGCAGGCTTCCATAGGGTTAATGCGGTTTGATGTTCTGATGTTCTTGTGGGAGCTTGCTTGCAAGCGATCAGCCCCAGATCAAATCCAAACCTTTCGTCTGAAAACTGGCGCCCATAGGGCGAAACTCTACTTGGTTGTTCAGTTTTTTGAGAAGGACCTTTACGAATCTTTCTTTTTCGACGCTCTAGGGTGAGCGGAATCATACACGCTGGCGAGATGTTGGAAGTCTAGGTGTGTGTACACTTGCGTGGTGGATAAATCTGCGTGGCCGAGTAATTCTTGCACGGCGCGTAAATCACCGCTCGATTCGAGCATGTGCGTGGCAAAAGAATGGCGCAGCATATGCGGATGAAGATGTTGTTCCAATCCATTTTCGCTGGCGGCTTTTTTAAAGCGCTGTTGAACTGAGCGTGGGCTGAGCCGTTTTCCGTGCTGGCCAATAAAAAGCGCTTTCTCGGTAGGATTTTTCGCCAATAATGTGCGCGCACTTAGCCACTTTTTGACGGCGGACATTGCCGGTAAGCCCACCGGAAGGTGCCGTGATTTACTGCCTTTACCGGTGACCACCATGCTGGCTTCGCGAAAATCAATGGTGTCGATATCGAGGCTCAGCAGCTCGGCTAAACGTAGCCCAGAGGAATACACCATTTCCATCATGGCCTGATCGCGCAGCTGTAACGGATCGTCATCGTGATGATTGTCGAGCAGCGTGCTGATCTGGTCCACATCGAGGGTGTGCGGTAAGCGTCTTCCCGATTTGGGCGCGCGAATGCCATCGGCGGGGTTATCTTTTGTGCGGCCTTCGCGCAGCAACCAGCGATAAAAAGTTCGCAGCGAAGAGAGTACTCGTTGAATAGATTTTCCGCCTTTGCCGCGCCGGTGCAGGGTGGCAACGAGCACTCGGACTTCGCTGGCGGATACCTCTGACCAAGCGGAGAATTTTTTCTCGCGTAAAATGTCGGCGCATTGATGCAAGTCGCGACCGTAATTGTCAACGGTGTGCGCGGACAAGCGTCGTTCGGTGACGATATGGTGTAGGAACCCATCAATGTCGGCGTTGAGATTTTCGAGCATGGCAAAAGCGTAACAGTAAAGCTTAGGCGCGGATAGCGCGCCGGATTGATGCATGAGGTTACTTACTGGCGAACGTTTCTATCAAAGGCCGATCGCTTGCAAGCAACCTCCCACAAAAACAACGGCAAGAATCGGCCGCCTCTCAATCGGAGTCGAGCCTTGTGGGGAGCTGCTTGCAGGCGAATTCTTTTTCTTGGGAGGGTTTCCATGCAGCCTCCCCAAAACAACGGCAAGAATCGGCTGCTTCCCAATCGGAGTCGAGCCTTGTGGGGAGCTGCTTGCAGGCGAACTCTTTTTCTTGGGAGGGTTTCCATGCAACCTCTTCAAAACAACGGCAAGAATCGGCTGCTTCCCAATCGGAGTCGAGCCTTGTGGGGGCTGTTTGCAAGCGAATTCTTTTTCTTGGGAGTGTTTCCATGCAGCCTCCTCAAAACAACGGCAAGAATCGGCCGCCTCTCAATCGGAGTCGAGCCTTGCGGGAAGCTGCTTGCAGGCGAATTCTTTTTCTTGGGAGGGTTTCCATGCAACCTCCCCAAAACAACGGCAAGAATCGGCTGCCTCTCAATCGGAGTCGAGCCTTGTGGGAGGCTGCTTGCAGGCGAATTCTTTTGTTTGGGGAGCGTCGCTTCCGAGCAAGCCCCTAGAAGGGCTGTGCTCGACCAATCGGTTAAGCGCGTTTGGCTTCGAGTTTGTTGTGATTCTTTAACAACTCCGCCAAGCGTCGCGCTAAGACTTCGCCGATATGGGACACAAACAAAGTGCCGAGGGAGCTGCGGAAATGTTGCGCGTCGTGGCTGCCGATGGCGAGCAATCCTTGGCGGCCATTAAATTCCAGCGGCACCATGGCGGCAGAACGAACGTCGCCATCTTGTTCTGGAAACAGTTGTTCAAGTTCCGCCGGACGGAGGACGCCACAAAATGCATTGCCGCTACGCAGCATGCTTTGCAGTGCTTCGTGCAAATCCACATAAGCGTGGCAGCGAATATGTTGACGCAGTTCGCCGGTGAGCTTTAAGTCGCGGTCATAAACAATCAGCGTGACGGCGTCGGAACCGAAGTCGGCGCGGAGGCGATCAACGAGGGTGCGGAACAGTTGTTCAGGGCTGCGCTGTTCGATCAAGGCTAGCGTCAGTTGGCGGGTCTTTTCGAACAGGCCGTCGTTCTCGCGCGCCACATCAATGAGCTGGTTGAGTCGGCTGCGCAGCTCTTCATTACGCTCGCGCAGAATCTGTGCTTGGCGTTCCAGCAAGGAGACTGCTTGGCCGCGTGGGTCTGGCAGGCGGATTAGTTCAAGCAGCTCGGGTCGATGCTGAAAGAAGTCTTTGTGGTCGCGCAGCCAGGCCGCTACTTGATCTGCATTGACGGCTTTGTCTTCGCTCATTGTTTCTTCCTTAACCGCATTTTGTTAGTGGCCGTTGCCTTCAACCGTAATCTCCCCATCATAAACGTGCGTAGCAGGGCCTGTCATTAGAATGCCCCCCGTGCCGCGATAGGTGATCGTTAGTGAGCCGCCGGGTAAGTCGACGCGCACGCTTTCTGCCAAGAAGCCACGGCGCTGACCAATCACCACGGCGGCGCAGGCGCCGGAGCCGCAGGCGAGTGTTTCGCCGCTGCCGCGTTCGTATACCCGCAGACGAATATGGTTGCGATCGACGATTTGCATAAAGCCGACATTGACCCGTTGTGGAAACTGGCTATGGGACTCGAGCAAGGGACCGATGGTTTCAACTGCTGCAGTATCGACGTTCTCCACCAATAGGGTGCAGTGCGGATTACCGAGGCCGACGGCGCCGACGTCATAGGCGTCGTTGTCTGCAATCAATAAGTAGTTGTCTGCTTCGGCGCTAGCGTTGAGAGGAATGTCCTTCGGCGCCCAGCGCGGTGCGCCCATGTCCACGGTGACTTGCTCGTCGTCGGTGACATGCAGGCTCATTTGTCCGGCGGCGGTTTCAACGCGGATATCGTGGCCGTCGAACAGGCCTTTCTCACGAACAAAACGGGCGAAGCAGCGGGCGCCGTTGCCGCATTGATTGACCTCAGAGCCGTCGGCGTTAAAGACGCGATAGCGAAAGTCGACCCCTTCTGTAAGTGCTGGCTGCACAACGAGTAGTTGATCAAAGCCGACGCCAAAGTGGCGGTCAGCCAGTCGGCGCAGCTGGCTCTCTGGCAGCGGCGGGCCTTTCTCCGGCAGGGACTGCTGGATACCGTCGAGCACCATAAAGTCGTTGCCGAGGCCGTGCATTTTGCTGAAGCGCAGTTTCATTTCCGTTCCGTCTGGTTTTGCGTTCGGACCATTCTAAATACGTGCCGTATTGTCGAAATGACAATAGAAGAGGGATATTGTCAGGGTTTGTTTGGCTGCGGTCTAGTCTGTGCGTGCAGCACAGAGGCGAGGCTGTAGGTCTATTACGACGAATGAAGGAAGGGGCGAATGCAGCCACGAATCAGCATGATTACCTTGGGCGTGCGCGACCTTGCCGCCGCCGTCCGATTTTATCGAGATGGGCTAGGCTTTCCGCAGATGGAGTCACCGCCGTCGGTGGCGTTTTTCACGCTAAATGGCACCTGGCTGGGACTGTTTGGCCGTGAAGACTTGGCCAAAGATGCGAACGTGTCGTCTGAAGGCGCAGGCTTCGGCGGGATTTCACTGGCACACAATGTTCACAGCGAAGCGCAGGTGGATGAGGTGATGGCGGTCGTTGAGCGGGCCGGTGCGACGGTCGTGAAATCCCCTGAGCATGTGTTCTGGGGCGGTTACAGCGGTTACTTTCGCGACCTCGATGGGCATCTGTGGGAGGTCGCACACAATCCTATGATGTGGGTCGGGCCGCGCGACGACGCGGTGTAGTGTGTGCTCGGAAACGAGCGCCATTAATCCCCCGGTGCAACGTAGCCTTTCTCTGCATCAATAAGGGTATTGAATTCGTCGGCCAAGAAATCCAGTAGATGGCGTACCGCCGGCAGCAAGCCGCGTCGTGATGGAAACGCGGCGTGAACAATGCCGCCTTGCGGTTTCCATTGCGGCAGTACTTCGACCAAGGTGCCTTGAAGCAGCTGTTGGTGAATCATCATTAGTGGCAAAGGGGCAACGCCGACACCCTGCAGCGCCGCCGCGCGTAGCCCAATCATGTCATTAATAATCAGGCGCGGCTGATGATGAACATCGATACGCTCACCTGCATCATTTTCCAAGGCCCAAGTATGTTGTTGCTGCGCACCGCCGAGTCCGAGGGTGGGTAATTGCTCGAGTTGTGCTGGCGTCTGCGGTGCACCTTGTTCGATCAACCGGGGATGAGCGACCAGTCGTTGCGTGCTCACGGCAAAGCGTTTCATCACGAGATCACTGTCGGCTAGCGGCGGAAAGCGCACGCGCAGAGCGATATCCACGCCCTCGCCGAGCACATCGACATTACGATTGGTGACGTCCAAGTGCACGGCGACGCGGGGGCAGGCCACCATAAAGCGCGACACCATGTCGGCAACATTGAAATACATCAACGCGGGCGGACAGCTCATCTTGATCACGCCTTGCGGCTCGGCTTGATTGCGATCGATCAGCTCTTGCGCGGCGTCGGCCTCTACCAGCATGGCTTGGCAGTGACGGAAATATTCTTGGCCGATGTCGGTGACGGAAAAGTGGCGAGACGATCGCTGTATCAGCCGCACACCAAGACGCTCTTCGAGCAACGCAATGCGCCGACTGAGTTTTGATTTCGGAATATTCAGAGCTCTGCCTGCTGCTGCAAAGCCGCCGTGGGTGACCACCTGCACATAGTAATGAAGGTCGTTGAGGTCTTGCATGGCAGGTCTCCCGCGGGCAAATGTAGGGTCGAAGGAATGGGGTAAGACGGTAGTATGCTCTGTTTATTGTTCTTCTAATAGAACGCTAAGTGTGATTTTTGCCATCTAGAGGGTTTATCGTTCCAGAGTTAAGGTATGTCCATCTCGTCGATGTTCTTGATTGGTTTTGAATGAGAAAAGCCACGAGCAGGGATGAGCGATGAGTTGGATCAAACTGGGAGAAAGAGATGAGTAACGTAGCGTTCGTGAATACTGCGCCGATCAAAAGCGTCAAAGGTGTCTATCACAGCCCGCAGCAGCATTGGGTTGGTGACGGCTTTCCGGTGCGCTCTCTGTTTTCGTATCAAGGCTTTGGTGAAGAGCTGAGTCCCTTTTTGTTGCTGGACTACGCCGGCCCAATGCCGTTCGAGCCGACTGATAAACGGCGTGGCGTTGGGCAGCATCCCCACCGCGGCTTTGAAACGGTCACGATCGTCTATAGCGGCGAAGTTGAACATCGCGATTCGACTGGCGCCGGTGGCGTTATCGGTCCTGGCGACGTGCAATGGATGACCGCGGGAGCGGGCATTTTGCACGAAGAGTTTCACTCCACTGCGTTTGCACAGTCTGGAGGTGATCTGGAAATGGTGCAGCTCTGGGTGAATCTGCCAGCGAAAGATAAAATGGCGGCGCCGGGATACCAAGCGATTGTTGATGGGGATATTCCATCGGTAGATTTGCCTGATGGCGCGGGCCGAGTTCGTGTGATTGCCGGGCAGTACGCCGATCACAATGGCGTTGCCAATGTCGGCCCTGCAAGAACGTTCTCGCCAATGGATGTCTGGGATGTGCGTTTGCGAGATGGCAAGCAAGCACAATTCAGTATTCCCGAAGGTCGAACAGCGGCGATCATCGTGTTGAAAGGAGCGGTGCAGGTAAATGGCGATACGATTGGTCGTGATGCACAGATGGTGTTGCTAGGTCATGACGGTGTTGCCGTAACGTTACAGGCACAAAGCGATGTGAAGTTGTTGGTGCTTAGTGGCGAACCATTGGATGAACCGATTCATGGTTACGGTCCCTTTGTGATGAACAGCGAAGAACAAATTCGCGATGCCATTAAAGATTTTAACAGTGGCGAGTTTGGCAACATTCCACGAGCTTAAGATATAGGAGGTGTGCGGCGTCGAGTAAAATCGACGCCGTGACATATTTTCATCGAAGCAATTATTCTTTGGGTTACTGTGTATTCATTAAGCACGGAATGAAAAAGTACTCATAGAAAACGGATATTGCCGATAAGTAACGGATAGATTGTAGATAAGGAGAATTGGCATGAGTAGCGCAGAGATTAATCCACCCCCATCGTTTTCATCTGACTGTCCGGCGGCCGCGACGACGCCAGCGCTGCGTCGCATTGAAGCACGTGAGGCGTTGCTGGGTGGTAGTTTACTGATTCGTCGCGCATTGCCGAATGGGCAAAAGCGAATGATCGGCGCCTGGTGTTTCCTAGATCATGCAGGTCCGGCTGACGTGAGTGCTGGCGGCGGCATGCGCGTGGGTCCGCATCCGCACACGGGGCTACAAACGTTTTCGTGGCTGATCGAAGGTGAAGTTCTGCACCGTGATAGTTTGGGCTATGAACAAATTCTGCGCCCCGGACAGGTTAATCTCATGACGGCAGGTCGAGGAATTTCACACTCAGAAGAGTCTCCTGATGTGCGGCCAGATTCGCTTCAGTTGGCACAACTCTGGATTGCATTGCCCGATGCGAAGAGACATTGCGAGCCAGCGTTTGAGCACCATCCTGTGTTACCTAAGCATGACCAAGACGGATTCACGTTGACGTTGTTGGTGGGAGAAGCCTTCTCAGAAAAATCCCCAGCAAAGGTCTATTCGCCCCTAGTTGCCATCGACATCACTACAGATCTTGCTGAGGCAAAAACAGCGCTGCCATTACGGCCTGAGTTTGAATACGGTGTATTGGTGTTGGAGGGTTCAGCGACGGTATGTGGTGAGTTGGTTGAAGTAGGAACCTTGCTCGACTTAGGTTGTGGTCGTACGGAGCTGACGGTGAATGTGGCGCGCGGTGCGCGTGTTCTGCTAATTGGCGGCGAGCCATTCGACGAAGAGATTTTGTTGTGGTGGAATTATGTCGGCCGCACGGCGGAAGAAATCAGTGAGTATGATCGGCTGTGGAATGAAACAGATCATTTTGGCGAGGTAAAGAATTTTGATGGTACGCGGCTTCCTTCTCCGCCGATTCCCGTCGGCCTGAAATCGCCAGTCAAATAGGTGGATATCGAGGGAGCTATTCAGAGGCTCCCTAAAAAATAGACAGGAGTCATTGCTATGAAAGTCATTTCGACCAGCTCGGTTACCTCAACCGACACAAACTATCGCCATGATATCGAAACCTCCGGCCATGCATTGATAGCGGATGAGCCAGAAACTGCTGGTGGCTTGGGCGCAGGTCCGGCGCCCTATGATTATATTTTGGCGGGGCTAGGCGCGTGCACTGCAATAACATTGCGCATGTACGCACAGCGAAAGGAATGGGATATTGGTGTGCTGCGTGTGGATTTATCCCTGCTTAAAAATAAAGAAGGCGACGCAAAGATTGAGCGAACACTTTATAGTTCGGTCGAACTAAACGATGAGCAATGGAGTAAGTTGCTTGATATTGCCTCCAAAACACCGGTAACGAAAACGTTGATGGCGGGCTCGCCTATCACAACGACGCTTGGTGAGTCATAGGCGTCTATAGACGATTGCCTTTTCGATCACGAATCAACCAACGGAAGTGAACGTATGTCATCAACGCGGATATTGGGTATCTCAGGGAGCCTGCGAAGTCAGTCCTTTAATACGGCGCTTCTGCGTGAAGCAAAAAGATTGGTTGAAGATGATGGCGAGGTAACGCTCGATGTTGTGACGCTACATGGCATTCCTCTTTATGACGGCGACGTCGAGAGTGAGCAGGGGGAGCCAGAGGCCGTTAGTGTTCTAAAGCGCAAGATCCAAGATTATGACGCGATCATTTTATCGACGCCTGAATACAACAATGGTATTCCCGGTGTATTCAAAAACGCGATTGACTGGTTGTCACGTCCTTCTGAGGCGGGGAAGAGTATTTTCTCGGGTCGTCATATTGCGGTCATGGGGGCCTCGCCCGGCGGGTTTGGAACAGTGATGGCGCAGAGTGGTTGGTTGCCCGTGCTAAAAACGCTAGGAGTGCAGCATTGGTCTGGCGGCCGAGTGTTGGCGTCGAAGGCGCACCAGCTATTTTCAGAACAGGGTGTTATTTCTGACGACCGAATGCGTGATCAATTGAAAGGGTTTGTTCAATCCTTTGCCGAGTTCGTGCGTTCAGCATAGTGTGTCGAATACGACTGATAATTTTGAAATACTTTGCTGTAGTGGACTAATTAATTATTCACGTGTTAGATCTGGGGAATAAAGATGATATTTACCTCTCGGCGTAATGTATTGCGTGAGAAGGGCAGTGAAACCGAGCACAAGGTAGCGTTCGTAGAGTTATTTTTCGACTTGGTCTTTGTCTTTGCCGTCACCCAGACCGCGCATTTTCTAATCGAAAACTTTTCACCTTTGGGCGGCTTCAAAGCGCTAATCATTCTGCTCGCGGTGTGGTGGGTTTGGATATTTACCAGTTGGGTGACCAACTGGATGGACCCACAGAAAGTTGAAGTTCGATTAATGCTGTTCGTGCTGATGTTGGCGGGAATGGTGATGTCGGTTGCTATTCCGCATGCGTTCGATACGACTGCATTATTGTTTGTTTCAGCTTACGTCTTTATGCAACTCGGTAGAAATATCTTTATGTGCTGGGCGTTGGCGCAGCATCATCAAGGCATCTACAAGAACTTTGTCCGCATTAGTATTTGGTTTTTATTGTCCGGCGCGCTGTGGTTCGCTGGTGCTCTATCCGATCCTGAGGGCCGACTTTATTGGTGGGTAGCTGCGTTGGCTTTAGAGTACCTTTCGGCGGCAGTATATTTTTATGTGCCTGGTTTGGGGCGTTCTACTCTAGAAGACTGGAATATATCCGGTGAACACATGGCAGAGCGGTGCGGCCTGCTGATGATCATTGCCTTGGGCGAGTCGTTGTTAGTTTCCGGTTCAACGTTTGCGCACATGGCATGGACAAATGCCACAATAGTAGCCTTCCTTAGTGCGTTCGTATCGACCGTAGCGATGTGGTGGATCTATTTTAGTGTTAGTGCAGAGCATGCCGCGCATAAGATTGCGAGTAGCAATAACCCCGGTCAAATTGCACGGCTCGGTTACACCTACATTCATATACTTATGGTGATGGGCGTTGTGATCGTCGCGGCGGCGGATGAGTTTGTGCTTGCGCATCCAGAAGGACATGTCGATATCAAGATGTTAGTCGCGTGCGTGGGTGGGCCGTTTGCTTATCTTCTCGGCAATTTGTTATTTAAGCGCGTTGTCTTTAACGAGTATCCCCGCTCTCATCTTGCTGGTTTGGTGGCACTGGCGTTTTTGGCCGCGGCAGCAACATTGATGACGCCTATTACGCTCTCATTGACGGTCACGGCAATATTAGTTCTTGTTGGTGGCTGGGAGACGGTCGCCGTACAGCGCAATATGCGATAAAAGTAATCGTTTATAAAATTATGTGCTCAAAGATGAATGGTGTTGAGAAGGTTTCTGATTTAGAAAATGCGTATACGCTAACTCGTTTGGTCAACGATGCTTATCGCGGCAGTACAGGTGTCGGCCGTTGGACGTCCGAAGCACATCTTGTGTCAGGGCCGCGCATGACAGCGGCGGCGATGATGGCATTGATTCGTGATAACGATGCTGATCTCTACGCCATCTATGAAGATGCCGCACCCATTGCCTGTATATCAGCAACGATGGCAGAGAGTGATGCGATTGAATTTGGTTGTTTTGCGGTGTCGCCGCTGTTGCATGGTAGTGGCGTGGGCAAAAGCCTGCTGCAATTTGTCGAGCGAACGTATGCTGATCGTTACGCCAAGTTCCAAGTGGCGGTTGTTGGTGAGAACCGTGCGCTAATCTCGTTTTACGAAAAGCGCGGATATTCGCAGGCCTCAGCGCGAAAGCCTTATCCATTGGATGCGGGTGTCGGCACTCCCTTGATCAGCGGTTTAGACCTTGTTGTATTGCATAAGTTATCGAAGTGAGCGCAATGCTTTTCGATGGCTTATTGAAAGATCAGAATCTTGCGTGAGATTAACCTAGCGCCAGAAAAGAAAATCGCCTGCAGGCAAGCTTCCACAAGAGCCGTCCGGTTGGATGCTTTTGTGGAAGCTTGCCTGCAAGCGATAGGCATTTGCAAAGCAATCCTATGTGTTTCCGTTAACACGCCGCCTCCTTGCGGGAAGAAGCGTGCGGAACGATTTACTGATCGACTTCCACGCCGTTGTAGTTCTTGAACTTGTTGATCGGCTTGCCTGTACGGTCAAGGCCTTGCAGAAGTGTTGGTCTGCCGGTTGTAGCAGACTGCCACGCTTGCAAAGACTTGAACACGAACACCATGTCGTAATCGAAGGCGGTAGTGCCAATATCTTGCGGTACATTGCCCGGGCGGCTTTGGAACCACTGCATCCACTGCGGTGAACCGGGAGGCCACATCACTAGGTAATCGCCTGAACTTTGTGGCGGGTTAGTAGTGGTCGGTAGTAAGAATGAATGCATAGGCCATTCAGCACTGCCATGACAACTCATGCACGAAGACGACGGTAAGTTGTCCATTTTGGTTTTTTTACCGTCAACCATCACAATCGCATCGTTACGTCCGCCGTCGTTGGGGCCGGAAAGGCGATCACCCCAACCGAGAGTCATTTTGGCGTACGCTGGCGCAGCGGGGTTAATCCAGTTCTCAGTGAGTGGCTGATTGGGGTTCTTGGTTGAATTAACTTGAGGGTCATTTCCCCACATGGCGCCAAGCGGCACCATCTTGTCCCAAACGTCTTTCCCTGGTGCATCTTTATCGTAAACGAGCGTCGCAAAAACCCAGCCAGTGTTCGGAGCGGACTGAGAGTCTTTCACGATTAAATCAAATTGCATCAGTGAAGCGTTATTAAGCTGCGCTGTTTTGTGGTTGCCGGTGGTGGCATTGACGGTGATATACAAGGGCCATTGCAGTGCGCCTTGCATTGCATCCCAGTTGTCACCGTTGGCTGTTGTGAAAGCATATTTCGTGACGATGGCATTCTCAGCAAACTGACTACTATCTTGAGTGATAGTGGGAGTCTGCGCTGTTTCACCCCATACATGCTTCAGTGTTGGTCCGGCGACGTCGTTATACATCGTCAGAACATAGGTGGAGAAATCTTTCTTAAGGCCGCTGCCGTCGAATAAGTCTTTGTCGAAATCCGAGGAGCCAACATACATGCCGTGAATTGCTTCGCGCTCGCAGCTTAACCATGGTGCGTGATACCAACCATTCTTAGCGGGGTCCCAATTGGCGTTAGCGATCATGGCGCGGAAATCAGCGCTAATATACTGCTTTAATGCTTCGACATATTGATTCGCGTTGGCAACGGTAATTGGTTTGTTGTCGATGGCAGTACGCCAGGGTGTTGACCCCGCGTTAGATTTTTCCGGATAGTTATGGCTAAGCTGAAAAAGTGGCCCCGAGTATTCACTTTTCGGCGGAATGCTGCCGTTATTGTTACCAAATGCAGTGGGCGAGCAGTTGGTGTCGGCAAAGCCAACGCTGCAGCTGAGTAATAGGGTGGTATAGGCAATGGCTTTTATCACAGTCTTCCCTCTTGTGATTGTTTGGCTGTGCGCAGTAGTTGCGAGTCTTTATTGCGGCGTGTCCACACGCCGAACGGTTTGGATCATGACACTGAGAAACCTGAGTGGATAGGCCGCAAAATGATGTCAATTTTTGAGATGATGTTTTAAAGGAATGTGAGCTCGTGTTCCGAAGAGAGCGAATCTAGCTGCGTATTTATTGCGCTGGCTGATGTTGCTTTGATTGCCAATCCATATTTTTCGAGAAGGGGCGAGGTAGATAGCTGAGTGTATGGTGTTGTTTATAAAGAAACGGGCCGGCCAATATTGGGCCGACCCGTGAGGTGATGTTCTTAGCTATGCAAATGAAAGAGCGTGGCGATTACTCTTGGAGTTGAGACTGCGCTTGCTCGGCTCGCTGTACGTAATCCTGATATGCGGGTAATGATACCGCGGCAACAATGCCAAGTATGAATATCAGCAGCGGGAAGAAAGCTAGAATAACAACGCCGGTGGTGTTCGAGACGGGTTTTGCACCGTACTGGTTGTTCGCCGGCTGGCCGGGGAAGAATAGGATGTAAATTGCCAAAATCAAGTTCACAAGTGGAACGAGCATGAGGAGTGAGAGCCAGCCAGTTTGGCCGAGATCGTTTAGGCGACGTTTTGCATAGATAAAAGAGATGGCGATCATCGCGATGTAGAGTACAACGATTGCCAGCATGGCAATGGCGGAAGCTGCTCCTGCTTCACCGCTCGTTAATGAGCTGGCGGTTACGCCTGCCGCGGCAAATATTAATACGACCGGAATAGCCACGAGATACAGTAAAAAAGATGCGCCCATAGAATATGCGAGGTAGCGCAGTCGTCCAATACGTCCTTGGGTGGACAGAAATTTCGGTTGATAGGTGGCCTGCGAGTTTGCACCGCCAAGATCGGCTTGAGGTTTTGCGTACGGATCGCTCATTTTTCTTCCTTGTAGAGAGTAAAAGTTGATGTACTTGGCGGCGGCATGGATTTTGCGCGAGAGGTCGGTGCAAAGCATGTGCGCAGATGCAGATGGTATATTTTCTGCTTATCCCCTGATCCCCCAAGTGTGTAGCCCCAGCTACAGCTACGAAGAATAGCATCTTGGTAGCCGTTGAATACATGCAGTCGATGGAAATTCGATTTAGAGTGTTAAAAAGCAGATAGCAGGCGCAGACATGACGCTGGCAAAGAGAGAGATCAACATGGTTTCAGTAAAGGATTCGGTATCAGATCAAGAATGGGCGCTACGGGTAGATCTTGCAGCGGCGTATCGGCTAGTAGCGATGTACGGTTGGGATGATTTGGTTTTCACGCATATATCAGCGCGCATTCCCGGGGCTGAGCATCATTTCTTGATTAATCCGTACGGCATGATGTTTGAGGAAATCACGGCATCAAGTTTGATCAAGGTTGATCTGAATGGCGATAAAGTTGCCGAGTCGGATTACCCCGTCAACCCAGCTGGCTTCACTATTCATAGCGCAGTGCATGCAGCCCGTGAAGATGCTCAATGCGTTATGCATACCCATTCAATCAATGGCGTGGCGGTGTCGGCACAGAAAGAGGGCGTGCTTCCGCTATCGCAGCAATCGCTATTTGTGCTTTCTTCGCTGGGTTATCACAGCTATGAAGGCGTGGCGTTAAATGAAGAAGAAAAGCCGCGTTTAGTGGCGGATCTCGGTGCCAATAACTTCCTGATGTTGCGCAACCACGGTTTGCTGACGGCGGGCAAAACCATCGCGGATGCTTTTCTTTACATGTACTTGTTCGAAGCAAGCTGCATGATTCAGGTGCGTGCTTTGGCGGGCGGAAAAGAAATGGTTCAGGTGGATTCGCGTATTGTTGCGGGCATTCAGCAGCAGGCGGAGCAGGTTACGAAAGGATTGGGCGGTGGGCTAGCGTGGCCGGGGCTGTTGCGTAAGCTTGATCGCAAGAATCCAGGATACGATCAGTAATCTGGTTTTGGTGTGGGAGCTTGCTTGCAAGCAATCTCCCACAAAAGATCAAATCAAGGTCTTGTTTGTGGTCTGTCGCACTTACCTTTCCCAGCTTTCAGTATGCGGATGACCGATTAAATAATTTTAATCCTTAGCGTGGCAGGTATTGCTTCACGTCGGTATTAAAATAACGGTGGAAGACGCTTTTCTGTTCGCGCTCCGATTGGCGCCAGCCATATACTTCTGGGCGGCTGGTTTCGATAGCCAGTGTGTCAAAGATCAGCCAATCATAAATTGCCAATGAGCCGCAGACATTTTTCGCTGAGTTCTTGCCGCGTGCGTGATGGTGGTGGTGCTGTGTTGGGAAGGTAATAATGTGCGCCAAACCCCACATGGTTTTGCGTACCCACGCCCATTTGTGATTGTGGAAGTAAAGATCATAGTTCCAGTTGCAGTGGGTATGTGCCGACCACAAGCCTTTGGCCACGGTGCCCCACAGAAAGACTTCGGTTAAGCCAAGGTAGAGGCAGGCTAACTGGAACCAGTAGTTCGGCATAATGAACCACCAGAGCCAACCGTTGGTGAAGGTTTGTGTCACGCTGATCTGACCACGCTCGTCGTCGCCACTGATGTGGTGCGGACGATGAGATAGCTTATAAAAGGCTTGTAGGGTTTGTGCCCATTTCATCTTCGGACGGCGACTGTGGGCAAAGTAGTGGCCTGCGCCGTGAATCAATTCTTCTAAGCAGAAGAAAGCAATCAGCGTCGGCCAAAAGTAGCTTTGCTCGAGCCAGCTTAGCGATCCGGCGCTGGTGGGAAATACTGCGGCCAGTGAGAGGCCAATAATTAGGAGTACCAGCGGACGCTGCACAACCACCATCATTACGGTGGTGAGGCCGGCAATTTTCCAGTCGCCGCCGGTGCGCGCGCCATTACCACTTCTGCCGCTGAGCCATTCGAGAAACGCTGCCAGTAATACAAAGGCTAAAACGGATGCCGCCACCATGTCGTTTGTGTTCATTGTGATTGTCCATGTCGTCCGGTTTCCTCGATATTCGCGCGCCAAACCATTATCTGTCTAATCAATATCCTGTATAAGTAATATCCATGAAGCTGAATTTACGTTCCATAGACCTCAATCTGCTGCCCGTCTTCGTCGCCATTGTTGAAGAGGGCCAGCTATCACGGGCGGCCCAGCGCTTGGGCATGAGCCAGCCAGCGGTCAGTGCGGCGTTGCAACGACTGCGCGTCACCTTGGCAGATGTGCTGTTTACGCGTTCGAGCAAGGGGCTGACGCCCACCCCCCATGCCCGTGAGTTGTACGCTCAAATTCAGTCAGGTTTGCAGATATTGGCTGAAGCGCTCGACAGTGGTCAGCGTTTCGAGCCCCGTAGTAGTGATCGTCAGTTCTCGATAGCTGCTGTGGATTATTTTGAATCGATGATGCTGGGCCCGCTCCTTTCGTTACTGCGTGACCATGGTGAAGGATTGGGGGTCCGCGTTGAGCCGCAGCATGGCGATTGGTTGAGGCGGGTGCTGGATGCGGAAGTCGATTTTGGTCTTGATACGCAGATGCCGGAAGATGATCGTCTCGGCGCGGAGGCCGTTAGCGAAGAAGCTCTGACCGTTGTCGCTCGGCGTGGTCATCCGAATATCCAAGGAAGTGTGTCGTTGGCACAGTTTCTCGATGCGAGCCATGTAGTGCTGCCGTTGCTTGAGCGTCGCGTGCTGCCGCTAGATCAAATTCTTGGTCGCCCTGGTTGGCGTCGGCGCATTGGTGCGCAAGTCAGTCAGTATGCCAATCTTTTGAGTGTTGCTAGTAGCACAGACTTAATCGCTACTGTGCCACTGCGTTTAGCGAACAGTCTTGCAGATCATTTGTCCCTACAAGTTCTACCGTTTCCCGTGCCCGTGCCCGTGCCGCCGGTGATCATTTATTTAATTTGGCCGAAAGCGTTAGAACGCGACCCCGCCCATCAATGGTTTCGGCGCGTGCTGACGAAAAGCTTGGCAACGGTGAGATGAACGGTTGAATGGTGGGAAATGTGATGCCGTTTCTATTCTTTTTGCATCGAACAAAAATAATCCAATAAAAAGCCCGCGTATTGCGGGCTTTTTATTGGATTATGAGCGAATTGGATTAATAGCGAAACCGAACGCCGAGCGACGTGGTGCTTGGCTTCATATCTAGCGTTGTGGTGGTATTTTCTAAGTCGCCCTCAAATTTTCCGTCCATATAGCCAAGGACTAACTCGGGCATTTTGGGTGCCAATTCAACCGCGACTTCCAAGCCATACAGAGTTGGTTCTAATGTTAGGGTTTGAGTATTTACTTCGCCGTCAGTATCGCCATATTGGTACCAAGCATTAAGTTCTGCTGGACCGATCTTGGCCTTGGCGCCGATTTTAGCGCCGTAGCCTTCCAGTGGCACATAAAGATAGTGAACTTTTTGCAGGCCAATTTGTGCGTATGCTTGAAGGTTTTCGGTGATGCCGAGATAGGCGCCCGGTCCGAAGAATGACATGTCATTTACAGTAAAAATATCTTCATCAGGGCCGCCGACAGAACCATCGTAGTCAAAGGTAAGTACTTCACCGCCAAAGTAGAACATGTCGCAGAATTCGAATGCACCTTTCACCGCGAAGCCACGAGATAAGTCGAAGTCTTGTTTCTGGTTGCCGGTTTTAATTGATGTGTCGCCGCTGAATGCGTAATCAAGTTGTACGAAATTAAACGACAGCGGTTTAGGGTCTTCTCGCTTAGACTTTCCTTGCGTGCCAAAGACGTAGCGATAGCCGAGCTGAACTTCGCTAATATCAATGGACTCGTGCATAAAGCTAAGTGGCCCGCCCTCAATGTCCGCGCTGCCGTCAGAGTATGCAAGTCGAAGCGCTGATGATGGGGTTAAATGGTAGAGTGCCTCGAGTGTCCATACAGATGGGCTGAAGACGGTTCTCGTGCCGCTATATTGACGATCAGTGCTGGCGAAGCGATAAGATAAAGACGTCTCAAATTCGGGCGTGACATTGAGTCGTGCCCCTAGTGCCGCGCCAGCGCCTTTAGTTGCAACGGCAATAAAAGCCGCGCGATTCAGTGTGAACTGCCCCCATAAATCCAAGTCCATTCCGCCGACTTTGCTGGTGTGATGAATGCCCGGACCGATGCTCGTCCAGTCAACGACGGTTATGTCGGTGTCGGGGAGTAAAAGCTCTTCGTCGCTAGTGGTGTAACTGGTTGATTGGCCGCGCAGAAAAAAAGCATCAGAATTAAAACTGGAGGAAACGTCTAGGGTGAAGCCTTTATAGTCCAGTTCCTTCGTCGCATCCGTATCAAGCTCTCCGTCGAATGTGTAGCTTAGTTCAACGTAGTCCCAGTTTTGCCCGGCGAGCAGTATTTGCGGAAACGATAGCGTGAGCGCTGCGATAGCGATAGGGGAGAGCAATTTTTTGCACATATCCAAACTCCTTTTGGAATAATCAAATCAATGATAGCGACTCACCAATTAGCGCGAAGGCTCTACTGCTGGTGTTAATTTTTTACAATTACTCCTTTCGTCAAATAACTGCAATAATTTTTGTATTGGTTTGAGTTCTGTTGCAAAAGAATAAGAACAATTTCTTAGGCTCTTGGTTGAAAACAGGCCGTGATTTCACTGTTTTGCAAAATACGCCATGATTTCTGCTTCTGTCATTTCGTTGCTCTGATTGGAAAAGCAATAGTAGCTAGGTCGCTTGTCACTAAAGTACTGCATATTCATTTCTAGCCCTTCTGCCTTGGAAAAGAACCCCGTCGGAACATTGTACTCGCCCGTTTGATTGAGCCGATAAAAGAGGTGGGTGCCACAGTGCGAGCAGAACCCACGTGAGGCCCATGACGACGACGTAAAGACGGTGATATTTTCTTCACCTTCAATTTGCACCTCTGTGCCGGATCGCAAGGCAAAGAACGGTCCGCCTCCCCATGTTCTACACATTGCGCAGTGGCATACGGAAAACTTTGGATTGACGTTACTAGCGTGAAGGGTGACCTTGCCACAGAGGCAGGAGCCTGATTCAGAGCGTGATGTGGTCATGGGTTGGCACCGTATTGATTGGGCGATTAACGCCGGTTATCTTTCGCGACTAGGCATGCAGCCGCGCTGTTAGTCTGTCATCGCAACTATTTCGATAGTTCCTGTGCTATTTGCCCAAGAGTATAATTTCCTTCTCTTCAGTGGTTGTTAGTGACAGGCTTAATAGCGAAACCTAACGCCGAGTGAGGTGGTGCGTTGACTCATCGTTAGCGGTTGTAATGGAGTGCCTATGTCACCTTCAAACTTACCGTCCGTATAGCCAATGACGAGCTCTGGCATTTTAGGGGCGAATTCAATTGCGATTTCCGCGCCATACAAATTTGGCTTCAATGTCATGGTCAAGTCATCAATTTTTCCATCAGTTTTGCCATATTGGTACCAAGCATGTAGTTCGGCAGAGCCGATCTTGGCTTTAGCGCCGGCTTTGACGCCATAGCCTTCAAGTGGTACATAAATATAATGTACTTTCTGTAGGCCGATCTGCGCGTATATCTGTGCACTATCGGTTAGCCTGAAGTAAGCGCCTGGTCCAAAAAACGACATGTCATTTACTGAGAAAACGTTATTTTGATTGGGTATGAGGGCGCCGTCGTAATCAAAGGTGAGAATCTCGCCTCCAAAGAAAAATGTGCGGGATATCTCGAATGCGCCTTTAATGGCAAGGCCGCGAGATACATCTAAGTTTCGTGTAATTGTGCGTGTTTGAATTGATATCCCACCATTAAAAATATAATCCATTTGTATGAAATTAAAAGTGAGATGTTTAGGGGTTTCATGATCGGGCTTCTCGTGCATGCCAAATATATGGCGATAACCGATTTGCATTTCGTTAATGTTGATGGATTCAGGCTTAAGCTCTAGAGTTCCGCCTTCTATATCGGCGCGCCCGTTTGAATAGGCGAAGCGAACGGCAGATGACGGAGTTAGGAAATACAGCGTCTCAAGCGTCCATAGAGATGGATTGAAAATAATTTTGCCGCCGTTATAATTACGATCGGCTTTGGCCTGTCGGTAAGATAAAGATGTTTCAAAATTGGGGGCTATATGAAAACGCGCTCCCAGTGCAGCGCCCATGCCTTTTGTTGCAGCCGATGCAACGACCGCCCGGTTCATGGTTACTTGTCCCCATAAATCTAAATTCATTTGGCCGATTCGATTGGAGTGGTGCATGCCGGGACCTATGCTCGTCCAATCCACGAAGGTTGAATCGCTATTGGGGATAATCCCGAATTCGTCATCGGACGCATAGCTGGTTGATTGGCCTCTTAAGAAAAAGAGATTGGAGTTGAGGCTGGTGGATGCGTCAATTGTTGGGCCTTTATATTCGGGGTCTGTCGAATTTGTAGCAAGCTCTCCGTCAAATGTATAGCTTAGGTCGAGATAATCCCAGCGCTGCCCTGCGGTTAACGTAGAGCATATAATTAACGATGTGGACGCGATAAAGATCGCAGCTTGGGAAATTTTATACATTGAAAATTCCTTTTTAATAAAGAACGTAACATGGATTGTTTGGCTAATAGGGCGCTAATGTTTCGTTCGGTATATTTTCAGTTCAGATGCGCTGAGAGGGTCTTATCGGCAGCATTTCAATGCCGCTGCGCCAATGTTCAGAATGCGTGCGTCGCCCCATGGTGTGCCGGCTCCCGCGTTAACGGTAAGCGCGACAGACAAGCCTCGTTCAGGGTCGGCCCATGCACCTGATCCGCCATAACCAAAATGTCCAAAGCCTTGTTTGGGACGACGCGCCAGTACGAACGGCTGGTGATAACCAAGGCGCCAACGCATTGGTGTGTAAAGCGCGCGATCCAATGTGAAGACTTGCTGCTGACTAATCGCTTGCACGGTAGAGCTGGGCAGTATGCGGCTGCCGTCCAGCTCGCCGCCGTTGGCGAGGGCGGCGTACAGCCGAGCAAGTGAGCGGGCAGTAAAAACGCCATTGAAGCCGGGCATAGCGGAACGAAGTGCTTCTGGGGTGGTGAGCTTCTGTACGTGGAAGCGCTTCACTGTGATGGCCTTTTCGAAGCGAGCAATATCCGGAATCATGCCGGCGTGCATCATCGCTTCTAATGTTGCCTGAGTGCCTTGGCTGACCTTCGCCTTGATGGTTTTTGACAGCGTTTTGGCGGAAGGCTTTGAGCCCGGCTTCTTGCCCATGAGCAGGTCGGCGACGCGATGGTGCTCACTGTCTGGCGTGCCAACAAAAAGTCCGTCGAGGCCTAGTGGTGCGGCGAGGTCTTCCTGCACCATGTCGGTGACACTTTTACCGCTAACGCGTCGGGCAACTTCACCCACGAGCCAGCCATAGGTCAGCGCGTGATAAACCGAATACGGCGCCGCGGACCGGTCGGCTGGCGCCGCAGCGAGGGCGGCGCAGACGGTGTCCCAATCTGTCACTTGATCAAATTCGAGGTTGAGATTGTCCATGCGATACATGCCGGCGCGATGGGTCAGAAGGTCGCGTACGGTGATGGACTCTTTGCCTTGTGCGCCAAACTCCGGCCAGTAATTCATGACCGGGTTATCGTAATCGATGCGACCGAGAGCGGCTTGCTGATGCAGTAGCGTACTGACGACGCCCTTCGTCGTGGAGAATGAAACCGACAGCGTATCTTGCTGCCATGGGTCGCCTTGCCAATTTCGCGTCCCTGTCCACAGGTCGATAACGGGTTTGCCATGATGATAGACGCACACTGCGCCGCCGCCACGAAAGCGTTTCATCTGTGTATAAAAGGTATCGGCAACTTTGCGAAAGCGTGGATCGATAATGCTAGACGTCGACTGCATAGAGGGCTCCGTTAATGTCGCCCTGTTATACCGGCCGCTACTGCGTGGGGCAATCGGTATGCGAAGATTGGCGTCATTGGCCATCTTCGTCGCGCTAACGGGAGGCTGTTATCGAAAAAAACGCAACCAAACGACGTTTGGCCTTATCAACGGCGAGTTTTCACGTATAACTATTCTGCGTGTAATGCTTTCAGGCATAACGATGCATGGTGTATCACGTATAAATGATGAATTTTGGGGGTGAATGGTATGAACAGAGCATTGGTAAAGAACGGATTTATTGCAGCGGGCTTGATGAATATCGGCGGCGTGTTGTTGTTTTCACGCGGGTTCACCAATGACGCGTTAAATAATGCCGATCCCGTTGTTATGTCGAATTTTGGCTTGCTGATGATTATCGTTTGGGGTTTGGCCTATATCGGTGCAGCGACGATCAATGCAAATGTTAAATGGTTGGCCGGCGCTTTTGCAGTAGAGAAGCTGGTCTATGTGGTGGTGTGGGCAAAATGGATCTCTGAGAATAGCGTGTCATCTGTCTTTTCTGCGGATATGTTTGCTGGCGCTTTTTATGCCATCTACGGATTAAACGATATCGCCTTTATGCTGTTCTTCTTGGTGGTGTTCTTTGCAAAGCCTACGAGGGATGAAGTGTAGCGCCGCGTGATGGGCCTGCCTTCGAGTTGATGGTTTTGTTTATGTAGGAGCTTGCTTGCAAGCAATGGGGGCTCGATTAGGGCTAATCGCTTGCAAGCAAACTCCTACTAGATCTTTTTAGTAATAAATATAAAGAGCTGCCGAGTTTATTGCGCCAGCACTAAGGAAGCATACTTTCTAAGCGCAATTGCTCGTCGTAGGTTTCCCGTTGGCGAACGACAAAGAACTGGTCGCCGTCGACGATGATTTCCGCTGCGCGGTTGCGGGTGTTGTAGTTGCTTGCCATAGCGAAACCGTAAGCACCGGCGCCTTTAATGGCGAGCAAGTCACCAGCCTGCAGTGATAACGCGCGATCTTTGGCAAGAAAATCACCGGTTTCACAGACGGGACCGACTAGATCCCATTCGCGGCAGTCCGCATCATGCGGCTCGACCGGAACCACATCCATCCATGCGGAATATAACGCTGGACGAATTAAATCGTTCATGGCGCCGTCGATGATGGCAAAGTTTTTATGTTCGGTCGGTTTTAGATACAAAACTTGTGTCACAAAGATGCCGGCGTTGGCGGCAATGCTGCGGCCAGGTTCAATATGAATAGGCATGTCTGCGGGCACTTTTTCTATCAATGCGGCGATATAGTCTGCTTGAGCAGGGACCACTTCATCTTTGTACTTTACGCCGAGGCCGCCACCGAGATCGAGGTGACGGATCTCAATGCCCTGAGTTTGCAGTTTATCAACCAGCGCGAGCACGCGATCGAGGGCGTCTTGAAAAGGTTCAAGTTTAGTGAGCTGGCTACCTATGTGGCAATCCACGCCGATAATTTCAATGTGCGCTAATTCGGCTGCGCGTTGATACAGTGCGGGTGCTTCATTGATGTCGATACCAAATTTATTTTCTTTTAGGCCGGTGGAGATATACGGATGCGTTTGCGCGTCGACGTCTGGATTAACACGCAGGGCAATCTTGGCCGTTTTACCTTGTTCGCCGGCAACAAGATTAAGCAATTCCAGTTCGGCAGCGGACTCAACGTTGAAACAATGAACGCCAACATCGAGAGCCATTTCCATTTCTTCGGTGGTTTTACCTACCCCAGAGAAAACGATTTTTGCCGGGTCGCCGCCGGCACGTAGTACGCGGGTGAGTTCGCCGCCAGAAACAATGTCAAAGCCGGCGCCGAGGCGGGCAAGAATATTGAGCACGGCGATATTCGCGTTGGCTTTGACGGCATAACAGATTTGATGGGGATGGTCGCCGAATGCTTTTTCAAAGCCAAGGTAGTGTTGTTCCAATGCCGCGCGGGAGTAGACATAAAGCGGCGAACCGAAGCGCTCGGCCAAATGGCTAATGGAGGTGTCTTCGGCATATAGCTTGCCGTCGCGGTACTGAAATGGGTCCATGATGTTCTCGTCGTTTGCGTATTGAGAGATAAAGGCTGTTAGCGTGTTGCTAGTTTGATAGCAGTTACTGGCTGCCGTCAGGCGATTCCTTCTTAATTGGCGAATCGCCATTTTGTTCCGTTGGTTTCGAGTCGCTCTTTGGTGCAGGTTTCTGCTCTACGACTTTTTCTGGCGCAAAATACAGCGCACCTTTCTGGCCGCAGGCGGCTAGAAAGGTGAGAGCAACAAGCAGAGCAATGGCGCCGCTACGTTTCATGATAATTGCTCGCGAGCGCGGGCGACGGCGGCGCGCACTTGATCGGGGGCGGTGCCGCCGATGTGATTACGCGCGCTCACGGAGCCTTCTAGCGTGAGGACATCAAAAACGTCTTCGTTGATCTGATCGCTAAACGTTTTCAGCTCGCTGATGGTCATGTCGCTTAAATCTTTTTTGTTTTCGACGCCGTAGGCAACCGCTTTGCCAACAACTTCGTGAGCGTCGCGGAAGGCAATGCCTTTGCGGACGAGATAGTCAGCAAGATCGGTTGCGGTGGCGAAGCCGCGCCGCGCCGCTTCACGCATGACTTCGCGATTTGGCTCGATAGCCGGGATCATATCGGCGAAGGCCCGCAAGCAGCCTCTCAAAGTATCCACCGCGTCGAATAGCGGTTCTTTGTCTTCTTGGTTGTCTTTGTTATACGCCAATGGCTGCGATTTCATCAGTGTCAGTAGGGAAATCAGGTGGCCGTTTACGCGTCCTGTTTTGCCGCGCACCAGTTCCGGTACGTCGGGATTTTTTTTCTGCGGCATGATCGAGCTGCCGGTGCAGAAACGGTCAGGAAGGTTGATAAAATTAAATTGCGAGCTAGTCCAGAGCACTAACTCTTCGCTCATACGTGACAAATGCGTCATGCATATTGCGGCCAGCGCACAAAACTCGATGGCGAAATCGCGATCACTGACGGCGTCGAGAGAATTTGGGCAGATTTCGTCAAAACCTAACAGGTCACGGGTTTGTTCGCGATCAATAGGGTAGGTCGTTCCGGCCAGCGCGGCGGAGCCCAATGGCATGCGATTGGCGCGCTTGCGGCAGTCGGCTAATCGTTCGCGGTCGCGGCGAATATTTTCAAACCAAGCCATCAGGTGATGGCCAAAGGTGACCGGCTGTGCGGTTTGTAAATGGGTAAAGCCCGGCATGATGGTCGCCGCTTCGCGTTCGGCCAATTCCATAAAGCCGGTCAGCAGGCGTTTCATTTCCGTGTCGAGAAAATCAATTTCATCGCGCAGCCATAAACGAATATCAGTGGCTACCTGGTCGTTACGCGAACGGCCGGTGTGTAGCTTCTTGCCGGTGATGCCGATTTTCTGTGTCAGCCGCGACTCGATGTTCATGTGCACATCTTCGAGTTCCACCGACCACTGAAATTCGCCGCGCTCGATCTCATCTTTGATTTCGTTGAGGCCGGTGATTATGGCGTCGCGCTCGTCAGAGGTCAGTACGCCAACGTCGGTGAGCATGGTGGCATGGGCGATGGAACCACGGATATCGTGTGCGTATAGGCGTCGGTCGAAGTTTACGCTGGCGGTAAACTGCTGGACGAATTGGTCGGTGGATTCGCTAAAGCGTCCGCCCCAAAGGGTGTTCTGTTTTGAGTCTGTCATGGGCTTCTAATTAGTTGGTTGCCGCAAAGGCGCGCAGTATAGCATTTTCGTCTGTGTCGTCGCTGGGGTATAACAGACGCTGTTGTTGTCGCTGCGGCAAGGATTTGTGGCCAAGATGGCGCGGGGCCTGAGGGCCGCGATAAAGATATTGATAAGGCTAGCGGGGGAAAGTGGGATGGCAGTAGCGCAACAGGCGGGTACATCGGTTGCCGAAGGGCGGCTGTTCCTGCCTGATCTATGCTCCGCACGCTCGGTGCTGGTGGTGGTGGTGGTCGCGGAATTGCTGGCGGTGGTGCTGTCATTAGCGGCGTATTACTACGAAGGCGTGAATATCGAACGCTTGGCGTTAAGCTCGCTGTTTGTGCAGTGGGTGGCGTTGACGAGCGCGGCGATGTTGTGTGCGTTGCGTGAGAGGATTAATCGTCAGAGCTTGGCCATGGCGTCGTGTTTGGTCGTGTTGCTCGTAGTGGTCGATACCTTCGTATTTAGTTTGGTTAGCCGGCAAGTGATTCAGTGGGTGACGGGCACAGCGGGGGTTACCTCAGTGTGGGGCCGCGAGGTAGCGATTAACGCGGTGATCGCGGCCATTATTGGCGGCACGGTGATGCGTTACTTGTTTGTGAATGAGCAATTGAGAGATAAGGGTGAGGCGGAATTGCAGGCGCGAATTCAAGCGTTGCAGTCGCGTATTCGCCCACACTTCCTGTTTAATAGTATGAACATTATCGCTAGCCTGATTAGCGTCGATCCCGATACGGCGGAGCAGGTAGTAGAAGATTTGGCGCGCTTGTTTCGGGCCAGCTTGAAAGAAACGGGCAATGACGTGCCGCTTTCTGAAGAAGTGTCGCTGTGTAAGCGCTATGTGCGTATCGAACAGTTGCGCATGGGCGAGCGGTTGCAGGTGGGCTGGGACATCGCGCCAGCGGTGCGGCAGGCAAAAATACCGCTTTTGACGTTGCAGCCGTTGCTAGAAAATGCGATTTATCATGGTATTCAGCCGCTGGCGGATGGCGGACTGGTGACGGTTGCTGCGATACTCCTAGATGGTCGCGTGCGGTTATCGGTACGCAATCCATGCCCAGCCGGTGAAAGTACCCATCGCGGCAACCGGATGGCGTTGGATAATATCCGCCATCGGTTGCAGGCGCTATATGGTGAGGAAGCCTCGGTTGAAGCGAGGCCAGTAGGCGATCAGTATCAGGTGCTGATTAGTTATCCGTTCAAGAACTGCTGACAACGGCAGCACTGCGAAAGGGGAGTCGCTATGCGGGTAATGACACGCGTAATGGTGTGCGATGACGAGAAGCTGGCCAGAGATCGTCTGGTTCGGTTGGTGTCGGATGTCGACGGGATGTCGGTGGTCGCGGAAGCGGGCACCGGGCGTGAGGCGTTGTCACAAGCCCAGCTCCATCGTCCCGATGTGGTGCTAATGGACATCCGCATGCCCGATATGGATGGTCTTGAGGCGGCAGAGCATTTGCTCAAGAGCGATTCACCGCCGGCGGTGATTTTCTGTACGGCATACGATGAGCATGCGCTGCAGGCATTTAAGGTGCATGCGGTGGATTATCTGCTCAAGCCGGTATCACGAGACGAGTTAAAAGAAGCGCTGGCGCGTGCCAAGGGCCTTAGCCGTGGCAAGCTGCAAGCTCTTGAAGAAGAGGTCCACAGCGATGGATCGCCGCGACGCCGACACATTAGCGCACGCACCCATAAGGGCATCGAGCTGATTGGTGTGGATGAAGTCCGTTATTTTATGGCCGATCAGAAGTACGTGACGGTGCGCCATGAAGGTGGCGAAGTGTTGATTGATGAAACGCTGAAGGAACTGGAAGACGAGTTTCCGGATTTGTTTGTACGAATCCACCGTAATGCACTGATTTCTCTTGGTTTTCTTGAGGGGATGGAAATGTCTACGGCGGGCCATTATCAGGTGCGCTTGCGTGGCATCGAAGATCGCCTCACGGTCAGTCGACGTCATGTGGCCGGTTTGCGCAAAGTTATGGCGCGGTTGTAGTGAGGCTTTCATTACAGCGTGAGTTGATGTGATGGCGGTAAATTTTCAGAATAGTCGAAGGTGTTGTTGGTACAGATATCGACAATATTCGATACCGCAATAACTGCTCGCGCCGACTGTATTAAAGGTGTTAGCGGTGACTGGCGATGATTTCGTTTCGTGATATGCTTTGCCCGCATTGTGGTCGCAAGCGGATTTTTGCGCGACGCTAGGGTGAATTTTCAGGGGCCAGCCTTGGATCAAGACGCTGACCATCTCGGCAAAATGCCGATTGGAGAGTTAGAGGAGTGCCTTACGGCATAAACCTAATAAAAACTGCGGAAAACGTGTGTGCCCGCAATCAGAAAAATAACAGGGGATATCGATGAAAAAGCTACTCGTACCACTTGCTTCAGCCATGTTACTCAGCGGCTGTGCCACTTCGGTGAGCCCAGTATCCGGAATACTTTATTCGAATGTTAAAGCGCCGCTAACCGCGACGGCTGCTCCCGAGCAGGCTCAGCGAGTAGGCCGCGCGAGCGTTCGTTCTATTCTCGGCATTATCGCGTCGGGCGATGCGAGTATTAATACAGCTGCGCGCAACGGCGGTATTCGCGAAATTCACTATGTAGATTATGAATCACAGAACTTCTTTGGCGTGTTGGCTGAGTTCACGGTTGTGGTTTACGGTAACTAATACCGTCTTCGCATAATCGACGTTGTCGTTGCCTGGCTCGCAGAATGTTGAGCTAGCTCAAGTGAGATAGACCACGTAGAGGTTCGAGACAGCAGAAGATAAAAAAACGCCACGGGGCAATTACTCCGTGGCGTTTTTTTATGCGCGTCGATTTTCTTATCGGTACTACAATCGAGTTTATGGGTTTTGCGACATATGAACGTCCCGTTGTGGGAACGGGATGGTAATGCCGGCTTGGTCAAAGGCAATCTTAACGTTTTCATATAATGCGAAATGGACTGGCCAGAAATTGTTGCTCTCTACCCAGGTTCGAGTGGTGATTTCAATAGCGCTGTCCGCATGCGCTGATACCAAAATATCGTAGGAGGGCTCTTTCAGAATACGGGCGTCAGCATCAATGACGTCGCGTAGCACTTGTTTGACATGGCGGATGTCATCGCCATAGCTAATGCCGAACGTAATGTCGATGCGGCGGGTTGGTTCGCTAAACAAGTTTTTGATGCTGTCATTGGAAATAATGCCGTTAGGAATGATGATTTTTTGGTTATCGTAGGTGATCAAAATTGTGTTGAAAATATGAATTTCGCGGACACGTCCGGTATGCCCTTGTACTTCGATGACATCACCAACGCGGTAGGGTTTAAAGAACAAAATCAATATGCCGCCCGCCAAGTTGCCGAGGCTGCCTTGCAGCGCCATGCCGACGCCCAGGCCAATGGCGCCGAGCATGGCAATGAATGAAGTGGTTTCGATGCCCACCATTCCGGCGACGCTAATAATCAGCAATATCTTGAACAGAATATTGACGAAGTTGACCAAGAATTTACTCAGTGTCGCTTCAACGTCGCGTAGTGATAACAGCTTGTTGACGCCGACGGTAAAGCGATGAATGAGCCAAAAGCCTATGATGAGTGTGATCAGGGCGAGCAGTAGTTTGGGGATGTACGTCAAGCCGAGTTCAAAGGCCGTGTCGACGTAAGGTTGGGCGGTGCCGAAATCCATATTCATTTTTAGCGTCCATTGTGAGGTTTAGATACGTTTTATCCGGATACGATGATGGTGCGATCATCGTACGGCAGCGGTATCTGGCTTGATGTTTGGTGGTAGCGATCGTGCTCATTAAAGAATGCTTATAGATAGCAGAACCCTGTGAATGGCGCGACCTTTAGGTAGGATATTGCGATGAAAGTCTTAATAACGCTTGGCGTCCTTTGGTTTGCGTGACGCAGTGGTGCTGCTTTCTGGCATAATCACTGCGTTATTTTACGCCGTGTGGGCTCAGTGCGGCGCCGTTTTGCAGCAGGAGCGTGCTGACATAGGTCAGCTCGGTAGGCATCAGCATTGCTGCGTTTAAGAAAATAAGGAAAGTAAGGTATGGCAAAAATATTGCGTATCGCGACGCGTTCTAGCCCGCTGGCCATATGGCAGGCGGAATACGTACAGCAGCGCCTTGAGGGGTTACACCCAGGGCTGGTGGTTGAGCTGGTGCGTATCAAAACGCAGGGCGACATTATTCTCGATACACCGTTGGCAAAAATTGGCGGCAAGGGCTTGTTTGTGAAAGAGCTTGAGCAGGCGATGTCGGCGGGCGAGGCGGATATTGCCGTGCATTCAATGAAAGACGTGCCGATGGAGTTGCCGCCGGGTTTTGTATTGCCGGTGATTTGTGAGCGAGATGACCCGCGCGATGCGTTTGTGTCGAATCATTTTGACCATCTTGATGCCTTGCCACAGGGCGCCTGTGTTGGCACGTCCAGTTTACGTCGTAGTGCGCAGCTTAAAGCGTTGCGGCCAGATTTACGCATTGAAAGCCTGCGCGGCAACGTGCAGACCCGTTTGCGTAAGCTTGATGATGGCCAGTTCGACGCGATTTTATTGGCCGCGGCAGGCTTAAAGCGACTTGGCCTAGAACAGCGTATTCGTTATGAGTTGCCGCCAGAAATTTCCTTGCCGGCAGTTGGCCAGGGTGCAGTGGGCATTGAATGTCGCGAAGGCGATGCCGCAACGGAAGCGCTGTTGGCGCCGCTCAATGATCGTGATTCGTGGGATCGAGTGAGTGCCGAACGGGCGATGAATCATCGCCTTGAGGGCGGATGTCAGGTGCCGATTGCGGGTTATGCCGAACTACAAGGCGATCAGCTTTGGATGCGTGCGCTGGTGGCCAGTGAAGACGGTAGCGAAGTATTGCGCGTTGAAGGCAGCGCGCCGCGTACAGAAGCGGAAGCGTTGGGTCGTGGCCTAGGCGACCAACTCTTGGCGGCAGGGGCTGATCGTATTCTTGCTGCGTTGTACGGCCGCGCATGAGCCCCATGCACGTGCTGGTCACGCGGCCAGAGGGCCAGCAGCATGTGTTGCTGGCGGCGTTGCGGCAAGCCGGATTTGAGGTCAGCTATGCGCCTTCGTTGCGCATTGAAGCATCTGCTTTAAACACGGCGGAGCGGAACTGTCTTGAGAATATCGATCACTATCATGCGGTGATTTTTATCAGTCGAAATGCGGCGGAGTTCGCATTAGCTCACCTCGATGCTGTGTGGCCGCAATGGCCTATTGGTGTGAATTGGTTGGCAGTCGGCGAAGCAACCGCGGAGACATTGGCGCAAGCGGGTTTGCAGCCGGAGCATCCTCCTGAAGGTTTTAATAGCGAAGCATTACTGGCGATGCCGTGCCTGCAAGATTTAGCCGATAAAAAGGTTCTGTTGTTGCGCGGCGAAGGCGGCCGTGAAGTGTTGGCTCCGACGTTGCGGCAACGCGCTGAGCAGCTCGACGAGGTGGTGTTATATCGGCGCGCGTGTGTGGCGGAGTTTGTCTGGCCGCTCGCCCCCGTCGATGTTCTGATGGTTACTAGTCAGCAAGGATGGGAATGCATCTTGGCTCAGGCCAAGACCCCGTTGTCGCACAGCTGCCGGATCATCGCTGGCAGTGAGCGGATTGCGGCTCTGATTCGCGCTGCGGGCTTTGATGCGACGGCGGCCGATTCGCCCCATGACAGGGACATGCTGGCGGCGTTAAAACGTCTAGATTGATCATGTGGGCGAGCCGTTAAAGCGGCGGCGCGCAGGCGTGGACGTTGTCGTAAGGAACCTTTAATGTCAGTGGCAATGCTGGCCATTATGTTGTCTGACTTCGCTGAACAGATAATGCCGTCATGCGCCCGAACTTAGGATGACACAATGCGAACACATTTTTTCTCTATCTCGCCATTAGCCGCTGCGCCTCGTGTGCGTCAGCAGGGGGCGGCCTTAATTAATCTATTGCTTCTGTTGGTCATCATTGCTGTTGTTGCCGGCGGCTGGTTCGGTTGGCAGTTTTTTGAACGAATCTCGACTGAAAACCAAACATTACGAGAAGATATTCTCGCGCTGACCGTGAGTCAGCAAAGTGGCGCGGATTTGCTGGCGAAGAAAAATGCTGAGGCGGCGGCCCGTATTGAAAAGCTCGAAGTGGAGCAAGCGGTGCGTGGCGATACGCTTGCCGCGCTGCAGCGCGGTGGTCAGCGTAACTGGTTGCTAAATGAGGCGCAGGCTTTGGCCAGCCTCGCGCAGCAACGGCTGCTGCTAACCTCCGATATTGCGTCAGCTGAGCGGTTGTTAGGCGCTGCGGATGAAACATTGGCGCGCATGAATGATCCGAACATGTTGCCGGCCCGCAAAGCGTTGGCCGCTGATTTAGAAAAGCTGCGTGGTGCAAAGCAAGTGGATGTGCAGGGTTTAATCTTGCAACTTGGAGCCTTGCAGCAACAGGTGGCGACGTTAACGGTGCCCGTGCAGGTGCGCGATGCTGATATTGAAGAGAAATTACCGCCGAGCAGTGATGCGAATTGGTGGCAGCAGTTTTTATACGCTTTGCCGGTAACAGTGCGTCGTCAAGAGGCGCCGCTACCTCTTCCGTTGGATGCGGTGCAGGCGTCGACGCTACGTTTATATTTGGATAATGCTTTGCAGCAGGCGCAGCTGTCGTTGCTGCAGAATAAGCCGGCGGCGTTTCAGCAGGCGATTGCGCAAGCGCGCAGCGCATTGCGGGGCTGGTTGAACACGGAGAGCAGCGAGGTAAAACATCTTGATGCATCCTTGCAGCAACTTGCGAATACTAATGCAGAGCAGGCGTTGCCAGAAATTGGTCTGGGTTTAAAAGCAATTAAAGGCCTGCAGGCGGAGGCCGCGCAATGAAGCAAATGCTGGTGCTGCTGGTCTTGATGTTGGTGGCAGGCTTGCTGCTGGGCACCTGGATGCTGAACGATCCCGGATACATTTTAATTATTCGAGAAGGTTGGCAGGTTGAGTCAACGTTAGGCTTTGCGTTGTTCAGTTTTATTCTGCTGCTGACTGCAACGGCCATGCTGACATTGTTGTTGTCGAGTGTTTGGGATGTGGTGTCTCCGTTTGGCGCGACCGGCCGCTGGCGTACTTATGTTGCTCGGCAGCGTATGGAGGCGGGCTTTTATGCACTGGTTGACGGCAACTGGAGCAAAGCCGAGCGCTTATTGGCGGCAGCAGCAAAAGTGAATGCGTGGCGCGTGATGGCATCGCTCGGTGCCGCACAAGCAGCGGCGGAGCAGGGACGTGAAGAAGCTGTGCGCGGTTATTTGGATTTTGCTCACGATTCGAAACGCGGTCGTTTGGCGGCGGGATTAATGGCGGCAAAATTATCCATGGACGGAGGCTTTCCAGGTGAGGCACGCAATATGCTTAACGTGTTGCGTGATATGGCACCGAAAAATCCGCGCTTACTACGCATGTTAGCGAGCACATTAGAAGGCGCTGGAGATTGGAGTACGCTTTGCGCCATGTTGCCGCAATTGCAAAAGCAGGGCATTGACGAGAATGACTTTACCGCGATGAGTCGCCGTGCGTGGCACGGTTGGTTAAAGCAAGCGGCAGGCAGCGTAGATGCCAACACGAAGGCGTTAGCGCACGGTGAGTCTGCGCACACACCAGACCCTCATAAGGAAGCGAGTCACAAGCTGCATACATTGCGCGGCATTTGGAAAATGATGCCGTCTGCTATGCAGCAAGATGCCGCGCTGCGAGCACAATATGCCGGTTACCTTGCTCAGTTTGGCGATGGTGAGGCAGCGCTTACGGTCGTCCGTAAAGATTTAAGTGAACGTTGGGATGATCGTCTCGCAGCGATTCTTGAGTGCATTGATAACGTTGCTCCAGAGCGCTTGCTGTCATTGTTAGAGCATTGGTTGGAGCAGCGCCCAGAGAATGCAGTGCTACTGTTGACCGCTGGACGGGTGGCGATGAAAGCGCAGCTTTGGGGAAAGGCGCGCGCCTTTTTCGAATCCGCTGGGCGGGCGGGCAATGCGGTCGCGTTGGCTGAGCTAGCGCGTCTCTATGCGGCGCTTGGCGAGCAGGGTAAATCGTTGGCGGTACTGGAAGAGCGTTTACGCCTGCTTGATCTCAGTCTGCCGGAGTTGCCGCTACCTTCGCAGAAGCGTGCTTTAGGGCGAGAGTAATAAAGCAGCAAAGCTGCCTATGAGGTAAGGCTTCCCTGCGCCGGCTACGGTCGCGTGGCGTCTGTGTTAGACTGCGCGGCCCTCTAAGTTGATAAACACCGAGACAATATCATGACCAATCCACTGCCTGTCCTGCGCCTCAAACGTGGAGAAGAGCGCCGTTTGCGTGCCGGCCATCTATGGATTTATTCAAACGAAGTCGATATTGCTGCGACGCCGCTGAAAGATATTCCTGCCGGTGCGCAGGTAATAATAGAGGACAGTCGGGGTAAAACGCTGGGCCGCGCCTATGCGAACCCACACTCTTTGATTTGTGCGCGTCTATTTTCTCGTAGCGTAAAGCAGAAGCTCAATCAAGCTTACTTTGAAAAAATGATTGCTCAAGCAGTGACGTTACGAGAACAAATTTTTCAGCATCAGTGTTATCGCGCGGTATTTGGTGAGGCAGATCTATTGCCGGGCCTAGTGATAGATCGGTTTGCTGATACCTTTGTTATTCAGTCCGGCACGGCGGGCGTTGATAATGTGCTCGAGCCGATTGTTGCCGCGATTGATAAACTCTATCAGCCGACCAATATCATTATTAAGAGCGAAAGCAGCACCCGTGAGCAGGAAAAGCTCGCCGCTGATGTGCGTGCTGTTAAAGGTGAATTGCTGACGGAAATTTCATTGGTCGAAAATGGTGTTCATTACACCGCACCGCTGGCGGAAGGCCAGAAGACGGGTTGGTTTTATGATCATCGTGCGGCACGCCGCCGTATTATGCCGTTAGCAAAAGATGCACGTGTCCTTGATGTGTTTTCGTATTGTGGTGCTTGGGGTGTTTTGGCTGCGACAACTGGCGCGGCCCATGTAACTTGTATCGATTCTTCAGAAAAAGCGCTAGACAGTGTGCATCGTAATGCGCTCGCGAATGACGTTGGCGATAAAATGCGTACGGTTCAGGCTGATGCTGCCGAGGCAATGAAAGAGTTGCTTAGCTCAGGTGAGAAGTTCGATCTAGTTGTTATTGATCCTCCCGCGTTTATTAAACGTAAAAAAGATTTTAAAGCAGGTCTTGGCGGCTACCATGCGATTAACGAACTGGCTACACGTTTGGTTGAGCCGGGCGGCGTATTGGTATCGGCATCTTGTTCGATGCATTTGCAGCGTGATCAGCTATTGGAAGTGATGCGTTCAAGCGCACGTCATAACGACCGTTACTTGCAAGTGTTTGCTAGTGAAGGGCAGGCAGAAGATCATCCAGTCCATCCTGCGATTCCAGAAACAAATTATTTGAAAAGCTGGTTCGGCCGAGTGTTGTTGAACAGCTAAAAATTCCGGCGGCAGCATACTGTCGCCGGTTTTTTAAATTTCGATGAAAGGTTTATCGTTCTCCTTACACTCGGAAGTCACTTCCCGAAGTGCTTTAGGCCTATCATTTCTGTAGTTTGAGTAGGCCTGTCGCTCGACGCTTACGGTAGCTATTCCGCAATAAGTTCTACTTCTTATGGAATGAATTCATCTTCCGCTGTCTCTGCTTATCTTGTTTTGTTCTATACGACGCTTTCCCCTTGACCCTAATCGTCTATCGCGTGACGCTGGCTCCAGTCGCCCTATTTGATAGAGGGTGGCTTTCTTAATCGGGAGGGATTTCTGATGATTGAACGGAAGAAGCATATCTCGCGTATTAAAGCGAAACTGGACGAATGGGATGACGAGCTGGAGAAGCTCGAAGACCGCGCCCGCGATACCGGCGGCGATGCATTGGAGCATTGGGAGCGGCATAAAATGGAGTTGCAAGCGATGCTGGTCGAAATGCAGGAACGTATCGATGAGCTACGTTATAACGCCGAAGATGCTTGGATTGGCATTAAGGGCGGCTTAGATAAAACATGGGTAAACGTGGCGAAAGATTTAGAAGCGTTAACCGACAGGCTTTTCCCTGGTAATTAGCTTCGCGTCGCGCCTCCACTAGAACGGCACACTCTGGTGTGCTTTGGCTTGGCTGTGGCGGTCTCTAGTGAGACTGCCACAGCGTTGCCGTGTTAACCTCCTGCGCTATGAATGAAGCGCCCAGTACGACTCACCCTTTTGATTTATTAACGCCCGACATGATTCTCGACGCGGTGGAGAGCCGTGGCGTCGTTACGGACGGGCGGTTCTTGGCTTTAAACAGCTATGAAAATCGCGTCTATCAGGTCGGTATAGAAGATGGCGTTCCGTTGATAGCAAAGTTTTATCGGCCGGAACGTTGGAGTGATGAGCAGATACTGGAGGAGCATCAGTTCATTGCTCAGCTAACGGATGCCGAGCTACCGGTTGTTGCTCCGCTGTCGGAAGACGATAGTGAAAATGGCGCAACGTTGTCCTGTTATAAAGATTTCCGCTTTTCACTATTTCCTCGAAAGGGTGGCCATGCCCCGGAGCTTGATAACGATAACCATATTTTTATTCTTGGACGTTTTCTGGCGCGTTTGCATAACGTTGGCTCAGTAACCCCTTTTCAAAAAAGACCCACCTTAAACAGCCAAGCGTTTGGTCACGAAGCAGTAGCGTTTGTGACCGAACATTTTGTGCCGCCAGAATTGCGCACGGCCTATACTTCACTGACTCGTGACTTGCTTCAGGCTGTCGATGAAAAAATTGCCTCGGCAGGCGAGATTGAAAACATCCGCACCCATGGCGATTGTCATGTTGGCAATGTGTTGTGGCGTGACGATAATCCGCACTTTATCGACTTGGATGACGCGCGCATGGCGCCAGCTATTCAGGATATGTGGATGCTGTTGTCTGGTGATCGTGAAAGCCAAACGCGGCAAATTGCGGAAATTATTGATGGTTACGAAGAGTTCAGATCCTTTAATCCGCGCGAGCTACATTTAATTGAGCCGCTACGTACTTTGCGAATGATGCATTTTGCCGCTTGGATCGGGCGACGCTGGGATGATCCGGCGTTCCCTAAAGCCTTCCCTTGGTTTAACAGCCCTCGTTATTGGGGTGATGAAATCCTCAATCTGCGCTCGCAGATGGCTGAGCTAAATGAGCCGGTGCTGCGATTGCAACCATAATGCCAAGGCTGGCGGCACGGCTCGTTGCTAGCCTGATTTTATGCTTCTACCGACCATGCTTGGCGGAACCAATATCTTTTGCGCTTCTTTTAGCGCTATTTTATTTTTGAGAGTAACGTCACAAAAGTGAAATTAATAGTCGATCTGATTAAGTTTACCGGCGCATTTGGCCGGCTCTTGTTCTAGCGTTTGCTGCGCTCAAGAGGAACTCTAACGGCAGGCACCTGTCCTAAAGTGGGTCCTGTGATGACAAGTCGCGGCTTAATGCTTTTTTGCGAGAGGTCAGTTTGTCATGAGTAGTGCGCTAGGTACTGTTTTATAAGACGTGGACATTTTCCGCGTGGGGACGAGGGCCGATTTCGGTCAATACTGTAGGACTGAGGAGAGTAAGCATGAAACGTATTCTATGTGCGGCCGCTGCGCCGCTGATGGTACCAATGGTCTTTATGAGTTCCGCTGCATTCGCTGCTGAGGCGCAGACATCGTCTGTGCGCGACAACGGGATGTCTTACACCTATGTGCAGGGCGGCTACGAAAATCGCGATTATGACGATGCCTTTGAAACGGACGGCCTTGACGCGAAAGTGTCCTACGCACTGGATGAGCATCTATTTGTACGCGGTGGTTTGCAGCTGTTTAAAGGTGATGCGGATTATCGTTGCTATGGTTTCTGCAACAATGACGATGCGGATGGTTACCAGCTTAGCGGTGGCCTTGGTTTTAATACGCCACTGAGCACAGGTTTAGATTTGGTCGTTACGGGTGATATCGTGCATATCGATTATGACTTCGGTGATGATACCGGTTATGCGATTGCCGGCGGCGTACGTCATGCAACCACGGACAAGCTAGAGCTAACAGGTGGCTTATTCCTTGAAGATGTTGTCGATAGTGAGTTTGGCCTTCAGGGCGGCGCGCTATTCCACGCATCAGCAAAAGTGGATGTCGGCGCTGATCTGAAGTTGGGCGACGATATCACCACCTTTGGATTGTTCGGTCGTTATAACTTCTAAAGCAGCCTGGTCTCGATAGTTGTCGAGATAGAGGTTTTGGGAGTGAAAACAAAAAGGCGGGTCTGAGTAATCAGGCCCGCCTTTTTTTATTCTTCAGCTTTGTAATAGCGCGATCGTTTGTCTGTGTCGATTAAAGGCCGGTTGATCGACGCAACGCTTGTTGAGCTGAAGTGAGTGCGGCGTGCAACGACTGCAATTTTTTGACGCGCTCTTTGCTGTCTAAGGCTGGCGCAGGGTTAATGTTTTCGTTTTGCCCAAGCGCACGCGCTTCTAGCCAAGGATATAAAGGAGAGTCGTTGTTCAGCCACGGAGTAAGGCTGCTTTGAAGTGTTTTATTGGCGGCAACGCGAACGCTTTCAGCCATGTATTCCTGGCTGACTTGATGATTGTCTCGTAAGCCGTCCAATTGAATCAGGCGGGCAACGGTGTCGCGCAGCGGCGAGACGGGACAGTTGCGGTCTACTTGATGGGGGGTGCCGTCGTCTCGTGCTAGCAAGATGAGGTCTTCGATAAGGAGATCACTAGCAAGCTGCAAATACTGGCGGCGGCGATTGCTGGGCTGGTCTTCTAAGGTGCCGATATTTTCATCGCTGAGTTCGGTCAGCGCAGATAGCTCTAGTGGGCTGCGTTGCTGATCTGGGGCGCCGTTGAGTAAAAAGTGCAGCACCTGGAAGCCAACACTGACTTCGCCTTCCAGTGTTGCTTCTTGCTGGGCGAGTAAGCCTTCGCGGGTGAGCGGCAAGGCGGTGTCGTTAACGATCCCGCTGTCAGGCCACTCTTTTAGGCTGTCTATATAGCCCGGCAATATTGGAAAGCTGTCCGCCCGTTCAACGCGAGCTATGTCTGCTGGATTCTGGGCGGCGCGGCACATCAAAATCACAAATGATTCATTGAAGCTTTGATATAGCCTTGTCCATGCTAGCTGTGCCGTTGCGAGGCGCTCTTCCGTGGTGTCGTTGAGTAGGCCGTTAATGGCATCACCAAAGCCGGTGGCGCCGACAGAAAGGCGCCGCAACTTTTGCTGTCCTTCGTTTTGCAGCAGGTTGTTGAGAGCTTGCTCTGGCACGACCCACGCTGCGTCAGTGGTGGCGTTGTCTTGCGTGTCTGCGCTGGGTGGCGGAGTAGGCGCTTGATCGCAGGCGTGTAGCAGTAGCAGGCAGGGTAACCAGAGTGTGCTTCGCATGGTTTACACCTCCCTTAGGCTAATGACGGGCCAGCCACGAGCTAACGCTTCACGTTTAAGCTCTGGGTCTGGGTCTACGGCCACGGCGTGATGGACGACCTTTAGCAGCGGCAAGTCGTTGTGGGAATCAGAATAGAAATAGCTGTTTTCCAGCGTCTGGCCGCTGCTATCGAGCCACTCATTGAGGCGTGTTACTTTGCCTTCGCGATAGCAAGGCACGCCACGGATGTCGCCGCTGTAGCGTTGGGTTGAGTCGTCGTTTGTGGGTTCTGCGTTTTGTTCGGTCTCTTGTTCAGCAATGGTGGCCAATAAATGATCGACGCCAAGTAATGTTGCAATCGGCGCGGCGACGAAATCGTTGGTCGCCGTGATAATAAGCAGAAAGTCACCGCGAGCGCGGTGCTTGGCCAGCAGCGCGTTAGCTTGCGGCAGCATAATGGGCATGATCACGTCTTGAAGAAATTGCTCGCGCCATTGAAACAGTTGCTCAACGGGGTGCTCAGTTAGCACTTTGAGAGCAAAGCGCTGGTAAGCACGAATATCGAGCTGCCCATTGAGGTAGTCTTGATAGAACTGGTCATTGGTCGACTGATATTGGTCGCCATCAACAATGTTGTGCTGAACCAGAAAGTCGCCCCAAAGATGGTCAGAGTCACCCGCTATAAGGGTGTTATCGAGATCAAATATCGCCAGTGCCATGCGTCCCCCCAGACAATGAGCGCCAAGGATAGCATTGCCAGAGAGCGTCTGAGACAACTGTTTGTTCATTCTGTGGGTTATTCCACGGCGGTCCCGTGGGTTTGAATGGCGTGATGGTGTTGAAAGATAGAAAAACAGAGGCCAGAGAGTTGTCTGGCCTGTATTGTGCAGGGTTTAATGACTGCTATTCACGCAGGATGAAAAATGTCAGGAATTGTTGATGAACATGGATTTCGGCTTAACGTCGGAATAGTGCTGCTCGGCCCGCAAGGCCGGGTGTTTTGGGGGCGCCGCATTGGTAATCGCGATGCTTGGCAATTCCCCCAAGGCGGCATGGCAGAGGGTGAGACGCCAGAGCAAACCTTGTATCGCGAGTTGCATGAAGAGGTGGGGCTCCGTGAGGAGGACGTTGAAATATTGGCGTCGAGCCGAGGTTGGTTGAATTATCGTCTGCCGCGCCGTTTTATTCGCCAGCGCGAAGAGATTCAGGTGATTGGTCAGCGGCAGAAGTGGTTTCTGCTGAAGTTGGTTGGCGCAGAGAGTGCGATTGACTTAGCCGCGACGGATGAGCCGGAGTTTGATGATTGGCGTTGGGTGAGCTACTGGTATCCAGTGCGTAAGGTGGTGCACTTTAAGCGCGGCGTTTATGTTCGTGCGCTGCGTGAATTTGTACCGTTTATGAAGCGTTTCCGTTCGGAAAATACCGATGCTTGAAATTCTGCGTCGCATTGTTCAAGAGGTTAATAGTGCGCCGGATTTACGCGATGCACTCAACCTTATGGCGCGGCGCGTGCGCGATGCCATGGGCACAGAAGTCTGCTCTATTTACCTGCTGGATGATGGCGGCCAGCGCTACGTACTGATGGCCTCCGAAGGCTTGAAGTCGGAAGCGGTGGGCAATGTCAGTATGAGTCTGAATGAGGGGCTTATTGGTTTTGTCGGCGCGCGTGAAGAGCCTTTAAACCTTGAGGACGCCTTTGCCCACCCTAAATTTTTATACCTTGAGGAAACCGGTGAGGATCCATTCCATGCCTTCCTTGGGGTGCCGGTCATCCACCATAAAAAAGTGCTTGGCGTGTTGGTTATTCAGCAGCGCGAGACGCGCCGATTTGATCAAAGCGAAGAAGCGTTCTTGGTAACTATCTCTGCCCAACTTTCTGCGGTGGTTGCCCATGCGCGTGCTACCGGAGGGTTGGCGGCAATCGATTCCCATGCTGGCGCCGCGCCGGCGTTCTTTGATGGTCTGGTCGGCGCCGGCGGCGCCGGCATTGGCCAAGCGGTGTTGCTTTACCCGCCCGCGGATCTCAATGCGGTGCCGGATAGAATTGCAGAAGATGCGAATGTCGAAATTGCGATGCTGGATCGTGCGTTGATTCAAGCAAGAACAGAAGTTCGAGCGTTGGCAGAGCAGGCAGGTAAAACGCTTGGTAAGGAAGAGCAGGCGTTGTTTGAAGTGTATATACGCATGCTTGATCGCCATGCTTTGGCGGCGGAAGTTGTCGAAAAAATTCGCGAGGGTAACTGGGTTCAGGGCGCATTGCGTATTGTTATTGATGAGCATGTGCGCAACTTTGAAATGATGGAAGACCCATACTTACGTGAACGGGCGGCGGATGTTCGTGATCTGGGTCGTCGCGTTCTGGCGCATTTACAGACTGGTGAACGCAAGCAGCAGGATTTTCCTGAGGCGTGTGTTTTACTCGGTGATGAAATAACGACGCCAATGCTCATGGAAGTGCCGCGCGAGTGTATTCAAGGTATTGCGACAACGCGCGGTTCGCGTAACTCGCATATGGCGATCGTTGCCCGTGCGATGGGTATTCCTACCGTGGTGGGTGCGCATACCTTGCCATTAAAGCAAATGGATGGTCGTGAGATTATCGTTGACGCTTTTCGTGGTCGTATTATTGCGAATGCAGGCGTTGAGCTTAAACATCAATTTCAGCAAATTATTCGCGAAGAGGAAACGCTTCTTGAGGGGTTAGAAAAGCTTCGCGATCTGCCTGCCGAGACGCAAGACGGCGTGCGTGTGCCCTTGATGGTTAACACTGGGCTGATGACCGATATTTCGCGCTCCATCGAGCGAGGTGCCGAAGGCGTTGGGCTGTACCGTACTGAAATTCCTTTTATGGTGCGCGAGCGTTTCCCGTCTGAAGAAGAGCAGCGTGTTATTTATCGTGAGCAGCTTCTCGCCTTTTCACCCAACTCCGTCACCATGCGCACATTGGATGTGGGCGGTGATAAAAACCTGCCTTACTTCCCGATTGAAGAAGAAAATCCGTTTCTGGGTTGGCGCGGAATTCGGATGACGCTCGATCACCCGGAAATTTTTCAGGTGCAAATTCGCGCTATGTTAAAGGCCAGTGAAGGGCTTGATAACCTGCGCATTATGCTACCAATGGTGACTTCTGTTTTTGAAGCAGAAGAGGCACAGCATCTCATTCACCGCGCTTGGGCAGAGGTGCGCAACGAGGGCATTGAAGTGGTAATGCCGCCTATTGGTGTGATGGTGGAAGTGCCCGCGGTGGTTTATCAAACCCGTGCGTTTGCTCAGCGCGTTGATTTTTTGTCGATAGGAACTAACGATCTGACGCAGTATTTGCTCGCGGTGGACCGCAATAATCGTCAAGTGGCGGAGTTGTATAACTCGTTTCATCCGGCGGTATTGCACGCGATCATGTCCGTGGTTGAGCAGGCTCATGATGAAGGTAAAGAAGTTTCGGTGTGCGGTGAAATGGCTGGCGACCCGGCTTCTGCTTTGATGCTGCTGGCAATGGGGGTGGATGCGTTGAGTATGAACGCGACTAACTTGTTGAAAGTTAAGTCAGCTATTCGCAGCGTGAAAATCACCTTCCTGCGAAAGTTGCTCAGCGAAATTATGGCAATGGATAACGCTGAAGTGATTACCGCCTATGTTGATTTGCAGTTAGAAAAGGCTGGGTTGGGTTATCTTCTTACTCATCGCCGCAAGGTGGTCTGAGCGAGACTGTTGCTCGATTTGTCTTAAGCATGCATAAAAAAGGGCGCCTGATGGCGCCCTTTTTTATGCTAACCCTAGTGGCGAATTAATCGTCGCCAGACAGAGCCGACATAATGTGCAGTAGGCTCATAAACAGGTTATAGATGGAAACGAACAGCGTGACGGTAGCCATGATGTAGTTGGTTTCACCGCCGTGAATAATGGCACTGGTCTGCCACATAATCAGTAGTGACGACAACAACACAAAGGCACCTGAAACGGCTAGTGACAGCGCAGGCATGTTGAAGAACATTGCGCCGAGTCCGCACAGGAATGCCACGATTAGGCCGATCATGAGGAAGTTGCTTAGGAAGCTAAAATCTTTCTTCGTGACCAAAGCAATGCCGGACATGACCACAAAGATGGTCGCGGTAGAAGCCAATGCCATGGTGACAATTTGAGTGCCGCCAGCGGTTTGCATAAACATGCTAATGATTGGCCCAGTGGTGAAGCCGAGCCAGCCAGTGAGGGCGAAGACGCCAAGGATGCCCCACGCGCTGTTGCGCATTACATTGGTAAAGATCAGGGTGCCGATGTAAACGCCGAGCACGAGCCACACGTTAATAAAGCTGACGCCCGCAGACATGGCATACCATGCCATGGCAGAAGAAAACGCCAACGACATACCCAGCAGCAGGTAGGTGTTTTGCAATACTTTGGCCGCGCGTTCGCCTGTTACGTTACTAACAACGCTAGAGGCTGGCGGTGCATAAGGGCTGTTCTGTTGCATGTGTTGCTCCGTAGTAAAGTCGTTGTGTGTTGCTGTGGGTCAGTCTTACATGGCTAATTTGTTAGGACTGTCTCATGAGAAAGCGTTTAGCCCGATTCGTTCGGTGAGTACACAAGATAATAAGGGCGAAAGGCTGAAATTCAAGTGTGATTCGCACTTATCGTCCGTCGTCTCATCTCTGCACCGGCGTGTGGCGCCCGCGGTGAGCTTGCACGATCATCGGGCCAGTAGCTGCGCGGCCTGTTTAGCGAAATAAGTCAAAATGCCATCAGCCCCGGCGCGTTTAATGCTAGTTAGCGATTCGAGGATGACCTGTTCCTCGTCGAGCCACCCGTTGATAAAGGCGGCCTTGTGCATGGCGTATTCGCCGCTCACTTGGTAGACGTAAGTAGGCACTTTAAAGGTGTCTTTGGCGCGACGAACAATGTCCAAATAGGGCATGCCCGGTTTGACCATAATCATGTCCGCCCCTTCTTCGAGGTCGAGGGCGATCTCGTGTAATGCTTCGTCGCTATTGGCTGGGTCCATCTGATAGTTTTTCTTGTCCGCTTTGCCGAGATTGCTGGCGGAGCCGACGGCATCGCGGAACGGGCCGTAATAGGCGGAGGCGTATTTGGCTGAATAGGCGAGGATTCGGGTATGAATGTAGCCCTGCTCCTCTAGGGCAATACGGATCGCGCCGATGCGGCCGTCCATCATGTCGCTCGGCGCGACGATATCGGCGCCTGCCTGAGCGTGACTGAGCGCTTGTTTGACCAAGGCGGTGACTGTTTGATCGTTTTGCACATAGCCGCTGTCGTCAATAATGCCGTCTTGGCCATGGGTGGTGAACGGGTCAAGCGCGACATCGGTGATAACGCCCATGCTGGGAGCGGCTTCTTTAATGGCGCGAACAGCTCGTTGTGCCAAGCCGTTTGGGTTCCAGGCTTCGCAAGCGTCTAGGCTTTTGGCATTTTGTGGGGTGACAGGAAATAGCGCCACTGCGGGAATGCCAAGAGCGACCAGCTGTTGAACCTCTGCCACCAATAAGTCGATGCTGAGGCGCTCAATGCCGGGCATAGAGGCAATCTCTTCGCGGCAGTTGCTGCCTTCAATGACGAACATTGGGTAGATAAGGTCGTCGGCAGTGAGCGTTGTTTCGCGCATCAGTCGACGGGAGAAATCGTCGCGGCGCATACGCCGCATGCGCGTGGCAGGCCAATGGCCGCGTTTAAGGTTGCTGTTAGTCACGTTCTGTCCCCACAGTTCTATTCCCTTAGCACGAGACGCGTACGGTTCACGTTTCGCACCGGATTAACCTTCGGCAAGTCATTTGACCGATCTTTTCACCGATATAGTGTAACGCGGAAGCTTGGCGAAACTCTAACTGATAGAGTCGGAGCATTATCAGCAGCGCAGATGGCATTTGTAGTGACCCTTGGCAGGCTATTGCGTCGTGCTTATCGTGGTTTAGCCATGACGTGATACGCACGTTGATAACGATATATTGCCGCATAGATTAGACATGAGTGCGTTAGGCGCGCTGTCGTCAAGGAGATGGTTGATGAAGAAGTTTATTGTGTTGGCGGTAGTAATCGGCGCCGTCCTGTCGTGGTGGTGGTTTGGGCTAGGAGACTACTTCACCCTTGCTGGCATCAAGGCGCAGCAAGCCTCGGTACAGCAAGCGTTTGTCGAGCAGCCGTTCTTCGTATTGTTGATTTATTTCGTTGTGTATGTGCTGATGGCGGCGTTGTCGTTACCCGGCGCGGCATTATTAACCCTGCTTGGTGGTGCTGTGTTTGGATTGTTTGCCGGCACCTTGGTGGTGTCGTTTGCGAGCACCACCGGCGCGACATTGGCCATGCTGATGTCGCGTACGTTGCTACATGACTGGGTCGCGGAAAAATTCCGTAGCAGTTATGACAAGGTTAACGCAGGCATTGATCGCGATGGTGCCTTCTACTTATTTACGCTGCGCCTAATTGCCTACGTGCCATTCTTTGCTGTGAATCTCGTGATGGGGTTAACGCGAATGCCGGTGCTGCGTTATTACTGGGTTAGCCAGCTTGGTATGCTGCCTGGTACGTTGCTGTTTGTGTATGCCGGTCAGCAACTGGGCGAAATTGAATCCGTGAGTGACATCTTTACCGTTGATATTGCGTTGGCCTTTATTCTGCTGGCGATTTTTCCTTGGATTGCACGGTTCTTTGTTGATCGTTTGTCGGCGGGGAAAGCGTATCGCGGTTGGCATAAACCAAAGAAATTTGATCGAAATATTATTGTCATTGGTGGTGGTGCAGCGGGCTTGGTAACGAGCTACATCGGTGCGGCGGTGAAGGCGAAGGTATCTTTGATTGAAGCGGAAAAAATGGGTGGCGATTGTTTGAATACCGGATGCGTGCCGTCGAAAGCGCTAATTCGTTCGGCACGGATTGCGCGTTACGCGCAAGACGGCGAGCGTTTTGGTTTAAAGGTGGTGAGCTACGGCGCGGATTTCCCGCAGGTGATGGCACGAGTTAAACGGGTGATTGCGCAAGTTGCGCCGCATGATTCGGTAGAGCGATATTCTGAGCTTGGCGTGGATTGCATTCAGGGACATGCACGGATTACTTCGCCGTGGACGGTTGAAGTGAACGGCCGCTCGCTGAGCGCCAGAAATTTAGTCATCGCGACCGGCGGGCGGCCAAAGATTCCCGCCATTCCCGGTCTTCAAGGCAGTGGTTTTATTACCTCGGATAGTTTGTGGGGGCTGGCCGATTTGCCCGAGCACTTGCTGGTCATGGGTGGTGGTCCGATAGGTTGTGAATTGGCGCAGGCATTTAGGCGGCTTGGTAGTGAAGTCACCATTATAGAATTTCTGGATCGCATCTTATCGCGTGATGATGAGGAGGTGAGTGAGACGGTTCAAGCGTCGCTGTCGCGTGAAGGTATTCGTGTGCTAACGGGCTGGCGAGTGGTCAATGTCAGCGGCAATGCGCCGGCGATAACGATCGAATGCGCACCGGCAAACGGTGACGGCGATCATCAAAAAATCAGTGGCGATCAATTGCTGGTGGCGGTAGGACGGGAAGGGAATACCGAGGGACTGGGGCTTGATGCGTTAGGTTTGACCGTTCGGCCCAATGGCACTATTGAAAGCAATGAGTACTTGCAGACGCGTTATCCGAATATCTATGTCTGCGGCGATATTGCTGGGCCTTATCAGTTTACTCACGTCGCGGGTCACCAAGCTTGGTATGCGGCGGTGAACGCACTGTTTGGGTTCGCGAAAAAATTTGCGGTGGATTATTCGGTTGTTCCGTTTGCGGTGTTTACTGATCCAGAGGTGGCGCGGGTTGGATTGAACGAGACGGAAGCAAAAGAACAGGGCATTGCCTATGAGCTGACCCGCTATGACATAGACGATCTTGATCGTGCCATTGCTGATGACGAAGCCCATGGCTTTATTAAAGTGCTGACACAGCCGGGAAAAGATCGAATTTTAGGCGTGACGATTGTTGGCTATCATGCCTCGGAGTTGATTGCTGAGTATGTATTGGCGATGAAGCACGGTCTTGGTTTGAACAAAATACTCGGCACGATCCATGCCTATCCGACGTTGGCCGAAGCGAATAAATATGTAGCTGGGGAATGGAAGCGAGCGCATGCGCCTCAGGGGCTGCTAAAGCTAGTGGAGAAGTTTCACCGCTGGCGCTTGTAATCCATCCGGTTTCGCAATGGTGGGCTTTAGATGTTCGCTCAAGAATAAGACAAAGTTTTCTGATTACTGCCCGGCCACATCGAGTGCGTTGTGTATCAGCACAACGCACTGGGATGCAAACAGCATTTTGGGGCCGAGACTAATTTTCTGTGCGCCGAGGCGTTCTAGGCCGTTGAAACTTTTCTTTGGCATTGGGATGTGATCAGTCAGCAAGAAGCAGGGCGTTCGTTCGAGGCTGTGTGTCTGAAGGGGGCTGCCCTTTTTATCCATGATAAACAGCTGATGGTCGCTGGCTAGGGACTGCACCAGTTTCTCGAAACTCACCGTTTGCACGCTAATGCCGGACTCAACGGCACGCTCTTCTTCTTTGCCCATGCCTTGTGAAATATCCAGCGCGCGGGCAATTTTTTTCAGCCATGCATTTTCATGAAAGCCGTCGATGTCGCGCATCTCGTTGGAAGTAAAGCGAACGGTGCGGGAATAATCGCGGGTGCTTTCAAGGACTAAATAAACAACAACGTCTTCGCGATGAGACTGTGCCACGAATATGGCGTTCATCAGCGTGTGCGCCAAAATTTCGGTGTGCGCACTCTGGCCGACGCCGGCTAATAAGAGGGCGCTTTCGGTTGGAGCTGCTCGGGCACGTAAGACGAAGGTGCGCATACTATCCTGTTGGCGGGCCGCTTAACTGGCCTGCTAGTGTGTTGGGAGTGTTTGGAATTCGGTTCTTCTCAGTGGCCTAGGTTGCAACGCGATGCAGCTATTGCTGCTGCAAAATAAGCGTCGGCTCCCCTGCGGAAAAACCGCTTGGTTGCCAGCGCTGCTCAGCAAAATCGAAATCGCCATTTTGATGAAAGCGCAGCGCGGTGCTGGCACGCGTGCCATACGCAGCCGAACGAATAAAAATCGGTGCGACCAGTCTTTCCAGTTCAATGCCGACCCCTGTTTCGGGCAATTGTTCGTCGTCAGGTAGTTGTTGGTCGGCGAGTAGATCCAGTAATTGCTGAATATCGGCGCCGCCCTCTAGGGCTCGCGCCATCAGTGCTTTGCCGCGTTCCGTTTTGGGCCACTGGGTGTCGAGTAATCCGTTGCTGAGTGCGTAGATACCTGGCTTCACCGTCTGAGGCGTGCCGCCGCGATTGCCCATATAGCTTAATTCTTTGCCGTCGCAGGCGAGCATGTTGAAGCCGCCGTATTGCTCTTGATCGGGCACTAATTTTTCTAACCAGCGCAGTGGCGTATCGTCACTTTCCAAAAAGCCCATTGGCAGCATGCCCCGTGAGCGGTTGCCGGGAGTTTGCTCTTGGATGGGTTCGCGATAGTTGGTTACCGCCGCGAAGCGTCCAGCACGAGTAACGCCGAGCCAAGTGCCGCCTGCGGCGAGATCGATGCCGCAGAGTAAATCGCCGCGCCAGCGCGCCGCTTCGGCGGGGCGATGATGAAATTCATCGCGATTCGCAGCGACGATTAATGGATAGTCAGGATGTTGCTGCCAAGCAAACAGGATGATGCACATGCTGCGGGCTTCTCCACATTGGGTTGTCGCGGTCGTCCTCTGCGACAGTTCTGTCTTTTAGGCAGTGTTCTCTATGCGTCGCTTGGAAGCCGCGCTATGCCTTTACGTTGACGTGAATGCTAGCATAGCCAACGGCTGTTCTGGGGGTGTAGTGATTATTGAACTGTTTGTTCTTAGTGCGGCGGCGGGCATTCTCGCGGGTTTGCTGTCCGGCACTCTAGGGCTCGGCGGTGGCGTGGTGGTGGTGCCTGCACTGCTCTATATCTTTCATGTGTTGGGTTTTGCGGAAGAAACGCTGACGCAGCAAGCGGTGGCGACGTCGCTGGCAACAATCATCATTACCTCTATTAGCTCAGTGACCGCGCACTATCGGCGTGGTGCGTTGCGTAAGGATCTGATCGCGCCGTTGGCCGCTGGTGTCGTGGCCGGCGCTTTTGCCGGTGCTTTATTGGCCAGTCATATTGATGGCCAGCTGCTCAAGCGCTTATTTGGTGGCTTGGCATTGGTCGTGGCGCTGCAATCGTTGCTGAGTTCGATGCGCGCCCCGCAAGATGACGAAGCGGAGCGTTTGCCCGCGCCGCGCTGGCGGGTTGTGGCCGGAGTTGGCGTTGGCGCAGTGTCGGCAATGTTTGGCATCGGCGGTGGCTCCATGACGGTGCCGCTGCTGACCTTCTGGCGTGTGCGCATGCAGCAGGCGGTCGCGGCGTCGGCGGCTTGCGGCGTACCGATCGCCTTAGCGGGCTGCGCAGGTTTTATTGTTGGCGGTTGGCGGTTACCCTTGCCGCCGGGTAGCGTCGGCTTTATTTACCTGCCCGCCGTAGCCGGTATAGTAGTGACCAGTTTTCCGCTGGCCTGGGTGGGGGCGCGTATCGCCCATCGTTTACCGGGCACTATCTTGAAACGTATTTTTGCGCTGGTATTGCTGATTCTTGGCCTAAAGCTAGCGCTGGGTTAAACACATGCTGTCATTTCCACAGATTGATCCGGTGGCAATTTCCATCGGCCCCTTGTCCGTGCATTGGTACGGGCTGACCTATCTTGCTGGTTTTCTTGGTGCTTGGTGGCTGGGAACGCGTCGCGCTAAGAAAGCCAATAGCGGTTGGACCGTTGATCAAGTTGGCGACGTTATTTTCTATGGCGCGGTTGGCGTAATTGTTGGTGGTCGTCTCGGCTACGGTATTTTTTATGGACTAGACCAGTGGGCGCAAGATTGGCTGTGGATCTTCAAACTGCAGCAAGGCGGTATGTCGTTCCACGGGGGCATGCTCGGTGTACTCGCCGCGTTTGCTTACTTTGCCCATAAAAATAAAAAAACCTATTTTCAAGTGGCAGATTTTATTGTGCCGATGGTGCCGATTGGGTTGGCTACCGGTAGATTTGGTAATTTTATTAATGCTGAATTATGGGGGCGCGCAACGGACGTACCTTGGGCAATGGTCTTCCCGACAGATGCATTACAGTTAGCTAGGCATCCATCGATGCTCTACGAATGTGCGTTAGAAGGCATCGTGTTGTTTGCGTTGTTGTGGTGTTATTCGGCAAAAGTTCGACCTGCTGGTGCAATTACCGGATTGTTTGGTGTCGGTTATGGTGTTGCACGTATTTTTGTCGAGTTCTTTCGTGAGCCGGATGCGCACATTGGCTACCTTGCGGGCGGTTGGTTAACGATGGGAATGTTGTTGAGCTTGCCGATGGTTGTGATCGGTATAGCGATGATGGTGTGGGCATATCGTCGGGAGCAAAAAGCATGAAGCAGTATCTGGATTTAGTGCGCCATGTGCGTGACAACGGCGTATTTAAAGAAGATCGAACCGGCACGGGTACTTACGCTGTGTTTGGTTATCAGATGCGTTTTAATCTGGCCGACGGCTTTCCCGCGCTAACGACAAAAAAATTACACCTTAAATCAATTATTCATGAGCTGCTGTGGTTTCTCAGCGGCGAAACTAATATTCGCTATTTGACTGACAATGGCGTTTCTATCTGGAACGAGTGGGCGACGGCTGAAGGTGAGTTGGGGCCCGTGTACGGCGAGCAGTGGCGTAGTTGGAAAAGCGCGGATGGCCGCGTGATCGATCAGATCAGCGACGTTTTGGCGGAATTAAAGCGCAATCCGGATTCGCGCCGCTTGGTGGTGTCTGCTTGGAATCCTGCTGTGTTGCCTGATCCGGCCATGTCGCCCGATAAGAATGCCGAGTTGGGTCGGCAGGCGCTACCGCCATGTCATTGTTTGTTCCAGTTCTATGTGGCCGATGGCAAGCTGTCTTGTCAGTTGTATCAACGTAGCGCGGATATTTTTCTCGGCGTGCCGTTTAATATTGCCTCCTACAGTTTGCTTACCATGATGCTGGCACAGGTTGCTGGTTTGCAGGTCGGCGATTTTGTGCACACATTAGGTGATGCACATCTTTACGCTAATCACCTCGAGCAAACCGATTTATTACTGTCGCGAGAGCCTCGTGCACTGCCGGAAATGAAAATGAATCCAGACGTTAAGGATTTGTTTGCGTTTAGTTATGACGATTTTGAATTGGTCGGTTACGATCCGCACCCGTCTATTAAAGCGCCGATTGCTGTTTAGCCGTTCTCCTCGTTGTTTCGCTAGGCGCCAGATCATGGCGCCTAGCGCGTTTAAATTATAAATAGTGCATATATCCATAAGGTACGGTCTATGAACGTTTCCCTGATTGTTGCGAAGGCGGCCAACGGCTGCATTGGTCGAGACAACAAGCTGCCATGGTATTTGCCTAACGATCTTAAGTATTTTAAACAAACGACGTTTGGTAAGCCCATTATCATGGGGCGTAAAACGTGGGAGTCATTAAAAGGACCGCTTCCTGGGCGGGCGAACATTGTCATCACGCGGCAGGAGAATTATCAAGCGGTTGGCGCCAAAGTTGTGGCGACTCTTGATGAGGCTATTGTCCTTGCTGAAAGTATTGCGTTGATTGATGGTGTTGAAGAGGTGGTCATTATTGGCGGCGCCGAAATTTACACTCATGCATTACCGCGGGTGACGACGATGTATGTCACTGAGGTGCATGCCGAAGTGCAGGGTGACGCATTTTTCCCAGACGTCGATTTACGTCAGTGGAGAGAGAGCCGGCGTGAAGATTTTACTGCTGAGCCGCCGAATCAATATGACTACAGTTTTATTGCTTATGATCGCGTGGCTGGCGTCTGATATTTTCTGCACGTAGAGCGTTGCAGAACGAAAAAGCTCACATGAGCGTCCATGCTGCAATATTTGATAGACAGAAAAAAAGCCATCCAGGCGAGCGTTTGGATGGCTTTTTGGTGTACGTCTTGATTCGGCGTAGGCTATTCCGGCAATTGAGGCGCGAGCGTGATCTCGGTGAGCACTGAGTTACTGATAATGCATTTTTCGCGTGCTTTATTGTGTAATGACTCGATTTCATCGCGAGTGGGTAAGCGCGGCCCAGCAAACGCTACAAGAGGGGCTAGCAGCACCTTGCCGACGAACAAGCGACCTTGAGCGTTCTTGGCGAGGATGCCGGCAGGGTGATCTTCGTAGGATTTAACGGAATAACCTTCGCGCGCCGCTTCTGTGACGAAAGAAAGCAAGTGGCAGCTACAAATTGCTGCCAGAAACGCTTCCTCTGGGTCCATAAAGTCCGGCTTGGTGATTGTACCGCTTGGGTCGGTTGCCTGAATCTCGATGCCGTTATCCAGCGTCCATGTATAACGCTCCTCGTCGATAGAGGTATCCCAGTGCAAATGAATCTGATGTTGCGGCATCGTTATATTCCACGCGGTTCGGTTTCTCGTGGGCTGATACTACCTTGTCAGCACTCGATGATGGGGTTTGGAATGTAAAATCGTATCATTCTCGAGTGTCGGGTCGGGGGCTTGTAGGTGGCGCGACGCCGCGGTATGCCTGAAACAGTACGATGGTCACCAGTGCGCCGAGCAATTTCTGTGCAACGCTAATAACGATCAGGCCGCCGCCGTGATCTCCGGCAAGTTGGTTAACGGCTCCTTGGAGCGTTGCCGCCATGATCAGCATCATGATCATGGCGATGAGCCAGCTAAGCAGTAATGGCCACTGATTTGGGCCGGTGAGGTGAAAGCTTTTTTGCAGCGCAGCGACGGGTGAGAGTCGCTCAAGCGCCACGTAGAAAGGGGCGAGCGCTAAGCGTAGGTAGATCCAAACGCCGGGCGCGACAAAAAAAAGCATTAAAGCCGGCGCGGCCGCTGCGGCGAACAGAAGACTGGCCGCCATAGGCAGTGACATCAGCATCATGGTCAACGCGAGTGGAAAGAATACATACAGCGCAAACAGGAAGCAGTCGAGTAGGCTGCGTTGGCGGCCGTTCGCCAAGGAAGCGAGCTGGCAAATCAAGGCGGCTTCGGCAGCAATCTGCAAGAGTAAGACCATCACAGCGGTGCCGCTGTTAATGGCCTTAAACGTTTCGCCCTCGACGACAAAGATGGGGCCGTTAAGAAGCTCGGCAGTACTGCTTAGCAGGGCGAAAGGAACGGTAACCAGAAAAAGGGGGAGCAGGTTTTTCCACCAGAAAAAGAGCGCCTGCTGAATACGTTCGAACACCATATGATTGGACCGCCAACGAATTAAGGCGGCAGTTTACCACCAATATTTGCCCCAGTTCTCGGGGTTTGCCCAAAAGCGTGCGTTATTCCAGCTGCGGGTAAAGTTGTAATTATCTAAATCGTAGCTGTAGAGGCTCATTTCCCGGTTGCTGTCGTTGAAGGTGGCCTGCTTACGCAGCCCCATGCCGAGAAAGTCGGATAGTGCCCAGCGCAGCTTGCTTGGCGCGATGGCGGGCTGGTAGAGCACCAGCATGGCGTTGGAGTGAAGGTTGCGGACGAGGCCAAGTAATTCCTCGCCATGATGACGATTCATGTATTCAAGTTGGTCTGCAACAACGACGAGATCAAAACGCTGGGTGTCGGCTAATTGGCTAAACGGATCGAGCTCGGCAATTTCGGTCAGCGCACAATCGTGTTTGTCACACCATTGTTTGAGCAGAGGGATTGGATTCATGCTCACAGAGAGGAGCGATTTAGGCATCTGGCTGTCGAGTAGTGCCGCCAGATGTTGATGCGGAGAGCTGGACGTCGCCGCCGTGTCTATTTGTTCCGCTGTATTATTCATGTCTCTTAGTCTAGACCCGTCGAGGGGCAAAGTGCCAGTGGGTGAAGTAAAGATTTTCTCTCGCGAAGGTTGTGGTGGCTAGATACGGTTAGCCGAAATCGGCGTGGCGGCATGAGGTCTGCACTGAGATCTACAAAAAAGGCGCGTGGAATTCTCCGCGCGCCTTTTTGTAGATTGCTTGTGGGGCTGATTGTTAAGCGCCAAATAGTCCCTTAAAGAAATAGAAGAACAGAATGGCGAGCAGTGCGCCAGCGGGCAGGGTGACAACCCAAGAGGTAAAGATTGTGCCGATGACGCGCAGGTTCAGCGAGCCAATGCCGCGCGCCATACCGACGCCGAGAATCGCGCCAACTAAGGTGTGGGTCGTCGAAATAGGCATGCCAATACTCGACGCCAGCACCACGGTTGTGCCTGCGCCCAGTTCAGCAGCGAAGCCGCGGCTGGGGGTGAGTTCAGTGATTTTCTTGCCGACGGTGGCCATTACCCGCGCGCCGAAAAAGGCGAGGCCGGTGACAATACCAATGCCGCCAATGAGCAGAATCCAATGAGGCATAGCGGATTTACTCGCCACCGCGCCAGCATTTTGCAGGGTACTGTAAATGGCAGCGAGTGGGCCGACAGCGTTGGCAACATCGTTTGAGCCATGGGCAAAGGCCATGGCGCAGGCGGTAAAGATCATCAGTACCGCAAAAATCTTTTCAACGGAGGAAAAGCGGAAGCTGCGATCCGCTTCAGGGTCCGGTTGGATGCGTGACAGCATCGCCGCGCCGATCAATGCGACGACCGTGCCGGCCGTGACCGCGATGCCGAGATTTTCCAGAATCGTAAAGCTAAAGCCAACATGCTTAAGGCCTTTGGTCACCGTGACCAAGGCCATAATGAAACCAGTGAGAAACATGTAGAACGGGACGTATTTTTTCGCCCGCTCGAACGGGTCGTCGGTATCGAGAATTAAGCGTTGAACACTTTTAATCAGTGAAAATGAAATTACGCCAGCCAGCAACGGTGAGGTAACCCACGAGGTAACAATGTTGCCGACCTTGCCCCAGTTAACGGCGTCAGCGCTGATGCCAATCGCGACACAGCCGACAATGGCGCCAACAATTGAGTGGGTGGTGGATACCGGCCAGCCTGAGGCGGAGGCGATTAGCAGCCAGATGCCGGCGGCCAGCAGTGAGGCAAGCATGGTGTAGATTAGGTAGTGCGGGGCTTCGACGAAAACGGAGGGTTCGATAATGCCTTTTCGGATGGTGTCGGTGACTTCGCCTCCCGCCAAATAGGCCCCGGCGAATTCAAACACGATGGCAATCATAACGGCTTGCTTGACGGTGAGCGCGCCAGCACCCACTGAGGTGCCCATGGCGTTAGCGACATCGTTGGCGCCAACCCCCCATGCCATAAAGAAGCCAGCCATCGCGGCAATAATTAGAATTGTATGAGTATGTGCGAGCATCCACTCCATGCTGTTCCCCTATCGTGCTACAAGCATGTGAAGGAATCCGCCGACTTTCTGCGCGCGGTCCGCGAGATCGCCAACCCAGTCGACGATCTTATATAGGAACATCATGTCGACAGGAGGCCATTCGCTCTCTAGTTTGAATAGCTGCGCTCGAATGAGGACCTGTTGATCATCGGTGTCGCCTTCGACGCTATCGAGTTCTTCGATCAGGCGCTCAATCAGCTTGACTTCGCGACCGCCAAAGCCGGTTTCAAGTAGCTCGTCGAGCTCGTTAATTGCGCGCATGGCTTGTGCCGACGCATCAATAGCTCGGCTGACATAGGCGGCCATCGCTGGGGAGACCGACGCAGGAATCTTCATCTGGCGGCCGCGCATAAGGCCGGCGATATCCTTTGCCTTGTTGGCGACACGGTCTTGCACGCTAATCATGTCGAGCAGGTCAGTGCGCGGCATCGGCAAAAACAAACTGTTTGGCAGATTCAGGCGATACTCTTTTTTCAGCTCGTCAGCTTCGTTTTCAAGACGAGTGATGTCCTGCTGGATTTCGTTGACCAGTGCCCAGTCTTCCGCAGCGATGGCGGCGAAGAAGTCTGAGAGTCGGGCTACGCAGGCGTGGACAGTCTCGTAATGATGCTGCAGCGGCTTGATTGGGGAGCGGCCGAAAAGGCCAACTATTGAACTGCCAAGTGACATAGGAGTCTCCATCGTGTCACAGGATTGGTGTGAGGGGTGCGAGTATAGACCCTGACGCCCGCTCTGTCAGCGCAGCATGTTAGCGTATGTCTGTCGTAGCGATGACGACGGTTGCGGGGTAAAGTGGTTGCAAAAAGACGCTGCAAAAACAAGGAGATCGGCGTGACAGCGAAAGCCGAACCATCATCAGTGACGACATCAAAGCCAGTCTCGCCATTGCCCGGCATGCAGGGCGTGGAGATCGACGTGCGCTGGATTATGCGTGAACTGCTCGAAGAGAAGCGCATTAGTCGTGAAGACTTCAATGTGATTTCGACCACACCGCGCGAGAGGCGTGAGTTGTCTTGGCATCCCGCACAAGTGGTGGCCAAGCATCAATTGGCTGATCTACAGCGCGGCAATAAGCTGATCGACATGCTCTTTTTGAGTGGTTGGATTGCAGAAAAAGCCGGCTTGCCTCTGTACCACCTTGATCCGCTTAAAGTGAAGGTCGATCAGGTTACGACGGTAATGTCTTACGCGTTTGCTGAGCGTCACGGTCTGTTGTGCGTAGACGTGAATCGCGATCAGGTGACGGTGGCGTGTGATCAGCCGTTCAGAGTTGAGTGGAAAGAGCATCTCCAGCAGGTGTTGCGTGAGCGCGAGCTGCGTGTGGTGTTTGTCGATCCGGAAGCGCTGCACCGTTACCGCATTGAGTTTTATAACCTGAGTCGTTCGATCGCTGGAGCAAAAGACAGTAGTGGTCAGGGCCTTAGTGGCGTGACCAACTTTGAGCAGCTTTTGGAGCTTGGCGGTAAAGGCAAGCTTGATGCAGAAGATCAACATGTTGTCGCCATTGTTGATTGGATATTGCATTACGCCTTTGCCCAGCGTGCCTCGGATATTCATCTCGAACCACGTCGTGAGACGGGCAAGATGCGCTTTCGTATTGATGGTGTTCTACACGATGTGTATGAACTGCCTGCGACAATTATGGCGGCGGTGACAGCGCGTTTAAAAATTCTTAGCCGCCTCAATGTGGCAGAAAAGCGAAAACCACAAGATGGACGTTTGAAGACGGTCAGTGATGACAATGAAGTGGAGCTGCGCATTTCCACCTTGCCGACTGCGTTTGGCGAGAAAATGGTGATGCGTATTTTTGACCCTGACGTGTTGATGCGCAGTTTCGAGCAGATGGGATTCAGCACCGAAGATCGTGCCAGCTGGGATAAAATGACCGGTAATAATAACGGCATCATTTTTGTGACTGGCCCGACCGGTTCGGGTAAAACGACCACGCTTTATTCCACGTTAAAACAGTTGTCCACGTCGGAAGTGAATGTCTGCACGATTGAAGATCCGATTGAAATGGTGGAGCCGAGTTTTAATCAGATGCAGATACAAGCGAATATTGATGTTGGCTTTTCGGAAGGAGTAAAAGCACTGCTTCGGCAAGATCCAGACATTATTATGATTGGTGAGATCCGTGATTTGAAAACGGCCGAGATGGCTGTGCAAGCGGCGCTTACCGGTCACTTGGTGCTGTCGACACTGCATACCAATGACGCGCCGTCAGCGGTGACGCGTTTATTAGACCTCGGCGTGCCAAGCTATCTTATTACCGCAACGGTGATTGGTGTGATGGCACAGCGCTTAGTGCGAACGTTATGCCCGCATTGTAAAGAAATGGTGCCGATTGATGAGCAGGCGTGGGTGGAATTAATTAAACCGTTCACGATGAAAGTTCCAGAGAAAATGTGTCGCCCTGTTGGCTGTCTTGAGTGTCGCGGCACTGGCTACTTGGGCCGTATGGGGGTTTATGAAACCATGCCGATGAACAGCGCATTGAAGGGTGTTATTAATCGCAAGGGTGATTTGGAATCTATTACCCGGCAGGCACTAAAGAATGGAATGAAACCGCTGAGAATTAGTGGTGCGATTAAAGTAGCAAAAGGGTTGACGACCCTTGAAGAAGTCATTCGTGTGACACCAGTTCAAGATATCTTGCAGTGAAGAACATAAATGAAGAGAGCAAATGAATAATTATCTATTAGGGAGTGAATTCGATATGGGTTGGTCAATCGTTGCTGCGGCATTTGCTGCATTTGTTGTCGTCATTTTTTCAAAAGGTGTGAAGCGTGTTCCGCAGGGCCATGAATTTACCATTGAACGCTTTGGTCGCTACACTCATACGCTGAAGCCAGGCCTTGGCATTATTGTTCCGTTTGTCGATATCGTTGGTCGTGACATCAATATGATGGAGAGCGTCCTCGATATTCCGCCGCAGGAAGTGATTTCAAAAGATAACGCTCAGGTTACTATCGATGCGGTGTGCTTTTTTCAAGTCGTCAGTGCTGCTAAGGCTGCCTATGAGGTGAACTTCTTGGAGAGCGCGATTCGCAACTTAACCATGACTAATATTCGTACCGTGTTGGGTTCGCTTGATCTGGATCAAATGCTGAGCCAGCGTGACGAAATCAATGAGCGCCTTCTTCGCATTGTCGATAACGCAACAAATCCATGGGGCGTTAAAGTTACCCGTATTGAAATTAAAGATATTTCGCCGCCAGCAGATCTCGTGCAAGCCATGAACGGGCAGATGAAAGCGGAGCGGGAAAAACGCGCGGCGATTCTTGAGGCAGAAGGGTTGCGTCAAGCGTCTATTCTAAAAGCAGAAGGTTTAAAGCAGGGTGATATTCTTCAGGCGGAAGGCTCTCGCGCTGCGGCGTTTCTTGATGCAGAGGCCCGTGAGCGCGCGGCGGAAGCTGAAGCGCGGGCAACGCAAATGGTGTCGGAAGCGATTGGCAAAGGTGATGTGCGGGCGATTAATTATTTCGTTGCTCAAAAGTATGTCGAGGCCTTGGGTAAGATCGGCGAGTCGCCCAACAGTAAGGTCTTTATGTTGCCGGTTGATGCAACGGGCGTGATGGGAGCTATTGGCGGCGTCACAGAAATTGTGCGTGAGTCGATGAATAAGAAGGGCACGGTGTAATGGAATTTCTGTACGCACTGGATTATTACCACTGGATACTGCTTGGATTGGTGCTGCTGGTGCTAGAGATTTTTGCTGGCGGCGCTTTCTTGATGTGGCTTGGTATTTCTTCTATTGCGCTAGGCGTTCTGGTGCTGTTGTTGCCTTGGGTGGGTATCCACCTAAGCTGGGAATGGCAGCTGGTTTTGTTCGGCCTCGGTTCGTTCGCTGCGATTATGTTGTGGCGGCGCTTTGTGCGTGACCCCGCGCCGACGGACGCGCCGACATTAAATCAGCGTGGTGCAGAATACGTCGGCAGAGTTGTGACGTTAAAAGAAGCGATTGATGACGGCGTCGGGTATGTCAGCATTGATGATACTCGCTGGCGCGTTAGTGGCTCTGACATGCCGACTGGCACCAAGGTGCGTTTGGTTGCTTTGCATGAGTTAGTTTTTGCTGTCGAGAAAGTTGACGTTTAGCGCCTATGATAATGTCTTCGTCTGATTTCACTGAGTTGCCGGCGCCGTTACAGGTGCTGGTCGAGCAGCACTGGAAAGCATTTTGCGACAGCGGCCAGTTGTTGCCTGATGAACTGGTCAAAGAGCTGCCGCGTGTTTGGGCCGGCTCTGATTATGTTGCCGAGCAGATGACGCGGCGTCCGGATTTGGTTGAGTGGTTGGCGCAGATGGCGGATGGTGGCGCGTTAGATCGGTCGCTGGATGATGCCGAATTACGTGGCGATTTGCAGTTGCGTTTGCAGGGCTGTGAAGACGAGGCAGCATTACAATCGTGCCTACGCATTTTTCGTCACTACCATATGGCGCGTATTATTTGGCGAGACTTGGCTGGCCGCGCAGATTTTTCGGCAACGGTGGCAGACTTAAGCTTGCTAGCAGATGCGCTGATCAGTGCGTCGTTGGATTGGCTTTATCAGGTCGCCTGTAAAAAAGACGGCACGCCGACGGATTCAAACGGTGATCCGGTGCACATGGTGGTCTTGGCCATGGGCAAGTTGGGTGCCCGTGAGCTTAATTTATCGTCCGATATCGATTTGATTTTTGTCTATGAACATGAGGGCGAAGTCGTTGGCGGGCGAGAAATTTCGCATCATCAGTTTTTCCTTCGCTTAGGCCAGCAACTTATTAAAGCGCTCGATCCTGTAACGGAAGACGGTTTCGTTTTTCGCGTGGATATGCGTTTGCGGCCGTGGGGAAAAAGTGGCGCCTTGGCCATCGGCTTTGATGCGATTGAGGGATATTACGAAGAGCAGGGGCGCGAATGGGAGCGTTACGCGCTCATTAAGATGCGTCCTGTGGCTGGCGATCTTGCGGCGGGCGAACGTTTGTATCAGCGTTTGGTGCCATTTATTTACCGTCGTTATATTGATTACGGTGTGTTCGAGTCGTTGCGCGAAATGAAGATGTTGATCGAGCGCGAAGTCAATCGTAAGGGCATGCAGGATAATGTCAAACTCGGCCGCGGCGGTATTCGTGAGGCAGAATTTATCGTTCAAGTTTTCCAGCTGATTCGAGGCGGCCAAGATTTAGCGCTGCGGGATTCCCATTTGTTGACGGTTATTCCGCGCTTGGTGGAACTGGGGTTGCTGGAGTCGCCGGTGGCGACAGCTCTTGCAAAAAGTTATGTGTTTTTGCGTGATGTTGAGCATCGTTTGCAGGCGGTGGCCGATCGGCAAACGCAAAAATTGCCGTCGGATCCGATCGAGTGGCAGCGCTTATCTTGGAGTATGGGCTTTTTGTCCGTTGAGGCATTTACCCAAGCGTTAGATGAGCATCGCAAAAGCGTGCGCAAATTATTCAGTCAAGTGGTCGCTGATCCGGAAAAGCCAGCGAGCGAGCAGCGCGAAGTGGATGCAGAGTTGTTGGAGGTGTGGCTCGGGCTAGTGGAGATCGATTCTGCAGCACAGGTGTTAGCTGATCGTGGCATGACGGATGCTCTCGCGGTCGCTGAACAGTTGCAGACATTTCGGGACAGTCGTGTTGTTAGTCATATGCAGGCGATTGGTCGTGAGCGGCTTGATCGTCTTATGCCGTTGCTGATTGATGCCTTGGCGAGTGAGCGGCATGGCGAAGAAAGTTGTTCGAGGTTGCTGCGTTTCCTCGAGGCCGTTGCCCGGCGTTCTGCGTATATAGCGCTGCTGGTTGAAAATCCGATGGCGCTGAAGCAATTGATCAAGCTGTCGGCGGCCAGTCCATGGATTGCTGATCAGTTGACACGTCACCCAGTATTGCTAGACGAGCTACTTGATGTCGGCACCTTGTATGCGCCGCCGAATCGCGCCGAATTGGATGATGAATTGCGCCAGCAAATGCTGCGGGTGCCGGAAGACGATCTAGAGCTGCAAATGGAATCGCTGCGCACTTTTAAGCAGGCGCACCTGTTGAGGGTTGCTGCTTCAGAGGTCACTGAGTCGTTGCCATTAATGAAGGTGAGCGATTACCTGACGTGGTTGGCGGAGTCGATTCTCAACGAGGTGCTGAAGTTGGCATGGGCGCAATTAGTCGACAAGCATGGCAAGCCTTCGCGTGATGATGGCCAGCCGTGTGATCCCGATTTCGTCATTGTCGGCTACGGCAAGCTCGGTGGCATTGAGCTCAGTTATAACTCAGATTTAGACGTCGTGTTTTTGCATGATGCTGCGGCGAATGGCATGACCGATGGTGAGCGAGAGGTGCCGAATGAGACCTTCTTTGCGCGTCTAGGCCAGCGCATTATTCATATCCTGACCACCCGCACCATGAGTGGTCAGCTGTATGAGGTGGACGTTCGTTTGCGGCCTTCCGGGACCTCCGGGTTACTGGTGAGCTCGCTGCAGGCTTACGAAAAGTACCAAGTCGATACCGCGTGGACATGGGAGCACCAGGCCTTAGTGCGCGCGCGCGTCGTGGCGGGTTGTCGTCGTGCTAGTGAGAAATTTGCGACGATACGCCTCGGTATTATGCAGCAGCGCCGTGATCCATTGCTGTTACAGGCGGACGTACGCGGTATGCGCGAAAAGATGATTGGCCATAAAGGGCAGTCGGATCCGCTGTTGTTTGACTTGAAGAACGATGCCGGAGGTATCGTTGATATCGAATTTGTGGTGCAATATGCGGCTCTCAGATGGGCCTCTGAGCATAGCGCGTTAACCAGCTTTACCGATAACATGCGTTTGCTCGATACCCTTGACGAGCTGAAGCTGATGCCAGCGGAGCAAGCGGATCAGCTACGCGAAGCCTATTTGGCCTACCGCTCCGCAGCGCACCGATTGGCGTTGCGGCAGAGTTCGAGCTTGGCCCCGGCTGAGCCTTGGCAAGCCATGCGAGAGAATGTGCGTGCCATCTGGGATGCGTGGTTTGTGTCGTAACGGTCGTGTCGGCGCTGGTTGTAAAGTGGCAATGCTGCAACAGTTTAAGCAATGAACATTAATTTAACTTATTAACATTTCGGAGTTCCGTGCCATGTCCATGGCTGATCGTGATGGTGTTATTTGGCTAGATGGTGAACTGGTTCCATGGCGTGAGGCTAAGGTCCATGTTCTGACACATACCCTGCATTATGGCATGGGTGTGTTTGAAGGCGTGCGTGCGTACGAAACCGATAAAGGCGCGGCTATTTTTCGTCTGCGCGAGCACACAGATCGTTTATTTGATTCTGCTCATATTATGAATATGGCCATGCCATTTTCAAAAGACCAGATTGATGAAGCGCAGAAGTTGGTGGTCCGTGAAAACAACTTACCGTCTGCCTATTTGCGGCCTATGGTTTTTTACGGCAGTGAAGGTATGGGGCTGCGCGCGACAAATCTAAAAGTGCATGTTGTGGTTGCCGCATGGGAATGGGGTGCATACCTCGGCGCCGATGCGCTCGAGAAAGGCATTAAAGTGCGCACCAGTAGCTATACACGCCACCATGTGAACATCACCATGTGTAAGGCAAAGGCGAATGGTAACTACATTAATTCGATGCTGGCGCTGAACGAAGCACTCAGCGGCGGCGCCGATGAAGCGCTGTTGCTCGACCCAGAAGGTTACGTTGCTGAAGGCAGTGGCGAGAATGTCTTTATTGTTAAAAACAACGTGATTTATACGCCGGAACTGGCGTCGTGCTTAGACGGCATTACCCGTAAAACGCTGATTCAAGTGGCCGAAGACAACGGTTACAGAGTGGTTGAGAAGCGTATTACCCGTGATGAAGTGTATATCGCGGACGAAGCGTTCTTTACCGGCACGGCAGCGGAAGTGACACCAATTCGCGAGCTAGATGGCCGCAATATTGGTGCTGGGCATCGTGGCCCTGTCACTGAAGCGCTGCAGAAATTGTATTTCGATATGGTTGTTGGCAAGGTCGAAAAATACAATCACTGGCTTAGCCCAGTCGCGTAAAGCAGGTCTGATGCCAAACGTCTCGCCTCACCGTATTCTTGTCGTCGGCCCGTCCTGGGTCGGCGATATGGTGATGGCGCAAACTTTATTTTCGGCATTAAAAGTACAACACCCTGATTGCCTTATTGATGTGCTGGCGCCGGATTGGTCGCGCCCGATTCTTGAGCGTATGCCCGAAGTTAATGCGGCGTTGTCGTTGCCGTTTGGGCACGGCGACTTGCGCTTGGGCGAACGTCGTCAGCAAGGTCGCGCTTTGCAGGGCCAGTATGATCAATCAATCGTGTTACCCAATTCGCTTAAATCTGCGTTGATTCCGTTCTGGGCGAAAATTCCCCAGCGCACCGGTTGGCGTGGTGAAATGCGTTATGGCCTACTCAACGACGTACGTCCCCTCGATAAGCAACGTTATCCATTAATGGTGCAGCGTTTTGTTGCCTTGGCGTTGGCGCGCGATGCCCAGGTGCCGAGCCTTGAGCAGATTAGTGCGCCGCATTTATTAGTTGATATGAGCAAGGCGGAGACGGCGCGATCGCGCTTGGGGCTAAGCCTTAATTTGCCGGTTATGGCGCTGTGTCCGGGGGCGGAGTTTGGGCCGTCAAAGCGCTGGCCGGATGAACATTACGCTGAGCTGGCTGCTATGCAGTTAAAGGAAGGCTGGCAGGTCTGGATCTTCGGTTCGGCGAAAGATCGCGAAGTAGCCGATGCTATTTGCGCGCAAGTGCCGGTGGCACTTCGTAGTCGGATTCATATTCTGGCCGGTGATACGTCGTTGGCGGAGGCGGTTGATTTAATGGCGCAGGTGAATGTGGTGGTCAGCAATGACTCTGGCCTGATGCACATTGCTGCAGCGTTAGGGCGTCCGTTGGTGGCTGTTTATGGTTCGACGTCACCGAGCTTTACACCGCCGCTGGGCGAGCAAGTGGAAATTTGCCGTTTGGGCTTGGAGTGCAGCCCATGTTTTGAGCGAGAATGTCCGTTACAGCACCTAAACTGCCTGCGCCAGTTGCCGGCCAGTACTGTGTTCGCCGCGGTGCAACGTGTTTTGCCGCAGACGGTCCGTTTAGATTAGCGTTGTCGCGCAGAGATCTGGGTGAAATTAGGCTAGAATGCTCGGCATATTGCAGTAACCCAATATCAGACAGCAGTGAGGCGTGAGCGGCATGTTTGCGGCTCGCCATTTCATACCGAGGATAATGTATGTCAGCCAATGAGTTTTTAGACAACGCATGGAAAGAGTCCGGCCCTAAGGTCATTAGTGGATTTTCCCGTCCGGTCTATCACAACATGATGGGCCTGTTGCGTGGTTATAAATACGACAAATTAAAATACGGCGGCATGATTCGTCATACCGAAGCGGGCATGCTGACAACGTGGGCATCTGAGGTGCCAGAAGGTGGGGTCGTTGTTGAGATCGGTTGCTACGGTGGTCTGTCGACCAGCTATTTACTGACGGGTCTGAAAAAGCGTAACGGCAAGATTTACGCTATCGACCCGTTTAATTCTGATCTCGGCAAGCAAGAAGATCTGTCTGATAAATGTGTTCCGTTGGAAGACAAACCGACCAAAGAGCTAGTTGCTCAGCGCTTAGAGGCGAATGGTTTTGATGGCATGTTTGAGTTGTGCGAAGGCTTCTCTCAGGAAGTTGCGGCAGCTTGGGATCCAGCCGTAAAAATCGATTTTTTATGGATTGATGGCAACCACGAGCAGGCGTATCAAGATTTTAAGGATTTTGAAAAGCATTTGAATCCAGGCGCTCGTGTGGCAGTGCATGACGCGCATCCGCGTTATGGTTACGAGGCTGTTGTTCGTGATGTGCGTAAGATCTTTGCGGATGGAAGCTGGAGCGGACTGGAACATGTAAAAAGTATTATTTCTGGCATTCGAAACTAAGTTTTCGTTTGATACGGAGTAATTAAACGCAAACATACCGGTGATGTTTGCGTTTTTTTATTTAACCCGAGAGAAAAGTCTCCCCCATGATATGGAGGCGACTGACTCTTCAAAAAGATATGTGATGGGAGGCTGCGATGAAGGTTTTGCTTATTAAGACATCTTCATTGGGCGATATCGTCCATACCTTTCCTGCCTTAACGGATGCCGCGCGCGCATGCCCTGGTATCGAGTTTGACTGGGTCGTTGAAGAAGCGTTTGCGGATATCGCTACGTTGCACCCGGCTGTTTCTAGAGTAATACCCTGCGCATTGCGTCGTTGGCGCAAGGCGCCAATCAAAACATGGCGCAGTGGTGAGTGGCGCAATTTTAAGCAAGCGCTCCAAGCTAGCCACTATGACGTAGTAATTGATGCACAAGGGCTTATCAAAAGCGCCTTTATTACGCGCTTAACTCGCGGCGAGCGAGTAGGGCTTGATAGTCAGTCGGCGCGAGAAGGGTTATCGGCAAACGCGTTAGATCGGCCTTTATCAATCCCTAAAGGCGCGCATGCGATTACGCGCTTGCGTCAGCTATTCGCGCAAGCGTTGGATTATCCGCTGCCGACGGGTGCCCCAGAATCGGGTTTCTCGCCTGCCTCCGCATTAACCGCAGAGAATGCGAAGCAACTTATTTTCCTACATGGAACAACGTGGGCGACGAAGCACTGGCCGGAGCAGCAGTGGCGAAAGCTTGCGACATTGGCAAGTGCGGCGGGAACGGCGGTTTGGTTGCCTTGGGGCGATGACGCGGAGAAAGCGCGAGCCGAGCGCATCGCCGAAGGATTGGTTGGCGTGTCGTTGCTGCCGAAAATGTCATTGGCGCAATTGTTTAAGAAAATGCTGCAAGCAAATGGCTTTGTTGCTGTGGATACTGGCCTAGCACATTTGGCCGCGGCAGCAGGATTGTCTGGTGTTGCCTTATATGGGCCGACTGATCCGGTGTTAACGGGCGTGCTGGGCGAGCGGGCGCGTAGTTTGTCAGCGGAGTTCCCTTGCGCGCCGTGCTTACAAGAGCGCTGCATGTATAAAGGTGATCTGGGTAAAGGCTTTGTGCCTCCGTGTTTTAGTAGCTTGCCAGCAGAGCTTGTATGGCGCGAACTGTTTGTGGAGCGCCCATGAATATCGCGTTTGTTGTCTTTGATTATTTTCCCTACGGTGGCTTGCAACGCGACATGTTGGCGATTGCGAAAGTGTGTCGAGAGCGCTTGCACCGTGTGACAATTTTAGCGCGCTCATGGCAGGGGGATATTCCTGACGGTGAGACAGTAGAGTTGTTGCCGATTGGTGCTGGCAGTAACCATTCTCGCGATGCAGCGTTTGCAAAAGTCGCCGCTGAAAAATTCTGCCAATACGATCTTATTGTTGGTTTTAATAAAATGCCGGGACTGGACGTGTATTACGCCGCGGACGGTTGTTTGGCGGAGCGCTATCAAGGCTTGAAAACGATTTTGCCGCGCTATCGTAGCAAGCTTGCCATGGAGAGAGCGGTTTTTCAGCATCAATCGAATACAAGGGTGCTGTCGATCGCGCCACCGCAAAAAGCCCTGTACCAACAACATTACGCGACTGCAGAGCAGCGCTTTATTGACTTGCCTCCCGGTATTCGCAGAGATAGAACCTTGCCAGAGAACTTTGCTGCGCGGCGTGCGGCATTAAGAGCGCAGTGTTGTATCGATGAGCAAACAACGATGCTGTTGTTCGTCGGATCAGGGTTTCGCACCAAGGGGCTTGATCGTGCGATTCGCCTGTTGGCGGGCCTCGATAAGACGGTGCAGCTATTTATTGTCGGAGAAGATAAGCGCGGCCAGTTTGAACGGCTGGCGAAGAAACAGGGTGTGTCGGCTCGCGTTCATTTTATCGGTGGTCGTGATGATGTGCAGGATTGGTTGTGGAGCGCTGATTTATTGGTGCACCTTGCCTACGCGGAGAATACCGGTACGGTGTTGCTAGAGGCTGCGATCGCAGGGCTACCTGTGTTAACGACTTCTGTGTGCGGTTATGCGCCGTATATTATCGAGGCGGGTATGGGGGCTGTGGTGACGATTGGTGAGACGCCGCCTGCGGATGCGGTATTCGTTCAGCATGCAAAAGCTTTGCTCGCTAAGCCACGTGCTGATTGGCGTGAACGAAGCGTTTCGTTTGCGCGCGATGCAGATATTTATAGCCTGACAGAGCATGCCGTAGATGGCATCGAAGAAACTGCTCGGCAAAAGGGTGTGTTATGACGTTATATCTACGCGACGATTTAGCCGAAATGTGGAAAGGTCGTGACCCCTTTCTCGCCGCGGCAGAACAGACCGGCGAAATATTTCGTGAACGCGAAGGGCGCCGTACATTACGTTTTGGCAGTAAAGATTGTGGCGACAGTCCTTTAAATCATCTTTCAGGCGGCCTTGCAGCGAGCGATTCAGACGCCAGCTACTTTTTAAAATATCATGGTGGTATTGGTTGGGGTGAGATTTTAAAAAATCTTAGCCAGGCCAAGTGGCCAATCATTGGCGCGATGTCAGAGGTGCATGCTATTCGTGCGGTTGAGGCCGCTGGTGTCGATACACTGACCATTGTGGGCTATGGCGAACGCGGTGCAGATCCCGCGAAGCAGCAATCTTTTTTGGTCACGGAAGATCTGGTCGGCACCGTTAGTCTTGAAGAGCTTGGTGAAAAGTGGAGAAACACACCGGGCAGCATTCGCTTTAAGCGCGCATTAATTCGTCGGGCGGCAGAAATGGCGAAAGCAATGCACGACGCGGGTGTCAATCACCGTGACTTTTATCTGGGCCACTTTCTTATTGCTCAACAAGATGTTGAGCTTGAGAATGTGGATGCGTCAATTTTTCTTATTGACCTTCATCGTTCTCAAGTACGTGGCCGCGTACCGCGGCGCTGGCGCGTGAAGGATATTGGGGGCTTGTACTTTTCTACCGCAAGATTCGGCCTAACCCGCCGCGATCTGTTCCGCTTTATGCAAGTCTATACCGGTATGGCGTTACGAGATGCACTCGGCGACAAAGCGGCCCTATTGATGGCAAGTCGCCGGGAAGGCGAGAAGATCTACCGTCGTTATTTCGAGAAAGAACCGCACTTTCCGTTGCAGTTTAGTGAGCATCCCGGAAAGGACATATGACCACGTCGGCTTCGTTCTCGATTATTATTCCTGCCTATAATTATGCCCACAGCGTTGAGCGTGCCGCCGCATCCGTTTGCCAGCAGGTGTACGCAAACCGCGAGATATTAATTATTAATGACGGCTCTACCGATGCGACGGCGGAAGTTATAGATCAGTTCGCTGCAGCGCATGTTGATGAGGTACGAGTACTGCATCAAGTTAACGCTGGTCTGGCGGCAGTACGCAATCGCGGCGTTGCAGAGAGCACCAACGAGTGGCTTATTTTTCTGGATGCAGACGATGAGTTGTGTCCCGATGCGCTAGTCGTTTTGGCGCAAGCAATAGTACGGCATCCGCAAGCACGTTTAATTGTAGGTGGTCATGAAACGGACGATGGCAAGCGACGCCGTTACGTTGCTCCGTGGCCTTGTGTGGAAAGTAAACATGAGAACTTTTCCAACTATCTAGATAAAAGGCTGACCATCTCAAATGGTGGCTGTGCCATGCATCGATCGATTTTTCAAACCACGAGTTATGATGCTGCGCTTCGTCATACCGAAGATATGCCTGTGTTTGCCCATGTATTGGCCAACTACGCTATTGCGTCTGTCGACAAGCCGGTGGCTAGGATTTATAAGCATGCCGATAGCATGCGGCATGATGTAGATGCCGCTGTGAAAATTGGTATGTCGATGGAGTTAGCTATCTTTGATAACAATGGATTGCCTGAGTGGGCGCAAGATTATCGACGTGGTTATCGTGCCCGGCGGGCTCTGTCGTTGATGAAGTTGGCAGCAAGTCATGGCCGTCCAGCACTGGTTCGACATTTCTTTTATGTGGCGTTTTGCGCCGCACCTATTCAAGCGCTTCATCCTCGTTATCTACGCCGTCTGCTAAAAAACCTTTTTGCTCACCGCGGCAAGAGGCATCAGACATGACCTCCGGTGCGGACATAGAAATTGCACGCTTGAGGGTGCTGCCTTGGGGCGGGATTGCGACGGCCAATATACCGCTGAAAGGTGATGTGTTAAGTGTCGAAAAAGTACTTCGGCATCTTCCGGGTCGACGCCTTGCTGTTAAGGCGCTGTGGCGTGGGCAGGTGGTTTTCGCCAAGATTTTTCTGACGCCTGATGTATCTATCATGGAGCGGGAGCTAGGTTGCATTCAGATGTTGCTGGCGTCGAACGTCGCCACACCAGCTCTCCGTGCCCAGCAGAGTTTCGATCAAGGTGGTGTGATTGTCTGTGATTGGTGTGAGGGGCGTTCCGGAGAAGATGCTTTGCGTGTGAACGCCGACGGAAATCTTCCTCAGCTTATGGCGGCAGTATTTTCCTTATACGATGCAGGCTTATACCAGCGCGATTTACATCTGAATAATTTTATTTTCTTTGGACGGCAATGCTTGGTGATTGATGCGGGAGATATCCTGCCACTTCCCCAAACAGCTGCTGTACGCCAGCGTTTGATTCTTGATAACTTGGCGTTATTTTGCGCTCAGGGCTCGCTCGATATTAGTGTGTTGCTTGAACAGCAGGTGCGTAATCAACTGTCGGATCGAGGTTTGGCGGTCGCGGGGTTTGCTAAACAGATTAAGCAGAAGCGCCAAGTACGTTTGCGTGCCGCAATGAAAAAGTGGCGACGAGAGTCATCTGTTATCGGTAAGCGAATTGAAGCGGGCGAGCAGTGGTTGTGGCAGCGTGATTTGAGCGAAGCGGATATCGTTAATTTGACGGAGCTGTTGTTGGAACCGGTGCGTGCGCCATTGATTAAGCGCGGTAGCCGCATTAGCGTTTACGGCAATGACCGGTGGATTATCAAGCACTATCGTGAATCAGGCTTTATTGCGAAGCTTAAGCGATTACTTTTCCGTGGGCGTGCCGATATTAGCTGGGTAATTGGTTGGACGTGGCGCTTACTCGGTGTGCCGACGCCGCAGCCATTGATGTTGCGTCGCTGCGTTAACGGCGAGGCAGTGATTGCTTGCCAGCGTCTTGCTGCGGAACCGCTTAGCCATTTAATGGAACAGGGTGCAGATCGCGCAACCAGCGCGCGCGTTGAGGTGATTGACCAGCTGGCTCGGCTTCACGGTATTGGTTTTTGGCACGGGGATACAAAGGCACAGAATATTCTGTGCGATGACCATGTCTCATGGTTTATTGATCTCGATGCGGCCGGCTGGAGCAGGTGTGAAGGACGAGTTCGCCGGCGTGCAGAAAAGGACATGGCGCGCTTCAAGCGTAACGATCAGCAGTTTCTTGCTCGCTTATCGGAGTAGTCGTGATTTCGGTGAGCGGGCTTTTGTTCTCAGAATCGTTTTCTAGCGGTGCGTATTGGTTAAGATCACGGGTGCACAATGGATTTATCAAAGAGAGTTAGTCGGTGGGTGACGAACGCGTCGTCCCGTCAGTATATTGCATTAATAGTGATGTGGTCGTTGCTGTTGTCGACGATCGCATTCATTAGCGACCCTATCCTGAATCGTGACGGTATGTTTTATATCGACATTGCTCGCTCCATGCAGCTTGAGGGCGCGGGCTTGAGTTCGCGACGATATGGTTGGGCTTTTCTGCCGATGCTGCTTGCTGCGGGAGGTGTGATTGGGCTAACGCCGTTAACGACTGCTGTTGTGTTTTCTCTGCTCTGTGGTGCGCTCATTCCGGTGATGATTTTTCTGTTTTTGTCGCGCTACCAACCAAATTATCGTTATTTAGCTTTTCTTATTGCATGCTTGCTGCCGTGGACTTCCGCATTTCGGGCAGACCTCTTGCGCGACAGTGGCGCGTGGTTGTTTATGTTGGTGGCGTTGTATGCGGCCGTGCGCTGGTTGGAGTCTCGGCGCCTTGCTTGGTCGATGTTGTTGTTCGCGTCTGCATTTACCGCATTTCTATTTCGAATTGAAATGGCGCTGCTGTTTTCGCTGGGCATCTACATGCCAATGGTCATTCGTTGGCGTGCGGCACAGCAAAGTGAAGCGAACTTTCTAACATGGGGTTTCTGTCTATTTCTCGTTGCCGTGTTAGCGCTGATGTTGCTGGTGGCCAGTGCGGGTTATGAATACGCACAAATATATGTGAATAATTTTCTCTATGGCGGTCCTTTTGGAACCTATGCCGGTTTTCGTGAGACGGTCGGGGTGGCGGCTAACGAGTACCTTAATAAAGATCTTGGCGCGTTTCTATTCTTTGGCTTTCTAGCGTTGGTAGTTTTAAAGATCATATCGATGTTGGGCCTTTTCTCTCTGCCCTTGTATCTGGCGGCGTTTAACGGACGGTATCGGCGGGTTGTGCAGAAGGACGGCGGTGCAACTCTAATGATTGCTGCGCTGTTTTTGCTGCCAGTAGCCGTCTTTATTTTTATGAATATGTTTATCTTATCTCGCTACGTTATGCCGACCGTTATCGCTAGCTCGCCCTTTGTGCTAATCGGCGTCATTGCGTTGTGGCGCGATTTTTTGGGCGTGCGCGGTCGTGTTGTGTTTGTGTCGATAGCGTTGCTGGCGACGCTGTCAGCGGTGACATCGACGAGCGCAGGCAAAATTTATATTAAGGACACTGGGCGCTGGCTAGTAGAACACAGCAATGAGTTAGAACCCTTACAAATCCGTGATGAACGTATTTCGTTTTATGCGCAACGCGGCTATCGCATAACGAAAGGCGCATCGGAGCAAGATTATGTGCCGGCCCTGAGTGAGGAGTACCGTACTGTGGTATTTACGTTTGATGTAAAGCAGGGTGGTGAGCGCGCCGAGGTCGAGCGTATAAAGGCGCTAACAGGCTTCGAGAAAGTATTGTTTATGGCGGATAACGGCGCTGGTGATGGGGCTGTTGTATTGTCGCGTTAGGCGGGTTGCTCTCTCTATTCTGGCGTGACGTGCCAATTCGTAATAAACATGTTGATATAAAAAGGAAGGCGCCCTGCAGTTTTTGTCGGCGCCTTCTTTTTTGTTGCTAGATAGAGAGGTTTATCTTTTTCTTCTTTGATATGGGCTGGGCAGTCCATCTGCTTGGTGCTTAAAGCGGCGGTGAACCCATAGATATTGCTCTGGTTCCTTGCGGACATAGTGTTCAACAATGCTGTTCGTGCGCGTGGCATCTTCGATGTCGTCGTTGCTAGGAAAGTCTTCCAACGGTGCGCCGAACTCTATTTCATAATGGCCATGAGCACGTCGGTAATAGGCGATGGGTAGCACGATCGCATTGCCGAGCTTGGCAATACGTGACGTGGCGGTAATGGTGGCCGCGGGGTGACCAAAAAATGGTGCAAACACGGCGTGCTTTCTGCCGTAGTCTTGGTCCGGTGCATACCAGACGGTTTCGCCTTTCCGCAGCGCTCTTGTCAGTCCGCGGAGATCTTTGCGATTGATGTAGTTTTTGACGTAGTGTTTGCGGCCGTTTGAAATGAGCCAGTCAAGTACGGGGTTATCGTTTGGTCGGTACACGGCACTGTACGACGTAAGATGAGCAAATAATCGGATTGCCACTTCGAGTGTGCTGAAATGCATGCCCAATAAAAGAATACCGCGTCCGGACTGTTGGGCTGCCACTAAATGCTCATGGCCGCTGACGGTTAGTCGCTTGCTTAGGTCGATGCGTCGGTTGCAGTAGCTGCCGGCCATCTCAGTGAGCCCTTCTCCAACACTGATGACGCTGCGGCGCGCGAGATCTTCCTGTTGTTCGGCAGACAACTCGGGAAAACAGATCTGAATATTGGTGCGTGCTGTTTCCCGTCGTGATCTTGCAAAGTGCCATGAGGCGAGGCCAACCATGCGGCCGAGAAAGAGCAGTGCAGGCCACGGCAGTTGACCGATTAACCAGAATAAAGCAACGGCCATCCACGTTAGCCAGTAGCGAGGATGATGTAATGATTGTGGTCTGTTGCGGCGTTTGCCCATAACGATCTCTAGCGTGTTTTATGGCGTACCTGATGACATAAGTACTGGGGTATTACACGTGAGGGCCCAGTCTACTGATCTGTTGCGCATCCATCCAGCAGCGTTGTGGCCACCGTGACTCATTGCAGCGCCGAATTGCCGGTCATATTGTTTGTGATGCCGATAACGTTCGATGACCTTGTGCTACACTTTGCGCAGCGATTTCTGCGCGACCGGTGTTGCGCGTTTACCTTGTCTTTGCGGGAACAATTTCATGCATTTGGCCCAAATTCCTGTTTTTACAAATGTCCGTGTACTGGTTGCCGGCGATGTCATGCTTGATCGGTACTGGCATGGTTCCACCGCGCGTATTTCGCCGGAGGCACCGGTGCCAGTCGTAAACGTCAACGAAATTGAAGATCGCCCTGGCGGCGCGGCTAACGTTGCGTTGAATATGGCGGCGCTGGGCGTATCGGCCTCGCTTATTGGTGTCACCGGCGCGGATGAGTCCGAGCAAATATTGCGTGACCGGTTGGCAGCGGTAAACGTGGAGTGTCGTTTCCAACAAGTACCAGGCATGCCGACGATTACCAAATTACGCGTTATTAGCCGTCAACAGCAGTTGTTGCGGATGGATTTTGAGCAGAGCTTTAAAGATGTCGAGGTGGCGCCGTTTACCAATGAAGTGTTGGCGGCATTACCTGGCGCGGGCGCACTGGTGTTGTCCGATTATCAAAAAGGCGCGCTGCGTGATTGTCAGGCATTAATCGTGGCGGCGCGGGCGGCGGGTGTTCCGGTTTTGGTTGATCCCAAGGGGACTGATTACGAGCGTTATCGTGGCGCGACGTTACTGACGCCGAATATTCATGAGTTCGAAGCGGTGGTCGGTAAAGTTGAGTCTGAGCAACAGCTGGTTTCGCTCGGACAAGCGTTGATAGCCAGATTGGATTTACAAGCGTTGCTCGTGACCCGAGGCGAGCAGGGCATGACGTTGTTGCGGCCCAATGTTCCGGAGTTGCATTTGCCTGCCCGTGCCCGCGAAGTGTTTGATGTGACCGGCGCAGGTGACACGGTGATTTCGACGTTGGCATCGAGTTTGGCGGCGGGCGCGTCACTGGAAGATGCCGTGGCGCTGGCGAATATTGCCGCCGGCCTTGTCGTGGCGAAGTTGGGTACAGCGGTGATCAGTGCGCCGGAGTTGCGTCGCGCTGTGCATCAAGAAGGCGGTATTGGTCGTGGCGTGATGACCGAGGAGCAGTTGTTAATTGCAATTGCCGATGCGCGCTCACAGGGTGAAAAAGTTGTTTTCACTAACGGTTGTTTCGATATTGTTCATGCTGGTCATGTCGGTTACCTCGATAGCGCGCGGAAGCAGGGCGACCGTTTAATCGTCGCGGTCAATAGCGATGAGTCGGTGCGGCGTTTAAAGGGTAATGGTCGACCCATCAATAGTTGTGATCGTCGCATGGCCGTACTGGCGGCGCTGGAGGCGGTAGATTGGGTGGTCTCTTTCGCGGGTGATACGCCGGAAGATTTACTGCGTAGTTTGCGTCCCGATGTGTTGGTGAAGGGCGGTGATTACTCGGTTGATCAGGTCGTCGGTGCGGAGATGGTCGAAGGTTGGGGCGGCGTGGTGAGGGTGCTCGACTTTGTTGAAAATGTCAGCACGACGCGCATTGTTGAAAAAATTCGCGGCGGCTAAGTCGCGTGTTGCATTGATCGTGCTCTGTTGAAACTAGCTATCAAAGCCACTATCGCCGCGTGCGTTGGTGGCTTTTTTGTATGCGAAGATGCTGCCTAATAGGTGGCCTTCTTGGAAATAACTTTCTTTGGAGCAACTACATTCGTCTGCAAGTAGGCCCACAAAAAGTCAACTTTTCGACAAATCATACCTTGCTAAGAACCCTACGCGTTTTTTCGACATTTTCACGTAAATGTTTAGGGTTGATGGTGCCGGCAATAATCCCGCTGACGCCTTCGAGGGAGAAAATGCTACGCAATGTTTTTTCCACGGCATCTTCTCCAGCGCTACAGGCATGGCCGCTAGCAAAGGCTTTCTTAATCAAAACGCCCTTGTGATGTTGATGAGCATATTCGATTACCGGCCGTTCTTGGTGGTAGCTGAGATTCTCCGTCACCATGGCAACGTCTGATTGGGCAAGTGCGGCAATGCCTCCCGGAACGGTTTTACCTGATAGGCCAAACGCTCGAATGAGACCCTGTTTCTTTAACTCAGATAGGGCGTCGAGAGTGCCCTGTTGCGTGACGATATCCATGTCATTGCCGTCGGAGTGCACCAACACAACATCGAGGTAGTCAGTATTTAAGCGACGTAAGCTGCGCTCAACAGAGCGGCGAGTATGCTGCGCGGAGAAATCAAAATAGCTAACGCCATTCTCAAATTCTTCGCCCACCTTGCTGACAATGACCCAGTCGTTTCGTTGCGGCAGCAGCTTCCCTAACCGCTCTTCGCTGTTGCCGTAGGCTGGAGCGGTATCAATCAGGTTAATGCCAAGATCTTTGGCGAGGGCAAACAGGTCGCGTGTTTCATCATCATTGGGGATGGTAAATGCATGCGGATATTTCACGCCCTGATCTCGGCCTAACTTAACGGTACCGAGTCCAATGGCGCTGATGTTGAGGCCGGTTTGGCCAAGCGGGCGAATAAAGTCAGCCATTATTGTTTCCAGATAAGCCATGTCCAAATAAGTTATGCCAAGCTGGCGTGCCGAGCGCGGCGCGCTGAAGTTCGGGGTCTAGCGTGATTTCGTTGTGCGAAGGCTCTAGATCGGCGAGCAATGCGGTAACTCTATCGCCAAGGTCGGGAGCCAAGGTGAGTTTTGTCGGCCAGCTAACGATCAAGTTTTTATCGCGCTGTGCAAAGGCATTGTCTGGTTTGGCTAGTGCGTTTTGGGCGGGCTCGGCACGGTCAATGCGTACGCCAGCAAACTCGGCTTGAGAAAAATCAATCCACGGGAATAGCTGCGACAGTTCTTTCTTACCCGCAGCTATCAACGCTGCTTCGCTCATGTCGACGCCACGCTCGGCAATGTCGCCGCCGAGATACCAAACGTGTGAGCCATCGGCAAGGGAATGTGTGGTGACGGTCAAGCGGGGTTTATTACTGGCGCCAATACAATGGGCATAAAATGGGAAGTCGAGCGTGTGCTTGACCACTAGCATGTGCAGTGGGCGAATCTGCGCGTTGATGCCGCGCGCCAATCCGTGTGTGTGAGCAGCATCGAGTAATGCCGCGTTGCCCGCGCCTGCTGCGAGGATAGACACGCTTGGCTCTATGCGGGTGCCGCCAGTACGAATCGCGGCTATGCCGTTCTCGTTCCATTCAATGGCATCTTGGTTGGCATCGAAACGCAGTATTTGCTCGGCGACGGGTGCAATCAACGCGCGCAGTAACGACGGCGTGTCGATGACGAGGTCGTCCATGCGATAGACGTTGCCTTTGAATCGTTCGCTTTTGAGTGCGGGCGGGTAGTCGTTGAACGGCAATTTTTCAATGCGCCCGCGCAACATTTTGCTGGCAAAAAAAGTGGTGAAGCGTGAGGCGACCGAACCGGCAGACCACAGGTATTGGGTGTCAGACAGTACACGCACATCCTTTAAATCAATGTCACCGTTGCCGGCAATGTTTTTACGCCAACGGTCAGGCATGCCAGCGATGGCTTCCGATTCGTTGGAGAGCGTTCCGCTGAGGGCGTACTTTAATCCGCCATGAATAATGCCTTGGCTTAGCAATGTCTGTTGGCCGCCGAGCGTATTGGTTTCGAGCAGCACGCAGCTGTAGCCTCGTTGACGCAGGATGTTCATCATCCAGAGGCCGGCGATGCCGCCGCCTAAAATTGCTATGTCCGTTTTGACGGTTTTTGTCATGCTCGTCTACGCTCGTATTATGGCTCGTATTATGGCTTGCCACCGCTCCGGGTGCGGTCGGTTTCCGTTCGGGCGCCTGCTTCGGTATCAGTGTGAAGAATGCTGGCTATGGTAGCATAGCGGCAGTTTTTCGGTGACGCCTTCGGGGCTGCCGCCGCGTTAACGTTTGAATGCGCTTACATGCAAGGCTCCCGTTTTGCGCGGCAATATTTTGGAGTGCTTCGCGTGGATTAAGCGAGACGTGAACCGGAGTTAGCACTGGATGCAAAGTGGGGCTTACAGCAGGGAAGCATGATTAAGGATGGCTATCTAGAATGACTGGCGCGCGTTTTATCTATTCCAGCTTATGGGTTTTGTTGCTGCCTCTGTTGTTGATGCGAATGTGGTGGCGTGGTCGGCGCGCGCCACTATACCGCGAGCGCTGGGCGGAGCGATTGGGTTTTTACCCATCCACGGCATTGCCTAAAGAGCAGGGCGGCTGCGTTTGGGTGCACGCGGTGTCAGTGGGTGAAGCGCTGGCAGCGGTGCCCATGGTTGAACAGTTACTGAGCCGGTATCCAGAGACGCAGATCGTGATGACTACCACCACCCCGACCGGTTCGGAGCGTGTTCGAGCAGTGTTTGGTCATCGTGTTTTGCATGTTTACGCGCCGTGGGAATTACCTGGCGCGGTGAGGCGTTTTTTTAACGCGTTTCAGCCATCGCTGGTGCTGTTGTTGGAGACCGAGCTGTGGCCGAATATCGTCGCGATCGCGGCGACACGAAAGGTGCCGGTGATGCTGATCAATGGGCGCTTGTCGGAGCGCAGCCAGCGCGGTTATGCGCGCTTCCCCGCACTGGTGACGCCCATGTTGCAAGCCATGCACTGTTTGGCGGTACAGACGCAGGCGGACGCAACGCGTTTTCAAGAATTGGGTGCCGCGGAAAACAGCATCGCCGTTACCGGCAGCGTTAAGTTTGATATCGACCCCAATGAATCTTTGCGTCAGGGGGCGGCGTTGTGGCGCCAGCAACTTGGTGCGCGGCCTGTATGGATAGCGGCCAGTACCCATGCCGGCGAAGATGAGCCAGTGTTAGTGGCGCATAAGCAACTGAAAATGCACTTTCCTGATGCGCTACTGATTTTGGTGCCGCGGCACCCAGAGCGTTTTGCGGAAGTGGGACAGCTCGCCAGCGCGCATGGTTTTACGGTGTTAAAGCGCAGTGCTACAAAGCAGGTTGATGCGGCGTGTGATGTTTATTTAGGTGACACCATGGGCGAGCTGATGCAAATGTTCGGGTTTGCTGATGTTGCCTTTGTGGGCGGTTCGTTGGTGGATGTCGGCGGGCATAATTTACTCGAGCCGAGCGCCTGGGGGCTGCCTGTTTTAACTGGCCCGCACTTGCATAACTTCACTTTGATTGCGCAACTATTGGAACAGGCTGGGGCGATGACGATTGTGGCGGACGCCGACGCGTTAGCCGTTCAGCTGGTGGGGTTGTTTGGTGGTCCGGTGGTGGAAGGCGCGGTGTCTGTGCCTAATCAGGCTGCAAGCCATGCCCGCAGAAAAACAATGGGTGACGCTGCGTTACATGTGCAGGCCACCCATCGCGGTGCGCTTCAGCGCGTGCTGACGTTGGTGGCTGCGTCTTGGCCACTTTCTTCATAGAGGTTAACGGGCTTACTGCTGTCCAACCAGCCGTTCACTTCAGAAAGGTCTTCTTCGGTGAGAATGCCGGCGGCCGCTTTTAAGCGCAGGCTGTCGATAATGTAAGTGTAGCGTGCGGCGGCGTAATCCCGTTGTGCCGAATACAGATTACGCTGTGCAATCACCACATCAACAATATTGCGAGTGCCAACAGAATAGCCTGACTCCGTCGCCTTCAATGCGGATTGTGCTGAGACCAGTGCTTGGCGTTGCGCCTGGACGCGCAGAACGTTGGCTTCGACGACGCGGTGCAAGCTGCGGGTTTGTTGGCCGATGTCGCGCCATACCAACTTGTACTGCTCTTCGGACGCTTGATAATTCAGCGCCGCCTGTTTGCGTTTCGAGTTAAGGGCGCCGCCGGCGAACAACGGCATGGAAACTTGCACGCCGTAATAGTTGCCTTCAGTGCCATTGCTTAAACCAAAGCCGCCGCTCAATGCAGTGACATCGATATTTTCTTTAAGGGTGTTCTGATGCTGGTACTGGCCGACCAAATCGACGGTCGGCATTTGTGCCGCCATGCCTTGTTTGGAAACGGCCTTCGCGGTATCCGCATTGCTGCGTGCAGTGAGCACTTGAGGATTATTGGTCTGCGCTTGCTCTACCCATGTATCGGGGTTGGCGGGCTCAGGGCCAGACATGGGCAATTCAGCCTGAAGGCTGTCGAGGCTGTCCCAGCGCTTGCCAGTGAGCGCTTCAAGTTGATCGCGGGCAATGGCGAAGTCGGACTCGCCGACGATCAAGCCGACGCGACTGAGGTCATACGCTGCTTGTGCTTCGTTGACGTCGGTGATGGGCACGAGACCGACCTTATAGCGTTCGTTGGCTTGGTCGAGTTGGCGAGCTAGCGCGCGTTCTTCTGCTTGCGCGCTGGTCAGATTTTCTCGGGTGCGCAGCACATTCATATATTGCTCAGTGACCCGTAATAAGAAGCTTTGACGGGCGCTATCAAAATTCGCTTCGGCCGCAGAGGTGACTTTCTTGGTGCGTTGATATTCATACCACGCATCCATGCGGAACAAAGGCTGAACAACATTCACGCTGGTGGTTTGCGATTCATATTCGCGTCTTAGTGGTGAGCCACCAGGTTGCCCCGCAAAGGCTTCGTAACGCTGTTCATTCCGCAGGTGTGTGTAGTTGGCTGTGACTTGTGGCAGCAGTCCACCAAACCCCTGCTTCTTTGTTTCTTCGGCGGCAAGCCAGGTTTTACGGGCGACTTCCCACTCGTGATCGTTACCCCATGCAGCATAGGCGACATCTTGTAATGTGGCGCCTAACGCGGAACCGCTGGCGAGTGCGACAGCCAGTGCTAGGGGGGCGAGTATCTTCTGCATGCGGTTGTGCCTCTTGAAATTAGATTTCTTAACTTAAAGTGGAGCGTCTCGCTCGCTATTTATGTGACCGTGAGTATTTAATCTCGTCTGTACGGACTGTTATTTGTGTCCGAAGTATGCTGATAGTGACGCCATTGGCAATGGTACTCTATCGTACCAGTTAAGTGCTATCTTCTCGTCCATTTGCTCTGGCCGGTTTCAGTCGTGCGGGCACTGTCTTATAGTGTCCCCCCCGGAAGCCTCTGACCGGTCTCGCAAATCGTTGTTTCGCCATCATCCCCCGTCGGCAAGCGATGATTTAACGGCCGTTTTAGAGTGGAGGCTTCCTTATTGTCTTTCTTTCTGCCGGAGGCCCACCAGTGCCGGACGATCAGTCAAGTACGTCGTTTAACGCCATTCAGGAAGCGTGCAAGCCGCTTTCTGGTTCAACAAAAATTTACATTTCCGGTAGTCGGCCGGATATTCTCGTGCCGATGCGCGAAATTCACCAGAGTCCGACTCCGCTCGGCGACGGAAAGTTCGAGGAAAATCCACCGTTAACGGTGTACGACACCTCCGGTCCCTACACAGACCCCAACGCGCAGATTGATATTTATAAAGGTTTGTTACCGGTTCGTCAGCCATGGATTGTCGAGCGTGACGATTGTGACCAACTTGATGGTCTAAGTAGTGAGTATGGCCGTCGTCGTGCCAATGATGTGGCGACTGCAGGATTGCGCTTTCCACATGTGCGTGTGCCGATGCGGGCAAAGGCTGGCAAGAACGTCACGCAGATGCATTACGCGCGGCAGGGCATTATTACCCCTGAAATGGAATACATCGCGATTCGTGAGAATCAGCGATTGCAGGAAGCGCGCGAAGCCGGGCTGCCGGTGCAGCAGCATCCCGGTCATAGTTTTGGCGCCGCGATTCCCGATGAAATTACCCCTGAGTTTGTGCGCTCTGAAGTGGCCCGTGGCCGCGCGGTGATTCCGCTAAATATTAATCATCCTGAAATCGAGCCGATGATTATCGGACGTAACTTTCTCACTAAAATTAATGCCAATATTGGCAACTCTGCAGTGACGTCTTCTATTGAAGAGGAAGTTGCGAAGATGACGTGGTCGACGCGTTGGGGCGGCGATACGGTGATGGATCTTTCCACCGGCCAAAATATCCATGAAACCCGTGAGTGGATTTTGCGTAACTCGCCGGTACCGATTGGCACGGTGCCAATTTATCAGGCGTTGGAAAAAGTGAATGGCGTTGCGGAAGATCTCACTTGGGAAATTTTCCGTGACACGTTGATCGAGCAGGCAGAGCAGGGCGTCGATTACTTTACAATCCACGCTGGGGTGTTGCTGCGCTATGTGCCGATGACCGCCAAGCGTATTACTGGCATTGTGTCTCGTGGCGGTTCGATTATGGCGAAGTGGTGTCTTGCGCATCACAAAGAAAGTTTCTTGTATACGCACTTTGAAGACATTTGCGAAATCATGAAAGCGTACGACGTGACATTCTCGCTGGGCGACGGCTTGCGTCCAGGTTGTTTGGCCGACGCCAATGATGAAGCGCAGTTTAGTGAGCTGCGTACGCTTGGCGAACTAACCAAAATTGCGTGGAAGCATGATGTGCAGGTCATGATCGAAGGTCCTGGTCATGTGCCGATGCACATGATTAAAGCCAACATGGAAGAGCAGTTGAAATGGTGCGATGAAGCACCGTTTTATACGCTTGGGCCATTAACGATCGATATTTCGCCGGGTTATGACCATATCTCCAGTGCCATTGGTGCGGCAATGATTGGTTGGTATGGCACAGCGATGCTGTGTTACGTCACGCCGAAAGAACATCTTGGTTTACCGAACCGCGCTGATGTTCGAGAAGGCATTATTGCTTATAAGATTGCGGCGCATGCGGCGGATCTGGCGAAGGGGCATCCAGGCGCACAAACGCGCGACAACGCTTTGTCCAAAGCTCGTTTTGAGTTTCGCTGGGAAGATCAGTTTAACTTGGGTCTCGATCCAGATCGTGCGCGTGAATATCACGATGAAACGATGCCGAAAGACGCGCATAAAGTTGCACACTTCTGTTCTATGTGTGGCCCGAAATTTTGCTCAATGGAAATCAGTAAGCAAGTGCGTGATTACGCTGCGACGCTGGAGGACGGCAAGATTCCTGAAGGCGACACGGAGGCCGAAAAAGGCATGGCGGAGAAGTCTGCTGAGTTTCGTGATAAGGGCAGTGAGATTTATCATAAGGCTTAGTCTGCAAGGTATCGTTTGCAAGGATAGTTATGACCAACGAGTGTGTACCTCCGTTTCAATCGGATGACGTTGAAATACTCGCGAAGGAAACCCCGTTTAGGGGTTTTTTTCGTATAGACCGATTAACGCTGCGTCATCGTGCTTATGAAGGTGGTTGGGCGAAGCCAGTGGTGCGTGAACTATTTGTTCGTGGCGCGGCAGCGGCCGTGTTGCCTTACGATCCAGTGCGCCAAGAAATATTGTTGGTGGAGCAGTTTCGGGTGGGCGCATTGGGCTGGCGCGACTCGCCTTGGTGCCTGGAATTAATTGCAGGCATTGCGGATAAAGCCGGTGAGGCCCATGCCGATTTAGTTCGTCGCGAAGCGATAGAAGAAGCCAATATTGCGCTGGCAGAGGTCGAGAAAATTTATCAGTACATGCCAAGCCCAGGCGGCAGTGATGAGCGGCTTACGGTATTTATCGCGCGCGCCGATTTGAGTGAAGCGGGTGGTATTTACGGTCAGCCAGATGAGGGCGAAGATATTCGTGTGGTCAAAGTAGCTTTTGCGCAGGTGCCGGCATTGCTAAGCAGCGGTTTGGTAGACAATGCGGCTTCAATTATTGCGTTACAGTGGTTGCAGTTACATAAAATCGCCCTCGACGCAAGATGGTGCGCCGGTGCTTGAATTTCGTATAGTGTCAGAATGAAAGGTGAAATGAATAAGACTCGCGGTAAGCGATACCAGCTAGATTTCCCCGCACTGATGACACAGTGCGAGGCAAACTATGCGCGTATGGTTAAGCTAATGCGTGTTGTCGGTGAGCAGGATCGGGCAACGTTGAATGTGTCTGATGGTGAGCAGAGCCGAGAAATATGGATTCGCGTTTTAGAGCGAGCGCCGTACACTACTATTTTACAAATGGAGCAGGATGCGCAGCATCCGCTGTTGTCGGCGCCTGCGTTAACGATACGTTTGTATCACGATGCGCGTATTGCCGAAGTGACAGAAGCACGGCCGTGGCGCAAAGTTGATGCGAAGAATCAGTATCCGAATGCGGCGATGCATGTGCCGGATGAAAAGCACCAATGGAATCGTTTTCTTGGCGAATGGCTGCGGCATGTAGCGGCTCACGGTCGGGCGCTTACCGCGGTAAGCTAGTGGTCGCGTTGAGTCTCATATGTTGAGACAGGGTTGGCGAAACGTTGACGTAAAAGCATTCCATGTCGATGTATGCTGGCTTTCGTTGCGGCCATCCGATATAAGAGGAATGAAACGCTTGAGGGAGCGCGGGTTTGAGTAAAGCAGGAGTTAGCCCCCTGCGAGTGGTGCAGTTGTCAGACTGCCACTTGTTTGCAGACACGGAAGGTAAACTGTTGGGGCTCAATACACAGTTTAGCTTGGATCGAGTACTGGATCTTATTCGGGCAGAGCAGCCTAATATTGATCTAATGCTCGCGACGGGCGATTTGGCACAGGATGCGTCCTTTGAGGCCTATAAGCGCCTGAACGACGCTCTGGATACCTTCGATACCCCGTGTTACTGGCTTGAAGGTAATCACGACAAGCCGGCGCCGATGCTTGACGTTCTCAGTGAGCGGCTCGATAAAATGAGCCCATGCGTGATCGATGTGGGCAACTGGACCATCGTCATGCTCGATTCGACCATTCCTGGTGATGTTCCCGGTGAGTTGTACGACGACGATATTGCCTTCCTCGATCGCTCCTTAAAATCCGCCAAGGGTGAGCATGTGCTGGTTTGCTTGCACCACCACCCGATACCGATGGGCTGCAAGTGGCTGGATACCCAAGTCGTGGCCAGTGCGGGTCGTTTTTTCGACACGATTGATCAGTACCCGAGTGTGCGTGCTGTTATTTGGGGGCATGTGCATCAGGAGTATGCGGGCGAACGTAACGGCGTGAAGCTGTATTCTGTGCCTTCGACCTGCGTGCAGTTCAAGCCGTTTAGCGATGATTTTGCAGTTGAGAAAACCCCACCCGGCTATCGTTGGCTGGATCTCTATGATGATGGCCGTATCGACACCCAGGTTTCCCGGGTGGAAGGTATAGAGTTTGAAGTCGACCTTTCTATAAAGGGGTACTGAGGCCGTTCTGCGTCTCGGTGCCCAGTATTTTCCTATTCATTCTTTTTAAGGTTGAGCCAATGTCCTGCGATGACGTTTCGTTGCTCTATATCCATGGCTTTAACAGCTCGCCGCTGTCTGCCAAGGCCCAGCAAATGCGTCAGTATTTTGTTGACCGTGGCCAAGGCGACCGAATCATTATTCCGGCGTTGTCACCGTCGCCTCGTTTGGCGATGGCGCAGCTAGAGGCGGAGATTGCTGGCGCAGGGCCAGTGGCGTTGCTGGGATCCTCTCTCGGAGGTTTTTACGCCACTTGGCTAGCACAGCATCATGAATTGAAGGCGGCGCTGGTGAACCCTGCTGTCCGCCCTTGGGCGCTGTTGGATAACGCGCCGGGTGAGATGGCTAATTATCATACTGGCGAGTCTTATCGGTTCGAACGTAGTTGGCTAGATGAGCTGCGTCACTATGAAATTACCGATATCCTGCACCCAGAAAATCTTCTTTTGTTGCAGCAGACCGGCGATGAAACGCTCGATTGGCATGATGCTTGGGATTATTATGCCGACAGTCACGTGTATCGAGGTATTGGTGGCAGCCATGCTTTTGATGACTTCGATGCGTTTATTCCGTTAGTGTTGCGGTTTTGCGGCATCAGCCTTGCCGTATAACTTGCTGAAATACGCTGGCCGCACTAATTTCTGGCTCTAACTTGTGACACCACATTCGAATGATTAAAACATGACCAATAATTATACCTCCGAGAATATTGAAGTCCTCTCGGGTCTGGAACCGGTACGTAAGCGTCCCGGCATGTATACCGATACCCAGCGCCCGAATCACCTCGTTCAGGAAGTTGTCGATAACTCTGTCGATGAAGCCTTGGCCGGTCACGCGAAAAGCATCAAAGTCACGCTGTTTAAAAATGGCTGGGTTGAAGTCGAGGATGACGGTCGCGGCATGCCAGTGGACTTGCATCCAAAGCTGAACAAGCCCGGTGTCGAAGTGATTTTGTCGACTCTGCATGCTGGCGGTAAGTTCAATAACGACAACTATCAGTTTTCTGGCGGTCTGCATGGTGTTGGCGTATCGGTGGTGTGCGCGCTGTCGAGTCAGCTTGAAGTGTTCGTTAAGCGCGACGGCCAGTTGTACCGCATCACCTTTTCCGACGGCGAAAAAACATCTGACTTAGAAGTGGTCGACACGGTTGGCAAACGTAACACCGGCACGATTATTCGATTCGTTCCGAATGAAAAATACTTTGATAGTCCGAATATTTCGGTGCCGAAATTGCGCCATCTACTGCGCGCCAAAGCGGTGCTATGCCCCGGCCTAGAAGTCACTCTTATTGATGAGAAAGCCGGCGAAACCGAAACATGGCTTTACGCCGAAGGTTTAAGTGAGTACTTGCTTGATGCCACTCGTGGCTGGGAGCGATTGCCACAAGCACCGTTTGTGGGTGCTTTTAGTGCGGATACCGAATCGGCAGATTGGGCGATTGTCTGGATGCCTGAGGCTGGTGAAATCGTCACTGAGTCTTATGTGAATCTTATTCCGACAGCGCAGGGCGGCACCCATACCAACGGCCTGCGTGCTGGATTGCTGGAAGCGATGCGCGAGTTTTGTGAGTTGCGTAATTTACTGCCGCGCGGCGTGAAGCTTTCGCCGGAAGATATTTGGGATCGTGCGTGCTACGTGCTCAGTATCAAGATGCAAGACCCACAGTTTGCTGGGCAAACCAAGGAACGACTCAGCTCGCGGAAAACCGCAGCGTTTGTTTCCGGCGTGGTAAAGGACGCTTTTTCGTTGTGGCTAAATCAGCACACCGATGATGCCGAACGTCTTGCGGAGCTGTGCATTAATAATGCGCAGAAACGTTTGCGTGCATCGAAAAAAGTAGTGCGCAAAAAGTTGACGAGTGGCCCTGCGTTGCCGGGCAAGCTGGCAGATTGCTCCAGTGATGATTTGGCCCAGACAGAAATATTTTTAGTCGAAGGTGATTCTGCGGGTGGATCGGCGAAGCAGGCGCGTAGTCGCGAGTTCCAGGCGATTATGCCGTTGCGCGGAAAAATTCTGAATTCATGGGAAGTTGATTCTGGCGAAGTGCTGGCGTCCAATGAAATTCATGATATTGCGGTGGCGCTGGGAGTGGAGCCGGGTTCGGATGATCTAAAGCAGCTGCGTTACGGCAAGGTTTGTATTCTTGCGGATGCCGACTCTGATGGTTTACATATTGCGACGCTCATTTGCGCTTTGTTCGTTCGTCATTTTCCCGCACTAGTGCGTAACGGCCACGTATTTGTTGCCATGCCGCCACTGTATCGCGTGGATGTTGGTAAGGATGTTTATTATGCCCTTGATAATGACGAGCGTCAGGGCGTGCTTGATCGTATCAAGGCGGAAGGCAAGCGCGGCAAAGTTCAGATTACTCGCTTTAAAGGTCTGGGTGAGATGAACCCATTGCAGTTGCGTGAAACGACGATGGCGCGAGATACCCGTCGCCTAGTTCAGTTGCAAATGAATGGCGAGGACGAGACCCATCAAATGCTAGACATGTTGTTGTCAAAAAAACGTGCCGGTGATCGTAAAAGTTGGCTGGAAAAGAAAGGCAATCTGGCCGATATCTAACCATCGTACTGCCATTATATATTTAATTCTTCGGCGTAACTTTCGCGCCATGAGTAAGTGAGTGAGTGCCATTATGGCTGACGAATTCGAAAAAGTTTCACTGCGCGACTATACCGAAAAAGCCTATCTCGACTATTCGATGTACGTGATCTTGGATCGTGCATTGCCGCATATTGGCGACGGTTTGAAGCCCGTTCAGCGGCGCATTGTTTTTGCTATGTCGGAGTTAGGCCTAAAGAGCACTGCTAAGTATAAGAAATCAGCACGTACCGTCGGTGATGTGCTGGGTAAGTATCATCCGCATGGTGACTCGGCTTGTTATGAAGCCATGGTGTTGATGGCGCAACCGTTTAGTTATCGTTACCCGTTGGTCGATGGGCAGGGTAACTGGGGTTCGCCGGATGATCCGAAATCATTTGCGGCAATGCGTTACACCGAATCGAAATTGGCGCCGTATGCAGAAGTGTTACTGTCGGAGTTGGGGCAAGGTACGGTTGAATGGTTGCCAAACTTTGATGGTACGTTGGAAGAGCCGAAGTTATTGCCGGCGCGTTTGCCAAATGTTTTGTTGAATGGCACGACCGGTATTGCTGTTGGTATGAGCACCGATATTCCGCCGCATAATTTGCGTGAAGTGGCGAATGCTTGTTTGCACCTGCTTAAAGACCCTGGCGCCTCACTTGATGATTTGATGGAGCACATCCAAGCGCCGGACTATCCCACCGACGCGGAAATCATTACTCCCCGTAACGACATTATTCGCATGTATGCGGAAGGGCGCGGTTCAATCAAGATGCGCGCCATCTGGGAGCGAGAAGAAAACGATATTGTTATTACTGCGTTGCCGCATCAGGTTTCGGGGGCAAAGTTGTTAGAGCAGATTGCCGATCAGATGAATAAGAAGAAGCTGCCGATGGTAAGCGATCTTCGTGACGAATCTGATCATGAAAATCCAACACGTCTGATTATTACGCCACGCTCGAATCGTATTGATGCCGAGCAGTTGATGAACCATCTTTTTGCGACGACGGATCTGGAAAAACATTATCGTGTAAACACCAACATGATTGGTATTGACGGTAAGCCGCAAGTTAAGTCGCTGGACGTGATCTTAAATGAGTGGCTGCAGTTCCGTATGATTACGGTGCGCCGTCGTCTTCAGTATCGTTTGGATAAGGTGGTTGATCGACTACATATTCTCGACGGGTTGCTCATCGCGTTTCTGAATATTGACGAAGTGATTCGTATTATTCGTTTTGAAGAAGAGCCTAAAGTGACGTTGATGGAGCGCTTTAGTCTTAGCGATCGTCAGGCGGAAGCGATCCTTGAATTAAAGCTGCGTCATTTGGCCAAGCTCGAAGAGATGAAGATCCGCGGTGAGCAAGAAGAGCTGCAGGCGGAGCGCGAAAATTTAGAGAAAACGCTGGGTTCGATGGCGTTGATGAAAAAGCTGGTCGGTAAAGAAATTAAGGAAGACGCGGACAAGTATGGCGATGCACGCCGTTCGCCATTGGTGGTTCGCGGTGAGGCGCGGGCGATGGATGAGTCAGATTTGGTATCCGCAGAGCCGGTGACAGTGGTTATGTCCGAAAAAGGCTGGGTGCGTGCTGGTAAAGGCCATGACCTAGATCCGTTAACCTTGAACTATAAGTCGGGTGATAGTTTTCACTCAGCTGCGCAGGGACGCTCTAATCAGCAGGTCTGTTTCTTGGATTCCACGGGCCGTAGTTATTCATTAATGGCGCATACCTTGCCGAGCGCACGTAGTCATGGTGAGCCGTTGTCCGCCATGCTTGTGCCGCCGAGTGGTGCGTCGTTTGTTGCCGCGTTAATGGGGGCCGATAAAGATGCGTGGCTGCTTGCTAGCGATGCGGGTTACGGCTTTGTTGCCCGTACTAGTGATTTATTTGCCAATAAAAAGGCCGGTAAAGCGGTGTTAAACGTGCCGAAGGGTGGCGCGGTATTGCATCCTCGTCCGGTTAACAATGTCGCGGATGATTGTATTGCGATGATCTCGAACGAAGGCCGGTTATTGGTATTTCCTGTTGCGGAGTTGCCGGAAATGGCGCGCGGGAAAGGCAATAAGATGATGTCGATTCCGTCGGCGCGATTACAGGAACGTAGCGAGTTTATGTTCGACATGCAGGTGCTTGGACCGAAAGACACGCTGGTTGTGCATTCCGGCAAGCGCCATCTCAGTCTTAAGCCGTCTGATTTACAGCATTACCTTGGCGAGCGTGGCCGCCGCGGCGCGAAACTGCCGCGCGGTTTCCAAAAGGTTGACAGTACTGCTGTAGAGCGTGCCGAGAGCTAATCTGCCTCGGTGTGTGAGAAAAAGGGAGAGCACTTGCTCTCCTTTTTTTTGCCCTTTTTTTTTGGGGGGGCGTGCAAGCGAGCAGTATCGAATGAAAAGGTTGGGAGGTTGCGGCGGCTTTTCTCTGCCAAAAAACAGACAAAAAAAAGCCGCGTTCGGGGAACGCGGCCAAGGGGTTGGGCACTTTCGTGCCCGGGGGGGATCAGTTATGAAAGGCGACTAGGTCCTTTTCAAATACAACGTCTCCGTCGGTGGCGAACGCCACGTCAATGCCATGTTGCAGTGCGGCAAGAAACTTTTGCCCAGGTTGTTGAGGGCCGGTATTCATGATGCTGACGTGTGCGTCGGTATTGACCGAGAGTTTAACCACGCCGATGTTGATGTCGTCGCCAAGCGTTATGGCGTACTGCTGTGTTGTGTAGCGTTGTGCTTGCTCAAAGGTAATCGGGGATGCAATAAAGCGCGCATCGGTACTTGGCATTGTATTGCGGTGGTTTAGCGGATCGAGTTGGCCGAATAAGCCGCGCAAAATATCGCCTAAGATGTCGTCGATCAGATCGAGCAAGCTAGGTAACAGATAAATGTGGTTGGCAGTAATAATGCCATCGCTACCGAGCGTGCCGTCGACATCCACATGCGCGCCAAGTTGCAGGGCTGCGAGTGCGCCGCTAACGGTGCCATTGAGTACGGCAGTTAATGAGTTGACGCGGATGGTTTGGCCGTCAATTTCGAATAGGACTTCGCCGTCAAGCTCAAGAAGATCCAGCAGAGAGGTTATCGGTGCGTCGGTAACCACGCCCGAGAAGCTAACGGGCAGATTGTTCGGCACGTCCGATAGGCTGCTGAGAATCGCGATCCCTTCAGGTACGCAGGTGACTTCTAGGGCGTTCAGGCCAGTGGCTGCGGCGCCAGTCGATAGCCGCACATAAACCTTCTGTTGCTCGTTGAGTGTTGCAGGGCATTCCATAAATGGCGTGCCGAGTGTGGTAATGGTTTGTGCGCCGATAGAGAAGCTATCGCTGGCAATGTTGTGTGCGCGGCCTAGCAGACGCCATTCATCTAGCATTGGTGCTGGTGCCACACCTTCGCTTGGGTCGCAGTTGGCGTCCACGAAACGGGTAGCAACGATGCTGCCGTCGGCTTTGACCGGTCCTGCTACGGCAATGACGTCGCCGGCAATCAGGTTGTCGATATCAAGCATGCAGGTGTCGTTATCGCCCAGCACAGTGCCATCTTCGAGCGTCACTTGTTGGTTCAGGACAGTCAGTGGGGTTAGGTTAGTGATTGGTCCGATCACCCGATGATAGCCACGGATTTCGATGGCGGTACCAGAACGGACATCATCGCTAACGTCTTCGGCGAGCAAGAATTCAACCGTCGCCCCTAGTGGCAATTCGCTAGTCCCGTCTACATACGGCACAGATGTGCCGTCGAGGCTAAGACGCGTGTGCGCTTCGACGATTAATTCCCGGCCGTTGGTGCCGCTGCCGTTAACGATGATGGAGCCGTAATCTGAGGCGGTGCCGGAACCGGAGCCACCAATGCCGCCGTTGGCGACGTCGTTGCGGCCGCCATTGCTGCTGGAGGAGTCGCCGCCGCATGACACGAGCGCAAGCAGCGTGGCGAGCAGTACGGGTGAGGTGCTCCAGCTTGTCGTTTTCATAATGCCTCTTCCTGTTTTTCTTGGAAGTAGTAGATGCCAACGCCGGCTCGCATCCTGCCTCGGCCTTTTACTGATGGGTTGGTATCTCTGTCCTGCAGCCGTAGGTATTTATCAAACTCCACAAGCACGTCATGTCCGCGCTCTGATACTTGCTGGTGAAAAGTCGCCAAGCATTCTTCGGGTAAGTTGTCGTACGCCACCTTTAATTGAAACCGAGACTGCGTCGTGGTGGCGTCAAAATTATGGACGATGGTATTTGCTAGATCGCCGACGTCCGTGCCTAGAATTTTGAGCATTTGCGTATCGTCGCCGGACGGCACATAGCTGCGCCGCTTCAGTGTGACGTGGCGCTGTTCGTTCATGGCGACAACGCCTGCACTGATTAGCTCATCTAGCATGGCTCGCGCAGGCACATCACCGCTATACCGTTCGACCAGCGCAGCGAATGAGTTCATCGGGCCGTCGAAGGGGAGTGATATTGGATTTTCTTGTGCGTCCATGAAATCGGGTTCTGTTGTCCAAGCGGAGACGACACGGGCGGCGCGATGAAATTGATCCGCAAGATCTCTGTCTTCTAGAGGCGCTAAACGTTTGATTCGCAGCACTTCTTTTCTTGATAACCCCGTGACGACGCTAATTCGGCTATTGGTTTGTTTGCGGCCAGGCACGGCAAAGTGCTGATCGGCCACTTCGACAAAGACCTGACGAGCCGTTTCTTCGAATGTTTTATAAGACACCTTGTTGCGCAGCAGCATACGAACGATTGGTCTGAGCAATCGTGCGAGGGCAAGTAAAATGATGGTGTTGGCGTCTTTCATAATTGGGAAAATATTCCCAAATGAGTGATGCGTCAATCTTTGCATAACCCCCGGCCGACGAGCGGTCGGTGTCTGGTGGTGCTTTTTCTCTTCAAAAGGGCAGACGCAAAGCCCATATAGCCCGCGTATAGCGGGCTATATGGTGGGTCAAGGGGAGGGCGATCTCAGTGGCTAATAGAGGCAGAGCAAGGGGTGGGTAGATAACGATCTTCGAAGGAGGCTTCACAGCGCCATTCGCCGATGGACGAGGGTACAAGCCAAAGCTTGTGTCCTTCGAACGAGGGGATTTGGTCGGAGAAGACATACAGGATGTGGCCCTCAGGTTGCACCTCAACCTTGCGGAATGCGCTCGAGCCGATTAGGCGTGCGGCAGGCAAGGCGGCTTCCGCGTTAGTGGCTGGCCATAGTCCGTCCATTACCTTCATTTGCATGACAGCTTGGCGCACATGCAAGGTTTTGCTGATTTCATCGCGCAGCAACCGTTGGATTTTTCGTTCGCTCGGGCCTGTGGTGTCGGTGCTGGAAGTGATGGCGGGAATGCTTTCTGCGAGCGTTAATGGCTCCGCTGTGTCTTGGCGTTGATACTCGCTGTGTTCAGGCGCTGTGCATTCGGTCGGCCGCCAATGTGGCGCTAATGTGCCGCCGTCGCAGCGCCAATGTACGATTTGATCGGTGTCGCGCTGGGGGATGAACAGCAACGTTTGGCCACCGATACTGTTTAGGTTGTCGTTGAGAGTGACAAGGATGAGTGCCTTGGAGCCGATGCGAATACTGGCAATTGCCTTGCTCTGGAATGAATCGGGTGCGCCAAGGCCGGCGTCGAGGTTTGAATTGGGCCAGAAGCCGGTTTTATCGATAAAGGCACGCAGCTGATCGCTGACGTCTTCGGCTTGGCTGATGGCGTTACGGACATGAACGTGATTTTGTTGTTGTTGATAAAGGGGGAGTGCGAGCCATGTTGCGCCGGCAACGAGCGCGCTTAGGACAAGACCGGCCAGCGTGAATTTGGCGATGATTATTGATCTCTGTTTTGTTGTCGCTGCTGTAGCTGGCTTGATGGTGCCGCAGTTAGGGCATTTAGCGTTTTCTGGATTGAGGACGTTTAGGCATACCGTGCAGGTAATGGATGCGTCGTGTGCCGGTGGGTTGGGGTGCAGTGCTGAGCTGGTGGGGCCGCTCTGGATTGGTGCTGGGGAGCTGTTATTTGTGGCAGTGGCAAATACCGCGCGTGGCAGTGGCGCGTCTGCAGAGGTTTGCCTTGGTTCAGCCGAGCGACTCGCGTGATCAAGCAGCTCTAGGTGTGTAATCAAGCCGTCATCTTCAAGCTCGCCTTGTAAGCGATAGGCATCACGTTCACTGAGGTCGCTGTGCAGTGCGACTTTGCGCCCAGAGAAACACGCCTCTAGTTTATTCGTGGTTAGGCGATAGCGCTCCGCGAGTGCGCGTTTGGCACTAGCTGGATCGGCTTCGTCGAGAATGTTGCCATAAAACAACAGGCGGTATCTTTTTAGGCCAATTTCATTCATGCCGGCGGCTTGTTGTCTCGTTAGGTCGTTTTCTGAGTGTGGCGGCGCTATTCTGGTTGCCGTTGAGCATCGTGTTGAAAAATATAGCAATGATCAGGCGTAATAGAGTCGCTTTGAGAGTCGCCAATGTTCGCCATCATCTATCTGGCGGTCACCATACGCATTCATTAAAAATAGAGACAGTTCATGCAAATTACCAGCGGCAAAATCGAAACGAACGGCGTTGAACTCTTTTATGAGGCCCGTGGTCCTGAAGCAGGTGAGCCGATTCTTTTTGTAATGGGGCTGTCGGCACAAATGGTTTTTTGGCCGGAGTCATTGCTCAATGCGCTGGCGGAGCAGGGCTATCGCGTTATACGTTTTGATAACCGCGATGTCGGCATGAGCACACACCTTAAGGCGCCCGTTACCCATGGCCCTGTTGCGGCGATGGTGCGTTTCTATTTGGGGCTACCATTAAAAGTTGCCTACGATCTGCATGATATGGTGCGTGACACGATTGGTTTGATTGACGCGTTGGGTTATCAACGAGTGCATCTTGTCGGGGCATCAATGGGCGGAATGATTAGCCAATTGATGGCCATTCATTATCCTGATCGGGTGCTGAGTCTGACGTCGATTATGTCGAGCCCAAATAGCCGTCTTGTGCCGCCGCCAACACGCGCTGCGCTACAGACGTTGGTCGGCCCGAAAGTGCGCATTGAAAATATTGAGCAGTATATTGAAATGGGCAAAGACATGATGCGCCGACTCGGTGGGACATTGCCGCAAGCAGAAGATATTGTTGAAGCAATGTTTCGACAGAGCTGGGGGCGCGGTTTGCATCCGCGCGGTATCCGCCAGCAATTTATGGCGGTGATGGCGACGGGTAGTTTTCGTCGAGATTTGCGCCGCATAAAGGCGCCGGCAACGGTTATTCATGGCGCCAGCGATCCTCTCATTCGGCCGACGGGAGGGCGTTTATCGGCGCGCAATATTCCTGGTGCGCGTTGGCATTCTGTCAAAGGAATGGGGCATGACTTTCCCGAAGTGGCAGTGCAAGAAATTAGCGAATCAATTATCGAAACGGTGACGAGGTTGCCGAAAGTAACAGAGCAGGAAGCGGCTGCGTAACGTTTTGTTGAGAGCTGCATTTGAAGAGTTTGCCAGAAAATATGGTGTGGGTTTTCCGCGCAATAAAGTGCACCGTCTTTGCGTCGATTGCCGATATATAGGTTGTGACCTTAAGCAATCGTTGTTGGAAAGGCGATTACGTCTGATATTGTTTGCCAGTGATGCTGCGCCATCAATAGTCGTTCAACGCCAAGGGCGACGCCGCTGCAGGCCGGCAGGCCGTGTTGCATGGCGGCAATAAGGCGCTCGTCAGCCGCCAAGGTTGGTAGTGAATCGGCCTTTCTTTTGTCAATGTCGTCAGCAAACCGGTTTGCTTGTTCGGTTGCGTCGATCAATTCGAAGTATCCGTTAGCAAGTTCGTAGCCGCCCGCATAGATCTCGAATCGTTGTGCCACTTCTTCTCCGTCTGCATCGTATTTTTTTTGTGCCAGAGCTGCCGCCCAGCTAGGGAAGTCGGTAACGACGGTGATGCGATCGCGGGGCAGGGCTGGTTCGATAACACATGCCATTAGCCAGTCAATTAATGCTGCTTTATTCATGGCGGGTACGGATTCGATATCGTTGGCGATTTTTTGCAAGGTCTGGGTGTCGGCGCGTAGCGGGTCTACGTCTAGCTGCGACAGAAATAAGGCTTTAAATGTTGTTTGATGAACTGGAACGCCGAGCAGAGGTTGGAGTAGCGCGGTTGTTTCATCAATGATTTGCTGTAATGAGAAATTCGGACGATACCATTCCAGCAGCGTGAATTCTGGATTGTGGCGGCGACCCGCTTCACCATCACGAAACGCTTTGCTGATTTGATAAATAGCACCACTGCCGGCGGCGAGTAAGCGCTTCATGTGATATTCCGGAGACGGTTGTAAATAGCCGTACCCAGGGACTGCAATGGAGTGAATATGAATATCGGTGACGCCGTGTTGGGCGAGCACCGGGGTGTCGACTTGCAGGACTTGTCGTGCGGAAAAAAAAGCGTGGATAGTTTGATAAAGACTGGCGCGTGCCTTGAGGGCTTCCAGTTTCGCGCTGGGGCGCCAGTCTGTCATCGGGATTAGTCTTTTACGCGACCGACGTATTCGCCACTGCGTGTATCGACTTTGATCGTTTCGCCTATCTGGATAAACAGTGGAACACGGACTACGGCGCCAGTGGTTAGTCGAGCAGGTTTGCCGCCACTGCCGGCGGTGTCGCCTTTAACGCCAGGATCGGTTTCGACGATTTCTAGTTCAACAAAGTTTGGTGGTGTGACGGTGAGAGGGGTACCGTTCCACAGCGTGACGGTGCAGGAGTCCTCTTCGGCCAGCCATAACTTTGCATCACCCACCGCCGCGACGTCTGCCGCTTGCTGTTCGAAACTAACGGGGTTCATAAAGTGGTAAAACTCGCCGTCGCTGTAGAGATACTGCATCTCGACGTCCATGACGTCGGCACCCTCAAGGGACTCGCCAGACTTGAAGGTTTTTTCCCAAATCTTGCCGTTTTTCAGGTTACGCAGCCGTACGCGGTTAAAGGCTTGGCCCTTACCCGGTTTAACGAATTCGTTTTCGACGATGGCGCAAGGATCGCCATCGAGCATTACTTTCAAACCAGATTTGAATTCATTGGTAGAATAGTTAGCCATTTTACATCCGCAGGTTGTTTGCATGCCCTCTGAAAGGCCCGCAATGATAGCGCAGAGTTCCGCCGGTATCGACTGGCAGCCTGCTGCTTCTGATTTAATCACCAGCAGCGCCGAACTATTTCGTTTGCTGGGGCTCGATAGTGCCCTGCTGCCGGGGGCGTTGGCGGCAGCAGATGATTTCGCCTTAAAGGTGCCGCGCAGCTATGTTGCGCGTATGCGTCGGGCCGATCTGGCTGATCCTTTGCTTCTTCAGGTGCTCGGCCAAGCTAGAGAGCTCGACCTTGTGCCGGGCTTTGGTGTCGATCCGCTTGAGGAGAAGGGCTTTACGCCGGTGCCAAGCATTCTGCATAAATACCAAGGTCGCGTGTTGCTAATGGTCACCGGCGCCTGCGCGATCCATTGTCGCTACTGTTTTCGGCGTCACTTTCCGTATCAGGAGCATGTGCCGACGGCGGAGCGACTGACGCAAGCTCTCGCTTGGCTGCGCTCGCGCACGGATATTAGTGAAGTCATTCTCAGTGGCGGCGACCCACTGAGTTTGTCGGACCGCCGCTTACGTGAGCTGCTAGAGCAGTTGTCGGCGTTGCCGAACGTCAAGCGTTTGCGTATCCATACGCGCTTACCGGTGGTCATGCCGACGCGTATTAGTGCCGCGTTTTTGGAAATGTGTGCGCAGCTAAATAAGCCGTTGGCGATGGTGGTGCATGCGAATCATGCGGCGGAATTGGATGGCGAGGTAGCGGCCGCCCTGTCTGCCTTGCGTGCATCTGGCGTCACGCTGCTAAATCAAACGGTGCTTCTGGCGGGAGTTAACGCTAACTTACAAGATCAGAAGGCGCTGTCGGAGCGGCTTTACGAGGTCGGGGTGCTGCCGTACTACTTGCACCAGCTCGATGCTGTGGCTGGTGCGGCGCACTTTGCGGTATCGGATCAACACGCACTTGCGCTGCACGAGCAAATGAAAAGTTGTTTACCTGGCTACTTGGTGCCGCGGTTGGTGCGCGAGCAGCCTAATGAGAGCAGCAAAACATGGCTGGGACGTTAGTCCGAATTTGTTGGCGAGAGGCAGCGCCTTAGGGATGTGGTAAAGCTGCCTGATTTACAGCTCGAGGCGATTCGCTTAAAGTCGTGAAATCGGTCACAAATTAAGTCAAATCAAAAGGTTGTCCGTATAAGCTCGATCGCGCCTGAAATGGAGTTTGGCGCAAATAAAGGACGGCTTGAACAACAGGTGGAACACCTTGGCATGGATCAGCAACCTCAAAAAATCAAACTAAAGATACCGGAGCAAGACCTCCAGTATCTGACTATCGGTAGTGATCAGCCGCGACGTTTGCAAACGTGGGTGGATGAATTGCCGTTAATGAACATGGGCGAAACGTCGCGTCAGTTGTATCAGTTTATTCAAGAGCTGAATCGACTGCAGTTGCCGTTCGCGCAGCGCTTCGCGTTACTCGAAATAGTGCGCCCTGTTATTTTGCATGTCTGTCGTTCTCTGGGTAAGCACTATTTAAATCAGTCTCTTGTTTTGCCGGATAAAGGCCGTCGCGTTGCGAGTTTGGCACAGGCATTACAGAGCCATCTTGCTAGCGGTTATAAGCTAGTGGCGGTGCAAGGCATTAGCCGCGTGAAAGAGCGTGACGGGCGTCGAACTGTTGCGGCTGCATTGCATCGTGCGATTAGTGCCTTATCGGATAGTCTTGTGCGTAGCTGCCAACTTTACTTTCCCGTTGCTCGGCATTTATGGATTGAGTTGCACCAATTATTTTTGCTTTCTGAAATGCATCAGCTCGATAGTCAAGAAGTGAAAGATAGCGACTTTTCCGTGATTGAGTCATCCACGGTAAAAGACGCGTACGTGCGAGCCCTATTGTTGGCGACGGCCAAACCGAATCAATTGAGACAGCAGGAAATTGCGTTGGTGTATCGCGCAACGGAAGCTTGGAGCGATTTGATTGATATTAAAGAAGCGGGTGAAGATTTAGATTTGTTTGTGTTTGATTTGCAAATGGATCGGCCGCCAACGTATCGCACCCACGTCTCGGTTGCGGGCGCACAAAGCCGGTATATCGATTCGCGTCTGTTGGTTGGAAAGTTAGCCGCTACGATTGCGGACAATCAGCCAGAACACTTTGATGTACCCGATGGTTTTCCGGATAACTTATTGGTGCATTTACAGCAGGCGTGGGGCGCGCTTACCGAACGATCCTTTAAGCGTGCGGGACAGGCTGGGCCAATTGATATTAGTCTTGGTTTAACTGCACTGCACGGCACCTTGTCTGATGTGTCGTTTGAATCATTGGTGCGTGGACGAAATTTGCAGGTGTTGGCGCAAGGTGCGGAAGAGAATCCGTTTTTGGCGAACAAGCCCGCTTCGTTTGCGTCGGATTTAGCGCGCGCTGCGGTAGGCGATGCGGATCCTTGGTCGCAAGCCTATGACGGCGGTGCTCATCGCATGTCAGATGACGCGGATATTGATGATTCTGATTTTTCCAGCATTACTGGCGCGATGGCGCAGCAGCAAGAGAACGAAAAGAAAGGCGCTAAGGGTGAGCATTTTACCTGTCAAAAGGTGAATGCGAGTCCTGGCGGTTATTGTGTGGAGTGGATAGGCGCGGCACCGGCTGCATTGCGTACCGGAGAAATGCTCGGTGTACGTGAATTGGGTCAGGACGAATGGGCTATCGGCATTGTGCGCTGGGTGAAGCAATTGGCGACACAAGGCGCGCAATTTGGGGTCGAATTATTGGCGCCGCGGGCCACGCCTTGTGGTGTGCGCGTGCTGCGCAAAACGGGTGATGCGGGCAGTTTTATGCGCGCGTTGATGCTGCCGGCCCTGAATGCGATTGGTCAGCCATCAACTCTGTTGGTGCCATCAGTTGGTTTTCAGAGTAGCGCTAAAGTTGAAATGGTGGCGCAGGGCGAGAGCAATAAGATTATTTTGAACCGGAAGGTTAATGGTACCGCCAGCTTTGGTCAGTTTGAATACAAGAGTGCTGTGGCTGGGGCGGCAACGCTAGATACTGCTTCGGGTTCAGGGGAAAAAGGGGCAGGAGAGGATTTCGATTCTATTTGGACTAGTCTCTAGTCTGTGGCATGGTTTGCGCCAAGGGATGGCGTTCTGATATCGATCAAGCAGGCAGTGAGTCGCTTCGTATCTATCCGATAAGGAATATCCGATAAGGAAATCATTGTTTCACAGCCGTCTTTTATCGACAGAGCTGTATGCCCATCCTTGCGTTGGGCGCCTACTCGGGGCGCTCTGATGAGGATTTGACGTATAAAGGTAGAAAACCAGCACATGAGTTACACACTAGATACTATCAGGTTGTTGATTGCGCATGACTCGCAGGACGATGCTGAGCAATTGATGAATGCGCTGCGTAACGCGGGTAAGGCGACGCGGGCTGAACTGGCATTATCGGAAGACGATGTACTGAAGGCACTAAAGTCTGGTACGTGGGAGCTTATTCTGTGCCGCCCCGAGTTTGGCGGGACTAATTACCAAGCGGTGTTATCGCACTTGCATCGACTCGGCAAAGCCGTGCCGTTAATGGTGTTGGTCGATGAGCTAGACGGCAAAGTGATGCGCGAGATTCTTGAAGCGGGCGCTCGTGGCGTTGCGCCGGTAAAAGATCGTGACCTGATGATGTTGTTGATTGATCGACAGGTTGAATATTTACGTTTACGTAAAGAGCTGCAGCACTCTCAGCTGGCGCTGCATCAAGCCGAAAAGCGTTTGTCGACGCTGATGGATCAAAGTCGTGATGCAATCGCCTATGTTGTTGATGGCATGCATATTCATGCGAATGACGTTTACTTAGAAATGTTCGGTTATGAGACATCCGATGATCTTGCTGGTGTGCCGATCATGGACATGGTGTCTGCAGCTGATCATGAAAAGTTAAAGAAACTATTGCGTAGTCGTGCGCAAGATGAAAGCCAGACTCATGACCTTGAATGCAAAGGCGTCAATCTAGACGGTAAAGAGTTCGATGCATCGTTTGTGTTCTCCGCCTCCACTTATGATGGCGAAGCGTGCACACAGATTGTTATTCGTGCGGCTCAGGTCGATGAAGGCGTGCTTGAACAAAAGCTGCATGAGATGAGCCAGATTGATCAGGTGACAGGCCTGTTTAATCGTAATTGGTTTATGGAAAAGGTTGATGATGCTCTCGCCGAAGCTGTGCGCAGTGGCCAGATGAGCACGGTATTGATTGTGCGGGTGGATGAATTTGAGCGCCACCAAACCGACATCGGTATTGATGGTGCGGATGAAATGCTTAAGCTGGTCGGCGAATATTTGGCGGCTAGCGCGGGTGAGGGTTCGCACCTCGCACGTATTAGCGGCGAAGATCTCGGCATACTAAAAAGCGTTGCTGATCTAGATGAAGCTAGCGATCTTGCCGAAGTGTTACGCGCAGGTATCGAGAAATTAATGCCGTTAGTAAGCTCGCGCACGCTGCATATTACGGCCAGTGTCGGCGTTTCTTTTGCCCAAGAAGATAGCCGTTCAAGCCAGTCTATTGTGACCAAGGCGTTAGAGTGCTGTAACAAGGCCAGCAGCGCCAAGGGTAATGCGATTGTTGTGTATAACCCTATGGATGACCTTGAGGCCGGCTCTGCTGAAGCAATTGCTTTAGTGTTAAAGCAGGCGCTAGAGAAAGGCGGGTTGCAGCTTCAGTATCAACCGATTATGGCCATGGCTGAGGAGAGCGGTACACACTTCTTTGAAGTGTTCGTCCACTTGCCGCAGGAAGATGGCAGTGCGTTATCCCCGTCTCAATTTATTCCGGTGGCAGGCGAGTTAGGATTGGCGGGTAAGATCGACCGTTGGGTTATTCTGAACTCGATTAAGGCCGCTGCTGCGCTGGGCGAGTCTGTTCGCTTGCTGATTAATTTGAATGGTTATTCTCTTGAAGATCCAGGCTTAGCCGAGTGGATTGCGAAAGCGTTGAAGGCGGCGAAAATCGGTCCGGCACAGGTTACGTTCCAGTTCCCCGAGTCGGACCTCACCAATTATATGTCCTTGGCCAAAACCTTTACCGACAAGCTGCATCAGTTGGGTTGTCGTTTGTCGGTGAATCGTTTTGGTGGCTCAATCGATCCGTTTAAATTGTTGGCACAGGTTAATGCGGACATGGTCAAGTTTGACGGGACATACACGCAGGATCTTGGCAATAAAGAGAGCAAAGAGAAATTTGCTGGACTGATTGGGCGAGCCAAAGAGTCGAATAAAGAAGTGTTAGTCGGCTTTGTCGAAAGCGCCAACCAAATGCAGGCGCTGTGGACGTTAACGGGCGTCGATTATTTGCAGGGCTATTACCTGCAGCCGCCTTCAGCAACACTTCAGTTGTCTGAAGGCGAGTAATCCGCAGCAATGAGCTCCGCCTGATCGCGATCTCGCACGCCCATCAGGTAGAGAATGCCGTCTAGACCCAAGGTAGAAATCGCCTGCTCGGCGGTTTCTTTCACTAGCGGTTTGGCGCGAAAGGCAATGCCAAGGCCAGCAATGCCGAGCATCGGCAAATCATTGGCGCCGTCGCCGACGGCAATAACCTGTTCCAAACTAATACCTTCTTTTGCAGCGATCTCTCGCAGCAGTTCCGCTTTGCGTTCTCCGTTGACGATCTGACCAACAACCTTGCCCGTGACCTTGCCATTTTCGATGGCGAGTTCGTTGGCGTGAACGTGGTCAATGCCAAGACGCTTTTGTAGGTGGCGGCCAAACCACGTGAAGCCACCAGACAAAATAGCGGTGCGGTAGCCCAGCGCTTTCAGTGTGCTGATCAGGCGCTCAGCACCTTCGGTAAGCTGCAGGCGTTTATAGACATTTTCTAGGGCAGACTCATCCAGTCCTTTTAGCAATGCAACACGCTGCTTAAAGCTTTCATTAAAATCGAGTTCGCCGCGCATGGCGCGCTCGGTGATTTCGGCAACCTGTTCATGTACACCGGCTTCGCGTGCGAGCTCGTCAATCACTTCAGACTCGATCAGTGTTGAGTCCATGTCGAATACGACTAAGCGGCGATTGCGCCGGAAAGCGCTGTCTTTTTGGAAGGCGATATCGACATTGCCGTCATTGGCAATGCGCAGAAAGGCGATGCGCATGGCGTCGACGCTTTTTGGTTGGCCGCGCACGGAAATTTCGACACAGGCGCGGGCGTCATCATCACTGCCTTCGCCTTCAAGATGAACGCGGCCGGAAAGGCGGTTAATGGCGTCAATGTTGAGTGCGTTCTCAGCGACCACAGCGGTGACATCCGAGAGCTGTTGCGCCGTAATTTTGCGTGCTAACAGCGTAATGATGTAACGATCTTTGCCTTGCTCAGACACCCAGTCTTCATACTTGTCGTGATCGATCGGACGAAAGCGTACTGAAACGTTGAGTTTGTGCGCTTCAAAGAGCAGGTCTTTGAGTACCGCGGAGGCTTCACTGTGTGGCGGCACTTCAACTAGCAGGCCGAGTGATAAGGTGTCATGAATGACGGCCTGACCCATATCGAGAATATTGAGTCGATACTGGGCCAAGATTTGAGTAAAAGCGGCGGTTAAGCCGGGGCGGTCTCCACCGGATACTTGGATGAGAATAATTTCTCGCACTCTAGCTCTCCACGTTAGGGCGGGGCTAGATTACCAGAGCATGGCGCGTGACGCATTGGATTCGATTGGGCTGTGGCGTGTTTGGGTAGGGCGCTGGTCAATTTCTTTGCTTCGGTCGCGCGTTAATCATTTGCCTCGTCATTCAACAAGTCATTCATCGGAGCTATTGCTGGGATATACTTGCCCCACGAGAACGGGAGAGATTTTGCATGAAATGGGATGAGTACCAGGTGCGACAATGGTTGCGGCGCGAGCATCAGCTGTTGCGTGAGCTGTCATTGATGTTGGTGGTGGCGCTGGTAGTGGGTGTGTACTTCCTTGAGCATGTGCATACGACGCTCGAGCATAGTCGTCGTCAGTCCGCGCAAGCACTAGCGCAGCACATAGCCGGTAGTTCCGCGGAGTATGTCGTCACCGGCAATCTGGTAAGCCTTAACGTGATTGCAACGCATGCGGCGGCGTTAGAAACCGTGGAGCGAGTAGAGTTTCGCAGCGTGGCGGGTATCGTGTTGGCGAGTGCCGGCAGTGCGCGCAGTGAAACGGTGATTCCGGTAAGTCGGGCGGTGCGTTTAGAGGATCAAAGTGTCGCGGGGACAGTGGAATTATGGCCAAGCAATACCAGTGCTGCACAGGAAGAAAACTTAGAGAGCTGGTTTGTGCTTGTGGCGCTGTGTTTACTGGCGTTGCGTGTTGCCGGTGAAGCTATATGGCGGCGCTTAAAGATGGAGAGGGCGTCGCCGGAAGATGTTGAGGCGGATATGGTGCCGATTCTAACAATGTCGCAGACGCACGGGTCCCATGTGAATAGTGCAGCACGTACCAATATTGGTGCTGGTACTGGTATTGATGGAAGCGGCGAAGCGGATGAAGAGCACGACACCGCGAAGGCCGTGTTGCGCATCAGTATTGTCAACTTTGATCGTATGCAGGATCGTCTCACGGCGCAGTTACTTGATGAGATGGTGTCCGCCTACCGTGAGCCACTCGACGGCATTGCTCTGGTATATGGGGCGAAAATCGTTACGCCATTAGGGAAAGAATGCTTGTTGGCGTTTTATGGTGACAGAAAGGAAGCGTCTGCGTTTCAAGCTGTGTGTGCCGGCATGCTCTTTCGTGCGGTCACGCGTCGCGTTAGCGAGCAGCGAAAAAAACAGGGCCGCTCGGCGTTAGAGTTTAAAGTCTTGATTAGTAGTGACAGTGATGCGCGCACCAGTTGGGCGTTTTGTTTGGCGGGTGTGCCAGGGCGCGTACATATTCCTGAGGCGGAGCTGATTGGCATGGAGCTCGATACACGATTGCTGTATCAGGCGGAGCGCTGTATTGAGGTGAGCAATGGTGAGTCGAGTGTTCGCTTGCAGCCGGTTGAGCAGCTCGCTCAGCGCTATCAAAAATTGATTGCCGGACAGGTCGAGTCATTGCTGGCGGACGGTGTGCGGGCATGAGTTAAATGTTCTGGGAACTGTTTTGTTAAGTGTGAATGATGAGCTTTATTGAGAACGCCACTTAAGCGTCGTTGAAAAGGCCGCCGAACTGAATCGTTCGGCGGCCTTTTTTTGAGCTTATGGCTTTGAATTATGTATTGGTTGCTTTGAAAGTTCCCATTTTCTCGCCCATGCGTACCGGCGTGTCGGAGTCGAGTGCGGCAGAAAATTCCACGCTGTTCTCCGGAAATAACATAATCGCGGTTGAACCGAGATAAAAACGGCCGAGTTCGTCGCCTTTGTTTAAGACAATGGGAGCTTGCTGCTGGGCGTAGTTGATTCGCTGTACCGTGCGTGAAAGCGGTGTTACGGGGCCGGAAAAAACGGTTTCAATACCGGCGACAATCATCGCGCCGACCAGAATTACCGCCATTGGGCCTTGCTCAGTATCAAAGACGCAAACGGCGCGCTCATTACGTGCAAACAAATCGGCGATTTCGCGCGTAGTGGCCTGATTAACCGAAAAAAGACGGCCGGGCACATAGATCATTTCTCGCAATGTGCCGGTGAATGGCATATGCACACGATGATAATCTTTCGGTGAAAGGTAGACAGTTGCGAAATGACCATTGATAAATTCCGCGGTGAGTGCGCTGTCGCCACCGACCAGTTCGTACAGCGAGAAATGGCGTCCTTTGGCTTGCAGTACGTCAGAGCCGTGAATTGGGCCGAGTTGGCTGATCGCGCCGTCGGCGGGGGAGACGATGGCATTTTCTTCGCCATCAATGGGACGCGCTTCTGGTTGTAGTGCGCGGGTAAAGAAAGCGTTAAAGCTGGGGTAAGCCAGCGGGTCTTGTTCTTGTGCTTCAGCCATATTGATGTCGAAGTTTTTCAAAAACCCTTTAATAAAAGTGTTTTTCACAAAGCCCACTTCGCTGCGAGCAATATAGCCAATAAGGCGTGAAAGCAGGTGGTGTGGCAGAACAAGCTGCAGTAGCGCGAAGAGTTTCTCAAAAATGACGGTCACAAAGATTCCTTACAGTTTGGTGTGAGCTAAAAAAACGGCCAAAAAATGTCGGCAACAATTTTATAAACGATATTGGCCAGTAAAGATGGGCCGATAAAAAATTAACGAAAGAATGTTGAACTTAAAGGCTGAGGCCCATCATTTTAGGTCCTTCTCGACGGGCGTGTCGGGGTGATTTCCCCACTCCGACCACGAGCCCGCATAGGCGCGGATATTGAGTCCCAGCACTTTACCGACTAGCCAAGAGAAACTGGAGCGGTGATGGGTCTGGCAGTGGGTAATGATTTCCTTGTCTGCACTTAAGCCAAGTTCCGCCATTTCTTTGCGCAGGTCGTCTAAAGGACGCACCCGCAAATGACGGCCGCGGTCCATAGCCTCGGTCCACTCGTAGTGAATGGCGCCTGGGATGTGGCCGCTTTTTTGCGCATAGGCGCGTAGGCCATCAAATTCTTCTTCGGAGCGTGAATCCCAGATCGCAACACTAGGTTCTTGATAGCGCTTGAGTACTTCTTCCAAGGTCACATTGGTGACAGGGTTGATATCCGTTACCTGATAGTCAGATGGCTGCGTGTTGTTGGCGTCTGCTTCGGTCGGTAGGCCTTCAGCAAGCCATGCATGAATGCCGCCATCGAGATAGGCGTAATGAGGATGGCCGATGGCGTCGAGCGTCCACAGTAGCCGACCTGCCCAGCCGCCGCCCTCGTCATCATAGGCAACCACGCGGGTGCTGGCCTTTAGGCCGAGATCGGAGAAAAGTGCCGATAAGGTGTCGATGTCGGGCAATAGTCCGGGAGCGGGCTGGGTGCCGCGCAGCAAGCGCTTGAAATCAAGATGTACCGCACCAGGAACATGAGCCTGCTCGTACACTTGGCTCTTACCGAGATCGAGAATGAGCAGGTCTTTGTCGCCCAATTGAGCGGCAAGGTCTTGTGGGGCAAGTAAAAGTGGTAGTTCCGAAGTCATGGGAGCTCAGCGCGGCTTGGGGATGATCAGAATTGTAATGCAGAGCGGCGACGGGCGACAGGTTCGCGGCGTGTGAATTGCCGCAAACCTAAGGGGTTATTCAGGGGCGCCTTAGTAGCGCGCCCTCGACTCTTCGTCCAAGGTTTCGGCAATCTTGAAGAAGTTCTCCAGTCGCTCGCTGCTAATTGCGCCGCTTTCCGCGGCTGCGGTGAGGGCGCAGCCCGGCTCGTGGCGGTGGGAGCAGTTTCTAAACCGGCAGCGGCCAGCCAGGGGGGCTAGATCGGTATAGCCGCTGAGCAATTCTTCTTCACCGATGTGCCAGAGGCCAAATTCGCGCACGCCGGGCGAATCAATCAGTTCGCCGCCGCCGGGAAAGGCGATCAACTGACTGCTGACGGTGGTGTGCTGGCCGAGGCCGGAGTTGGTGGAAAGATCGCCAATGGCGAGGGCGTCGGCTTCGGGCATCAAGGCATTGATCAGGGATGATTTGCCGACGCCGGACTGGCCAACAAATACGGAGGTTTTGCCTTGTAGCGCAGTACGTAGGGCATCTAGGCCATCGTTGGTGGTGGCTGATGCGCGCAGGCAGCGATAGCCGAGTTTGAGGTAGAGCGCTTGTAGTGCATCAACGTGTTCGGCATTGCTGTCGTCGATGAGGTCGGACTTATTGAGCACGAGTACGGGTTCAATGGCTGACAGCTCCGCCGCGACAAGATAGCGGTCAAGCAACTGCGATGAGGGCGTCGGCAGGGGCGCAAAGGTAATCAGCATTTGCTCAATATTGGCGGCTACGGGCTTGAGGTTGCCGTACGGGTCTGGGCGTTTGAGCACAGTGGTACGCGGCTCAATGGCGGAGACCACTCCCACGCCAGCGCTGGCGGGCGGTTGAAAAATGACGCGATCGCCGACCACCAATTGCTCAAGGGTGGCGCGAAAATGGCAACGAATGCGTTCATTGTTTTGGTTTTCGACGACGACTTGCTGGCCGAAATGGGTGACGACGCGTCCTCGTTGTTCGCTGCCGAGTTGGCTCGCGCCGGGCAGATCATCGCCTGCGGCTTTGCGTTGCACGCGGTTGACGCGCTCTTGCTGGATCTTGTCGATGCGCCACTGTTGGCGGCGATTCAGTTTGCGTTTTGTCATGGTCCGTCCTGATAAGCAGGCAACATAGCCCTGCCGAGCGAGCGACACAACCTTGATGAGCCGCAGATGGCCCTTTTATTACATGGGTTATCGGTTAACAGGCTTCTGACTAAGCGGCTTTCAGGGTACATTGTTGCTGTTTAGCGGGCAGCGCCTGCTCAACAGCCGGGATGAATAGAGTCGCACTGGCAGCGTACTCTGCCGCGTCGGCAAGCGCGGCATCAATCTGTACGGGAGAAGGTGATGGGCGCAGACGCTCTGAAGGGCAAAACAATCGTCATTACCGGCGCCAACAGTGGTATTGGGTTGGTGGCGGCGGCATCACTGGCGGGCATGGGCGGCCATATTGTGTTGGCGTGCCGGCGCCAAGAGGCAGCCGAACAGGCGATGCGGGAAATCCGACAAAGCTGCGCCAATGCATCACTGGAATTTGTGCCACTCGATTTGGCATCACTTGATTCGGTGCGTAGCGCGGCACAGCAAATTAACATGCGCCATGATCGGATTGACGTGCTAATTAACAATGCCGGCATTGCCAATGTTCGCCGTGAACAGAGCGAAGATGGCTTTGAGATGACTTTTGCGGTGAATCACCTCGGCCCTTTTTTATTAACGAATTTGTTGTTGCCCAGCCTGAAGCTTGGTCGTGGGCGTATTATTAACGTTGCATCCGGTGCGCATAAAGCTGGAAAGATGCATTGGCAAGACCTGCAATTGCAGAAACGCTACTTTGTGATAACGGCGTACGCTCAGTCAAAACTCGCCAATATTCTTTTTACCCGGGCGCTAGCGAAGCGCTGTGCGGGGATGAGTATTCACGTCAATTGCTTACACCCTGGTGGTGTGGCAACCAATATTTGGCCTGATGGTAACTGGTTTCAGCGTTGCTTCAGCGCATTGCTCAAGAGATTCCTGATTACGCCCGAGGAAGGCGCCCGTACGACCATTTGGTTAGCGTCGGGTGAGGCTGGCGGACGTGCAACAGGCAAGTATTTTGTTCGCTGCAGAGAACGTGCGCCGAGTAGTGCGGCGTCTGATGATGCGGCGGCCGAAAAGCTGTGGGCGTTGTCGGAACAGTTGACTGGTTTAACATCAAGATAAAATGCTTTGCCTGCAGGGCTGGCTCCTACGAAGGGCGATAAAACCGTGCGGCGCATAAAACAGTAAGTCGCTTCGTGTTATTCTTACCCTCTTTTTCGCTCAACATTCTAAAGAAGGCGGAATATGACCGACCGTAAAGACAATCTGATTTGGATCGACCTAGAAATGACTGGGCTCGATACGGATAACGACGTGATCATCGAAATTGCGACGTTGGTGACGGATAAGAATCTGAATGTATTGGCGGAAGGCCCCGAGATCGCGGTTCATCAGCCTGATGCGGCGTTAGCTGCTATGGATGAGTGGAATACGCGCACCCACACGGAGTCCGGATTGGTTGAGCGGGTACGTAAAAGCAACTGCACCTTGGCGCAGGCGGAAGCGCAAACCATTGCGTTTCTTGAGCAGTACGTTGAGTCCGGCATGTCGCCTATGTGCGGCAACTCCATCTGCCAAGATCGTCGTTTTTTACATCGCGGCATGCCAAAACTGGAGCGTTTCTTTCACTATCGCAACCTGGATGTGTCGACTATTAAAGAGCTGGCCCGTCGTTGGCAGCCGGAAGTGTTGGAACATTTGAGTAAAGAGAGTAAGCATCAGGCCATGGATGACATTAAAGAGTCGGTTGCTGAGCTTCAGTATTATCGAGAGAAAGTATTTAGCATTTAGCCTTCTGATTTGGTTGTGTTGCTGCGGCTCGGTCTGCAAGCACCGCTGCGCAATACTCGTTGTCGCTTTGAATCAATGAGCACCCTTTGATAGGTTTTAGAAATATTATGGCGCGTATTGGGCACACCCAACCTCTTACTGTATTACACGCTGCGCGTCAGGGCGTTTATCTTGATGGCGGCGAGTTAGGCGAAGTGCTGCTGCCGAGTCGAGAGATGAACGGCGAATTAGAAAGCGGCGACAGCGTGAATGCCTTTTTATATCACGATAGCGAAGGCCGCTTGATCGCGACGACGCGTCAGCCGCGGGCTCAGCTTGGCGAAGTAGCGTTTCTAAAAGTATTGGAAACGACGCCAATCGGTGCGTTCCTTGATTGGGGTTTGGCAAAAGATTTGTTATTGCCATTCGCGGAGCAGCGCAGCACGCCTGAAGTAGGTATGCACCAGTTAGTGAAGGTGATTGAAGATCGTGAGGGTCGTTTACTTGGCACGGCGCAACTCGATAGTCATATCGATGACACCAGTACTGCGTACCAGCAGGGCGATGAAGTGAGTGTCGTGGTTGCGGTCACCACCGACCTTGGCTACAAGGTTGTTGTTGATCATCGTTACTGGGGCATGATTAATAGTGCGGAGCTACGCGCCCCCTTAAAGCGCGGCCAGCGGCTGATTGGTTACATTCAACGCTTGCGTGAAGATGATCGTTTAAGTGTTTCGCTGAATGCTCCAGGTGCGGCGCGCAGCGATGAGTTGGCGGATAACGTGCTGGCGCGTCTTGAAGCAGCAGACGGGTTTCTACCGCTGAGTGACAAAAGCAGTCCGGATGCTATTTTTGCTGAGTTCCGCGTCAGTAAGGGAGCCTATAAACAGGTAATCGGTAAGTTGTATAAGGCGCGAAAGATTCGCCTCGAGAAAGACGGCATTTATTTGCTAAAGGATTGAGTTTAACGACTATATTACTCGCGCAGGCGCAGATCTTGTGTGAGTGCTATTTTTTTCAGAATAATTTTTTATAGGATGAACATATTATGAGCCTTTCCCTCACTGCTGAAGAAATTGATGAAGCATTTACGCTCTCTGCGGAAGATCGCTACGATTATTTTGTTGAGAAAGTTGCCGAGTCTGGCGAGATTTGGAGCTTGTCGGAAGGTGACGAATGGCTCATCTTGAAAACCGATGATGAAGAGTGCTTACCAGTATGGCCGCACCCTGCAATGGCGGAAGATTGGGCGGGTGAGTCACATGACGGCTGCAAAGCCAAAGCGATTCCGCTTGAGGTTTGGTTGGAGCGCTGGGTAGAGGGCTTGGATGGCGATAGTATTACGCTGGCGGTCTTTCCTGGTAACGATCCTGATGGCGTCATTGTCTCGGCGGGCGAACTGACCGACGCGATTGTCGCGGCGCAGGATCGTCTCGCACAGTAAGCGCGTTTTGCTGAAGCAGCAATTTTATTGAAAGTACGAAAAAAGCCGCCAAACGTTGATCGTTTGGCGGCTTTTTTGTTTTGCGGAAAAGCGTAGTAAGAATTGCTTGGCCGCGCCTGCTTAAGCTTTAGGTCGGCTCGCTAAGAACTCTTCATAGGTGCCACCGAAATCCGTTATTCCTTCAGGCGTAATTTCGATAATGCGCGTTGCCAGTGACGAGACAAATTCGCGATCGTGGGAGACAAATACCAGGGTGCCTTCGAATTTCTCCAGCGCCAAGTTGAGCGATTCAATGGATTCCATGTCCAAGTGGTTGGTCGGCTCGTCCATCAGCAGGACGTTAGGGCGCTGCAACATAATTTTTCCGAATAGCATGCGGCCCTGTTCGCCACCGGATATTTTTGTCACAGACTTTTTGATGTCGTCGCCAGAAAATAATAGTTGGCCGAGTACGCCTCGCACCCATTGCTCATCGTCTTGCGGTTGGCGCCAGCGCGTCATCCAGTCGAGCAAGTTAAAGTTGTCTTCGAAGTCCGCCGCGTGATCCTGGGCATAGTAACCGATCTCTACATTCTCAGACCATTTTATGGTGCCGCTATCGAGTGCAATCTCATCCATCAGGCAGCGCAAGAGTGTTGTTTTACCTGCGCCGTTGGGGCCAATAATCGCAACGCGCTCGCCGACTTCGACTTGTAGGTTGAAATCTTTAAAGAGTATTTTTTCGTCATAGCCTTTGCTAATGCCTTTGAGTTCCAAGGCATTGCGAAACAGCTTTTTATCTTGGTTAAAGCGAATGTAAGGATTGACTCGGCTTGACGCTTTAACTTCAGATAGCTCGATCTTGTCTAAGCGTTTGGCGCGAGATGTTGCTTGTTTCGCTTTCGATGCATTGGCGGAGAAGCGTGCGACGAACTGCTGCAAATCGTCTATTTGCGATTGCTTTTTGGCATTTTCGGAGAGCAGTTGCGCGCGAACTAGTGTGGATGCCGCCATATACTGGTCATAGTTTCCGGGAAACAGACGAATCTCGCCGAAATCAACATCAGCCATGTGTGTGCAGACGCTGTTTAAGAAATGCCGATCGTGGGAAATAATGATCATCGTGCAGTTGCGCGCGTTGAGTACGTCTTCTAGCCAGTGAATCGTGTTGATGTCCAAGTTGTTGGTCGGCTCATCAAGTAGCAAAACATCTGGATCAGAAAACAAGGCTTGGGCAAGCAGCACACGTAATTTCCAGCCCGGTGCGATGTTGCTCATAGGGCCTTCGTGTTGTTCTACCGGTATGCCAACGCCGATCAATAATTCACCCGCGCGAGACTCCGCGGTGTAGCCGTCCATTTCTGCAAAAGCAATTTCGAGTTCGGCGACTTTCATGCCGTCGTCATCACTCATTTCGGCTAAAGAGTAAATACGGTCGCGCTCTACTTTGATCTCGGCCAGCTCCTGATGGCCCATGATGACTGCGTCGAGAACGGATAAATGCTCAAACGCAAACTGATCTTGGCGCAGCTTGCCGACGCGTGCGTTGGTTTCGATGGAGACAACACCGCCGGTTTGTACGAGGTCGCCGCCCAAAATTTTCATGAAAGTGGACTTGCCGCAGCCGTTTGCGCCGATGAGGCCGTAGCGTGCGCCAGGAGAGAATTTGACGGAGACGTTTTCAAATAGCGGCTTAGCGCCGAACTGCATGGTGATATTGGCGGTACTGATCACGATTGGACTTCCGAGGTTTGCGTCGCGGGCGGGCATGATAGAGCAACACCGCCGCGGGAGAAACCGCATCAGACCAATGGTTGCTGGTTTTAGGTTGTGTTTACAGTGGCGGTCTGCGAGATGCCATGGTCTGGCTGCCCACTAGGATCATCCGCACCATCAGCATCATTTGTTCGGCAGCAGCGTCCCGTTGGTCCTCGGGTAAGTCCGCGATGGCGGCGCCTTGGGCGAAGATCAGTCGGGTGATGGCCTTGGCGACAGACTCGGGTTCACAGATTGGGTGTTTGTTAATATCTGCCAGTCGTATCAAGTCAGTGCAAAGCTCTTCTTCGAAAAAGCTCAGTTGTTTCTCGACAGCTTGCTTAAACGCATTAGAGCCCACTGTGCCCTCACGCATTAATAGGTGTAGAAACTTCTGTTCGCCGTTGAGCTGCTCCATAACGGATTCAATCGAACCGCGCACCACGCTTTTGCCGCTTACGGCACGTGTGCGAGCACCGCCAATAATTTTACGTAACGCGCTACCGGCCTCGTCAATCAGGGTAACGGCTAATTCGTCGATATCGCGAAAGTGTCGATAAAAGCTATTCGGTGCAATACCTGCTTCGCGCGCGACTTCGCGCAGACTCAGTGTGGAGACACTGCGGTTTGGCCCAACCAACGCGAGTGCGGCGGAAATAAGGTCTTCGCGGGAAATTACCGCGCGGCGGCCTTGTGATGCGCGTGGCTTGGCCTGTGGTGCGGTGCTGTCCGTTCTGCTGTCGGGGGTGGTTTCAGGCATAAGCACTCTAACTCATTTGGTGTCATCGCAGTCGGCGCCATGTTGAGGGCGCCGCGTTAATCGCTATTCATAGCGAGATCATAGCAATGCCTTTCAGTAACGCATAATTTTGGGAGAACACATGTGTAGACTGATGTCTATACATATGTATAATAACTCCGAATTCTACGCCACTCAGGTCATTGCGCCGCCATGAACGCCTCTATCGCATTGAGAAATATTATTAAGCCATTGGTGTCGCCGGCGGTTTTCGACTTCTGGGCAAGCAAGTTGGTCGCTAATGCCTCGTGGCAAACGCCATTGGCGACCGTGGTTGAGCGGCGTGTTGAGGCACGCGATTCGGTCACGTTAGTGCTGCGCCCGAATGGCCATTTTCAGGGTTTTTCTCCTGGTCAGCACATTAATGTCACCGTCGATGTTGCGGGCGTACGTCAGACGCGTAGCTATAGCCTCACTGGCGTACCGAATAAATCAAGACTGCTGTCGATCACGGTGAAGCGCATAGCGGGCGGCAAGATGAGCGCGGAGCTGTGTCAACGATTACGGGTTGGTGATGTGGTGGAGATTGGTCAGGCCTATGGCGAGATGACCATTCCCGCAGATTATCAGGGCAATTGGTTGCTGTTGGCTGCGGGTAGCGGCATTACCCCATTGATGAGCATTGTTCGTGCGCTCACGCAACAGGATCTGCACCACAGCGTGACGCTGGTGTATTGGGGGCGTACCCGCGCGGATTTTTGTTTTTTCCAAGAGCTGCGTGCGTTGAGTGCGAGCCAGCCGCGTTTCCATGTGCAGTTCGTTCTGACAAGAGAGCCGGAGCCGCTGCCGGATGATGTGCAAGGTCGGCCGAGCTTGGCATTGCTAGAGTCGTTGTTACCCGATATGGCCACGCAGCGGACTTATGCCTGTGGCTCGGCGGGGTTTGTCGAAACAGTGCGGGATCTGTTGTCGGATCGTGTGGAGAGCTTTTCCAGTGAAGCCTTTACTCCGCTGACGATACCGTTCACCGACGCTGGCACGGTATCAGTGCGATTAACTAAGTCGCAGCGCACGCTTGAGTTGCCAGTCGGCAAAACGATTTTGCAAGGCCTTGAGGAGGCGGGTGTGATGCCTGCGTCTGGTTGCCGCAGGGGTATTTGCAACACCTGCGCCTGTGGCAAAGGAAGTGGCGTCACAGAGAATGTGTTAAGTGGCGATGTTTCTGCGGAGCCAGCGTCAGCATTGCGTATTTGTATTTCCGCCGCGCGCTCCGATATCGCGTTGGATCTTTAAAGAGGAATGAGTATGAGCACTAAAAGCCGTGAGCTAAACGCGAGCGAAAAGGATGCCTTTGCTGCAGAGATTGACGCGCTACGCGCGCGCACTCTCGCCGATGTTGGCGAAAAAGACGCACGCTATATTCGTCGTGTTGTTAAAACGATTCGCTACCTCGAAGTGCTGGGGCGCGGTTTGTTGTTTGCTGGTGTCTTTCCGCCCGCACTGATTCTCGGAGCGATCGTATTGGGCATCGCCAAGATACTCGACAATATGGAACTCGGCCATAATGTCATGCACGGCCAGTATGACTGGATGCAAGATCCAGCATTGAATGGCAAAACATATGAGTGGGATATTGTCGCGACCGGTGATAATTGGCGCAAAACCCATAACTATCGTCATCATACTTACACCAATGTGAAAGGGATGGATGAGGATATTGGTTATGGTGTGTTGCGGCTTTTTCCAGAGCAGCGTTGGCGTCCCCGTTACCTGTTGCAGCCGCTGTATGCGGTTGTGTTTGCACTGTTATTTCAGTGGGGGGTGGCGGTGCAAGAGCTGCGTATGGGGTTATGGTTTACGGGGCGTGTACCGAAGAAAAAAATATTGCGGGACGTGATGCCGGTTTTTCGTAAAGCGAGAAGGCAGATTATTAAGGATTACGTCATTTTTCCCTTATTGGCGGGGCCATTCTTCTTGCCGGTAATTATTGGCAATCTTATCGCTAATGGCATTCGTAACGTGTGGACCTTTAGTATTATTTTTTGTGGTCACTTTACTGCCGATGCGGAGGTTTTTCCTAAGTCGATTATCCAAAATGAAACGCGTGGTAGTTGGTATGTTCGCCAGCTCCGCGGTTCGTCTAATTTATCTGGTGGGAAGCTATTTCATATTATGACGGGAAATCTTAGTCATCAGATAGAGCATCATTTGTTCCCCGACCTTCCAGCACGACGTTATGCCGAGATGTCTGTGGAGGTGAAAGAGATATGTCGTCGTTATGGTCAGCATTACAATACCGGTTCGTTGCTTAAGCAGTGCGCACAAGTGTCTTATAGAGTTATTCGATACGCGTTCCCTGGGGGCAAGGCGGCGTTTGGCTCCTCAGCAGTGATGCTTGAGTCTTAGCAAATGTTGTTTGGCAGCTTATTTATCCGGTATGGGATTCGGTTAGTAGAAAATTGCAAATCATAACGATGGATAATGATAAAAATAGGCGACCAGAGCAGGGGTCGCTTATTTTTTGAATAATTGAATCTCCTTAGAAGCTTCCCCCTAAACCACCCTCGCCTTATGTTGTAATTGCGCGATGCTCCAGGCGCAATGCTCGGCAATAAGGTCGTTGCTATTTTTCATGCAGTGATTGAGTGCTGCGATCGCTTCGTCGCTATAAGGGCCGTTGCCAATGGCGACAGCAATGTTACGTTGCCAGCCTTGATAGCCCGTGCGGCGAATGGCAGAGCCTTCTGTATTTTTCAAAAACATTTCTTCTGTCCAGCCGAGTAACGTGGTCAGGTCGGCCTGATCAAGCTGGTGTCGTGGGCTGAAATCAGGTTCGCTGCTGTGCTTGGCAAAGCGATTCCATGGACACATTAGCTGACAGTCGTCGCAGCCGAAAATGCGGTTGCCCATAGCGGAGCGTAGAGCGGTTGGAATTTCGCCCTTATTTTCGATGGTTAACCATGAAATGCAGCGGCGCGCATCAAGTTGGTAGGGCGCGATGATGGCATCGGTTGGGCAGACGGTCATGCAGGCGCTACAGCGTCCGCATTTATTTTCGGCGGGCGCATCGATTGGTAGGGCGAGGTCGGTATAAATTTCGCCGAGAAAAAACCAGCTGCCGACTTCACGATTAATAATTAGTGTATGTTTTCCTTGCCAGCCTAGGCCGGCTTTTTCGGCAAGAGGCTTTTCCATGACCGGCGCTGAATCGACGAAGGCGCGGGCTAGCTCGCTGTCGCTCACGGCGCCACGAATTTTACTGGCCAAAATGGCTAAGCGTTTGCGAATTAACTTGTGGTAATCGCGACCGAGGGCATAGCGAGAGATATACGCCTTGTCGGTTTGCTTGAGGATTTTAATGGGCTGGGTATCGGGGGCTAAGTAATCCATGCGCGCGGAAATAATACGTAACGTGCCGGGTTCCAGCTGTTGCGGATGAGAGCGCTTGTTACCGTGGGCGCGCATCCAGTCCATGTCGGCGTGATAGCCTTTATTTAGCCATGTTTGTAGGCGCTCGTCGGCAATGCTGAGGTCGGTGTCGGCGATGCCCACTTGCTGAAAGCCAAGCTCTCTTCCCCAGCGTTGAATATCTGCTTTAAGCGCGACGAGGTCTGGCATTGGCGGCTCGGTCTCCGGAGCGGTTGGCGGTCATGCTGACAGCGTAGTAAAAATTTGTGCTTGGCGATTGGGTGCTGGGCAATATAGTCCATAGCGGCATATATGCCGAGCTTGGTTGAATGCTTTCTGTGGGGTGTGTTCAGCACTTCCCGCAATGACATCTAAACGCGTTAAACTTTGCGCTAGCTATAAATCAAGGAGGTCGCTGCATGTCAGGTCAGCCATTGGCCCCGTTGTTACCCCTATCTATGCTGTTACCGCAGTCATTGTACACGGCTGCGCAAACCCGTGAGCTGGATCGGTTGGCGACGGATGAAGCGGGTATCGCCAGCGCGGACTTGATGATGCGCGCGGGCGAGGCAGCGTTTGCGTTGTTGCGACGGCAGTGGCCGACAGCGCGCGAGCTGGCGGTGGTCTGCGGCGCGGGCAATAACGGGGGGGACGGCTATGTGGTGGCGCTACTGGCCGCACAGGCAGGCTTGCATCCGATTGTGTATGCCAGCGCGCCACTGGCCAGTTTGCGTGGTGACGCCTTGCTCATGGCAAAACGGGCCCAGGCAGAAGGGGTTGTTGTGGTAGAGCTCTCTGAGCAAGCGGAGCTGCCAACGTTTCATGACGCGGATGTGGTCGTGGACGCGCTATTAGGGACAGGGTTGCGCGGCCCGGTGCGCGCGGTGCTGGTTGCGCTGGTGGAATCTATCAATCGGTCCGGAAAGTCGGTGCTGGCGATAGACATTCCGTCGGGACTGAATGCCGACAGTGGCACCGCTCCGGGTGCGGTGGTCTGCGCGGATCACACCATGACCTTTATCGGCGTAAAGCGCGGCCTGCTGACGGGAGATGGCCCGTCGTTAACCGGTGAGCTGCATTTTGATGGGTTACAGGTTCCTCAGGCGGTGTTTGATCGTTTGCCGAAGGACTGTCAGCGGCCAACGCTGCCAGATTTGCATCTATTGATGGGGAATCGCTCGCGCACGGCGCACAAAGGCCAGTGTGGACACGTGTTGGTAATCGGCGGTGATCATGGCTATGCCGGCGCGGCATTGTTGGCGGCGCAGGCGGCGGCACGTTGCGGCGCAGGGCTAGTGTCGATGGCAACGCGCAAAGCGCATTGCACGCAGATGGTCGTCAGTCAGCCGGAAATCATGGCGCGTGGCGTTGAGACGGCCGCAGAGTTAGAGCGCTTGCTAGAGCGGGCCACGGTAGTGGTGATTGGTCCGGGGCTTGGGCAGAGCCCTTGGGGCAGAATGCTGCTGAGCGTGGTGATGGGCAGTGCTTTGCCGCGCGTGATTGATGCGGACGCTTTAAATATGATGGCGACGCGTAAGCCTTTGCCGACGACCTCGGTGCAGGTTATGACGCCGCACCCTGGTGAGGCGGGGCGTTTGTTGTCCCTTGCCACGGGAGCCGTGCAACAAGACCGCTTTGCGGCGGTGCGCAGTTTGCAGAAATCCTATGGCGGCACTGTGCTGTTAAAGGGCGCGGGTACGCTGGTGGCAACGGAGGGGTTACCGTTGGCGCTTAATACGTCCGGTAATCCAGGCATGGCGTCGGGGGGGATGGGTGATGTGCTCAGCGGCGTCATTGGTGCTTTATTAGCGCAGGGTTTATCTAGTCATGATGCGGCGCGTTATGGCGCATTGGTGCATGGCTTGGCAGCGGACGCGGCTGTCCAGTGCGAAGGTGAGCGCGGCCTGCTGGCCAGTGATCTGTTATTGCCGCTACGGCGTTTACTGAATAACGTTTGCTAGTCGGCGGTAAGCGGCGCGGTAGCATGAGTGTGTGAAAAAAATTGGTGCAAACTGCAAAGGAAAGTCAGCGGCGCATGACTGAGCAACGATCATTAAAAGACGACATTGAGACACAGGCGCTGGGCGCCGAGCTTGCCGAGCGGATTAGTGTCGGCACGGTGTTTCTCAGTGGTGATCTCGGTGCCGGAAAGACCACGCTAGTGCGTGGTTGGTTGCAGGCTCTCGGGCATTTAGGGGCAGTGAAAAGCCCTACCTATACCTTGGTTGAACCTTATCGATTTGCTGACGTCGATGTATTTCATTTCGATCTTTATCGGCTCTCGGATCCAGAAGAGTTGGAGATGATTGGTGGGCGTGATTATTTCGCTAACACCAGTCTCTGTCTGGTAGAGTGGCCCGATAAGGGCGCTGGCATGTTGCCCTCGCCGGATTTGCATATTGAAATTCAGGTGGTTGGGCGTGGCCGTGTGGCCGCTCTGCACTGGAAGACGGTTGTCGGCGAGGAAATTGAGGAGTAAGCCTTGAGGAGTTGGTCGTCTAGTCGAGGACGCAAAAATGAGCAGAGCAAGATGTTGAAGCGGACGTTACGCGGAGCGATTCATGGCTGGTCTGTCATCGCGCTGACATGGCTGATATCTGCACCTATGGCGTCGTTCGCAGCGCAGCCGATAGACTCGGTTCGTTTGCACCGCGCGCCAGATCATACCCGTATTGTCTTTGACTTAGGCGCGCCGCTTGAGCATAAGCTTAATAAACTCGCCAACCCTGATCGTATCGTCATTGATTTGATTGATGCGGACCTTAAGTTTGATGTCAGCAAACTCGATTTCGCTTCCAGTCCGATTACTAATATTCGGGTGGGAAAGCACGATGGCAATCGCACGCGTGTTGTTTTTGACTTAAAAGAAACGGTTCGTCCGCGCACCAACTTGCTGAAACCCATTGAGCCATTTGGTTGGCGCCTAGTGTTAGACCTTTTCGATAACCAGCAAAAAAGTGTCAAGAGCGTTGAGCCTGCTCCGCATAGCGGTAGTGTGTCGCCGGGTGCGCGCCCGATGGTAGTGGCTATTGATGCCGGACATGGAGGTGAAGATCCCGGTGCTCGTGGGCCTAGCGGCGTGTATGAAAAAAACGTGGTGTTAGCCATTTCTAAAAAGCTCTATGAGTTAATGAAAAAAGAGCCGGGAATTAAGCCAGTTTTGGTGCGTGATTCAGATTACTACGTGCCACTTGCAGAGCGTCGTAAAATTGCCAGTGAGCGTCACAGCGCGGATGTGTTTATTTCGATCCATGCTGATGCGTTTACCGATCGAAACGCTCATGGTGCTTCTGTTTTTGCGTTATCAAATCGCGGGGCTACCTCGGCTCAGGCGCGTTATCTTGCAAAAATCGCTAACGACTCTGACCGCATTGCGGGTGTCTATGAAGAAGAGAAAGATAGTAACGGTTTATTGAGCGTGCTCGCTGAAATGACCATGAGTGGCTCGATGACTCACAGTTTGATCTTAGGGCGTCAGGTTATTGAAGAAATGGGTGGCGTGACAAAATTACACGGCAATCGGCGCAAAGTTGAACAGGCTGGTTTTGCCGTGCTGAAAGAGCCCCGCATGGTGTCAATCTTAGTCGAAACGGGTTTTATCTCGAACAGAGAAGAAGAAAAAAATCTTAACTCTTATCGTCATCAAGAGAAGTTGGCGCGGGCTATTCTTAACGGCGTGAATAAATACTTCGAAACTCATCCGCAACCAGGCTCTTGGTATGCTGCTCGTCGCAATGGTAGTGCTAATGGTGAGGCAGTGGCGGGCGGGCCTTCCGGCGGCAGCCACCGCATTCAATCTGGCGATACGCTGTCGTCGATTGCGCGGCGTTACTCGGTAACAGAAGTTGATCTTCGTCGCAGTAACGGACTCTCTACAGATATGATTCAGGTCGGGCAGGTGTTACGCATCCCCGGCAGCTAACGTTTTACTACTCGTTTCGGAAATTTCATGTCCCGTATCCAGCTTCTTGATTCTCGTTTGGCCAACCAAATTGCTGCCGGTGAGGTGGTGGAGCGCCCTGCTTCAGTGGTCAAGGAGTTGCTCGAAAATGCACTTGATGCCGGCGCGCGACAGCTTAACCTTGACGTTGAGCAGGGCGGTGTAAAGTTGATACGGGTGCGTGATGACGGCGCCGGTATTGAAAAGAGCGATTTACCGCTTGCCCTGTCTAGGCACGCCACCAGTAAAATTTCCTCGCTGGAAGATCTTGAAGCGATTGGCTCCTTGGGTTTCCGTGGCGAAGCGTTGGCCGCGATTAGTTCGGTGTCTCGTTTAACCATGACCTCAGCGACTGCCGGTAACGCGGAGGCGTGGCAGGTTCAGGTAGAAGGGCGTGATATGGCGCCAGTGCTGCAGCCCGCCGCACACCCTCAAGGTACGACGGTGGAAATGCGAGATTTATTTTTTAATACACCGGCGCGCCGTCGTTTTCTACGCAAAGAAAAGACCGAGTTCGGTCATCTAGAAGAAGTGTTCAGACGCATCGCGTTGAGCGAATTTGATACCGGCTTTCGTTTAACGCATAACCAAAAAGTCATACATCAATTACCTGCTGCTGCCACAGAGGCTCAGCGCGCCCAGCGGGTGGCGCGATTGTGTGGTAGTGCGTTCGTAGACCAATCTATTCGTGTGGATATTGAAAGGGCTGGCTTGCGCTTACATGGCTGGCTGGGTTTGCCGACGTTCTCCCGTTCGCAGGCAGATTTGCAATATTTCTTCGTGAATGGCCGTGTGATTCGCGACAAGGTTGTCAGTCATGCAGTACGTCAGGCGTATCGAGATGTGCTCTATCATGGCCGCCATCCTGCCTACGTTTTGTTTTTTGAATTAGACCCTGCGCAAGTGGACGTTAACGTTCACCCGACGAAGCACGAGGTACGTTTTCGCGAGCAGCGTATGGTGCATGATTTTTTGTTTCGTACCTTGCACCGCGCGATCGCCGATATGCGCCCAGGTCAAGCTGCTGAGATTGGGGGGGAGGCTGAACATGCCGCCGGGTATGAAGGAGGCGCTGAATATGTTGCCGGTGCCTCGAGCGTTGTCGGCGCGCCGGGCGTTAATTTCTCGGCAATGCCGCAAACTCAAGATGGTTTACAGCTTGATGCCCCGACGATAGCGGGCGTGTCTGAATCGTCTTTCTCGCGAGATCAAAGTGGCGATCGCCCGGTTGGCGGTTATGCATCGTTTGCGCCTTCTGGGGGCGCGTATGGTGCAGGCGTGGCGCCGATGCCTGAATCGGGCGATGTGCCGCCGCTGGGTTTTGCGATTGCCCAGCTGCACGGTATTTTTATTCTGTCTGAAAATCGTGAAGGCTTAGTGCTAGTCGACATGCATGCCGCGCATGAGCGCATTACTTATGAGCGCTTAAAAGTCTCGTGGGATTCTGACAAGGTGCGCAGTCAGCCGTTGTTAGTGCCGCACTCCATGGCGGTATCAACGCGCGAAGCTGATTTCGCCGAACAACAACCTGAAGTATTTGAAAAACTGGGTTTTCGTCTTGATCGGGCGGGGCCAGAGTCGTTAATTGTGCGCGAAGTGCCCGCCCTGTTGCGTGACGCGGGCGCGGAATCACTGGTGCGTGACGTGTTATCTGATTTGGTTGCCCATGGCAGTAGTGATCGTATTGAAGCGGTGCTGCATGAGTTGCTGTCGACGATGGCGTGTCACGGTAGCGTACGCGCTAATCGGCGTTTAACCATTCCGGAGATGAATGGGTTGTTGCGCGACATGGAGGCAACTGAACGCAGCGGCCAATGCAATCATGGTCGTCCAACGTGGACGCAGATGACGCTGAAAGAGTTGGATAAATTATTTCTCCGCGGCCGTTAAAATTACGAAAAGACCATTCCATATTGCGCCGTGAAGCGCTTCGTAAGGATACTCGGTAAGGATTCTGCATGAAGGAAGCGGTGCTAATAAATAGTGTTGTGTCGGTTTTACTGTTTGTGGCGGCGGTCATTCACTTGTTGCCGTTGGCTGGATTGTTTTCGGCTGAAAATTTGCAGCGTTTATATGGCATCGCGGCAACGGATACGGACGTGTTGATATTGCTGCGGCACCGTGCCGTTTTATTTGCTCTTCTTGGTACGTTCATGTTGGTGTCGATTTTCTTGCCGCAGTGGCGAGGAGTTGCGATCGGCGCCGGTCTCGTTAGCGCCGTTTCGTTTGTTTTGATTGCGCGTACGTCTGCGACGTACGGTGAGGCTATTGCCCGAGTGATTGCGGCAGACTGGGTGGCGATTGGCTGTTTGGTGGCGGCAGCAATGGTGTGTTGGCTGCGTCCGTCAATAGTGTAAGAAGAATGAAAGCGGCGTCCGTTTGATCCCGTTTAGCTTGCTGCTACTGGATCTAACCTTCTGAATTTTTGCTTAGGTATTGCGAGAACGTATTGTTAGAACGTTATTCGACAGAATTCTTTTGGGATAGGCGTCCGCGATGAACGCTGTGTTGCCGAAGCCGGTTGTTTTTTTAATGGGTCCGACGTGTTCGGGCAAAACCGCGCTGGCTGTTGAGCTGGCGCAGCGTTTGCCGGTTGATATTATTAATTGCGATTCGGCCTTGGTATACGAAGGGCTTGAGATTGGTGCGGCGAAACCTGAGCCCGAAATCTTGGCGGTGGCGCCGCATCGTTTGTTAGGTTTTCGTGCGCTGACCGATCCGTATTCCGCTGCGGTTTTTCGCGAAGATGCGCTGCGGGAAATCGAAGAGATCCATGCTAAGGGCCGCATTCCGCTGCTCGTAGGTGGCACGATGCTTTACTTTAAAGCGTTGGCGCAAGGTTTGGCCGACTTGCCTGCGGCGAACCCGGCCGTGCGCGAGCGTTTGGCGGCACAAGCGGTTGAGATGGGGTGGCCGGCGATGCATGCCCGTCTCGCAGAGGTAGACGCGATAACGGCGGCGCGCCTGAAACCCATGGATAGTCAGCGTATTCAGCGTGCGCTGGAGGTTTTTGAGGTGTCTGGCGTGCCCTTGTCGGAGCATCATCGGCAGCAGGCTGTTTCATTGTCTAACAGTGATGCAGGTCACAATTCAGCCTTTCCTTATACTTTGCTCAGTCTTGCGGTAGCGCCTGAGTCTAGGGCGGTGTTGCATGAGCGCATTGCGGTGCGCTTTGCGCAGATGTTAGATGCTGGATTGATCGCCGAAGTGGAGCAATTGCGCGCTCGCAGAGAGGTCAATTCGGAACTTCCAGCCATGAAATCAGTCGGTTATCGGCAGGTTTGGGAATATCTCGACGGTCAGTATGACTACGAGACGATGGTGGATCGTGCTGTTATTGCGACCCGCCAATTGGCAAAAAGACAGTTTACATGGTTGCGTGGATGGCCAGCGCTCACTTGGCTAAACAGTGATGCAGACGATGTCGTGGAACAGGCTATGGCCTGTCTTGCGCCGCTGCGGGAATCGGTGTTTAGTAGCGATTAATCTGCGAATTGATCGACCCATTTGTTGATTGTCGCGGGGGCTCTTGTAATGAGGGCGTGGTGAGAGTTGTTGATCGCGCTGATTGCTCGAATTGCTGAGCACTACTTTTTATGATTGTTTAATCAAGGAGAACGTCATGTCAAAGGGGCACTCGCTACAAGACCCTTTTCTAAATGCACTGAGAAAGGAGCGTATTCCAGTCTCCATCTTTCTCGTCAACGGCATTAAGCTTCAGGGCCAGATCGAATCGTTCGATCAGTATGTGGTACTGCTGAAGAACGCAGTGAGTCAAATGGTCTACAAGCATGCAATTTCGACGGTAGTGCCTGCGCGTAATCCGCGCCCAACAAGCACTGCTGCAAGTGGTTCTGGTATGGCCAATGGCGACGACGATAGTGGTCCCGGCAACGCTTAACCTAGAAACGTAAACGAAAAAAGCCACGCTAAGCGTGGCTTTTTTCGTTTTAGTCCCCATATAGCTTTGTAGACAGAGAGTTTCGGCGCTGGATTTCGGTGCCGGGGTGCTGTCGTCGCGTAGCAGGAAGCGGCACAATGGCGCCCTGACTGAAGGAATTGCATGGATCTATTTGATAAAGCCGAAGCCACGTTAACCGGTGCGGGCGAGAAAGCTGTGCTGGTGCATATGGACTTACCGGATAGCGTTGGCCGTGAAGACCTCGATGAGTTCCATCATCTGGTGATGTCCTGTGGTGTGGTGCCGGTGGCGGAGGTGACAGGTAAGCGCAGCCGTCCTGATCCGGCTATTTTTATTGGTTCGGGTAAAGCTGACGAGTTGGCACAGATTGTTGTCGAGCATGAAGCGGACATTGTGTTGTTTAATCATGCTTTGAGCCCAGGCCAAGAGCGCAATTTAGAGCGCCGTCTGCAGTGTCGGGTGCTTGATCGAACCGGTTTGATTCTGGATATTTTTGCCCAGCGCGCGCGCACCCACGAAGGTCGTTTACAGGTTGAATTGGCGCAGTTGCGTCATATGCAGACGCGATTAGTGCGTGGTTGGACCCATTTGGAGCGTCAAAAGGGTGGCATTGGCTTACGCGGCCCCGGTGAAACGCAGCTGGAGACTGACCGCCGTTTGGTCCGTGAGCGCATTCGGGCAATCGAAGGGCGTTTGGAAAAAGTGCGCAAGCAGCGCGCCCAAGGGCGGCGTTCGCGTGAGCGTTCAGAAACCCCGGTGATTTCGTTAGTCGGGTATACCAACGCCGGCAAGTCCACGTTATTCAATGCGCTCACCTCGTCAGAGGTGTATGTTGCTGATCAGTTGTTTGCCACCCTCGATCCGACCTTGCGTAAGGTGCGCATTCCGGGGGTTGGGCCAACGATTCTTGCGGATACCGTCGGCTTTATCCGACACTTGCCGCACCGTCTTGTTCAGGCGTTTCGGGCAACGCTGGAAGAGACGGTTAGTGCGACATTACTGCTGCATATTATTGATTGTTCCGCGGAAGAGCGGGACGAAAATATTGACGCCGTTGATGCGGTGCTGGCAGAAATCGGCGCAGATGAGGTGCCGGCACTGCATGTTTTCAATAAGGTTGATCTGACAGACTTTGCGCCTCGTGTCGATCGTGACGAAAGCGGCACCGCGATTCGTGTCTGGGTGTCGGCCACGACTGGCGCCGGTTTTGATTTACTTTACCAGGTGCTGGCCGAAAGATTGGCGGCAAGTTGGGTTGATAGCTGGGTTAGGCTACCGGCAGGTGCTGGGCGTTTACGCGCCCGTTTGCACGAAGCTGGCGAAGTTGTTGAAGAGCGTACCGAGAACGATGGTGCGTTGTTGTTGCGTATTCGGGTAAACCGAATACATTTTGAACGATTGGTCCGCGAGGCAGATTTAATCGCAGAGGACCTGTTTTTGGACGACGCTGCGGTTGCAGCGTTGGTTGACGCTTCCTACAATCGCGAAGACTCTTCTTCACCGAGTTAACGCGACCTAATAACGGAGAATTCAATGGCCTGGAACGAACCTGGCGGTAATAAGCCCAGAGACCCATGGGGCGGTGGTGGTGATCAAGGGCCGCCTGATATGGACGAAGTGATCAAGCAGTTGCGCGATCGGCTGTCTGGCCTATTTGGCGGAAAAAAGAGTGGCGGTAACGGCTCTTCTGGGAATGCCGGTGGTGTGCCATTGCTTGTCATCGCGGCGGCGCTGGTTATTTTTTACGGCTTTTGGGCTAGCTTCGCGGTGGATAACAAAGAGCGCGCAGTCGTGCTGACGTTTGGCAAATATAGCCGCACGCTGGGACCGGGTTTGAACTGGCATTTACCGCCGTTTGAATCATATGCCAAGGTCAATATTGCTCAGCGTAAGATTCGCCTCGAAGAAGAGATGCTGACCCGTGACACCAATATTGTCGGCGTGGATCTCGAGATTCAATATAAGGTAGTTGATCCGCTGTCGTTTTTGCTGAAGGCCTCTACCCCCGAAGAAGTGCTGATTAACTCTACCGAGAGTGCGTTGCGCCAAGTGGTAGGTTCGTCGTCAATGGATGACGTGCTTATTTTGCAGCGTGAGTCGATTGCCGAGAAGGCGAAGATTTTGTTGCAGGAATATCAGGATAAATATTCCACCGGCATTCAAATCGATAACTTTGTTTTGGACGAGACTCGTCCGCCTGATGCCGTGCGCGGCGCATTCACCGATGTGGTTAATGCAAAGGAAGACGAAGAGCGTCTTCAGAATGAAGCGCAGGCCTATGCCAACGAGATTATTCCGGTGGCCCGTGGTCAAGCGCAGCGTCGTTTAGAAGAAGCGCAAGGCTATAAGCAGGAGTTAGTGGCGAATGCGCAGGGTGATGCGTCACGCTTTACTGACCTGTTGTCGGAGTATCGTAAAGCGCCGCAGGTAACGCGTGATCGTCTTTACTTGGAAACAATGGAAGTCGTGTTGAGCAATACCAGCAAGGTGATTGTTGACATCAAAGAGGGCAACAACATGTTTTATTTGCCACTTGATCAGTTGATGAAAGATAGAAAGAGTTCGTCAAGTAACTCTTCAAAAAGCAACGCTAATTCCTCTCCCGTGTCACAAGGTGACAGCACTGGATATGGCTCTCGCAGTGGAGGGTTACGCTAATGGGTAATCGCGGTCTTGTTGTTGCAGCGTTATTTGCAGTGGCGCTATTAGTGTCGCTGGACGCATTTTATTTTGTTAATGAAACGGAAAAGGCTGTGTTAAAGCAGTTTGGCCGGATTGTGCGCACGGATATCGAACCGGGCATGCATCCCAAAATTCCGTTGTTCCAGAACGTCGTGCGTGCGGATGCACGGGTGATGATTTATTCAGTGCCGTCACAAGGCTTCCAAACCTCCGAGAAGAAATTCATGAATGTGAATTACTTTATCGTTTGGCGCATTGCTGATATCCAGCGTTACCTAACCACCTTTGGTGGCGGTAGCCAAAACCCACGTTTGGTGCGTACGGATGCGGAAGGCCGGTTCTCCAGTTTGGTGGCCAATAAACTGCGTGATGAGTTTGGTCAGCGTACCGTTCAGGAAGCGATTTCTGGCGAGCGCGTGATGGTGATGGATGACGTGGCCCGCGACGTGAACGCGATTACACTGCAGGAATTCGGTGTTGAGATCGTTGATATTCGCGTGAAGCAGCTGGATTGGCAGAAAGATGTGCGCGAGAGTGTGTTTGCACGGATGCGCGCTGAGCGTAATCGTGACGCCTCTGAGCACCGGGCTCGTGGCCAAGAAGCAGCGGAGCGGATTCGCGCTGAAGCAGATAGAACCCGCACCGTACTGTTAGCGGAAGCCTATCGCGATGCGCAAACCTTGCGTGGTGAGGGGGATGCGGAGGCCGCTGGGATTTATGCCAAGGCCTATAATCGTGACCCTGAGTTCTACCGTTTCTACCGTAGTCTTCAGGCTTATCGGGAAACATTGAATGACTCGGGTGATCTGATGGTGCTTGAGCCAGACAGCGATTTCTTCCGTTACTTGAAAAAAAGCACGGGCAAATAGCCATTGATCCGATGATTAGGGGGTAAGGCTTTCCCCCTAGCCATCGGACGGTGCTAGAATATCGCAGCCGGGGGCATCCCCGGCTTTTTTGTGAGCAGGGTGTTGGTGTCCTATGCAGGTTGATTGGTTGTTGCTTGGCAAGGCGGTGTGTCTTGTTGCAGTAATCGAAGGATTGGTGCTTGCCCTTGCTCCGCAGCGTATACGCGTCGTTGCTGCGATGATTTTGCAGCAAAATGAGCGTAACCTGCGCTTCCTTGGCCTGATCAGTATGCTGATCGGTGCTGCCTGTTTGATGATCTTGGCCTGAGTATCATGAGTCGCGAAGAACAGTGGTTATTGCCGGAGGGGGTAGAAGAAATTCTGCCAGCTCAGGCCGCCCGCATAGAAGCATTACGCCGTCGCTTGCTGGATCAATTCGCCAGCTGGGGCTACGAACTCGTATTTCCGCCATTAATTGAATTCCTTGATTCGCTGCTTAACGGCGGCGGTCGCGATTTAGAGCGCGAAACCTTTAAGCTCACTGACCAGCTCAGTGGGCGTTTGCTTGGCGTGCGCGCCGACATTACCCCGCAAGTGGCGCGGCTGGATGCGCACAGCTTGCGCCGTAGTGCACCAACACGATTATGTTATTGCAGTACTGCCCTGCGCACCCGTGCGCCGCAGCCGGGTGGTTCACGTATTCCTTATCAGGTGGGCGTTGAGCTATTTGGTCATGCCGGTATGGAAAGCGACGCGGAAGTGATGTCGTTAATGCTTGAGACATTAACCGCTGCCGGCCTAGATGGTATTACCCTTGATTTAGGTCACGTCGGCATCTATCGCGCGTTGGTGAAAGCCGGTGGTTTGTCTGAATCCGACGAGACCGCCTTGTCTGATATCTATTTGCGTAAGGGTCGGCAAGAACTAGACCAGATGCTGGCGGAGCTGTCTCTAAGGCCTGAGCAGCGCGATGCCTTGGCCGCGTTGCCTTGGCTGGCTGGCGGGCCTGAAGTGCTAGTTGAAGCGCGTGAAGTGCTGGGTGCTCAGGGCGCTGATGTGCTGGCGGCGCTGGATGAGCTGCAAGCGCTAGTAGACTTTATGCAGCACCATTACCCAGCAGTGCGGCTGCACTTGGATTTGGGGGAGTTGCGCGGCTATCACTACCACACCGGTTGTTTATTTGCTGCCTATACCGATGGTAATAGTGAGCCTGTGGCCAAAGGCGGACGCTACGATCATATCGGTGAAGTGTTTGGTCGTGCTCGTGCGGCGACGGGTTTCAGTGCCGACTTGAAATTGTTGGCGGCAACGCAGAGCGCCGAGCCAGTCGAAGGTGTTTTGGCGGTTGGTAGCATGAATGATGCGGAGTTTGTTGCGCAGGTGAAAACGTTGCGGCAGCAAGGCGAGCGAGTATTACTGTCATTGCCCGGAGCGGACAACGACACCCATGAGTTGCATTGCAATCGTCAGCTAATACAGCGTGACGGCAGCTGGCAAATAATTTCCCTTTAACTTTAAAGAATGACGGCGCGCTATGGGCAAGAACGTAGTAATTCTAGGCACTCAATGGGGTGACGAAGGCAAAGGCAAGATCGTTGATCTGCTTACCGATAAAGTCGCATGTGTAGTCCGTTTCCAGGGCGGCCATAATGCGGGCCATACCCTCGTTATCGACGGTGAAAAAACGGTTTTGCATTTGATACCGTCGGGCATTTTGCGCGATGGCGTTCAGTGCCTTATCGGCAATGGCGTTGTTATTGCGCCAGACGCGTTGCTAAAAGAAATACGCGGCCTAGAAGAAAAAGGCGTACCGGTGCGTGATCGTTTGCGTTTGAGCCCTGCGTGCCCATTGATTCTGCCTGTTCATGTTGCCTTGGATCAGGCCCGTGAAAAAGCGCGTGGTGAAGCGAAAATTGGTACTACCGGTCGTGGTATCGGGCCGGCGTATGAAGACAAAGTTTCGCGTCGTGGCGTGCGCTTAGGCGATCTTTATCATCGTGAAAAGTTTGCTGCCAAACTCGGCGAGCTGATGGATTATCACAACTTTGTTTTACGCCATTACTACAAAGCAGAGCCTGTTGATTTTCAAGAAACGCTTGATGAAATGATGGGCTATGCTGAAGAGCTGCGTCCCCTTATTACGGATGTCACGACGCGGCTGCATGAAGTGCGTGGTCTCGGCGAGCCCATTATGTTCGAAGGAGCGCAAGGCACGTTGCTGGATATCGATCACGGTACCTATCCGTACGTGACCAGTTCAAATACCACCGCGGGCGGTACGGCGACGGGGTCGGGCTTTGGTCCTCTGTACCTTGATTACGTTTTAGGGATTACCAAGGCGTATACCACGCGCGTTGGTTCTGGCCCATTTCCTACCGAGCTATTTGACGACGCAGGTCGTCGTTTGGCTGAGCGCGGCCATGAGTTTGGTTCAACCACCGGTCGGGCGCGTCGTTGTGGTTGGTTTGATGCGGTGGCGTTGCGTCGTGCTATTCAGATTAACTCTATTTCCGGTTTGTGCTTAACCAAGCTTGATGTATTGGATGGCTTCGATTCCGTCTTTATTTGCATTGGTTACCAGACCTCAGCAGGGGAAGTGGTCGAGTCTGCATGGGATGCGGATTCATACTCGCTAATGACGCCTGTTTATGAAGAGATGCCTGGCTGGAGCGAGTCTACATTGGGTATTCGTGACGTGGAAAAGCTGCCGGAAAATGCGCGTAATTATATTGCTCGTATTGAAGAGATCACCGGTGCGCCGATTGATATTATTTCAACGGGGCCAGAGCGTCATGAGACCATTGTGTTGCGTCATCCGTTCGACTAGCGCTCAATGATGGCGGTAGGCGATAAGGTCAAAAAAAGCGGACATTAAGTCCGCTTTTTTTGTGGCCGCCTTTCTCGTCAAACGCTGACCGGCAAATGTTGCTGCACCCATTGGTGAAGCTGTTGCGCTGGGAGTGCGCCATTAATGCGTGCCAACTCTTGCCCGTGTTGAAATAAAATTAACGTTGGGATGCTGCGAATCGCAAAGCGATGGGCTAACGCCGGCTCTGTTTCCGTGTTGACCTTGGCCAGCCGGACGTGCGGCTCGAGCTGTTGTGCGGCTTGCTGGAAAGTGGGCGCAAAAGCGAGGCATGGGCCACACCATGGAGCCCAGAAGTTGACCAATAACGGCATGTCGGAGCGAAGATGGGCGTCGAGGTTACTGGCGCTGAGTTCAAGGGGGCGACCTTCGAATAGTAGCTGCTTGCAGCCGCCACAGTGAGCAACGCTGGCCGGCTTGTCGGCCGGCAGGCGGTTGCGCCGGTGGCAGTGTGGACAGGCAATAATTCTTGGTTCGGTCATACAGCAATCTCCGCAGTTGACAGAGATATGGTGGTCAGCGGTGTTTTTTCAATATGCAGCGAAAGTAATTGTGCTCTCGCTGATTACGGCGCCGCAGAATTGTGCTGCACCGCTATTTATGACGAGTTTTGCGAATCAGTATGATTACCAGCAAGACTACGGCGACAGGGAAGATGAGTAGCCAGCGTTTAGGGTTTGCTTGAATGCCTTCGGCGGCGAGCAACGTGCCGGGGCTGGTCAGCAGCGCGAGCGTAATATGGCTGCGTATGCGGATCAGGGCATTGGAGAGCTGCGGGGTTTGGCTTGTTGTATTCACTATAAATCAACGGTTTATCGTTAGTCGGGCGGTCATGGTGTACTAGTGTTTACGGTGGTGCAAGTGGGGTGTGCGAGAGATGGGGCGCTGCGAATGGTGCCGAGGAGAGGACTTGAACCTCCACGCCCTTGCGAGCACTAGCACCTGAAGCTAGCGTGTCTACCAATTTCACCACCTCGGCAGGTCGTGACATCTCTATGACTAGAGGGCGCGTATTTTAGAGGTTGCTGTTGTTATGTCAATTGCTATGTCCGCTGCGCGCCGATGAGCATATGGGCTGTCATGTAAGCGCCATGTGTCGGTGTCAGTTTTACGTGGCAGGCATTCGTGTGATGTTGGGGGCTATAATCGTTGTATTGGGTATTTTCGCGCGAACGCCTTATATTATGTCAAAATCCGCAGCAGAATGAGTCTAAATTTCCGTCGCGATGCTGGGATGCCTGCGATCCTTCGGTTAAGCTGATGCCTATCTTATAAGTTCCACCCTCCCTATTTAAGGATTACCCGCCGCAATATGGCTAAGAAAAAGAGTTACAAAGATCCCCACGCTGCCCGTGAAGCGTCCCGTTACGACAACCCTGTGCCAAGCCGTGAGCTCATTTTACAAGTGCTCAACGATCAGGGCCGCCCGATGCTCGCTGATGAGCTGATGAAGCACCTAAAAATTGAAGGTGAAGAGTCGCAGATTGGTATCGAGCGTCGCCTTGGCGCCATGATTCGTGATGGTCAGTTGGTGCAGAACCGTAAGCGTGAGTTTGGCGTTATCAGTCGCATGGATTTGATCTGCGGACGTGTGCAGGGTCATCGCGATGGCTTTGGTTTCGTTGTTCCCGAAGGTTCTGACGGCGGTGAGGATTTATTTATTTCGCCACGCCAAATGCAAGCGGTAATGGATGGCGATAAGGTGTTGGTTAACGCCGAAGGCAGAAATCGTTTTGGTAAGCGCGAAGCACGTATTGTTGAGGTGGTCGAGCGCGCCGTTACTGAGCTGGTTGGCGTGTTTCGCCGTGAAGCGGGTGCTGAGTTTTTGGTGCCGCAAAACAAACGCATTAGCAAAGAAGTTTTGGTCAGTGATCGAGGTGGCTTGAAGCCTGAAGATGGCGATCATGTCCGCGCTGAAATTGTGCAGTACTCCGGCCGTGAGCGTCACGTTCTGGTTAAGCTATGTGAAATTATTGCGTCGCCGGATGAGCCGGGCATGGAAGTCGACGTGGCGCTGCGCAATTTTGATATCCCTTACCTATGGCCGGAAGCGGCTGAACGCGAAGCGAATCTGCTCGCCGACGAGGTGTTAGAAAAAGATAAAAAAGGGCGCGTTGATTTGCGCGAACTACCGTTGGTGACCATTGACGGTGAAGATGCTCGTGACTTTGATGATGCTGTCTATGTTGAAACGCGTAAGCGTCGTGGTTGGCGTTTGATCGTTGCCATTGCAGACGTCTCTCATTATGTACGCCCTGCTTCTGGCTTAGACATCGAGGCAAATAAGCGTGGCACTTCTGTGTACTTCCCGCGCCGCGTTGTACCGATGTTGCCGGAAAAGATATCCAATGGGCTGTGCTCGCTGAATCCAAACGTTGATCGGTTGTGTTTGTTCTGCGACATGCAAGTTTCGGCTGCAGGTAAAATCACGAGCTTCTCATTTGCTGAAGGCGTTATGCGCTCTCGCCATCGGTTGACCTATACGCAGGTCGGCGCGTTAATTGAAGAGCCAGAAGGCGCCGTGGCGCAGAAGCTGCAGGCGGATATCGATGCGCCGGTACAAGATGGCTTGTGGCAGTTTTATGCCTTGTATCAAGCGCTGCGTAGTCAGCGCGACAGCCGTGGCGCAATAGATTTCGAAACAACGGAAACGCGCATTCTTTACGATGATTTCAAGAAGATCAGCGCGATTGTTCCGGTGGTACGCAATGTTGCCCATAAAATGATCGAAGAGGCGATGCTGGCTGCGAATATCTGTGCGGCAACTTTGTTGGAAAAAAGCGGGACGCCTTCGCTGTTTCGAAATCATGAGCCGCCGAAAGGTGACAAGCTTGATGCGTTGCAGCAGTTTCTTGGTCCGCTCGGATTGAAAATTGATTGGGGTAAGAAAGGTGGTGAGCCTACGCCGGCGGTCTTTAAAAGTTTGACGGAAAAGATCGCGGGCCGTCCTGATCGCAGCGTTATTCAGACGGTTATGCTGCGCTCGTTAAAACAGGCTAAGTATGAGGCTGAAAACAAAGGCCATTTCGGTCTTGCTTATAAAGCCTATGCCCATTTTACTTCGCCGATTCGGCGTTATCCGGACTTATTGGTTCATCGTGCTATTCGTTACCTTATCCGTACCGGCAAGGGCGGTGATATGGTCGCTAGTCGCGGGATGGTTGCGAATGCGCTGGCGAAAATGAGTAAAGCAAAAACGTTTCCTTATCAGGTTAGCGATATGGTTGCGCTTGGCGAACATTGCTCTCTCGTTGAGCGCCGCGCTGATGAGGCGACGCGTGATGTGGTGCAGTGGCTCAAGTGCCAGTACATGCAGCAGCATCTCGGTGATACCTTCTCGGGTGTGATCGCCGCGGTGACATCATTTGGTGTGTTTGTGCTTATTGATGATTTATTTATTGAAGGGCTGGTGCATATCAGCAGCCTCGATAGTGACTATTATCATTACGACAATGTTCGTCACGCCTTGGTTGGTGAGTCCTCCGGCCGTCAGTTCCGTCTGGGTGATGCGATACAAGTAAAAGTTGCTGCGGTTCATATCGATGATCGCAAAATTGATTTAGCAATGGGCGAGGGTGCGGTTGTGAATCGAGCGGATAGCTCGGTGCGTAGTGCGTTAGCCGCGGGCAAGATTCCAGCGAAAGGTAAGGGCGGCGGGCGCGGCTCTTCGTCTAAGGCGGGAGGCAGTAAGGGCTCTGCCGCTAAAGGCGCAAATAAAGAAGCGGGCAAGAAATCTGACGAAAAGTCTGCGCCAGCGGGCAAGGCGCGTGCGCGTAAAGGGCCGCCGCGCGGACGCAAGCCGTCTCGCCGTCGCCCGGAGAAAAAAGGTGAGTAATAAGGCGCAAATGTATTCGGGTTACCATGCGGTGGAGGCAATTTTACGTCATCGTCCGCACGATGCGCTTGAGCTATTTGTGCAAGACAGTCGCGCCGAGCGTGGCGAAGAGCGTTTAGATTTGCTGATGCAAGAAGCTGCACGCTTGGGCGTGAAGGCGCAGCATGCGAAGCGTGATGTGTTGGAGAAGCATGCGGGGCCACAGCATCAGGGCGTTGTGGTGCGGGCGCGGCCGCGCCCTGTGGGAGATGACAATAGTTTGCAGGACCTGGTGAGCTGCGCGCTCAGTCCGGAGCGTGTGTCATCGAGAGTCCCGTTGTTGTTGTTGCTTGATGGCGTGACGGACCCGCATAACCTTGGTGCTTGTTTGCGCAGTGCCGATGCGGCTGGTGTAGATGCGGTGATTGTTCCTCGTCGTAACGCTTGTGGTTTGACGCCGGTTGTTTGTCGTACAGCAGTGGGTGCCGCCGAGTCGGTGCCGTACTTCGAAGTGAGTAACTTGGTGCGCACCATGGAGTCGCTTAAGCAGCGCGGCGTTTGGTTGGCGGGTACTGCGCTGGCGGAAGACAGTCAGCCGTTATTTGGATTTCACAGCGACTCGCCGCTGGCGGTAGTGATGGGGGCGGAAGGCGAAGGAATGCGACAGAGCACTCGTCAGGCGTGCGACTATCTTTTAGAAATTCCGATGGCGGGCGAAGTGCAAAGCTTGAACGTGTCCGTGGCCACCGCAGTAGTGTTATTTCATCTCGCGAAAGGGCGTCGCTTTTAGTTTTTAGTTTGTTGCGGGGATCGACGAGAGGGTTTTGAGCGTCGTTTCTTGCGCAGAGAAGGCCTGCAATTGATTAATTTGATCGACTACCTGCTCTGGTAGCTTTTCCATCTGTGTTAACAGCTCATCGTTTAATTGTACGGCGCTTCCGGTTGCTGCTTCTTCTGCCATCTCGGTGGATATGAGCTTGGGTAGCGGGAAGCTTATGTGTGTGGTCCGGTTGAACCGATAGGTTTCTTTGTAATTAGGCTGGACGTAGCCGTCCGCATTTTCGATGGCGATGTTGAGGTTTTCTGGACCGGTGACATGATGCCAGTCGTGAGGATCGTTTGTGATCGACATGTCGGGCGGAGCGATATTGGCCGCTGCGATTTCGGCTTGTTGTTTCTCCCACGCGAGCACATCAATGACGAATTGTCGTTCGTCCTCATACTCAGAAATTTCTGGTCGCGGTGATGGGGCTTCTGCAGGCGGGAGCTGCGCCGGTTGAGATTGAGCGGAAAGGGCCACGCTGAGTAGAAGCAATAATACGGCTATGGGGTAGGGGCTCTTCATCATACGGCTCAACTGTTTCTGTCGCGGCCTATGTTAATTGCCTGTTACCAGCGGGTTTCGAGAGGACCAAACACAGTCGCCTAGGCAGGTGTAGGCAAGGGCATGGGTTTGTATGATCGCTCCTTGTTTGACGTATAAGCGAATGTAAGAGCCGTTAATTGTGGTGTTAGTTATGATTTGGTCATATGGCAGGTCCGCACGTTCCACGGTAAATTGCACCTCGTTTTCCTTGGTGGCCGAGTTGTCATGAAGCTGCCGTTCAGCGATATTCTGGCCCCAATGACCATCGTCGTCCGGTAAGGGGCCGAGTGTCTCGATCGCCAGCTGTTGGTCGCGGCTAGAGTAGGGTGAGTCGATGAGTGTACGTAAGTGGGTGGCGATGGACTCTTGGTCCATCTGGGCGCTGGCTAAAGCGGGTAGCGCAAAACTGCGAGAAGTGCTGCGCTTGTACCAGGTGCTTCCCATTGGGTAGATGCTTGGCTTTAATTTTGAGGCGCGCGTGGTGGCAGACTCAAGGGTTTCTGGGCCATAGGTGACGGTAGGGTCTACAGGCTCAGGGTTCGCTTGAGCTGAAAAAAGCGCCGGGCACGCCGTTTCTTGTTCGGCTCTGGCGCGGCTGCGGGACTTGAAGTCCATAATGGCAACGAGGAAGTCGCTATAGTCAGCGTAGGCTTCCATGGCGGGCTTTTCGCCAAGGGTTACAGGGCTCTCGCAATCTGTGGCGAGGGCCTGTTGGCAGGTGGTTAGGCTTATTAGTGCACCAAAGATGCCAGTTATCGCATAGCGCGCGGTCATGTTTGCGTCCCTGTCTTTTTATTATGGGATTTGGCCGTACTTTATTTTTGTAGTTCTTTATTGAGTTCTATTATTTGTTATTCAGGCGCTGCTTTTGGCGCTTGGTTGCCCGTCTTGCTGCTAGGTACCAATAGTTTATTGCCATTAATGACACAAGAATACGTATTCTGCTCGCTGCTGGCAATGATCCGCTTGAGACAAACAGGTGGATGCAGTAGAATCGCGCGCCCCTGCCCTCGCAGATAGCGTCTTAAGACGTCTTCTGGTTGGTCAGGACTCCTTGCCCCACCGCGAATCGGGGGGCTTTCAATCCATAAGGAGCACATAAAATGCGCCATTATGAAGTCGTTTTCCTGGTCCATCCGGATCAGAGTGAGCAGGTCCCAGCTATGGTAGAGCGCTACAGCGCGCTGATTACTGATGCTAAGGGTGCTGTTCACCGCACTGAAGACTGGGGGCGCCGTCAGTTGGCTTACCCAATCAATAAAATCCACAAGGCTCACTACGTCATGCTCAACATTGAGTGCGACGGCGAAGCGTTGGCCGAGCTGGAAAACACCTTCCGCTTTAACGATGCCGTGATTCGCCATTTGGTGATTCGTCGTGATGAGGCTTCTATGGAAGTTTCACCGTTGGCGAAAGCAGGCGGCGAGAAGGAGGAGGCGGTCAGCTGAGTACGCAGCAGAACTGCTGTGTCCTGACTGGACAGATCGCTGAGATCGAACCAGTTCGTCGCACACCTGCCGGAATTCCTCGCCAAAGACTTTGGCTGGAGCACCGGTCCCGGCAAGAAGAAGCTGGGAGCCCCCGCGAAGTGCATGCCCGATTGGCAGTGGTACTAAGCGGAGATGATTTGATTCGAGTTGCCGCGACATGCGCGGTTGGTCTGCAAATCAGAGCTGAGGGCTTTATTGCCCGAGCTGGGATGAAGGGTGAGGCGCGGGACAGATTGCAACTGCACGCACAATCACTGACACGCCTTGATTAAGAGAATTCTGGAGAAGACACATGGCCCGTTTTTATCGTCGTCGTAAGTTCTGCCGCTTTACCGCAGAAAACGTAGTTCGTATTGATTATAAAGATCTGGAAACCCTGAAAGGCTATATCACTGAGACAGGTAAAATTGTCCCTAGCCGTATCACCGGTACCAGTGCTCGTTACCAGCGTCAGTTGGCGACAGCCATCAAGCAGGCGCGTTTCCTGGCGTTGCTGCCGTTTTCTGACAGCCACGACAATTAATCGTCGGGACGGAGGAGTCTGAGATGCAAATTATTTTGCTAGAGAAAGTAACCAATCTGGGTGACCTTGGCTCAGTTGTTGATGTGCGTGCCGGTTACGGCCGTAACTTCCTGATTCCGCAGGGCAAAGCACTGCCTGCGACAAAGGATAACCTAGCGACTGTTGAAGTACGTCGTGCCGAGTTGCAAAAGCAAGCAGCAGCGTTGCTGGCGATTGCACAGGGCCGTGCTGAGAAGCTGGCTGACGCGTCTATATCATTGGCGACTAAAGCTGGTGACGAAGGCAAGTTGTTCGGTTCTATCGGTACGCGCGATATCGCTGAAGCGATTACTGCGCAAACCGGTGTAGAAGTTGAAAAAGCAGAAGTGAAGCTGCCAAATGGCGCGCTGCGTAACACCGGCGAGTTTGAGGTAGATGTTCAGCTGCACGCGGAACTGACGGTCACCATTAAGTTGGCAATCGTACCAGAAGCGTAAGTCATTGCTCCCTCGCGGAGCGGATGAAACAATGCGGGCACTGATCTATGATCAGTGCCCGTTTGTTTTTGGGGTTGAGAATAAAGGGGCCGAGAGTAACTTGGCCTATCGGTTTGTCTACCAGTCTGAGTAATTACGCCATGAATGACATCGCTTCAATGGATCAGCATTTGCCCGATAGTTTGCGTTTGCCGCCACAGTCGGTTGAGGCGGAGCAAGCGGTGTTGGGTGGCTTGATGCTGAGTAATGATGCTTGGGATCAGGTGTCAGAGCGCGTTGGCGAAGATGATTTCTACCGTAAAGAGCACCGCCTGATTTTTCGCGTGCTGTTGCAGCTTGCCGAAGACAATCAGCCGCGCGATTTGTTGACCGTGTCAGAAGCGTTGCAAAAATTAGGGCAGCTAGAGGCGGCAGGCGGCCCTGGCTATATTAGTGAGCTGTCTCGCAATACACCGAGTGCGGCGAATATTTCTGCTTACGCGGAAATTGTCCGTGAGCGTTCGGTGCTACGGCAGTTGATTAGCGTATCGAATAAGGTGGCTGGCCGCGCGTTTAATCCAGAGGGCGCGCATAGCACAGAAATTCTTGATGATGCTGAATCGTCGATTTTTAAAATTGCTGAGCAGATGCAAAAAGGCTCAGGGCCGCAAGCGATTAAGAATGTCTTGGTGAGAACGGTCGAAAAGATTGAAGAGCTGTATAAAAGCAAAAGCTCTCTCACCGGTCTGTCGAGTGGCTTTGATGAGCTGGATAAGCTGACCGCAGGCTTGCAGCCATCCGACATGATTGTCGTGGCGGCGCGTCCGTCGATGGGTAAAACAACGTTTGCGATGAACCTGTGTGAATCGGTCGCGTTAAAGTCAGGCAAGCCAGTGTTGGTTTTTTCGATGGAAATGCCCGCCGACAGCTTGGTGATGCGGATGTTGTCTTCGCTGGGCCGCATTAATCAGGGTAATTTACGGTCCGGTAAATTACAGCAAGACGACTGGAATCGTATTGCTTCGGCGATGCAGATGCTGACGCCGCAGCGCTTCTTTATTGATGACACGCCGTCGTTAAGTCCGTTGGAAATGCGCGCCCGTGCGCGCCGTGTTGCACGAGAATGCGGTGGCGAAATCGGTGCGATCATGGTCGATTACCTGCAGTTGATGCAGGTGCCAGGTATGGATAATCGCGTTAACGAAATTTCAGAAATTTCACGGTCGTTAAAAAGCCTGGCGAAAGAATTGAAGTGTCCGGTTATTGCGCTGTCGCAGCTAAACCGTTCGCTTGAGCAACGTCCCAACAAAAGACCGATCATGTCGGATTTGCGGGAATCTGGCGCGATTGAGCAGGATGCCGATTTGATTATGTTCCTTTATCGTGACGAGGTTTATAACAAGGACACGCAGGAAAAAGGTATCGCCGAAGTGATTATCGGTAAGCAGCGGAATGGTCCTATTGGTACTTGTCGCTTAGCGTTTCGTGGTGAGTTCACGCGCTTTGACGATCTTGCCCCAGAGTACTACCAGAATTATTCCGGCGACGAGTAGCGCTAGTTTATGACTCGTGGCACACAACTCGAAATCCGCCCTGCAGCGTTAATTCATAACGCGGAACGTGCCGCGCAGCTTGCCGGTGACGCAGCCGTTTACGCGATGATTAAGGCAAATGGTTACGGCCACGGTTTGACGTTGGTTGCGCATACATTGCGCGATTATGTTGGGGGCTTTGGCGTTGCGGTTATTGAAGAGGCGGTTGCGTTACGCGAGTCGGGTATAGAGTCGCCGCTGATGTTGTTGGAGGGTTGCTTTGATGAAGGCGAGTGGCGGTTGGCCCAGCAGCTAAATCTTGAAGTTGTCGTTCACAACATTGAGCAAATCAATACGCTGGCGGCCGCCCACTTAACCGACTCCGTCGCGGTATGGCTGAAAGTCGATACGGGCATGCACCGACTGGGGGTGCCAGCAGAGCAGGTGCCGACATTGGTGCAGCAGTTGTCATCTCGGTCTGAGATACAGCTAATAGGTTTGATGACTCACTTTGCTTGTGCCGACATGGCTGACGATCACACTAGCGAAAATCAACTGCGCACTTTGCGCTCCCTCGCAGAACAATTTGCGCTGCCGTATTCTGCGGCAAACTCCGCTGCACTGTTTCAATATTCCGAAAACGCTTTCACCGGTCGCCTACCAGAAAGCAGTCAGGGTGCGCGCGTTCGCCCCGGCATTATGTTGTATGGGGCATCACCGGTTGAGGGTCAGAGTTCGGCCGCGTTGGACTTGCAGGTAACACAGCAATTTAGCGCGCGTTTAATCGCGGTGAATTGCGTTCAGGCCGGCGAGGCGGTTGGTTATGGCGCCACTTGGCTGGCGTCGCGTGATAGTCGTATCGGCATTGTTGCAGTGGGCTACGGTGATGGCTATCCACGCCATGCAAGCAATGGCGCGCCCGTCGCAGTGGCGGGAATGCGCACGCGTACCGTTGGCCGAGTGTCGATGGATATGATCGCGATCGACTTAACCGAGATTGTTGATGCAAAGGTTGGCGATCGTGTGGAGTTATGGGGTGATCTTGTCTCGATAGATGAGGTCGCGGCGTTTTGCGGCACGATTAGTTATGAGCTTTTTTGTCAGGTTACGGCAAGGGTGCATCGGGTGATTACTCATGGCAAAGCGTAAAGTTGCTTACGTCTGCACTGAATGCGGTGCGGATTTTCCTAAGTGGCAAGGGCAGTGCGGCGCATGTGCTGAATGGAATACGCTGAGTGAATTTGTCACCGATCCAGCCAGCCCTTCGACGCATAGCGCTCGCCGTAGTGGTTATGCGGGTGAGACGGTTGCGGTAAAACGCCTCGATGAAATCGAATTAACTGATGCGCCGAGAATTCAAACCGGCATCGGCGAGTTAGATCGCGTTTTAGGTGGCGGTCTAGTGCCGGGTTCCGCGGTGCTGATTGGTGGTAGTCCAGGAGCTGGAAAATCAACGGTGTTGTTGCAGGTGATGTGCCAGCTTGCGGAAAACATGAAGTGTTTGTACGTGACCGGTGAAGAATCGTTGGCGCAGGTAGCGATGCGCGCAGATCGTTTGAAGTTGCCGAAATCTGGTTTGCATATGGCAGCGGAAACTGATGTCGAAGCGATTATTGATTTAGCCAGAAAAGAGCAGCCCAAAATCCTTGTTGTGGATTCTATCCAGGTAATGTTTCTTGCTGCGTTGCAGTCGTCTCCCGGGAGTGTTGCGCAGGTGCGCGAAAGCGCCGCGGCATTAACACGTTTTGCGAAGCAAACCGGTACGGTGTTGTTGATCGTCGGGCATGTCACGAAAGACGGCATGCTTGCTGGTCCGAAAGTACTCGAGCATATGATTGACTGCTCGCTAATGCTGGAAGGTTCTGCGGATGCACGTTACCGAACGCTGCGCGGTTTAAAAAACCGTTTCGGTGCGGTGAATGAGCTCGGCGTTTTTGCGATGACAGAGCAAGGACTGAAGGAAGTTAAAAATCCGTCAGCGATTTTTCTCAATCGTGCCGATGAAGTATCCAGTGGTTCTCTAGTGACGGTTGTTTGGGAGGGCACCCGTCCGTTGCTAGTGGAGTTGCAGGCGTTAGTTGATCAAAGTCATCTGGGTAATCCGCGCCGCGTTTGTGTTGGCCTTGAGCAAAATAGGCTGGCGATGTTGCTGGCTGTGCTGCATCGGCATGGTGGTATTCAAGTGGGCGATCAAGATGTGTTTGCCAACGTCGTCGGTGGCGTGAAGGTAGTCGAAACCGGCGCTGATCTGGCGTTGCTATTGTCGATCGTATCGAGCTTCCGCGACAAACCGTTATCGAAAGATTTGGTGGTGTTTGGCGAAGTCGGTTTGTCCGGCGAAATACGCCCCGTGCAGCAGGGTCAAGATCGGTTACAGGAGGCCGCCAAGCATGGTTTTCGCAAGGCGATAGTGTCGCGCAGCAATAGTCCGCGCGCGCCGATTAAGGGAATGGAAGTGGTGGCAGTGGCAACATTGGCCGAGGCACTAGAGCAGATTTTCTAAGCAGTCCCTGAGAGGCCGGGAGCGCTACTGGTCGGGGTGCTTGTGGCGACATTGATCGAGCCGCTGCATAACCTGTTCGACTTCGTCATCGCTGACTGGCTGCGCGGCAGGCACGCCAGGTAGGGCGCCGAGTAGCACGCGTAGCTGGCGCATATAGCGGCGGCAGTTATAGCACATAAAAAGATGCAGGCGCACAGAGACACGTTGACCAAACGACAGCTCGCCGGCCAAAAACTTTTCTGCTTCGCTGGGAATGTCTCGGCACTTCAGCATTCGCCCGTCTCCTGATAATGCTCAACCACTGTGAAGAGCTGCGCTCTCGCACGATGCAGCAGTACTCTGGCATTGGATGCACTGATATCGAGCATGTTACAGATGTCTTCAAACGACAGGTCCTGCATGTCTCGTAGCTCCATCACTAGACGTTGCTGCGGCGGCATCTTAGCGAGATTCTTCTCCATGCAGCGGCGTAAGTCTTGTTCTTCCAAAATCTGATCGGGCGTGGCGAAATCCCATGCCACAGGCGCTTGTTGCCAGTGACCGTTGCTGCGAAAGCGGTCGGTTAGAGCGTCTTGCTCTTCGGTGCTGATATCGAGGTTAATTTCGCGCCCATGACGGCGTAGGCGCATGCGGCTCTCGTTGATGACAATGCGAGTAATCCACGTTTTAAGGCTACTGCGCCCTTCGAATTTGGTGATGTTTTTGTAGACGGCGATCCAAGCGTCTTGCACCGCTTCTTCTGCTTCACCATTACTGAGCATGGAGCGTGCAATAGAGCGCATGTTGGCGTGTAGTGAGGAGACCAGTTCGGTAAAGGCCTGACGATCACCTTCTCGCAAGCGTGGCAAGAGGGCGAGGTATTTATCATCGGCCATAAGCTCTGGGAGTCCGGTTGCCGTCAGGATTGTGGTGGGCTGGCCAGAAAGCCTAGCTCGTGCTCCTCACCGTTACCGAGGTGCAGCTCTACGAGTCTGCGCAGGTGCTGCATTGCGTCGACGGAGATGCGCTGGAACTCAACGCCGGCTCGATCCTTCATGAGGTGATTGATTTGGCACTGCAGTGATATAGCGACGTCGCTGTCTTCGAGCTGAAGTGTGAGTACACCGGCCAATCCTTGGCGGGCATCTGACTCCGGCGGAAGTTCGAGTAGTGCGCCGCGCAGTGAGAGATCGGCGAGAACAACATTTAAGGTTTGATCTCCGGCCTGCAACGTTGCGCTGCCGTCAAACGGTGCGCGGGCAAATCGACGTTTATCTTCCACGTGTCACCTACTCTTTTAGACGCTAATGCGTTGTTTAAACACTAATGCGTTTGTACTTCATTCGTTTCGGCTGCAGGGCGTCGTCACCAAGCTTCTTGCGACGATACTCTTCAAATTCTGTGTAGCTGCCTTCGAACCATTCGACTTCTGCGTCGCCTTCGAACGCAAGGATATGTGTGGCGATGCGATCTAAAAACCAGCGATCATGAGAAATTACCACTGCACAGCCAGGGAAAGCCAGTAAAGCTTCCTCCAATGCACGCAGAGTTTCGACATCGAGGTCGTTGGTCGGTTCATCGAGCAGTAATACGTTGGCGCCTTGCTTTAGCAATTTTGCTAGGTGCAGTCGGTTGCGCTCGCCGCCGGAAAGGTCTTTGACGCGCTTTTGCTGATCATGGCCTTTGAAGTTAAAGCGACCTAGATAAGCACGTGATGGCATTTCAAATGTGCCGACTTTAAGAATATCGAGTCCTTCGGAGACTTCTTCCCAGACAGATTTATCGCCGCCGAGGCCTTCGCGGCTTTGGTCAACGTATGCGATCTCGACTGTCTCGCCGGTAGCGATGTCGCCGGCATCAGGCTTCTCTTCGCCAGAGAGCATGCGGAACAGCGTTGTTTTACCTGCGCCGTTAGGACCAATAACGCCGACGATGGCACCGCGAGGAATAGTGATGTCTAAGTTTTCATATAACACCTTGTCACCAAAGTGTTTGCTGATGCCGCGCAGCTCAAACACTTTCTCGCCTAGGCGTGGTCCTGGTGGAATATACATCTCTTGTGTTTCGTTGCGCTTCTGGAACTCCGCACTGGAAAGCTCCTCGAAGGCACTTACTCGCGCTTTGTTTTTTGCGCGCCGACCTTTGGGGTTTTGTCGCACCCATTCCAGTTCTTTCTCGACGGTCTTGCGGTGAGCAGATTCGGATTTCGCTTCTTGCTCTAGACGTTTTTCTTTTTGTTCAAGCCAAGAACTGTAATTGCCTTGCCATGGAATTCCTTCGCCGCGATCAAGTTCGAGTATCCATTCGCACGAGTTGTCTAGGAAGTAACGGTCGTGGGTTACCGCTACAACAGTGCCAGTGAATTCGTGCAAAAAGCGTTCAAGCCAGGCAACCGACTCAGCGTCGAGGTGGTTGGTCGGTTCGTCGAGCAGCAGCATGTCTGGCGCAGAGAGGACAAGCCGGCAGAGTGCGACGCGACGGCGCTCACCACCGGAAAGATTTTTTACTGGTGCATCCCAAGGCGGAAGGCGTAATGCGTCGGCGGCAATCTCCAGCTTTCGGTCTAGATTGTGCGCATCGGAAGATTCGATGATCGCTTCCAGTTTTGCCTGTTCTGTTGCGAGCTTGTCGAAATCCGCATCTTCTTCAGCATAGGCTGCGTAAACTTCTTCGAGGCGTTGTTGTGCTGCTTTGATTTCACCTACCGCTTCCTCAACGATTTCACGCACCGTTTTGCTATCGTCGAGAATCGGTTCCTGTGGCAGATAGCCAATATTGATCCCCGCCATCGGCCGTGCTTCGCCGATGAAATCCTTGTCTAGTCCCGCCATGATTTTGAGTAGCGTGGATTTACCGGAACCGTTTAGGCCAAGCACGCCGATCTTTGCACCAGGGAAAAACGACAGTGAAACGTTTTTCAGAATTTGCTTTTTCGGCGGGACAATTTTGCCGACGCGGTCAAGAGTGAAAATATACTGAGACATAGGGTATTCGCCGTAAAATTGGCAGGAAATGGATGCCGCCTAAGGTAAGGGAAAGCGGCTGAAGTTGGAAGGCCTCTGGCGGCGGAGACCTGCATTCTTTGAGACTTTCTTAATAGGGCGCGCGCTTTTTCATCGCTTTAAAAGTGGACGTTAAGTGCGGCACCGACGGAGCCAAAGGTGATGTCATCGTTGGAGTTGCCAGGGTCTATGGTGAAAGACTGTGTATAGAAATCGAAGCTGAAATTTTCGTCGCGTGGAGAGAGTCGAACGAGTACGCCTAGAAAGGGGTCTGATCCGCTATCACTGCCATCGGTTGGGCCAATGTCATAGTCGGCCTTCCAGTTGACGATGCCGAGGGTGCCGCCGATGCCGACCAGATCGCTGATTGGCACAAGTAGGTCGGCGGCGATGAAGGGGCCGCGCACCTCGAGGCTGCTGGTGGTGGTTGTGTTAAAAAAGACTCCTGGAACAAAAAGATCGGCGCTTTGTTTGCCATAATAACGGTAGCCGACACGAAAGGAGGCGAAGCTGCCGGCTTGAACACCAATGTAGGCATTAATGCCGAGCCCGCCGGTGCCGTCGTCGGCTGCTGTGCCGGAGTTGTCGTCCAGAAAGTCTTCCCATGTGGATCCGTCAAGATTGAGGCCGCCGCCGATAAACAGTGCGCCTTTTTCTGTGGCGAACGCTGGTGTGCAGCTGAGTGCAGCTAGGGTAAGTGCAACTGTTATGGCGGAGGCGAGCTTCATTTGTGGGCCCTTGGATGGTTGGTTGAGCCTGTGTCTTCGCAAGTTGACCGGCGCGGGCCGTTCTTAATTCCCAGCGCAAGCCGTGTTTGACGGTACAGGGGGTTAATGTAGCGCTGGCGACGCGCAAGGTAAACGCATTCGAAGGACGTATGGCGACCATGGCGGGGATGCTATGGGCAAGGTGAGGTAATTTCACCGCACAATTGAGTTGTTCTCAAGTGCGTAACGGCATCGCTTTGGGTAGAATGGCGCCTTCCCGAAAACCCGGAACCCAAAAGGCATCCCATGTTTGGCAAATCCCCGTCTCTTGCAGAGTTTGATCCTGATATCCAAGCCGCCGTTACAGCGGAAGAGCAGCGCCAAGAGGCGCACATTGAGCTAATTGCGTCGGAAAACTACGCGTCACCGAATGTGATTGCGGCGCAGGGAACCTCGCTGACGAACAAATATGCCGAAGGCTATCCGGGTAAGCGTTACTACGGTGGTTGTGAGCACGTTGATGTGATTGAAGCGTTGGCGATTTCGCGCGCCTGCGAACTGTTTGGCGCAGACTATGCCAACGTCCAGCCGCATTCCGGTTCGCAAGCGAATGGTGCGGTATTTTTGGCGTTGGTTAAGCCGGGCGATACGGTCTTGGGCATGAGCTTGGATGCTGGCGGCCATTTAACGCATGGTGCGGCGCCGAATTTTTCCGGCAAAACCTATAATGCCGTGCAATATGGCCTAAACAACGAAACCGGCCTGATTGACTACGATGAAGTCGAGCGTCTGGCGGTTGAGCATAAGCCCAAAATGATTATTGCTGGCTTCTCGGCCTATTCGCAGGTGTTGGACTTCCCGCGTTTCCGCGAGATTGCGGATAACGTTGGCGCTTATCTGTTTGTCGACATGGCCCACGTTGCCGGTCTGGTCGCGGCAGGCTTGTACCCGAATCCTGTGCCTTATGCGGACGTCGTGACCACTACCACACACAAAACATTGCGTGGCCCTCGTGGCGGCCTGATTTTGGCCAAAGCGAACGAAGCGCTGGAAAAGAAATTTAATTCTGCGGTATTTCCTGGCGGCCAAGGCGGCCCGTTAATGCACGTGATCGCGGCGAAAGCGGTGTGCTTTAAAGAAGCGATGGCGGCTGACTTCAAGGTGTATCAACAGCAGGTCATCAAGAATGCTCAGGCCATGGCGAGTGTCTTTATTGAGCGCGGTTATGATGTCGTCTCGGGCGGCACTGAGAACCACCTGATGTTGGTGAGCTTGATTAAGCAAGATATCACTGGGAAAGATGCGGATGCAGCCTTTGGTGCGGCGCACATTACCGTGAACAAAAATGCGGTACCGAATGATCCGCGCAGCCCGTTTGTGACCTCTGGCTTCCGTGTGGGTACGCCGGCAGTGACCACGCGCGGTTTCGTTGAGGCCGACTGTGCTGCATTGGCCGGTTGGATGTGTGACATCCTAGATAATATGGGTGATGTCGCCATGATCGAGGCAGTTAAGGCCAAGGTCGCCGATATTTGCGCACGTTTACCCGTCTACGAAAAGTAAGCTCGACTTACTAAAGTAAGCTCGACTTATAAAGTAAGACTCGACTTATAAAGCAAGGCTCGACTATGTATTGTCCTTTCTGTGGTGTCGATGACACCAAGGTTATTGATTCACGCCTCGTCACCGATGGGGCACAGGTGCGTCGCCGCAGAGAGTGCAATGCTTGTGGTGAGCGCTTTACCACGTTCGAGACCGCTGAATTAGTCATGCCACGTGTGGTTAAGTCAGACGGTAAACGCGAACCGTTCGATGAAGCAAAGTTGCGTGCTGGGTTGATGCGGGCCTTAGAAAAGCGGCCGGTCAGCATGGAAGATCTTGAGGCGGCGGTAACACGAATCAGCCATCGCTTACGCGCGACCGGCGAGCGCGAGCTGCCAGCCCGTGATATTGGCGAGCTGGTGATGGAAGAATTGCGCCAGCTTGACACAGTTGCTTATGTGCGTTTCGCTTCCGTTTATCGAAGTTTTCAGGATATATCCGACTTTAGGGCTGAAGTTGAGCGCCTAGAGAAGTCAGGCAAGATCCCCAAAAAGAGTAAGAAGTAGGGCGCTGCATTCGCCGCGTCTTTATCCTGCCGCGATTGCCTCTGGTAAGGAGGGGCGACAGGAGCATCGGTTGTTCAGACGCTCTCACTGTGGACATGCTGAGAGCAGACGGCTGAAAGCGTGAAAATCCCTCTCCCACCGGTAACGCCGGAGCAGGTAGACTGCCCATATGACCTTTACTGCAATTGATCATACCTATATGCAACGGGCGCTTGCGCTGGCTAAGCGTGGTCTTTACACCACCGCGCCAAATCCTCGTGTGGGCTGCGTGTTGGTGGCTAACGGTGAGGTGGTTGGCGAAGGCTTTCATGTCAAAGCGGGGGAGCCCCATGCGGAGCGCAATGCACTGTTGGCGGCCGGCGATAACGCCCGCGGTGCTACCTGTTATGTCACGCTTGAGCCCTGTTCGCACACGGGGCGCACGGGGCCGTGTGCCGACGCGTTAATCGACGCGGGCGTGCATCGGGTGATCGCGGCGATGGAAGATCCGCACAGCAAGGTGGCAGGGCAAGGTTTTGCCAAGCTACGGGCTGCGGGTATTCAGGTTGATGTGGGCTTGCTCGAAAGTGAGGCGCGCGCTCTGAATTCAGGGTTTATTCGGCGCATGGAGACCGGGCGGCCGTATGTCCGAATCAAGCTGGCGATGAGCCTTGATGGTCGTACCGCGATGGCGAGTGGCGAGTCAAAATGGATTACTGGCGACGCGGCGCGTGAAGATGTTCAGCATTGGCGTGCTTGCTCCTCGGCAATCATTTCCGGCATCGGCACTGTGCTGGCGGACGATCCGTCGTTGACTGTAAGGCCTCAAAGTTGGCGAGCGCTCACATATCCCGATGTTGCCGTGAGGCAGCCGGTTCGGGTTATTCTAGATCGAAGTTTAAAGATCCCCATGACGGCAAAGTTGCTCGGTGAGGCTGGGCAAACGCTGCTGGTGTCAGGCCAGGATGATTCGGGCACAGCTGCTGAGCACGCCGGCGCGTTGACGCAGAAGGGCGGCGAGTTGATCTACTTGCCGTCGTCTGGTTCCGGCATTGATCTCGCCGCCTTGCTCGACGAGTTAGGTCGGCGAGAGTGCAATGACGTGTTGGTTGAGGCTGGGCCGACGCTCGCTGCGGCGTTCGTTCGCGAAGGCCTGTTTGATGAGCTACTGATCTATATGGCGCCGACGCTGCTGGGCTCGTCGGCTCGCGCCTTGCTGGCCATGCCTGAGCTGGAAAAAATGTCCGAACAAATCAAGCTGACATTGTTTGATTGTGTCCAGATTGGTGATGATTTGCGTCTGCGTTATCAGCCTGTCCGTTGTTAAAATCGTTATGAGGCGGCTTCCTCGGCCTGACGTAGGCAAGGGTTGGCTCAAGCGCTTATCACCCTTGCCTGAATCCGACGTTTGCGGCCACGTTTTCAGGTAGAATGCCGCGCTGAGTCCGTATGGACGTGCTTGACCCGATACGTATTGGATACAACACCGCGAGTAGCGAGGCCGCATATGTTTACCGGCATTATTGAAGCCAAAGGCAATATTGTCAGCATGACCGCCAAAGGCGGTGACATGACGTTGCGTATTCAGACCGGCTCCTTGGATCTTTCCGATGTGCAGCTGGGCGATTCGATTGCCAGCAATGGTGTGTGTTTAACCGTTGTCAGCTTGCCCGGCGATGGTTTTAGTGCAGACGTGTCGGGCGAGACGTTATCGCTCACCAGTCTGGGTAACTTGCGTGCCGGTTCGACGGTCAATCTTGAGAAGGCGTTGACGCCAACTACCCGCCTCGGTGGCCACCTTGTTTCCGGCCACGTCGATGGTTTGGGTAAAGTGGTTGCGATTGCGCCGGACGCTCGCTCCACTCGTATTGATATCGAAGCCCCGAAAGCGTTGGCCAAATATATTGCCCATAAAGGCTCCATTACGGTCGATGGTATTAGCCTGACGGTGAACAGCGTTGATGGCGCTGTGTTTAGTTTGAATATCGTCCCCCATACACAAGACTGGACCAATATTGGCGAGTGGAAAGTTGGCACAGCGGTGAATTTGGAAGTGGATATTATTGCGCGCTACCTTGAGCGTCTGTTGTTGGGCGACAACGCAGCAGAGGCGAAAAGCGGCGATGGTATTAGCATGGCGTTTTTGGCCGAGAACGGATTTTTGAAACGCTAGTAAATCTGCGAGGAGCTTATCTGCAAACTCCTCTAAAAGAATAGAGCCTTGAGGCCGTCCCTCTTTTCTTGTTTGAGGGCGGCAAGAAGTTGCGAATGTTCGTTTTCGTGTCTTCGATAAAATCAGAATGACTGCTTGGAGAAAACATGAAGTTGAATAGTGTCCGTGAATTAATTGACGACTTGCGTGCCGGAAAGATGATCGTTCTCATGGATGATGAGGATCGCGAAAATGAAGGCGACCTAGTGATGGCCGCCGAGTTTGCGACGCCGGAAGCGATTAACTTTATGGCCAAGCATGCGCGTGGTTTGATTTGCTTAACGCTGAGCCAGCAACGTTGTGAGCAGTTGGAGTTGCCGTTAATGGTGGGTCGAAATGGCACGCAGCTGGGCACAAACTTCACTCTATCGATTGAGGCGGCAGAAGGTGTTACCACCGGTATTTCTGCGGCAGACCGCGCTAAGACGATTCAAGTGGCTGTCGCCCGTGACGCGAAGCCAAAAGACATCGTTATGCCTGGCCATATCTTTCCGCTCATGGCGCAGTCTGGCGGCGTATTGCATCGTGCGGGGCATACCGAGGCCGGTTGCGATCTGGCCCGCATGGCTGGTTGTGAGCCCGCTGCGGCGATTGTAGAAATTATGAATGACGATGGCACCATGGCGCGCCGTCCAGACTTAGAAGTTTTTGCGGAACAGCATGGACTTAAAATCGGTACCATCGCCGATCTAATCGAATACCGGATGCTTAACGAGAAAACCGTAGAGCAAGTTAGTGAAAATATTCTGCCAACGTTTTATGGCGACTTTAAGATGATCGCGTTTAGCGATCGTGTTGATAACTTAACGCACGTGGCTCTGGTAAAAGGCAATCCCACGCCGGAAGAGGTCACCACGGTGCGTGTGCATCAGGTTGACCCACTTAGAGATTTAATGAGCGCGCAGATTAATGGCCAAACCGGCTGGAATATGCACCGCGTGTTGGAAGAGGTGTCAAAAAGTGAGGCTGGTGTGGTGATTATTCTCGGCCAAGATTATGTCTCTAACGACATGCAGGCAATGATCGGAGAATATTTTTCTGGTAAGCGTAGAAGTTTAACGATGAGCGGGCCGGCCTATCGCAATATTGGTACGGGGTCGCAAATCTTGCGCGAGCTAGGTGTTCGAAAGATGCGCTTGTTATCGTCTCCGATGAAATTCAACGCGTTGTCAGGTTTCGATCTAGAAATTGTTGAGTATGTTGAAGCGGATTAGTTTTAACCGATTAAATAACGCCGATTGGTAAAAATAAAACACTTGGAGGTTTCATATGTTGAATCTAATGAAGATGGCGGCGACGGCATTAATGCTGACGGCAGCTGGCGGTTCCCTTGCTGCAGCGGAGTCTGCGAAGGATGCACGTGTTTACTTTATTACGCCGCAAGATGGAGAGACGGTAACGGGGCCGGTCAGCATTAAGTTTGGTCTTAGTGGGATGGGCGTTGCTCCTGCAGGCGTTGAGCGTGCCAACACGGGGCACCATCATTTGATTATTGATGCGCCATTGCCTTCGTTGGATCAGTCGGTGCCATCCGATGAGCATTACCGTCATTTTGGCGGTGGGCAAACTGAAACGACCATTGAGTTAGCTCCCGGCGAGCATACGTTGCAACTGCTAATGGGCGACCAATTACATCGGCCGCATTCCTCCGCGGTGTTCTCTGACGTAATTACCATTACGGTAAAATAACGTTATTTGGACGGTTGAGCCGTGATTAGAAGGTGAAATAGGCGGAAAGCTGCGCCTTAAACCGTTAAACTATGCCGCTTCTCGGCGTCGAATGTTCTATGGGTTTGTGAGGAAAGAGATGAAAGATATCAAAGTTATTGAGGGTACTTTTACCGATGCCGCTGGCCGTTACGCTATCGTCGTTGCTCGGTTTAATAGTTTTGTCGTCGAGGCACTGCTTGAGGGTGCGGTCGATACGTTGGTGCGTCACGGCGTTAAGCCTGCGGACATTACGGTGGTTCGCGTGCCTGGCGCATGGGAATTGCCTGTGGCAGCGAAGCGCATTGCCGATAAAGGTGACGTCGATGCCATTATTGCCCTTGGGGCTGTGATTCGTGGTGGCACCGCGCATTTCGAATACGTTGCCGGTGAAGCTGCGAAAGGTATTGCGGGTGTACAAAATGCAACGGGTGTACCGATTATGTTTGGTGTGTTGACGGTCGATACCATTGAGCAAGCCATTGAGCGCTCTGGCACCAAAGCAGGCAACAAGGGTGGCGAAGCTGCTCTGACGGCGCTGGAAATGGTTAGCCTGTTCAAGCAACTCTGATGTCGGATGCCGGAATGATCGAAGCGGAAAATAGTAGCTCGCCGTCGGCGCGCCGTAAGGCACGTCGATTTGCGTTGCAGGGGCTGTATCAGTGGCAGCTTGCCGGCGCCGAGCCGTCTGAGATCGAGATGCAGTTTCGTCGCGATAACAACATGAAGAAAGTTGATCGCGAATATTTCCATGATCTGCTGCACGGCGTGCCAGCACATGTAGAAGAGCTGGATGAGGCGCTGCAACCCGCGCTTGATCGGAAGGTTGTTGAATTATCGCAAATTGAGAAAGTCATTTTGCGTATTGGTGCATTTGAGTTACTACATCGTGTTGATGTGCCATACCGTGTTGTCCTTAATGAAGGCATTGAGTTGGCTAAGTTGTTTGGTGCGGACGACTCGTTTAAGTACGTGAATGGCGTTCTCGACAAGCTGGCGCGTAAGTTTCGCCGGCTTGAGCAAGCGCCACGCTAGTTTGTCGTGCCGAGTACTTAGGTGGCGCTCAGTGAGTCTCCACGGCACAGCGAGCACATCGGCGCAGTTTTCTGGATACACATGGATGAATTTCAGTTAATTGAGCATTTTTTCCGCGGCCGACCCTTAGGTGCGGGTGTGCGGCTTGGGCCTGGTGATGATGCGGCAGTCCTTGTTGCATCGGCCGGCCACGAACTTCTGATGACTATGGACACGCTAGTGTCCGGCCGTCACTTTCCTGAAGACCTTCCTCCTTATGATATCGGCTGGCGCAGCTTGGCCGTTAATCTGTCTGATTTGGCCGCCATGGGGGCCGACCCGCGTTGGTGCTTATTAAGTTTATCGCTCCCGCAAGCGAACCAAGACTGGTTGGCGGAATTCTGTCGAGGTTTTTATGCGCTGGCAGAACAGGAAAGTATTTCCTTGGTCGGCGGCGATATGGTGCGCGGAGCATTGCAGATTACCATTCAGGCTAGCGGTGAGGCGCCGCAGGGCGCAGCACTTTTGCGCAGTGGTGCGAAAGTTGGCGATCGCATTTGTATCGGCAGCGCTAATGGCAGTAACGACGGTCAAAAAGGTGTGGGGACACGTACCCCCGGCGATGCGGCCCTCGGGCTGTTGCATTGGCAGGCCGGTAAACGTGAAGGCGCCGCCGTGCGGCACTTTGCTCGGCCGCAGCCGCAATTGGCGTTAGGTCGAACTTTGCGTGGTCAGGCGTCGGCGTGTATTGATATTTCAGATGGTTTACTTGCCGATCTCGAACATATTGTGCGTGAAAGTCAGGTGCCTGGTGCAGCGATTGCGCTGGATAAACTGCCTCTCTCGTCAGCGTTGCGCGCGCACCCCGATCCGGCGCAGCGGATTCGTCTGCAGCTTTCCGGTGGTGATGATTATATGTTGTTGTTCTGTTTGCCCGCTGCACATCCTCTGCCTTCGGGTTGCTGTGAAATTGGTGTGATCACGGCGGAAGAAGGTATCTCGGTTTATGATGAGAGCGGCGACAGTGTGGTGATTGCTGAGCGCGGCTGGACGCATTTTTAGGCAGACTTTTCTGGACATAAGAGCGCTACGTTTGAAAGTAGGCTGAAACGGAAACACACAATGGTAAGCGATAATATGCAAAAGCCGAGTATGAGAAACCCCGTTCATTTTCTGGCGTTCGGATTCGGTAGCGGCTTAGCACCGAAAGCGCCTGGCACGTTCGGCACCTTGGCGGCAATTCCAGTGTGGTATCTGGCCGCACAGTTGCCGCTGTGGGGATATTTGGCGGTGACGTTTGCGGTGATCGCGGTGGGGCCTTATCTGTGTGGGCGCACGGCAAAAGACTTAGGCGTGCATGATCACGGTGGTATTGTTTGGGATGAAATTGCAGGATTTTTAGTGACGATGGTTCTGGTGCCGGTCAGCTGGTATGGCTGCTTGGCAGGGTTTCTGTTCTTTCGTTTGTTTGATATTGCCAAGCCTTGGCCTATCGGTTGGCTGGATCGCCGCGTCGAGGGCGGCACCGGCATAATGGTGGATGATTTGCTTGCCGGCGTATATGCCGCTATCTGTGTTCAGGTGGTGCTCTACGCGGCTGCACGCTGGCTTATCTAGCTGGATTCCTACACTTCATAGTGTGCAGCCTTGAATCGGCTAGTCGTGGGCTCATCGACTGCTGATTATCTCGTCATGCTAATGATATTTCATGATATTGTTATGGCATAATTTGGTGGTGAGCCAGTTCTTACGTTGAGCTGCGAATTCAGTCATGAACAGCAGCATCTGAGAAACGGGGGGCGTCAGCCTCGTCTTCGTCATGAGCAATACGCTGCGCAACAGGAAGCTGTCGAGCGAGGCTATCAAGGGATCAATGAAGCCACCTTTGTCGGAAGAGCAAATTCCGCGTCCTATGGAGACCGGAAGTCAGGCGCGTGAGTATCGCCTGATCCAATCTCAGCTGCGCCGGAAGGGGCTAGGGTTAACCTTGCCGAAGCAGCTGGAGGTGCAATACTGCAATGGCCATGATCGAATGGCTGCAGCAGCGTTCGGCAATACCATCTCGTGGGCATTGGGCTTATTTCTGGCAATCGGTTTGATGGTGTTATTGTTTGTTGATTACGCCGATCTCGGTATTTGGCCGTTCAGCTACCCCATCTTTCTTGTTTTTATTCTAGCAGCGTGGCTTGTCTCGCATAGCTCCTATATCCGTGATCATTATCAGCCGACGGTAACATTGCTTGCCGGTCTTTGTGTGTTTTTTGCGGTGATTCATCCGTCGTTAGTGGGCCAGGAAATCCGTACCTTTATGCATCAAGGTACGGTCTTCGTTGTGCTGCTGGTTTATCTTGGTGTGAATTTACGTTTCAAATACGCGCTTCTGGCCGGCACGATTTCAGGCCTGTTAGCGTATCCTTTAGCGATTTCGCTAGCCTTATCGATTGACTGGCGCATGAATGCAGCGTCGTTTTTTGGTGGCAGTTTACTCGGCGCGTTATTGCGTTATCGAGATGAACGTCGTGATCGGAAGTTGTTCTTGCAAGCAAGAATGTTGGAGTTGGATAACGAGCGTATTCAGCAGCTGGCGGATGAGCTAGAGCGGTTATCACTTCTTGATGGTTTAACCGGGTTGGCAAATCGTCGTTACTTTGATCGTATGTTTGAGAAAGCTTGGCGCGGCGGAATGCGTGAGCTCTATCCATTGTCGCTGGTGATGATCGATGTGGATTTCTTTAAGCGCTATAACGACCACTATGGTCATCAGCAGGGTGATACGTGTTTAAAGGAGATCGCACGCTCGATTTCTTTTGTAACGGCGCGACCGCATGACCTTGCGGCGCGTTATGGTGGGGAGGAGTTCGTACTGTTATTTCCGCGTACGGATAATTTGGCGGCGCGTCATTTAACGACCAGAATACTCGAAAAGATTCGCGCGCTGGAGTTGCCGCATGGGCGATCTGATTGCGCTGAGATGGTGACCGTTAGTGCAGGCATTGCGACAGTTGTGCCGTCACCAGAGCTGGATATGAACGCGTTGCTGAAAGCGGCGGATCGAGCCCTGTATCGTGCTAAAAGCCAAGGCCGTGACTGCTGGGCAAGTGCGGACGGTTTGCTTTAGGTTTTGCTATTTTGTCGCACGGCTTGATTGTACGAATTGATTTAGCGGGACGTGGTTCCGATTAAATACTTGGGGCAACCTGAGTGGCCGCGTTCTTCGCCACCATTCCTAATTTTGCCATCCTGTTTTCAATGCTCAGCTTAATGCCAGGGACATCGAGTCCTGCCTGCGAAAGCAGCGCATCGCGTTTACCATGATGAATAAAATGATCCGGCAAGCCGAGGTTTAGTAGATTTACTTGTAAGCCTTGCTGATGCACAAATTCGTTGACGGCAGAGCCGGCGCCACCCATAAGTTGATGATCTTCAACCGTGACCACTAGTTCATATTGGCGACAAACTTCTTCAATCATTTTCTCGTCAAGCGGTTTAACCCAGCGCATATCGATAACGCTAATGTCGAGCATTTCTGCCGCGGCAAGGGCTGCAGGCAGCAGTACGCCGAAAGATAGAATGACAACGTCGCTACCGCGGCGAACGATATTCGCTTTGCCGAGTGCTAGCGCGGTCATAGTGCTTTCAATGGCAGTGCCTGGCCCGTTGCCGCGTGGATAGCGAACAGCGGCGGGGCCCTTATGTTCGTAGCAGCTGTAAAGTAACTGTCGGCATTCGTTTTCGTCGGAAGGTGCGGCAATAATCATATTGGGCACGCAGCGTAGATATGCGATGTCGAAGACGCCGCCATGGGTGGCGCCGTCTTCGCCGACTAATCCCGCGCGATCGATGCCGAAGGTGACATCAAGGTCTTGTAAGGCGATGTCGTGGATCAATTGATCATACGCGCGCTGTAAAAAAGTCGAATAAATTGCGACGACAGGTTTTTGATTTTCACACGCTAGGCCAGCAGCGAGTGTCAGTGCGTGCTGTTCACAAATGGCAACGTCGTGAAAGCGCTCGGGAAACTGTTGGCTGTAAGCAAGCATGCCTGAGCCTTCACACATTGCGGGTGTAATGGCGACGAGCTTTTCATCTTTGCCGGCCATATCGCAGAGCCATTGACCAAAAATATCTTGGTATTTGGGGCCGGGGGGCTTGCTAGGCGCGGCAACGATGGGTTTGGTCTTTGGTTCAATTTTATTAATGGCGTGATAGCCAATAGGGTCTGCTTCTGCGGGCGTAAAACCTTTTCCCTTGGTGGTATAAATATGCAGAAGTTGAGGGCCGTCGAGGTCGCGCAGATTGTTGATGGTGCGAACTAATTCATCAACGTCGTGGCCATCAATGGGGCCAATATAATTAAAGCCGATTGATTCAAATAGCGCATCAGGGCTGACCATGTTCTTCATGCTTTCTTCAGTGCGGCGTAAAAAATTCCACGCCGATGGCATTGAAGAAAGCACTTTCTTGCCGCCTTCGCGCAAAGTGATGTAGCTTTTGCTTGCCCAGATACGAGCAAAGTAAGTGGCGAGCCCGCCGACGCTATGGCTGATCGACATATTATTGTCGTTCAGAATAACCAATAAGTTGGAGCGGGTATGAGCGGCATGATTAAGTGCTTCAAAGGCTTGTCCTGCAGTCATGGCGCCGTCGCCGATAATCGCGACAGCGCGATGTGATGAGCCGGACATTTCTGCGCCCAGAGCCATGCCGAGTGCAGCGCTCACGGAGGTGGACGAGTGACCGACGCCAAACGTATCGAAAGGTGATTCTGAGCGTTTTGGAAAACCCGACAAGCCGCCTTGCTGACGAATAGACGACATTTTTTCGCGCCGGCCGGTTAGAATTTTATGCGGATAGCATTGATGACCGACGTCCCAAACGAGCCGATCGTCAGGGGTGTTATATAAATAATGCAGCGCAACGGTGAGTTCGACCACACCGAGACCGGCGCCAAAGTGACCACCGCTGTGACCGACGGACCAAAGCAAATACGCACGCAGTTCATCCACAACCTGCACCAACAAACTACGGTCTAGCGCGCGCAGTTTATCTGGGGTCTCTATGCTGTCCAGCAACGGCGTTGCTGGGCGGGTTAGTGGAATCTCATCAAAACTTTTTTGCATGGTGCGTGCAGTCCAAAATGCTGGGGCGATAGGGGCACAGTATAAGGCTTTGTCAGCGAAGATTCAGTGATCGGCCTGTCTTCCTAATAACTGCGCTGTATGACGTAGCGTGCGAGGGCCGTAAGGCTATGTGCACGTTCGCCGTAATCGCTCAGTGCATTGATGGCGCGCAGACACAGCTGTTCTGCGCGTGCGCGACTTGCTTCAAGGCCAATTAAACCGGGGAAAGTGCTTTTACCGTGTTTTTCATCCGAGCCACTAGGTTTGCCAAGTTGCTCGGTCGCCGCGGTGACATCAAGAATATCGTCTTGAACTTGGAAGGCGAGACCGATGGCATCGCCATACTCACGCATCGCTTCGATTAGCTGACTATCGCGGCTGTCGGCAGCGCTAACGCCAATAAGCAGCGCGGCGGTAATCAAGCGGCCGGTCTTGAGATAGTGCATTTCTTCGAGGGCGGCGAGTGTGAGCTGTTGGTCGTGGCCTTGCATGTCTTGCATTTGCCCCGCCGCCATTCCCTCTGCGCCAGCTGCGCGGCAGAGCGTGGTAATCATATCGACACGTTGTTCTGGGCTGAAGTTGCCGCGTCGCGCTAACAATTCAAACGCGAGGGTATGCAGGGTGTCGCCCGCTAAAATGGCGGTGGCCTCATCGTAAGCGCGATGACAAGTGGGCTGGCCGCGGCGCAAATCATCATCGTCCATGGATGGCAGGTCGTCGTGAACCAATGAGTAAGCGTGAACCAGTTCGATGGCTGCCGCAGGGACGTCCGCGTCGTCTGGTATGCCACCTGCTAATTCACAGGCGGCATACACTAATATGGGGCGAATCCGTTTGCCGCCGCCGGTGGCTGCGTAGCGCATGGCATCAGCGAGGCGTGGTGACGCGCAGGCTTGGCCTGGCAGCAATTCACGCAGCACGTTTTCGATGCGGTCGCGGCTGCCAGCCATAAGCGTTTCTAAGGTTGTTTCAGCGGTCATCGTTATCTGGCTCGAAGCTTTCAGGCTCACCTTCTGGATCGTTGCCAAGCAGAATGCGTACTTTCTGTTCTGCCGCTTGTAATGCCTGCTGGGCATGACGGGTCAGACTGACGCCTTGCTCGAAGGCTGCGAGCGACTCTTCGAGGGAGAGATCGCCAGATTCCATTTGCTCAACCAGGGTTTCTAGAGACTCAAGCGTGTTTTCCAAATTTGGAACGGTCTGTGCTTTTTTGGCCATGGGAGCTCCTTTGGAAGAGGGCGAACACTAATGTCCAGCCTATGTAGCGTCAAGACGTCTATTCAACCGGCATGTTTCAAGCCCGATCCATTCTAACGGATTGTGGGAGAGAAAGGCTTGTCGTGGATTCGCGAGTCATGAAAGTGACGCTTCTTCGCCATCTAACTGACACAGACACTGGCTATAACACGCGGGTGAATTCTGATGTCAATTTTGGGAGGCGGGTATGGGGTACAGAATAATAAGGAAAGAGGTGTGGGCTAGTTTCGCTGTTTGGGCGATGGTGGCGGTATTGAGTGGCTGCGGTGGCAGCTCGGATTCCAGTGCGGCTGCTGTACCGTCTGCGCCGATTGCAGAGGTAACGCCAGAGTCCATAGCGTTACGCTGGCTTGGGCGCTACTCATCGAATGTCTTTGCAGAAAGTGCGGCGGAAATTACCGCCTACGATGCGCTCACGCAGCGCGCGTTTGTTGTCAATGCAAAAGCAGGGTCAGTCGATGTACTGGATATGGCTGACCCAGCAAACCCAAGCCTTTTCGGTACTCTGTCTGCCGACGATATTAGCGCAAACCTTACCGTCAATAGTGTTGCGGTGAAGAACGGCTTGGTTGCGCTAGCAGTAGAGGCGCAGTTGAAAACGGATCTCGGTTTTGTTGCAGTTTATCGCGCCGACACGTTGGCCTTGCTCGACTATGCCACGGTGGGTGCGCAGCCTGATATGGTCACGTTTACGCCCGATGGCCGCTATATTTTATTGGCCAACGAAGGTGAGCCGAGTGCGGACTATTCTATTGATCCAGAAGGTTCTATCAGTGTGGTCGACATCCTTGATCCCGAAAATGTGGTGGTGTCCTCAGCCGGCTTTACTGCCTACAACCCTGATATCGACGCGCTGCGTCAGGCCGGCGTCCGTATTTATGGCCCGGGCGCTAGCGTCGCGCAAGATTTAGAGCCTGAATATATTGCGGTGTCGGCAGATAGCAGCACGGCATGGGTGGTGCTGCAAGAAAACAATGCGCTGGCAAAGCTGGATATCGCGACGGCAACGGTCAGTGCCATTTTACCGCTGGGCTATAAAGATCACGGAGTCGCAGGTAATGGTCTAGACCCGAATGACGAAGACGGCATGACGGTAGTTTCGACCTATGCAGGTTTGCGAGGACTGTACTTGCCCGACAGCATTGCGGCCTACCAAGCAAACGGCGCAACGTACCTGGTGACCGCGAACGAAGGCGATGCGCGCGCATGGGGTGAAGATGATAGTGCTTATTGGGGCACTGAAGATGCCGAGCCTTGTGATGGCGATGGCAGCAAAGGGTTTGTTGAAGAATTTCGAATCAAGCATTTAGTGCATGCGAGCGGATTTGATCGACGCTGCGGAGATGACTTACCGGCACAGCTACGGGAGCTGGCGGCAGGCGCACTGTTAAACCCCGCTGTGTTTGGTTATTGCGGTGCCGTTCCAGGTGATCCTGGCGATTGCCGTGATGACGAAGTGTTTGGTCGCTTGAACATTACGTGGACCGAGGGCTATCAGGTGGACGTCAATGGAGACCCGGTGATGTATACCAGCGCCGGAGTCCAAGATGTGGCGGGGGACCGTTTGATGTACGACAGTTTGTACGCATATGGTGGCCGCTCATTTTCTATCTGGGATGAAGACGGTTCGCTGATTTGGGATTCTGCCGACGCCATAGAGCAGTTCCTTGCCAGTGATGTGTGCATGCTTGGGGCGACGCGTACCCTGCCCTGCGCAGATTACGTCAACTCCAACCATGATGAGGGCGATAGCGCAGATAATCGCAGTGATAACAAAGGCCCTGAGCCAGAAGGGTTGGCGCTTGGCACGATTGGGACGAAGACGTTCGCGTTTGTCGGACTGGAGCGTATGGGCGGGATTATGGTGTATGACATTACCGATCCCGTCGCGCCGATTTTCCAAGATTATCTCAATACTCGCGAAGACTGGAATACGGAAGATGCCGGTGCCGTTCTGGCGAGTGTGGGAGATTTGGGGCCAGAAGGCCTTCATTTCATTTCTGCGGCGGATGCGCCGGGGGGCGAAGCGTTGTTGCTGGTGGGCAATGAGGTGAGCGGTACCACGGCGGTTTATGAGGTTGAGCAGCTAGTGTTAATGGCGCCGTAAGAGCCGATGTACGACGAAGAGCCGGCCCTGCTAGCCTTGAGTTAGCGGGGTCTTCGTTGCTTTAGTCGGGCGGGAATGCCTGCGATATCTGTTGTCGGTGGTATGTGCTCTTGAGGATAGTGACGTTGCCCTGCCCGTGTCGGACAAAAAAATGACCACATAAACTTTCTTGCGCGGCGCGTGGTTAATAAATGATCAGCTCTGCGTCGCTAAGCCGCTGTTCCATATGGCAAAAAATATGGCGAGAAGAAAGCCTTTGAGCTCATTCCAAAAACGCATAACGGCTCCTATTCCACTGCCTCAGAGCCGGTACTATAGTGGTCATCCCTCGTCGGTCGTGCAGATGCCATTCTGCGATCTCCTAAGCTATTGCGTTAATCTGCGACCAGCCGGCCGACGAGGTATTATTTCCTATCTATTTGAAATTAAACACCTTTTCAGATAATCGTCTCGACACTAGCGGTACAGCCAAAGGGCGCTACAATAGCGCCCTTTGGCTGTCCGCGTCCTGTACTCGGCCTCGTTCTGGCGTCAGCGTACGACCTGCCCCCTGTGAAAGATAAGATGCATCCATGAGTAGTGGTAACAACAATAGTGCGCAGAACAAACTGATATTGGCGCCAATGGAGGGGCTGGCTGATTTCCATGTTCGCCAGGCGCTAACGGATATCGGTGGCTACGATTGGTGCGTGACAGAGTTTGTGCGGGTCAGTGGTTCCTTGCTACCGCCGAAAACATTTTATCGTTGGTGCCCTGAGTTGCTAAACGGTTCGCGCACGCGTGCGGGCACGCCTGTTCATGTGCAGCTGTTGGGTTCTGAGCCGGAGTGTATGGGCGATAATGCTGCGCGTGCGGCGGAGTTGGGTGCGCCGGCAATTGATTTGAACTTTGGTTGCCCAGCAAAAACCGTTAACCGTCACCGCGGCGGTGCAGTGTTATTAGATGAGCCCATGCTGGTGCACGACATTATTGCGGCAGTACGTCGTTCCGTGCCGCCACACATTCCGGTCTCGGCGAAAATGCGTTTGGGTAATTGCGATGGCGCGCTTTCCTGTGAAAACGCGCTTGCGATTGAAGCAGCAGGGGCGAGTTGGTTAACGGTACACGGGCGAACCAAAGTACAGGGCTATAAGCCCCCTGCATTTTGGGATCAAATTGCATTGCTACGTGAGCCGCTGTCGATTCCGGTCGTCGCCAATGGCGAAATCTGGAATGCGGGTGATGCGCAACGTTGCCGTGCTGAATCGAATTGCGATTGGTTGATGTTAGGCCGTGGCGCCGTTTCTGATCCATTTTTGGCGCAACGTATTTTGGGTCGATCGGATGCGCGTTGGGCTGATGTCCGGCTTTGTTTGTTACGCTTTATCGAAGACTGCGTGGTGATATCCGAAGATTTGCACGTGACGGGGCGATTAAAACAGTGGCTTAACTATTTGCGTCGCGATTGGCCCGAGGCGCAACAGCTTTATGATGTCGCCAAGCGTTGCCGAGCCTCGGCCGATATCGTTGCGCTGATCAATCAGTCAGCTGCTTGTACTGATGGTGCAGCATAAGGCTACGGTGTGCGGGTCGACCGCAGCGCATTTTTCGGCGTTACTTTTGGCAAAGTATTGCGTGAAAAATGCAGCGTTTGCGTTGGCTCTAGGCGATACATTCTTGCGCCATATTTTTTAGCCGCGGCATCGAGTTGTGAAAACGATGTGTTGAGATCTTCCATTAGTCGTGGCAGTGGCTTGATTGCTCCGGGCTCAAGCGGCGTGAAAAAATCATCCCAATGAATTGGAATCACAATCTGTGCGCCGGTTGCAGCAAAAGTGTTGCGGGCATAATCATCCGTGTAGCTAGCCGGTTGGCGAGATAAGCCAACACTAGAAACGAATGCGATATCGGCTTGATAGCCGTCGAGTTGACCCTCAACAAATCCTGCGCTGCCTTGAATAAGTATGTCGCCTTGCGGGTGCTCAAGGAGCAGCGCGTAGGATTCTCCTTCCTTCCACTCTTGTACGGGCGCTGGTGGTGTTAGTGGCGCATCGATGGTTTCGCCCATTCCGGTTAGTGCGTCAATCGCGGGTGATTGAGGTACATGGGCAGAGTGTAAGAACGTCACCTTAAAATCGCCGTACTGAATGGGTTTTCCTGTATCTGCAACGATCAACTTCTCTTCGGGCATGCCGGCGCCTCGGCCGACATTTGCTGTGCTTTCCGAGCCAACTAAATCGGCGTTCGTTTTAAGCGCTACCCAAGGTGCATCTAAGGCGTGATCGAAATGAGAGTGCACGACGAGTACGGCATCGAGCGTCTCAACTCGCGCCAATGTCAGTGCATCATTAATACGTGTTGGGTTTGGTGAAAGATTGCCGAGCAATGCTGTTTTAGAGACACGGGAAAAGTAGCCGTCAGTGAGCAAGTGCGTATTGCCATCTGAAATGAGCAGTGTCGAAGTGCCGAGCCAGGAGACGGAAAGTCTAGCGTCTCCAGAAGTCGTCGGTGCAGGGAAGTGAGGCCATTGCGCTGCGGATGGGCGTAGCTGAAACAGCAGTGCAATTATTCCGACAATCAGGCCGGTTGCTACGAGTCCCCATTTGATCCATCGCAGTGGTTGCATTGAGTATCCTTGTTCAAGTTAACGGCGCGCGCATGATGAGAGTATAGGCATTCGTTACGGCGTTGCCGAGTGCACAGTTCCGCCTTTTATCAGCGCTTTTGACTGACAGAGAACGCGGTTCGTGGAGTACGTTTAATTAGCCCAAGTGTGGGTATACGCGTGAATTATGTAGGGTCTAGTGTCGGCGAGTTATGTTTCGGTGCATCACTGGCGAGGAAGGTTGTAGAGAAGACTGGCACCGAGGAGCTGTCGACAAGCTGCTTTACGAGGGCCGCTTGTCGACAGAGCGTTAATCTTTAACGGCTTCTGCTTCCAGTGCATACACGCCATTTTCATCATGCACTTCTTTGCCGTGCAGTGGCGGATTGAAGGAACATGCAAGTTGCATGTCTGAGCTGGCGCGCAGCATGTGCTCGTCATTTTTATTCAGAATGTACACGGTGCCGGGTTTGATCGGGTAAATTTTTCCATCTGCCAGCGTTTCGACTTCGCCTTCGCCTGAGATGCAGTACACCGTCTCAAAATGGTTTTGATACCAGATATGAGTTTCAGTACCGGCAAAGATAGTGGTGATATGGAATGAGAATCCCATGCCGTCATCTTTCAGTGACAGACGGACAGATTCCCAGTTGCCGTTTTCAGCTACAACACGGCGGTCTGTCTTTTTGGCTTGCTCAAGTGTTCTAACGATCATGAGTTACGTTCTCCATGTTGGTCAGCATGACTACGCAAAATATGGCGCCTGAATACAGCACCATTAAAAAATCTCTGGCCCCGGGAGGTTGGGGCGCAGAGAAATGGTTACAAGCAGAGGGGCATCGGAGCGACAATCAGTCGCGCCCCGTATACCCGCTTAGGAGGCGGCGCTCACTTTGCTATTGCTTTTGCTGTTGGTGTTGCTGCGACGTTCTTGCTGAACCTTATCGCGCAAAACGGTATCGACGGCTTCAGATAAGATGTCCATTCCTTTATTCAACTCTTCTTCGCTTATGGTTAGCGGGCAGAGCGTTTTAATCACTTGGTCATCGGCACCGGATGTTTCAATCACCATTTTTCGCTTGAAAGCTTCTTGGGTGATTTCGCTGGCGAGTTCGCCATCGCGACACACAAGTCCTTGCATCATGCCGCGACCATTGAGGTGAAACCAATAGTCATCATAGCGCGCCGCAATTTCGCGGAAGCGATCGGTGATAATTGTTGCTTTCTTTTTTATCTCGTTAGAGAAAGTATCGTCGCGCCAGAAATGATCAAGCGCTGCGGTCGCGGTAACGAACGCAGGGTTGTGGCCACGAAAAGTACCGTTGTGCTCGCCTGGCTTCCATAGATCAAGCTCTGGCTTCATGAGCACAACCGCAAAAGGCAGGCCGTATCCGCTCAGTGATTTCGACATGGTGACAATGTCAGGCTTGATACCGACCTCATCGAAACTAAAAAATGTTCCGGTACGTCCACAGCCTGCTTGGATGTCATCAACGATCATTAGCATGTCGTGCTTGCGACACACTTTCTCAAGGTTACGTAACCAGTCAAAGCTGGCTGCGTTGATGCCGCCTTCGCCCTGTACGGTTTCAACAATAACGGCCGCTGGATGATCAACGCCGCTAGATGAATCAGACAGCATTTTGTCGATCATTTCGGTGGTGTCAAAGCCGCTGCCGAGATAGCCGTCGTATGGCATGACGGTGGCGCCTGCCATTGAAACGCCGGCGACGCCGCGATGGTGGCTATTGCCAGTTACTGCGAGAGAGCCGAGTGATACGCCATGGAAACCATTGGTAAAGGTGATGATGTTTTCACGACCCTTAATGTTGCGGGCGATTTTCAGTGCCGCTTCAACCGCATTGGTGCCGGTTGGGCCAGTAAACTGCATGATGTATTGCATGTCACGCGGTTTGAGAATGACTTCTTCAAACATGGCAAGAAAGTTACGTTTTGCCACGGTGTGCATGTCGAGTCCGTGAACAATGTAATCTTCACTCAAGTAGGCGAGCAACTTTTCTTTAAGAACGGGGTTGTTATGGCCGTAGTTAAGCGTGCCTGCGCCGGCAAGAAAGTCTAAGTAAGCTTCGCCGTCAGTATCATAGAGGTAGCTTCCCTTCGCCTTGCTAAAGAGCACGGGAAAACTACGCGCGTAGCTTTGTACTTCCGATTCGATTCGGTCGAATACACCAGTTCCTGATCCGTTGTCCATATCACACCTCCCTTGATGTGTTGCGCTGGCCAGAGGCCAAATAGTTAAAACATTTTTGTGCTGACTGATGTGGCCGGCGTACTAAGTCGTTACTCCGCATCGAGCGTATCGGTGACGTCGTTGCGATTGAATGGCCCAATGCGTAGCAAATATTCATCGTTGTGTTCGCCGGCAAAATGCACGCGGCTATCAAACAGAATAAATTGCTCAGTGCGCCATTTGCGCTGATAGGCAAAGCCACCAAACATGCTCCAAGATGCTTCGTTATCGGGTGTTATGGTGGTTTCGATATATTGCACATCACCGCATTCGCTGCGATCAAGAAGCTCGGCAAGCATTCGCTTAGCAAGGCCGCGACCGCGGGCACTTTCATGTACGGCGACCTGCCAAACGAACAATACGTTTTGCTGCTTTGGTGGAATGTAAGCAGAGATAAACCCCACCATTTCACCATCGAGTTCGGCTGCGACACAGGTGTCTGCAAAGTGCGTGCATTGGAGCAAATTACAATAGACGGAGTTTTCGTCCAGCGGTTTAGACTCGCTAATCAGTTTGTGTAATCGCGGGCCGTCAGCGCTTTCAGGTTTTCGTAAGCAAATTCCATCTGTGCCCGCTGCTGACTTGTCGGCATTGCTTGAGTCGTTATTTGTTGGTGTTGCATTTGGAATGATTAGTTCGTCTTGCATGGTTTGGGCTGTCCTGTGTTGGCGTGAGCTCAGGTGAAGCGGACGCAAATTCCAGTGGTGTCTGATAGCGATCAATAGCGCCGACATCCAATACTGGTGATGCATCTAGGTCTTGGGCGTCCATCATGGTCGCGACCCGTTGAAGTGAGCTCAAAATTAGGGATTGCTCCCATTCGTGCAGTCCTTCGAACTGCTCCATAAATTCTTCTTGCAACGGCGTTGGTGCGCGTACCAAAAGCGCCGCACCGGATTCTGTCAGGCTGGCATAGACGCGGCGTTTGTCTTTGTCGCCACGTTGGCGCATCAGCAGTTCTCGCTTCTCCAATCGGTCGAGAATGGTGGTGACCGTTGCTTGGCTGAGTGAGACCTCGGCGGCGATGTCGCCCATGGTCATTTCGCCACGCGCTTTGATCGCTTGCATGATCAGAAGCTGAGGGGCGGTTAGCCCAACGTCTTTGCTCAGCCGGCGCGAATAGAGGTCAGTGGCGCGGATGATTTTCCGTAAAGCAATTAACACTTCGTCGTGCTTTGCCATAGGGCTCCGATACTCATAATCACGATATAAATGGATATCGTGTGACGGCTAATATTTAGAGGGAAATTGCCCTTATGTGTGATAAGTGCCTGAAAATAAAGAAATCCGCTCTAAAATCTGGTAGCGTATCTTAAGTGAATAATACTTAGATGTCAAAGTAATTACCGAGAGTGGTGATCGCTCAGCCCCTCTATAAGCCCGTTATCAGCGGCTTATAGAGGGATTAAGCCAAAGGTTTGGAGTTCTATTTATGTTGCTTGCCAGTTTTGGCTTTTTCTTACTGATATTTCTGTTAATTGGCTTCTCATCGGTGCTGGTGGGTAAAAAGCAGAGCCAGGATTATTTGGTTGCTGGCCGCTCTGTGCCGCCATTTTTGGTGGGGTTGTCGGCGGTAGCGACCAATAACAGCGGCTATATGTTTATTGGTGTGATTGGCTTTACCTACGCGACAGGCCTATCTGCAGGTTGGTTAATGGTGGGGTGGATTGCGGGCGATTATATTGCGTCTTCATTTGTACACCGTCGTTTACGGGAGGCGGCGGAAAGTAATCGTGCGCTGACCTTTCCTGAGCTGCTGAGCACTTGGGGCGGAGAGGAGTTTGCTGTGTTGCGTCGTTTGATCGGCGCGGTTTCGGTTCTGTTTCTCGGCGTGTATGCGGCGGCGCAATTTAACGCCGGTAGCAAGGCGATGCATGTTGTGTTTGGTTGGGACTATCATTATGGCGCTATTCTCGGTGCAGTAATGGTGCTGTTCTATTGTTTTTCCGGTGGGTTGCGCGCGTCAATTTGGACGGATGCTGCTCAGTCGGTGGTGATGATTAGCGCTATGGCGGCGTTGCTCTGGATCTCGTTGGACAGTGTTGGTGGTGTGGCATCAGCTTGGCAGGCACTGGATCAGGTCTCTGCTACGCATATGAATTGGTTTCCGGATAGCCTGGCATTTCCTGGTGTTGCTGGGCCGTTGATGTTTGTGATTGGTTGGATGTTTGCTGGCTTCGGCGTGATTGGACAGCCTCACATTATGGTGCGTTTTATGGCGCTCGATAGCGTACGTAATTTGTCCCGTGCGCGGCTCTATTATTACGCATGGTTCATCGCGTTTTATTTTCTCGCCAATGCGGTTGGCTTGGTTTCGCGACTGCTTATTCCTGAAGCCGGCTTTGATGCGGAGTTAGCGTTGCCGACATTGGCGCTGCAGTTGTTGTCGCCGGCGGTGGCGGGGCTGGTGTTGGCAGGTTTGTTTGCCGCCACTATTTCCACTGCCGACTCGCTTATACTAAGTTGCAGCGCGGCACTGAGTCGCGACTTGCCGCCGGCGCGCTGGCAAAGTTTTGGCTTGACGCGTTACAGCACCTTGGCGGTTATTGTGCTGGCATTGGCGATTGCACTGTTAGGTAATGCCAGCGTGTTTCAATTGGTGATTGTTGCTTGGGCCGTGTTGGCCTCCGCATTGGGGCCGCTATTAGTGGTCTACGCATTAGGAGGTCGCCCCGTGCAGTGGGTGGCAGTGCTAATGGTCTGCGTGGGGCTCGCGACGGTTTATGGTTGGCGCGCTGCAGGGTTGTCGGAATCGGTGTACGAAGTGATGCCGGCGATGCTGGCAAGTTGGTTGGTCTACATAATGGCTGTTATGTGGGCTGCATTGTTTTCATCGAGCCGAGGAATTCGTGAATGAAGAAAATATTTGTGCAGGCTTTACTGTTGGGCTGCATTGCCTTGGTACCGATGGTCACGCCAGCGACAGCATTGGCAACGCAGCAAGGTTACGGCGGCAGTGATGGTAGCGAGGGTGCGGCCACAACGGGCCCCGCAATGGGTGGGCTGCCAGCGGGTAGCAATGACGTCGACAAGCTCTCGCCGTTTCGGGAGAACTGGATACTGAGTGAGTTGCGCAGCATTCGTACCGATATGATGCAGTACCGCAACGATATGAATCTACTGGTTACGGATCGTGAGCTAGAGGTGGCCGATAAGGCGATGAGTTACGCTGACTCAACGGTAACGTACTTTTTCTATCTGATTGCGGGCGCGGCGTCGTTGTTAGCGCTGGTCGGTTGGACCACCATTCGAGACTTAAAAGACAAGATTCGTGGTTATGCCGAGGCGGAAATGACACGCCTTACAGGTGAATATGAGTCCCGTCTTGAGGGGCTGGAGCTGGAATTGCGGAGTAAGTCGCGCACTATCGCGGCCAACCAAGAAGAAATCGAGCGCACCAATGAAATTCACTCGCTGTGGCTTAAGGCAAGCAAGGAAGTGTCGCCACAAGCGAAAATGGTGATGTATGACCGCATTCTTGAGCTACGCCCAGATGATCACGAGGCATTGGCTTGGAAAGCCGACACGGTACTGGAGCTCGGCGAGCAGCGCTGGGCCTTAAATCTTTGTGACAAGGTGTTGGCAATCGACCCGAAGGATGCGCATGCCCTCTATCAGCGCGCTTGCGCTTGGGTTGGGTTGGATGAGATCGAGACGGCCCTTACTGATTTGGCGACTGCGTTACACATCATGCCTAGCCTGAAGGACGCTGCGGTTAAAGAGGAGCACTTTGCCCCGATCCGCGACCTTGAAGCGTTTCAGGAGCTGTTAGCAGCTCACCACGCCGATGCAGAGCCTGCACGGCAGGAGTGATGGTCGAGGATGGTGAGATTCGCGCTGTTCAGCGCAAAGAGGCCGTCATAGCATAAAGCTATGTGCGGCAGCGAATATCCACATGAACATACGGTCTAATATAGCGCGATAATTTGATAGACTTGCGCCCCCTCGCGAACAGGCGTGATTGTTCGCGCTTCAGGCGGAAGACATCCCTGAGCGAAAGGCCCCTGTGGCAAGTTCGTTTGATGGTTGATAGCCCGCTGCAACGGAGTACCGGATGAACGACAAAGTACAGACCGCAGGCACTCATGACATGCCTGACGTAGCAAGCTCAATGAAGCGCCATATCCACAGCAAGCTTGACTGGGTTGGCATGAGTGAAATTCATTTGCCTGCAAAGGTAAGTGATACGCTGGCTGGCGAGCGACCAGTATCAACTTCAATTCAAGCGTACGTTAATCTGGATAATCCAGATGCGAAAGGCATCCACATGTCGCGCTTGTATCTGATGTTGGAAGAAACGTTTGGCGATTTGTCGGTGAGCACCTCATCCATTGATACCTTGCTGAAGAATTTTTTAGAGACGCATGACGGCCTAAGCACGCGTGCTTTTGTGCAGTTGGATTTCGAATTTTCTATGCGCCGCCCGTCACTGAAAAGTAACTACGCAGGTTGGAAAAGCTATCCGGTCACGATCGCGGCGAATTTGTGTGAAAAGGGATTGCGTATTGAGTTAACCGTTGAGGTGCTCTATTCATCAACCTGCCCATGTTCTGCCGCGTTGGCGCGTCAGCTTATTCAGGATGAGTTCAGCACCGTGTTCGGCGCCGACGGAAAAGTTGATGCGGATAAAGTGCACGAGTGGCTGGGTACCGAGCAAGGTGTTCTGGCCACGCCGCACAGCCAGCGCTCTGTCGCGCAGGTAAAAGTGTTGCTTGACCACACTGAGGGCGAGGCGTTTCCGATTACCGCATTGATTGATTTGATTGAGGGAGCGCTCAAGACGCCTGTTCAGACCGCGGTAAAACGTGAAGACGAGCAAGAGTTTGCGCTCTTGAACGGGCAAAACTTGATGTTCTGCGAAGACGCGGCACGTCGTTTACAGACAATGATTGACAGCGATTCTCTGTATAAAGATTTTTGGTTGCGTGTAAATCACTTAGAAAGTTTGCACGCCCATAATGCGGTGTCGATCGTGACGAAGAATGTTGAAGATGGTTATTTACCGATTCCGTAAGGATGCGTTGAATGCAAACCGAGCAATAAAAAAGCCCGCTTAGATGCGGGCTTTTTTATTGCTCGGCCGTATAGCTAATGAACTAGAAACGTCCGCCAATACCGAGGCCAAGATTACTGATTTCGTCGCCACTGCGGTCAATGACACGCAAATATTCCAAGTTCACAAATAGGCGTTGTGTGATGTCCATTTCTGCGCCTATGCCAAGTGATAAGTCGTTGTAGTTTTCACTGCCGCCTGGTTTCTCGGTTGTCTCTACACGGGTTAGGCCAATAAGACCATAAGGACGGACCGCGAAATCTTTTGGAAACTGGCCTCGTAAGTAGGTGCCGTAATAGCGATCGATTTCGATCTCTGTACCACGAATTTTGTCGTCATCTAGACCAAGGGCGGCGCGGAACTCAAAGCCAAACGTATTTTCGTTGTTGAGCCATGAACCAAACTTAAACTGTAGGGCGGTGACGTCGGCGTCACGGCCACCGGCATCGTCCGGTTCAATGCTGCTAAAAACAAGATCCGCGCCAGCGAAGCCTGCGGCTTGGGCGTGCATAGTCAGTAAAAGCATTGGTAACGATAGCAGCAGTGCAAGTAGTGGTGCCGAGACGTTCTTCTTCATTCTTTTCTCCATCCCAAATCAAGGTTGCTGGCGATTGTAGCGGATGCGAGCCAGAACCGCGAAATGTCGTTGGGTTAATTGGCTTATAGGCTAGGAAGTTCATGGCGCGGCATGCTTTGTCTGCGCCTGGCTACGTTTGTTTATCAGTTGGTTGGCGGCATTGCCGCATAGGCAGCTTAGCGCCAGCGCTACGACAATCGTCGGGCCGCTGGGTAGGTCGTAAAGCAGACTGGCGGAAAGGCCAAGAATAAACCCTGACGCTCCTGTAACCGTGGCGAGAATTATGGCGTGAAGGGCTGACTCCTTGCGATAGCTCAGCGCTGGGAAAATCAGGCAGGCGAACACCAGATACACACCAACGATCTGTACGGCCGCGGTGATCGCGATGGCAAACGGGATGTAGAAACGCAGCAGAGGTGATGAAAATATACGCATGCATAATAGGCTGGCGATGGAAGCGGCTGCTAGCCAGATAAGCTGTTCGGTATTCGCCCAAAGAATTTGCCCCGCCATGAGGTCGTGCATATGTTCGCTGCCATGGGGATCTTTGGCGCTGACCAAGATGGCTGTGCTGGCGAGCAGTACGAAGCTGCCGCCAATGAGCGCCTCTTGAATATGAGGCCAGCGTTGTTCGAGTTGGTGCAGGCTTGTGACCATTATGAGTGCCGCGGCCGCGGCACAGACTTGGGTGACAAAGCCTTGCGTGAGGAAGGAGGAAGTTAAATCCGCGTGAGCGCTTCCGTCAGTTTGAGAGTCGAGGATCAGCGTTGCCAGCAGTGCTCCGGTGGCGGCCGCCTGTGCGACGGCGAGATCGATAAAAATAATGCCGCGGCGTAAAACCTGACGACCCAAAGGAACGTGGCTGAGTAACACAAGGATTCCAGCGATAAATGCCGGTCCAAGAATGTCTGCGCTGCTGGCGGAGAAAAAATTAGTCATGCGTACATGCTCCTCGTTCCGCTAACAGCTTGCTGATAATCGTGTTAAACAGCTCATCGAGCGGGTGCTTGTTTATATCGAATGATGCAGCGTTGCTGTTTGTTGTCTCGACTGTAAAAGGGAGCGCCAAGGCACAGACCGAGCTACGCTCGGCTAGCCAGTTGGCGGCTTTGTCGCCGTTATAATTGGTATAAATAATGGCGTATGGGCGCTGTGTTTCGGCAACATTAATTAACTTGGCGAGGTGAGTAGGGGTGGGGGGTATGCCCGGCTTAGGTTCCAGTTCACCGACTTGTTCTAGCGCCAACCAATCCAGTAAATAACTCCAGCTGCGGTGGTGCACAATAACCGTAGCGCCCTTTAGCGTGCGTGCTTGCGATTGCCACGTTTCAATGTTGCTTTCCCAGCGTTGAGAAAAAGACGCCAGTCGATTCTGATACAGCGTTGCGTTGTTCGGGTCAATCTCTGCCAGCCGTGCAGACAATGCTTGAGCAATGATCAACATACGTCTTGGATCGAGATGTACATGCGGATTGCCGGAGGCGTGTACGTCCCCATCTGCTCGATCAAGCACGATGGGCTTTTCCAGTAACGTAACCTGTTCTGCTGCTAAAAATAATCCGGGCGCGCGTTGGACGCGTGGGTTACTGCCTTTGCTGAGCAGTACAGGTAGCCAGCCAGCTTCTAAGCCAGCGCCGGTGCAAAACACTACATCGGCGCGCCGCACAGCGCTGATTAAGCTTGGTCGTGGCTGTACATGGTGGGGATCTTGCTGGGCAGAAGTGGCGACATAAACCTCCACATCGGGTCCAGCAATCTCATGCGCTAATGCTTGCCACTCAGGTTCGCAGGCGAAAATGTTGAGCGCGAACCCCGGCCCGCTGATAAACAGCAGGCCGAGGTAGAGCGTGACGGATTGAATGTGCTTAGCGCTGAATGCTGTTTTATTAAACATCGGTTCGCTCCTTAAAACGTATGCGCGCCGTGCGCGCCTAAGCTGAGGTTGTACTGCAAGAAGACTTGATTGAAATTGCCGTCTTGACTTGTGTCGATGTCATGGGTTCCAAAATTAATATCGTTGCGGCTAAATTGTAGGCGTAAACGGGAAAACTCCGTTGCGTACCAACTTAAGGCAATGCTGTGTTGCCGAGAGATACCCGTTTCTGTTTGCTCATTGCCTTCGCGTAATGTTCCGCCGATACCCGCCGCGGCTGTGCGTAAAGCGAGTTGCCAGCGCGGTGCAAAGCCGTAACTACCTTGTACATAGGCAGCATCTTGTTTGAAAGAAATAGGCAATCCAATTTCGGTTGAGTCGGTATGGAATGTTGCGCGTTCGTCGGCGTCGAAACGTAAGTATTCGCCTTGCAGACTGTATCCTCCTTTGCCGTAGTCACTCGGAGGAAATCGTTTAAATACTGCTTGAATGCCATACAGGTTGGCGTGGCCCTGTGCCGCAAAGGCTTCGCCGCTGCTTTCTTCGTGAAAGCTTTGCGTGTCATTGTGATGGGCGACGGAAGCGCCGAATTGCAACGCATGATCGGTGCCGAGGTCTGGGCCGAATCGGGCGAAGGCGACAGAGAGATGCGGCCCGCTTTTCGAGTCGAAGTTGAGTTCTTCGACGCTAAATTCGCCGTTGCCATTCGGATCGAATTCAGCCGAAATTTCTTCGGCAAGCTCCTCGTTGTCGAGCATGGCGCCAAACTTTTCTAGTTCTTCTCCTTGTAGTAATTCGGCACCGAGTTGGATGAAAAAGGGTGTTGGCGCTAGCCATGTTAGTTGCAGACCGTTTCCGGACAAGCCGTGATCACCCAGCAGGCTAAGATAGGCAAGATTTTGATCGGCAAAGTCCCAGCTGTGAGTGTGCTTTTCATTGTGGTAGCCAAAGCCGCTGAGAAACTTCCCGCCTTTGAGTTGTAGGCCCGCGGGTAAGTTGCGTGATTGAAACCAGGCTTCTTCTAGTTCGATGCCGTCTCCAGAAAGTGCTGCAGTGAGGAAGGCGTCAAAGTACGGATCAACAGTGCCGGACATAACGATCTCTGTTTCACGTACATTGAAGCCGGAGGTCAGGGCGTCGTGCGCGTGCTCGTCATGGTCGTGCACGTCGCTGTGTAGCACGCTGTTGTGTTGTTCAAGCAGCTCGGGACCCGTGCCCTTGACGTTGTCGTGGTAATAGAGGCCATCAAAAATAACCGAGATGGCGGGATTGAATTTATTGAGATCTTCAAGGGCATAGCTGGGAATGGCGATGGCGGCGAGCGCCGTCGCATAGGAAAACGATACGATTTGCTTACGCATAGGATAAAACTCCAGTCTGAAACGCAGAGAAAAAAAGAAAAGTTCTGTGCTGAGGTCAGGCTGAAGTGGGCGGTGCGCGTGCTTGGGTGAATTGTGCGGAGGTGTAGGAGGGGGTTTCGTTTCGTGTATAGACGAAAGGCTGCTGCCTAGGGCGACATTCGACAACAGCAGTGGCAGGAATGGCGGCAACGCCGTGGCCGTTGACGCCAAACTGGCAGTCTTGGCTGGCGCTAACGGTGTCGTTTAGAGGGCTGCTAGCGCTGACGGGAGACGTGCCTAGATCGGAGCCGTGAATATTCGAGCCGTCGATCTGAGTGACGGTGGAGGCATCGACGTAGTCCGTGCTCGCCGCGCTAATGTGTGCAGGCGCATGCCAAGCAAGGAATGTTTGCGCACACAGCCATACCAATGCCAGTAGCACGGGTAGTGTTTGTGGTGTGATGCGCAAACTGCGGCTCATGCGGTAGATCCTAAGGTATAGGTCTTCAATGTTTAGGTGTGCATGCCTAGTGAGCTTAAGGCTTCTGTTCGTTTATGTTGTGCTTGGTCGAGCGCGTTACCTTCTCTTTTACATTTGGTGCGTTTGAGCTCGGACTATCGTGCGTCGCGTTTTTCGCGGAGCAGTTCTCGCTGCAGCTCTCGGTGCCGGGAACGGGGTCAAAACCGCCTTCACACCAGGGCTGGCAGCGGCCTAGACGTTTGATTGCTAGCCAACCTCCCTTTAAACCGCCATGACGCTGTATTGCTTCGATCGCGTAGGCGGAGCAGGTCGGGTAAAACCGGCACTGATTGCCTAGCCAAGGGCTGAGTAAAAACTGATAAGCCCGAATCAGTGAGATCAAAATGGTTTTCATGGCGTGCACGCTAACATAAGCAGGGCAGCATAGAGCAGCGCGAGGGGCTTTGACAAATAAGTAGTCGATGACTGAAAAAATATAAGTGAAGGGAGGGCTTAATTGCTTGTTTTGCGCTGAGGGCAAGTGTAAAACAAATGTAAAACCGGCTGAAAGGACTTCGCGAGTGACGGTGCAGGATGTGGCGGTGCTAAATACGCTGGGCACAGCGTATTTCAAGGGAGTCGGACGTCTAATCAGGGCCCTTGTTTTACTTTTCGCGTCGGGCTTGGCAACGGCAGAGACATTAACGCTGGTCGCTGAAAACGATTGGTACCCCTACGCCGCCGAGCGAAATGGTGAGGCGCGCGGCATTTCTGTGGATATTGTGCGGGCGGCCTATGCGGCGGTGGGTGTGGATGTTCAATTCAAGCTAATGTCATATGCGCGTTGCATGGAGTTGCTTGATTTGGGCGAAGAGGTTGGTTGTTTCAACACCCCAGATGACGATGCCATTCGGCTGGCGCAGTTGTTGCCGGAGCATGCGCTCGATATTAACCCTGCTTTTATCTATACCCGTGCTGATAACGTTGCGGATACGCTGTCATTGGCGGAGCTAGGCGGCAAGGTCGTTGGTATTGTTAATGGTTACCGTTACGGCAACGCGTTTATGCAGGACCCGCATATTTTGCGTGAGTACTCTGCCAGTGATTTACAAAACCTGAAAAAATTGTCGGCAGGTAGACTGGATTACATTGTGTTGTATGAGCGCGTCGCCCGTTATTTGATAGGCCAACATGGTGAAGAGTTGGGCATTAAAATTAAACCGGTGACGCCAATTGGTGAAATTGCGATTTTTGTCTCGTTTTCACAGCATCATCCTCGTAGCGCAGATGCGATAAAGCAATTTGATCAAGGTATGAAAAAGTTGCAGGAGAGTGGTCGTTACGCGGCGATTCTTCACGATTGGGATAGAAAGCTTGTCTTTGGTGTTGCCACCCAATAGTGGTTAGGCCTTCTCTTGTCAGACCCAGTGTTTACCATTCAACGTTATCACTTCTTTGTACGCGCCCTACGGTTTGGCGTTCCCGGGAAACACTTTTTCACAGGCAAAAAAAGGGGGCGGATAAATCCGCCCCCTTTTCAACACTCTGTAAATCAATCGAGATTAAACGTTCTCGAACTGACCCATAGTGTTGTCTTTGCCGCCCGCTTTCAGAGCTGCATCACCAGCGAAGTACTCTTTGTGGTCATCACCGATGTTAGAACCGGCCATGTCCTGGTGCTTCACAGTAGCGATACCCTGACGGATTTCCTGACGCTGAACACCTTTAACGTATGCCAACATACCTTCGGCACCGAAGTAGCCTTTAGCAAGGTTGTCAGTAGACAGTGCAGCAGTGTGGTACGTAGGCAGAGTGATCAGGTGGTGGAAGATACCTGCTTCACGTGCTGCATCGCGCTGGAAGCTCGCGGTCAGCTTGTCTGCTTCAATACCCAGATCAGTTTCATCGTAATCAGCGCTCATCAACTTGGCGCGATCGTATGCAGAAACGTCTTTGCCAGCTGTCTGCCATGCATCAAATACCTGCTGACGGAAGTTCAGAGTCCAGTTGAATGATGGGCTGTTGTTGTAAACCAGCTTGGCATTCGGAACCACTTCGCGGATACGGTTAACCATTTCTGCGATCTGGCCAACGTGTGGCTTCTCAGTTTCGATCCACAACAGATCAGCGCCGTTTTGCAGGCTAGTGATACAGTCGAGAACAACACGGTCAATGCCGCTGCCTTCTTTGAAGCAGAACAAGCCAGACTGCAAACGCTTAGGCTTAAGCAGCTTGCCGTTAGACTTAACCACAACGTCACCGTTGTTGATTTGGTCAGCGCTGTCGATGTATTCGCCGTCCAAGAATGCGTTGTACTGGTCGCCCAAATCGCCTGGCTCATTGGTTACAGCGATCTGCTTGGTTAGGCCTGCGCCCAACGAGTCAGTACGTGCAACGATAACGCCGTCGTCAACACCCAGTTCCAAGAACGCGTAACGAACAGCGTTGATCTTAGCGAGGAAATCGGCGTGAGGAACAGTAACTTTACCGTCCTGGTGGCCACACTGCTTCTCGTCAGACACTTGGTTTTCGATCTGGATGCAGCACGCGCCTGCTTCGATCATCTGCTTGGCCATCAAGTAAGTGGCTTCTGCGTTACCGAAACCAGCGTCGATGTCAGCAATGATTGGCACAACGTGTGTCTGGTGGTTTTCGATTTTGCTGATCAGGTCTTTTTCTGCAGCCTTGTCGCCTTTCGCACGAGCAGCGTCAAGGTCACGGAACAAGTGGTTCAGTTCCCATGCATCAGCCTGACGCAAGAAGGTGTAAAGCTCTTCGATCAAGCTAGCGACGGTTGTTTTCTCGTGCATGGACTGATCTGGCAGTGGGCCAAACTCAGAACGCAGCGCGGCAACCATCCAGCCTGACAGGTAGAGGTAGCGACGTTCGGTGCTGCCGAAGTGCTTCTTGATCGCAATCATCTTCTGCTGGCCGATAAAACCGTGCCAGCAACCCAGAGACTGGGTGTACTTAGCGGTGTCGGCGTCATAGGCGGCCATGTCATCACGCATGATTTTGGCGTTGTACTTAGCGACGTCCAAACCGGTCTGAAAACGGTTCTGGAGGCGCATGCGCACTGCTGACTCAGGATTGATTGCATTCCAGCTGGCGTTAGCGCCAACGACGGATGCAAGAGCGTCGATGTCTTTGCTGTATGACATGGTCGTTCCTCGTTAATGGGGGAAAACTGCAGCTTCCGAGTGGAATGGCGGGCAAAGCACGCCGGCTGCCGTGGAGCGCATGATAGTGAGAGCTGGCCCATAAAAGAAATTAATATTTTGTATAGTGGGTATTCACCATATGAATAGTGGTGTGTTTCTAGTCTTGTGGTCCGCATGGGAGGCTCGGTAAAGGATAGATGGGGCATGCTGGCGGGAGAGGGGCGGAAGCGTTTACCCTGCCGTGGCTATTGGATGGCATGGCGCCGCAGCGGGCGTAATACGTCTGTATTGGCTGGGTGGCTTTTACTTCACGCAAGAGTTTTTGATGGAATACCTTACCGAATTTGGCTACATCGGGCTGTTCGCAGCGGCTTTTTTGGCGGCGACGATTCTACCGTTAGGGTCGGAAGTGGTCTTGGTTGCGTTGCTGCTAAGTGGCCTTTCTCCAGCGGGGCTGGTGGCGGTGGCAACGGTTGGGAACGTGCTCGGATCGTTAACGAACTATTACTTGGGTTTTTGGGCCAGTTCCGCGCGAGTGAGGCGCTGGCTGGCGTTATCGGACAGGGCCTATGTGCAAGCGACGGAACGATTTAAGCGATATGGACTGGTATCTTTGTGTTTTGCTTGGCTGCCGGTGATAGGTGATCCGCTAACAGTGGTTGCGGGTGTTATGCGGATTCGCTTGCTCTGGTTTGTGCCGTTGGTAACTTTGGGAAAATGTTTACGCTACATCGCATTGAGCTATGTCGTTTTATAGGGAGAGCGGAAAGGAATGGCCGATATCGTTCTTGCTGGTCTTTTCCTATGTACTGACTGTTGAGTTAACCGTGAACGTAAGTGGATAAATCTAACCGCATGAACTCTATTGACGTTTTTGTTGCACAGCTGCGCAAGCAGAAAAACACTGACAGGATACAAAACCCCTATCGGCGCAAAGTGTTGGCCGATAACTTAAGCGTTTATCTCTATGCCATGCAGCGACACTGGCTAAAGCAAACAAGCCCGCGCGTCTTAATGGTGGGCGAGGCGCCAGGTTATAAAGGCTGCATGTTAACCGGCGTGCCGTTTTCCAGTGGTCGTATTTATGCAGATATCGACCATCCCTTTTTGCTGTCTCTGAAAGCCAAGCTAACCTTAAAGACGTCGGAAGCCGAAAATACGGCTTCGATAGTGTGGCGTTACTTGGCAGTGAATAATCACCTGCCTTTATTTTGGAATGCCTTTCCTTTTCATCCTCATGATGCGGGTAATACGCAGAGCAATCGCGCGCCTACGCGCGTGGAGGTGGGGCAGGGAGAAGGGTATTTGTGTCAATTAAACGAAATCTTTAAACCGTCGGTTGTGGTTGGAGTTGGCAGGAAAGGGGTCTTGGCCGCGCAGGGGGCGTTTCCGGATCGAAATGTTGTCGCTGTGCGTCATCCTTCTTATGGCGGCAAGGCAGACTTCGTTAAAGGCATGGATGAGGTATTTAAGTTGGCGCTGTGATCGCAGTGAGTCGAGATAGGGTTTTGTCGTATTTTCAAAAGCAATTAGCCAATAAAAATTCGCATGGGCGAACTTTTATTGGCTGGTTACGAATGAAGAGGTTACCGCGTCCAGCGTGTCCCTTCACGGGTGTCTTCGAGTTGAATGCCGGCGTCTTTTAGCTGGTCACGGATTTCGTCGGCGCGGGCAAAGTTTTTGGCCTTTTTGGAGGCATTGCGCTCCGCGACGAGTGCATCAATGTCATCGTTGCTCAGGCCGTCGTCATTATGGCCTTTGTTTTGAAACCAGTCGGTCGGATCTTGATTGAGCAGGCCGAGTAATTCGCCACAGGCGAGCAGTTCTGCTTTTAGCGCCGGTTTATCGGCGGGTTCTGCTTTGTTCAGTTTGGCGGCGATGGCGTGCATGGCGCTAATGGCTTCCGCAGTATTAATGTCGTCCTTTAATGCGACTATAACGGGGTGCTCGTCGGCGAGGCTAACGTCGGCGGCGGCTTCGATTTTTTCGCCGCGACCGAGTAGTGCGTAATAAAGGGTGTCGAGTGTGGCGTTGGCTTGGTTAAGCACGTCTTCGCTAAAGTTAAGCGGCGAACGATAGTGTGCCGACAGCAAAGCAAAGCGTAGCACTTCCCCTCGGTACTGCTTCAGAAGTTCGCGTACCAGGCGAAAGTTGCCGAGTGATTTCGACATTTTTTCGCCGTCGATATTTACATAGCCGTTGTGCACCCAATAGCGGACATAGTCGGTGCCGTGGGCGCAGCAGCCTTGGGCAATTTCATTTTCGTGGTGGGGAAAAATAAGATCTTGACCGCCGCCATGAATGTCGATGACTTTGCCGAGATGTTTTTCGATCATCGCTGAGCATTCAATGTGCCAGCCGGGGCGGCCACGTCCCCAAGGAGAGTCCCAGCCAGGTTGGTCGTCGCTACTTGGTTTCCACAAAATAAAGTCACCGGGGTAACGCTTGTAGTCCGCGACTTCAACGCGGGCGCCAGCGAGCATGTCGTCGAGCGAGCGACCAGAAAGCTTGCCGTAATCTTGCATCGACTGAACCGCAAACAAAACGTTGCCGTCGCCACTGTCGGACGGGTAGGCATGGCCCTTTTCGATAAGTTTTTCGATCATGCCAATCATCTCGGCGATATGATCGGTGGCGTAGGGGACGATAGTTGGTGGCAGAGTGTTGAGCGCCGTCATGTCTTCACTAAAGGCCTCGGCGAACCGCGTGGTTAATGCGCCGATGTCTTCGCCATTATCGCGAGCGGTATTAATAATTTTGTCGTCGATGTCGGTGATATTGCGCGCGTAAACCACCTCTGGATAGAGGCGCTTAAGTAAACGAAAAAGGACATCAAACGCCACGACAGGGCGGGCATTGCCGATATGAACGTAATTGTACACAGTGGGGCCACACACATACAGGGTGATACGTTCAGGGTTTAGCGGAACGAACGTTTCTTTCTGTCCGGTAAGGGTGTTGTGTAGCTTTAAGGAGGATGTCATATCGGGCTTCTTTGATCCGAGTGTTACGGAAGTTTTTGATAAAGAGTGTCTGGATTAACAATAGTATCTTTGTCGAGCACTAGTGAGTCGCCGTCGGCTTTCCAAAAGAAGCAATCGCGGCGGCCGGTATGGCAGGCGGCGCCTTTTTGGTTAACTTTCAGAAGTAGCGTGTCACCGTCGCAGTCAATGCGTAGCTCCACCAAGGCTTGTACTTGCCCTGAGCTTTCACCTTTTCGCCATAGCGCGCCGCGAGAGCGAGAGTAGTAGCAGACTTGGCCGGTCTCTAGGGTTTCTTCTAATGCGGGACGATTCATCCACGCCATCATCAACACTTCATTGCTGTCGTGTTGTTGGGCGATAACGGGAATCAATCCTTGCTCATTAAAGCGCACGTTGTCGAGCGCATCAGGCAGTGCCACACGGAATCCGCTTTCTTTGCTCTCATTTTCTTTGAACATGTTGCGCTCCGTGAGTCTTGCCGTTTGTGACAATCGTTGGGCTTGTGGCTATGAGTGGCGACGCTTGGTCGTGCCTAATCTTTTGTGGGAGCTTGCTTGCACGCGATGTGCGTTAGCTATGCGCTATCGCTGGCAAGCAAGCTCCCACAAAGATCGTGCCGGTCTTGGAAATTTCCCCCAAAAGACTCCAGAAAGAATCAGACCGGCATTGCCGTTTGTTCTTTCAAAATGGCCAGTGCTTCGTCCAGTGCAATGACTTCGGTGGCTTGGCTGCCGAGGCGGCGAATCGCAACGGTGCGATCGCTCGCTTCTTGCTCGCCAATAACAAAAATGACCGGAACCTTTGCTTTCGAATGTTCGCGCACCTTGTAGCCAATCTTTTCGTTACGGTCATCCAGTTCGGTATAGATGCCGGCGGCATTAAATAGATCGGCAACTTCTTTGGCGTAGCCATCAACGGCGTTGGTGATCGTCGCAACCGTAATCGGGTGTGGCGATAACCAAAGCGGCAAATAGCCGGCGGTAGATTCGATCAGAATGCCGAGGAAGCGTTCTAGCGATCCCAGTACGGCGCGATGCAACATAACCGGGCGGTGGCGCGCAGAGTCTTCGCCAACGTACTCGGCGTCGAGTCGTTCCGGTAGAACAAAATCCACTTGCAGGGTGCCGCATTGCCAGTCCCGACCGATTGCGTCGCGCAACTGGAACTCCAGCTTAGGCCCGTAAAACGCGCCTTCGCCGGGGTTCAAAATATAGTCTAGACCAACACTTTCAACGGCTTCTTTTAAGGCGGCTTCGGCGCGATCCCAAGTTTCATCAGAGCCCGAGCGTTTCGCTGGGCGATCAGAAAACATTACTTTAATTTCAGTAAAGCCGAAGTCTTTGTAGACCTCCTGCAGCATGGTAATAAAATCAGCAGTCTCGCCATTAATTTGCGCTTCAGTACAGAAAATATGCGCGTCATCTTGGCCGAAGGTGCGTGCGCGCATTAAGCCGTGCAGTGCGCCGTGAGCTTCGTTGCGGAACAGGGTGGTGAACTCGCCCAAACGAATAGGCAGGTCGCGATAACTTTTCAATCCTTGCTTAAAGATTTGCACGTGGCCGGGGCAGTTCATTGGTTTAATGGCCATGTCGCGGTGATCGTGGGTGCAGATGGTGAACATGTCGTCACCATACTTTTCCCAGTGACCGGACTGTTCCCAGAGCACGCGATCCATCATTTGCGGTGTGGACACTTCTTGGTAGCCAGTGCGCTCCATCTTTCCGCGAATATAATTTTCGAGCGCACGACGTAAGCGCCAGCCTTTCGGATGCCAGAACATGGAGCCCACCGCTTCTTCTTGCTGGTGGAACAAGCCCATTTCTTTACCAAGTTTACGGTGGTCACGCTTCGCCGCTTCTTCGAGCTGCGTTTGATATGCCTTGAGTTCTTTTTTGTCGCGCCATGCGGTGCCGTAAATGCGTTGCAGTTGCGGGTTGTTGCTGTCGCCACGCCAATACGCGCCAGCCACTTTAGTCAGTGCGAAGCCGTCACCGAGTTTGCTGGTAGCAGGCAGATGTGGGCCGCGGCACAAATCAATAAAATCGCCTTGGCGGTACAGGCTGACTTCTTGGTCGGCGGGTAAGTCACCAATGATCTCGGCTTTAAAGGTTTCGCCTTTTTCGAGGAAAAACGTTACCGCTTCATCGCGATTCCAGACTTCACGACGAATCTGTTCGTTGCGGCGGACAATGTCGAGCATGCGCTTTTCAATGGACACGAGGTCGTCTGGTGTAAAGGCCGTCTCGCGATGGAAGTCGTAATAGAAGCCGTTTTCGATGGTCGGCCCGATCGTTACCTGAGTGTCGGTAAACAGCTCTTGTACCGCTTCGGCCATGATGTGGGCGGCGTCGTGGCGGATAAGCTCGAGCGCGTCATCGTGCTCGCGGCCAATTAATTCGACGCTAGCGCCGTCAGGAACTGGCAGATAGATGTCCTTGAGTTCACCATTGACCTTGATCGCAAGTGATTGTTTTGCCAGCTTTTTGCTGATGCGCTCGGCGATTTCAACGCCGCTGGCGAGTTGTTCGAAGGACATCGTTGCGCCATCGGGCAAACGGTAGGAAGCTGTCATGGAAGTTCTTCATTATCAGAGGGTTCCGGAACCGCAGAAGTCTAGGCAATCGGCGCCCTCGCATCAAGGAGGATGGCGCGTCTAATCCGAGTCCTTTGCTAGACGGGGCTAAGGTGGCGCAACCAAAGTCGCGGCTGGCAGGGAATGTTGGAGAGCAAGAGGCATTATCGAGTGTGGCGCTTTGCCACTAGAGGCCATCCCAGCCTATGCTATAGCGACGTTAATTGTTGAATGAAAGTTGCTGAACTAAAGTTGATGGATCTCGTTGGCGGGCATACATAATGGACTATCTCGAACAAATCTCGCTTCCTCATTACAAGCGGCTGGTGCAGGTGGCGCAGACGCTGACCGCTCAGCACGACATCTCGCGGCTGTGTGAAACGATTCTTGAAGAGGCGCGGGCGCTGACGCATGCGGATGGCGGCACTCTCTATATGGTTGAGGGGCACGCTAACGCCACTCGGCTAGAGTTTGCGATTGTGCGCAACCGTACGCTCGGCTTGAGTTTGGGTGGCTCCAGCGGCCGCGCATTAAGCTATCCAGCGATTCCTCTGCATAAAGACAATCAGCCTAACCATCAGAATGTTGCCTCTCACACAGGTCTGACCGGTGAGTTGGTCAATATTGACGATGTTTATGCGGTGCAGGAGTTCGACTTTGCTGGAACTCGCGCCTTTGATGCTCAATTTGGCTACAAGACCCGCTCGGTACTGACGGTGCCGCTGATGACCGACTTTGGTGAGTTGGTTGCCGTGCTGCAGCTATTGAATGCTACCGATCCCGTGAGTGGCGAGGTGATTCCGTTTAGCGCTGAGATTGAGCCTGTTGTGAGAGTGCTGGCGAGCTTCGCTGCGATCGCGATACAGCAACAGCGCGCGATCCATGATCAAAAAGAATTGTTGGTCGCCCTGTCTGGCGAGCCAAACACCGGACGCTTGCTTGAGCGCATATTGAGTGAGGCGCAAGCGATTACCCACGCTGACGGCGGTTCTTTGTACTTGCTTCGAGAGGACGAAAAGGGAGCGGATTTACACGGCGGAAATAGATCGCCGCGCCTAGAATTTGCGTTGGTGCGTAATGATTCGCTGAAAATCAATCAGGGAGGGTCTGGCGCGGACATTAGCTTGGCGCCCATTGCGTTGCGCTTAGCGGACGGTTCTGAAAACCATCATCACGTAGCGGCGCATACTGCCCTCACGTGCGCGGTCGTTAATATTCCGGATGCCTATGCGTCGGAGCAGTTTGATTTTTCCGGCACCCAAGCATTTGATAAGAAGCATGGTTATCGCTCGGTATCTTTTCTGACTATTCCGCTTATGAATCACTTAAACGAAGTGATTGGCGTCTTACAGTTAGTGAATGCGCGCCATCCGAAGACGCGAGAGATTATTCCATTCTCTGAATACGTGGAGCCATTGGCTAGAGCATTGGCAAGCTATGCAGCCATTGCGTTGAATAATTTAATTTTGGTGCAAGAGCTTAAGAATCTTCTCGACGCCTTTATTAAAGTTATCGCGCAAGCCATTGATGCAAAAAGTCCACATACATCTGGTCATTGCCAGCGTGTGCCGTTGCTGACCGAAATGATTGCGCGTGCGGCTTGTGTTGATGAAACAACGTTCGTCGATTTTAATTTTGATGAAGATGGCTGGTATGAACTACATGTCGCGGCATGGCTACATGATTGCGGTAAGCTGTCGACGCCGGATTCAGTGCTGGACAAATCGACTAAGCTGCACACGCTGACGGACCGTATTGATAGTGTCGAAACGCGTTTCGCGGTAATGCGTATGCAGAAAGAAAATGACATGCTGCGAGCGATTATTGCGGCGCCTGATCAGCGTGATGTACTGCAAAAACAACTCGATCATGATCTAGTTGAAATGGCAGATGATCTGGCTTTCATCCAGACCGCCAATAAAGGCGGTGAGTTTATGGCAGAAGAAAGCAAGGATCGAGTGAGAAAGTTGGCGCAATACAGTTGGCTCGATAGCGAAGGTAAGGAGCGCCCTCTACTGGATGAAGACGAAGTGTACAATCTGTGCATCGAGCGCGGCACGCTGACACATGAAGAGCGGCAGGTTATTAATAACCACATGCAGGTGACGATTGATATGCTTGAATCGTTGCCGTTTCCGCGCAAATTGCGACGGGTGCCGGAGTATGCGGGTGGTCACCATGAGAAGATGGATGGCAGTGGTTTTCCGCGAGGTTTAACCCGTCAGCAAATGTCGTTGCCTGCTAGAATGATGGCAATTGCGGATATATTTGAGGCGTTAACGGCGAAAGATCGACCGTATAAAGACCCTATGAAAATCTCGCAGGCCTTGTCGATTCTGAAAAAGATGCGCGAAGGCGATCATATCGATCCGGACCTGTACGAACTCTTTTTACGCCAGCGTGTCTGGGAGAAATATGCGAAACAAGTTCTTGATGATGAGCAATTGGATGTTACCGACCCGAGCCCTTATTTTTAGTGCTCTTTTTTCTTTATCTTCTTTTCTGCAGGCGGATGCGCTGCTGTTATCTTTGCAGGGTGTGCCTGCGCCAGGCGCATTGTTGATTGGGCGTGCTGTGCCGGGGGTAGACGTTTTGCTGGGCGACAGTTTGCTGACGCAAACTCCTGACGGCCATTTTGTATTGGGCTTTGGCCGCGACGAGAGTGGCCGCAAGGCGCTAACGTTGCGCGGTAAAGATCAGTATGGCAATCGGCAGGAAGAAACCCATGAGTTTGTGTTACGTGCTCGTGAGTGGCGTATGCAGCGCGTTGAAGGTGTGCCACAGGAAACGGTTACGCCGCCACCAGAGCGATTAGAAAGAATTCGCAAAGAAGGGGCGCTTGTAGCGGCAGCGAGGCGAGTGAGTTCATCGCGCCGTGACTTTTTGACGCCTTTTGTGTGGCCAGCTACGGGGCCCATCACTGGTGTGTATGGCAGTCAGCGAGTTTACAACGGTGAACCGAAGAATCCTCACTACGGTGTTGATATTGCTGGGCCCAAAGGCGCGCCAGTGATTGCGCCTGCTGGCGGGAAGGTGACGCTGGTGCACCCAGATATGTTTTATTCTGGCGGCACCTTATTGATTGATCATGGGTACGGTATTTCGTCGACATTTATTCACTTGAGTAAAGTGTTGGTCAAGGAAGGCCAGGAAGTGAAGCGCGGAGAGCTTGTTGGTGAAATTGGTGCTAGCGGGCGAGCGACCGGCCCGCATTTGGACTGGCGCATGAATTGGTTTAAGGAAAGGCTCGATCCGCAATGGTTTATGTCTGGAGAAGACCTTCAAGCTGTTCAGGCAGGCCGTCCTGCAGGACGCTGAGTTGATGGCATATTTACTAACGATTTAGGTGGCTTACGTTTCCTGCGTTTCGCTTCCCGTGCGTTTACTCCGAGCTGCTAGATATGTTTAAACGTACCATCTTCATCAAGATAGATGGTTTTGTTTCGACCGGCGCCTTTGGCTTCATATAATGCCTCGTCGGCTCGTTTGATCATCTCTTCGGAGCGAGTGATACCCGCTACTAAGCCGGTGATTCCAATGCTGATGGTAACGACATTGTTGGCGCGCGAGCCGCTGTGTTCAATGCCTAGTTGTTCTATCCGAGTGCGTAATCGTTCTGCAAACATAACCGCGTCGTTTTCCTGAATTCCACTCAGCACCACAATGAACTCTTCGCCGCCGTAGCGCGCCACAAAGTCTTTGTCGCTTCGAATCATTGAGATTGGGACATCAGTAATTTGCTTAAGGCAGTCATCGCCAGCTGGGTGCCCGTAGGCGTCATTAAATTGCTTAAAGAAATCAATATCGAACAAAATGACGTAGAGCTGTCCGAGCTGTTGATTCTGGCGTGCGTGGTGGATAAGTGAGCCAAGCCGAACAGCCATGCCACGCCGATTGACGGCACCGGTTAAAGCATCTTCGTTGGCTTCGCTGGCAAGGGCTTGGTTGGCCGAGTGCAATTCGTTTCGGTGCATGGCGAGCACGCGCTCTGCCAGAAAGTGTTGTCGTTGCAAGCGTTCAAAAAAGTAATGGCCGACGAGGCTAAGCAGGGCAGATGCCGATACCAAAAAGAATATTGCCGCGGACAGGCTGACGTGCACGCGGTGATCAACGGCGAGAAAGATGATGAGTATGGTCAGAATGAGCAAGGAAACGGAAAGCGCCCAGTACAGGCTTATTCGGAAAATAGTCGCCATAAGCAGGATAGGCAAAATGCTGCCTATGTAATAGATATAGGCAAGAGGGTGGTCTGTGCTAAATGCCGTGTAGTTATGCGTTGCAGCGATAGTGAGAGCGGTAACAGCAATAGCCGGCTGCAATAGTTGGGGGTGCTCGTCGGTATAGGCGAGCCACCACACCGCTGCGACAGGTATAAATGAAAATAGGCGTAGGCGCCAGTTCTGCTCGAGCAGCGCAACACTGACGCTGCTCTCGACGAGAAGGGCGGCAGCGTACAGCAGCAAAATTACTGTGACGGAGCTAATGATGATGCTGCGGGAAAACTGCAGTAGGTAGCGAATGAAATCGCCTTCCAATGGGCGAGGAAGCCTCAGGTGCCACGGGATGGGTAGATCGCTGCCACTAGGTAGTGGCTGGGCAGTTCTCGGACTGTCAGACATCGGCGCATGTTCCCTCATGCTTTATTCTTAGTACAGTAGCACTCTACGACAGACCTTACCATGGCTACTTTCTAGCAAGCCCATTTTTATTGAATCTCACTTCCGCCCCTAATTACGATGCCTCGATGAAATCAATCCAATATTAATCCGAAGCCGCGACGATGGTAAGCAATCTGGGAAAGCATGAGTTGATGCCAATTTGACAGTATTCGAATGGCGTAGCTTTCCCGATATAACTGATAGAGAGAAAGATTTCTGCGGCGGGGCCGGTAGCACAGCGTCAGCCAATTCTAATAACAATAATCGTCATCGAAAGCGCCGGCTTGGTTGCATGGATTTTTCCTATCACCTAACTCAATTGTTTCAGGAGATTCGGAAATGTTAGCAAGCTTAGCGGAGTTTCGAACGCCATCATTGCCATTGCATAATGCGCCGTCATTTTTGCAGCGCCGTATGGATGCCTTCTACATAGATCGCATGGAAAACACCTGGGGGGGTAAACATATTATGCACGGGGCTACGCCTGGGGCCGGGGCGGTACAGTTAATGAGCAATGATTACCTATCGCTTGTTAATCATCCCAAAATCATTGAAGCGCAAGTAAAAAGCTTACGTTCGGCTAGCCGTGAGGTGGTGATGTCGGGTGTGTTTATGCATGGCCAGAATCCAGTCAGTGAACTTGAGTCTAGGTTGGCAATGTTTAGCGGCTACGAAGCGGCGGTGCTTTCGCAATCAGGCTATGCCGCGAATGTTGGCCTAATACAAGCGTTAGCGGATGAGAATGTGCCCGTCTATATTGATGTGCATGCGCACGCTTCGCTGTGGGAAGGCATTATTAGTGCGGGTGCGACTGCGCGACCATTTCGGCACAACGACTTCGATCACTTAAAGAGGCAGATGAAAATCCACGGACCTGGTGTTTTGTGTATTGATTCGGTTTATAGCACGCTCGGCTCCGTGGCGCCGCTGGCCGACATAGTGGCGGCAGCGGAATCAGAAGGGTGTTTGATTATTGTCGACGAGTCACATTCGCTTGGCACACATGGTGAGGGGGGCGCGGGCCTAGTGGCCGAGGCGGGACTTCAATCACGAGTCCATTTTGTTACCGCCAGCATGGCGAAAGCGTTTGCTGGAAGAGCAGGCCTGATTTTATGTTCAGAAGAGTTCCGTGAGTATTTTCGTTGTACTGCTCGGCCGGCAATTTTTAGCTCCGGGCTATTAAGTCACGAAGTGGCGGGGCTCAATGCGACGTTAGATCTAATTAAAAAAGATGATTGGCGCCGCACTCAGTTGTTCCGTAATGCGCAGCGTTTACGTAGCGGTATCGCGGGACTCGGCTATAACCTCGGGTCATGCGCATCACAGATTATTCCGATTGAATCAGGTGTCGAGCCTGCGACACTAAAATTGCGTGAAACGCTTGAGCGATACGGAATTTTCGGAGCGGTGTTTTGCGCGCCGGCAACGCCGCAAAAGCGCTCGATGGTGCGGTTGTCGGTGAACGCTGAATTGTCATTTGCGCAGATTGACTATGTTGTTCGAGCGTTAGGTGAAATGCGTGATGAAGTGGGGATGTGGAACTGGGCGTCCACACTAAGAGGGCGCTCTCGTAACGGCGCAGCTCAATCTGTTATGTCGAGAGGCGGCACGATTTTGGCCTGCTAGTGCTAGCGACTGTTCAAAATCACGCGGCGCGTTTCGCCGCGTGACGGCGTACTTTAAAGCTTTATTTTGATCGTTCGTCAAGTTTGTTCAGATAGACCTCGTAGCTTGAGGTTTCACTGTCGTACTCGATATCAGCAGGAGGATTAGGAATTAGCGCGCAGAACCATTTCTCTTGGCCGCCGAGTTTGGTGGCGGAATAAAGGTAATCTTCCCAGACGAAGGGTTCGTCCTCTTCCGTTTCTTCCGGCGTTTCCCATAGCCATGGAATGAACTTTCCGGATGAAACTTTTTGGATGAAGCTTGTGGGTGGCTTATGTTTCTTTATAGAGAAAAGATACTGCTGAAGCTCAGCTTCACTAAAAATAATGAGCCTACTCAATTCTCCGCTATCGCTAACGAGAATAAATCCAGATGGATCTTCAACGTAGTAATATTCTACGAAAGAATGACTCTTTTGAATGGAAAAGAAATAGTCAATGAAGTCCTCATTGTAAATAAATTCTGGGGACTTGAGGGCAAGAAGGCTTTGAATTAATGCTGAAACCTCCGAGAAATACTTACGTTGGCAGTCAGCGATGGTTTGGTTGATCTTTTCCGTAATAGCAGGGTCGCTTTTCATAAGGAATCGATCAATGATGCCGTTGTTAAACGCTGCAACGGCAATTTTCTCGTCAGCGACGCCGGTTAGTAGAATTTTCTTTACCCGTCGGTCACGTATTTTCTGGCAAAAGTCGAGGCCATTCATTTCTGGCATGTCGTAATCAACAATGACCACAGAAATATCTTGGAAGCGTGATGGGTCGCTAATCTCGCGTTCAATTAACGTAAGGTCGAGCCTGAGAATGTCTTCATTGGCTGTTTGCGCATCACGATAATACGAAAAGCAACGTTGATCCAAGTGTACTTTTAGGGCGCTGTCATTGATGTGGTTGAGCGCTTCATTTGCCGAAGAAAAACATATGTTGGCAAGATTTTCATCGAGATGAAGCGTGAAGTTGTCTAGAAATCGCTGATTGTCATCAACCAAAACAACAGTGGTGGGATAATAGTAGGGTAAAATAGATGCTTTAATCATTGCGGTATTCCTGGGAACTTCAGTGTGAATTCGGTGTAATCACCGCTAACCGAGCGGCAGTAGATGGAGCCGCTGAAACTTTCCATGGCGAGCCGACAAAACGAAAGCCCGATGCCAGTGCCTTGGCCAATACTTTTTGACGTATAGAAGTGTTCGAATATATGCCTAACTTCGCGGCTGTCGATGCCGGCGCCGGTATCGCGAACAATAATTTTATGATGCTCTTTACCTGTCTCAGTGGAGATCTGGACGTCGCCTTTTCCAGAGCTGAGCACGCTGTGCAGCGAATTTTTGATGAGATTAAAGAGTACATGATTTACTAGGAGGTCAGATCCAAAGTACTCGAAATCTTCACTTTTCTGCCAATGCACAAGTTGGCGCTCTCGGTCTGAGTTGAAGGGGTAGCGTTCTAGCGCTTGTTGAATGGATTCATTGCAATGATAAATAGCGAATTCGGCTGTTCTCAGAGTGGTTTGCCCCGCGCTGAGTAGGAGCATGTCAATAATCGTGTTGGAGTACGTGATCTCATCTTCGATGCGATCGGCAGCGCTACGCAGCTTTTCAAAGCGCGATGAACGTATTTTTTTTACCGGTAGGCCGGCGTTATAGGCTTGCTCATGGGCATCGAGTAGGTCCGGTAAGTAATGGGACACGCCTGCCATTGCGCCGCGGATGCCCAGTAGTGGGGTGCGTAGTTCGTGGGCAATGTTGCGACCGACAGAAGAGTAAGCATCGAGTTTTTCTTCTTTAACCATTTGCGCGGTGTAGTTGAACACACTGCCAGCCAAAATGACGAAGGAGTAAATCGGAAGTTGTTCGAGGTAAGACATGTAGATGACATTGGTGTCGGCGGTGAGCCAGAACGCGAGCCATGCTAGCGCTGTGCCGAGAATCGACAGAATGACAACAATGAGCCAGTCGTACACGGCGAGAACGAGTAAAAAAAGCGCGGCCATGGTCGACATGCTCCACACCAACGAAAGCTCGTTCCGCAGTAGCATGTAAGTGAAAACAAAGGGCAGGGCGTAGGTTAGCGCTAAGAGCCAATAGGCTGGGAAATAATATTGCCATGTCTGTGGCCAGTGCTTGTAAAAAATTAGCGGAATACACAGGGCTGCAGCGGATAGGCGTAGCGGAAGGCTTTCGTATGGTTGCGGGAAAGCGTATTGCCAGATGTAGTAATAGAGTGGGAAGCCAATCACCCCAAGGAGGCCGACCATTGGCGCATTATATTTTGAATAATGCGCGCTTTCGGTTATGGACTGAAGTAGGCGGGCGCTCAGTGGGCGAACCCACCGTGACAGTGCCGTCATTGTTGATGCCCAGTACTGTGGTTAATCATTGTGTTGTGGTCGCAGCTGTATGGCCCGCAGCACTTTGCTTTGGAGAATGTTGCTTAGCTTAACAGCTCCAGAACGGCCGCGCGCTTCTCGTGGCTGAGCCGGCGTACGCGGGCAATGATTTCCTGTTCAAATGCGGCATCGCTGCTGTCAACGGCACGCAGTAGTGGTGCTGAAGGTGTGTGTGTGCTGGCGTCTTCGATGTTGCTTTGTCCTAGGCTTTCTTCCAGGCGAGCAATGATTTCTGAATTCATGCTGCGATGGCTAAGGCGAGAAACTTCAGCGATTTGTGCGCGCATACCTTTTGGTAGTCGTACTACAAATTTTTCTACTTCTTGGCGTGCATGAGTCGTGGCGCGTTGGGTATCCATCTTTATTCCCCTAGTCTGTGTTTTGCGTACGAGCTTGCGTGCATAAGGCTGGCTCGCACCCGAATCAGTTGGATTTAATGAAAATCAGGGCTTTAGTTAATACTCGGCGCAGGCAGGGGTCAACTAGATTTGGGCGAAAATGTCCGATGAGTGGAAACAAAAATGTGTTTTATATCAACATGATATCACTGTGATATGACTTGGGCGCTGAGTGTGTAGTGGGGTCTCATTTGCGATAGGCGCCGCGTTTTGTGGCGCGTCGAGACGGTCCGCGTGGCATAATTAGTCCAGCTTATATAATTCTCCGAGGTATTTGTTCCGTGAATGTTGGTCGAATTGATCTGAATCTTCTCAAGTACTTAGATGTATTGCTGCGCGAGCAAAACGTGACGCGGGCCGCTGAACAGCTTGGCATTACTCAGCCGGCCATGAGCAATGGATTGAAACGCCTGCGTGATCTCTTTGGGGACCCTCTGTTGATTCGGACATCTGAGGGGATGACGGCCACGGAAAGGGCGCTTGAGCTGCAACCGTTAGTGCGCCAGGTTTTGGCGCAGACTGAGGCTATGTTGACGCCGGACGAGACGTTTCGTCCGGCGGCCAGTCGCCGCGTATTTCGAATCATGACCAGCGATTACGCCGAGGCAACGTTGGTGCCGCATATTGTTCGGCGGCTGCGCTCAGAGGCGCCGAATCTGGTGCTCGACTTCTTAACGCCGTCGGACGTGAGTTATGCCGATATGGAGCAGGGGCGCGTCGACATGGCGATTAACCGCTTCAATGAAATTCCCCAGTCTTTTCATCAGGTTACTCTTTGGAAGGATTCCTTCTCTTGCCTTTTGAATCGACAAAACCCTATTGCAGAAGGCTTTAATCTGGAGGCATACCTGACCGCGCAGCATATATGGGTGTCCAAAACCGGTTTTGGGGTCGGCTTTGGCATGAATCCGGAAAAGCTTGGCGGCCTGGGCTGGATTGATCAGGCGTTAATGCGCTTGGGGCGCAGTCGTAAAATTTCCATTTTCACTCGGCACTATCAAATGCCGGCGCTGCTGGCGATGAATAATGATTTAGTCGCTACGCTGCCGAGCAAGGTGGCGCGAATGCAGGCGGAGAATTCTAGCTTGGTGATCGAAGATCCGCCTTTTGATGTGCCGGAATTCGAGCTAAAGATGGCATGGTCGCCATTGCTGCATCATAGCGCGGCACATCGCTGGCTGCGAAAATTGATTCAGGAAGAGGCCGAGAAAGTGGCGGAAATCGATGCGTCGGAGGCAGGTGGCGTCGTATGACGCCGACCTGCGCAGCTCGTAGGCTAAAAGCTAGACTCGAATGATGCCGGCTTCCGACTGGGCGCCCTTGTTCACGCCTTCGTAGGCGCGAATGACAAAGTGTTTGCCTGGTGCCTCGGTGGCGAGTTGAGCGGCAATATGATCCGCCAGTAATTCGACCGTGGTGTCGGTGTCGACAAGGTAGCAATGATCTTCCGGCAGCATAAGCTCAAAAAGACCCTGTGCGCTTTCGTAGCGGAAGCGGTGGTGTGGGACCTCTTCAAGATAATAGGTCCCTTCCAAGTCTTCTTCCGTACCAATATAGATATCTTCCCAGCGATCAGCCCAGAGTTTTTCCCAATAACGGCTACGGCGGCCGTTTTCGAAGATTTCGATGCGTGAGCGATGCCCGTGGGCAATACGCTGACAGTTACCGTCGTGTTTTTTCAATCCGTGAGAATAGTGGTAGTAGGGTGAGGTGCCGGTTGCTTCATCGCGCAGTCGGAGAATGACGTCTCTGACGTTACTCGGGACGATTTGCCGTATTTTCTCAGTAAGAAAAAGCGTTAAAGCGCCCTTGCTAACTTCGACGCCAGGCATGAGCAGTACGCTATCATCTGGGGCACGCATTTGAACTTCGCCGTTGGCGTACTGCCATATAAGGCTTGTTCGACCGTCTTCGCTGTCGGCGCTAAGGTGGTCGCTGTCAGATGGCGCAATGAGCTTGTGGTCGGCAACTTCATCAAGAAGCTCTTTTACGGCTTTTTTTATGTGGCCAAAGTCGAATACCATGCCTTGAGGGTCGAGATCTCCACCCAAGGTAAGGTCTACAATCCATGAGTCGCCGACGAGCCCGCGTTTAGCGTGCAGGTAAGAAAAGTCGAGAACGGTCAAGTTATCTACAAACAGGGTTGCCATATTTACAATGCAGCCGCGAAATGAACAGAAAAGGTTTCTATAATGCTTCACCGCCATTATGGCACCTCACACCGGGAGCTACACTATTATGTCTGCTGATTTGCTCATTGTTAACGCCCGTCTTGTGAACGAGAACACAGAGACCAGTGCGGACGTGCTAATAAAAGACGGACGTATTGTCGAAATTGGCCCTGATTTGCAGGGTCGGGAGGCGAAAACGGTTGTTGATGCCCGTGGCCGGCACCTATTGCCCGGCATGATTGACGACCAAGTGCACTTTCGTGAGCCAGGCTTAACGCAGAAGGGCGATATGCGTACCGAGTCGCGAGCAGCGGTGGCAGGCGGGATTACCTCCTTTATGGAGATGCCCAACGTCAAGCCTGCTACGTTGACCCTGGAGGCGCTGGAAGATAAATATCAGCGCGCGGCAGGACGCAGTGCGGCGAACTATGCGTTTTATCTCGGCGCATCCAACAATAACTTAGACGTAATTAAGAGTCTTAATCCTCGCCAGGCGTGTGGCGTAAAAGTCTTTATGGGCGCCTCGACCGGGAATTTGTTAGTTGATCGCCTTGATGCGTTGGAAGGTATTTTTGCTGAATCGCCTATTCTGATTGCAACCCACTGCGAAGATACGCCAATGATTCACGCCAATGAAAAGCTGGCGCGTGAAAAGTACGGTGATGACGTTCCTATGTGGGAGCATCCAAATATTCGTAGTGCTGAAGCCTGTTATGCAAGTTCGTCGTTAGCGGTTTCCTTGGCAAAGAAAACCGGCGCCAAGTTACATGTATTGCATTTGACGACGGCAAAAGAAATGGAGCTATTTACCTGCGGCGATATTAATCATAAACAAATTACCGCTGAAGCATGTGTCCATCATCTTTGGTTTAACAGTGATGATTATGCAGCGCTTGGTGCAGGCATTAAGTGCAATCCCGCGGTTAAAACGCCGCTCGACCAAGCCGCTATCGTGCAAGCAGTTAAAGATGATCGAATTGATGTGATTGCGACAGATCATGCACCGCATACGGCGGAAGAAAAGCAGGGTAGTTACTTTCATTCTCCGGCAGGTTTGCCGTTAGTGCAGCACGCGATGTTGTCACTTTTGGATCAGGTAAAACGTGGCATTTTTGACCTGCCGCTGATTGTTCGGAAAACAAGTCATGCGGTTGCTGATCGCTACCAAGTGGCCGATCGGGGATATATTCGCGAAGGCTATTTTGCTGATCTTGTGTTGGTCGATATGGAAGCGAGCACTACCGTCCGCAAAGACAACCTTCTGTATAAATGTGGTTGGTCTCCGTACGAAGGGGTGACGTTCGGCGCCAGTATTGATATGACGTGGGTGAACGGAAACTTGGTCTGGGATGGTAAGCATGTGACCGATTCGGCCTTCGGCCAACGATTGGATTTCAATCGCTAGACGCAAATAGCCAATATTAAAGAGCCTTGATCGAGATGTTCGGTTAAAGCTCTTTCTAAATATTTGCGCTTAAGATAAGTGACGTGCTGTTGCGGCATGATTGGACGGGTTAAAGATGGCAGAAACTATTTTTTCGAAGATTATTAGCAAAGAAATCCCTGCTGATATTCTTTATGAAGATGATATGGCGTTAGCTTTTCGTGATGTGAATCCGCAAGCGCCGGTCCACTTCTTAGTGATACCTAAAAAGCCCCTTGAAAAGCTCAGTGATGCTCAGGCTGAAGATCAGGCTTTACTAGGGCACCTGCTGCTGGTTGCTAATCGCGTCGCGGCCGAAGAAGGGCTTAGCGATTTTCGGTTGAACGTTAACAACGGTGCTGGCGCAAGCCAAACGGTATTTCATTTACATGTACATGTCTTGGGCGGGCGGCCCTTTAGCTGGCCGCCGGGCTGAACGCGTTTGGCGGTTGACGCAGGGATGATGCGGCGGCCGTCGCGATATTTTGGGATAGGTGCGCTGTCTTTAGGGCGCTCGAAGGAGTAGGGATTGCTGCAGCTCGATCGTTTGGAAGTTAGTGGCCGGATTAACCGGTTAATGTACTCGCGCAAAGTTCTTTTGTTGCTGGCGGTATGCGGCTCGCTCATCACAGCAGTCGTGGCAGTGTGGATTTATCGTATTGAATCGCGGGCACTGTCGCAGCAATTCTATGAGCAAGTTGAGGATCGTGCGTTGTCTTTGGCCCGTGAGCTGGATGCGGGTGTTGAGGCGTTGTATACCCTGGGCGAAGTGATTCGCTTTGTCGATTCATTGCCAGCGTTGGTTTTTGATGATGTTGCGGAAGCGACACTCGTGCGCAATCCGGGCCTGCTCGCATTTGAGTGGTTGCCGCGGGTGGGTGCTGGGCAGTTGCAGGCCTATGAGGCACAGCAACAGCGCTACCATGCTGGGTTTAAGGTGCAGCATTTCGCTCGCGACGGTGAGGGAGTTATTCTTGCGCCGCGTGACCTCCCCGAATATTTTCCTGTGACTTATGTGACGCCGCTGAATGGAAATGAATCGGCATTAGGGGCCGATTTTTTGAGTGAAGGTGAGCGCCGCAACGCGCTTTTACAGGCGTGGCATTCGGGTGAATTCTCTCTGTCTTCTCCGTTAAAGCTATTACAAATGGAGTCGGGAGCTCGTGGCGCATTGTTGGTGTTGCCGGTGTACTTTGGTCGCCCCACCAGTCAGGCCGAACGCCAACAAGCATTGAAAGGTTTCGTGGTTGCAGCGGTAGATATGCGTCGCGTTGTTAGTCGTATCGTGGCCAATAATACAATTGACGCAAGTTATTACATGCGTATTGAGGATGTGACGGCTGGAACGAAGCCTGTCCCGCTGTATGTTCGTGGCGCCCGCGCGAATCATTTAGAGCAGTATGTTGAGTTGGCGACATTTGGCGGGCGCACGTTACGCGTCACAATGGCGCCCAATGCTGTTCAGTATTGGCTTAACTCAGTGTATTTCCCGATGGTTGTAGCCTTTGCCGGCGGCCTTATGGTGCTACTGGTGTGCGGCTACCTCTACTTATTACAGCGTCGTGGCATGGTGATAGGTGAGCATGTTCGTCGCCAGACGCAGGCGCTACGTGAAGCAAATTTCCGATTGGAAACATTGAGTGTGACAGATCCTTTAACGGGTTTGTCGAATCGCAGAGCGTTTGATGATTATCTCGATCAGGAATGGCAGCGTGCAGTACGAGACAAGACTCCTTTGTCCATTTTATTGGTCGATGTCGATCATTTTAAGAAGATTAATGATCAATATGGCCATCCAGCAGGCGATGCGTGTTTAAGGGAGTTAGCGCAGAGATTGCGTGAGCACTTTAAACGCCCTGCCGATCGTGTGGTGCGTTTTGGCGGTGAGGAATTTGCCGTTGTCATGCCCGGTACGGATCCGCGTGCGATGACACAGGCCGATCGGTTCCGAGAGGTGATGGAAAAAACACTCATTAAATTGACCGAGAGTGAATCCATCGTTGTAACGATCAGTGCAGGCTTAGCGACGGTTGTACCCGACGCTGGGTTGACGCCGCGCGATCTAATCAAGTTTGCAGACGAAGCCATGTATCAGGCCAAACGCGGCGGGCGTAATCGAATTGAATGTTATAGCGGCCAAGATGCACACGAGCTAGCGTGAGAGCTGTGAAGTATGTCGCCGATGGGCGCATACAATTGTGGTAGCGTGACGTCTTACGATGGAGAAATTTAGATGACTCGCATAGCCCTGCTTTTACTGATGATATTTGGCGCTTCTGTATATGCCGGAGGGGCGCTTGCGGGAGAGCTTGATAATGAAATGGCACAGTATCGTAAAGATGTTCTAGAGATTAACAAAAACCTGCTTCTGATGGAGGAGGAGTTATTGTTCCCCGCGGATACGCAGGTTGCTATTTTTGTGTCGTTGGACGTAGGTAAGTTTTTTGTACCAGACTCAGTAACCTTGAAGCTTGATGGCAAGACAGTGGATAGCCATCTTTATACCGACAAAGAAGTGCGGGCGCTCATGAATGGCGCTATCCAGAAAATCCATACGGCCAATGTAAAGAATGGAACTCATGAACTGACCGCATTTGTGACAGGTGCAGGGCCGAATGGTCGCGAATATCGGCGCGCGGTAACGCTTAATTTGGATAAAGGCCACGGTCGTCAGTTTGTGCAGTTGAAAATTGAAGATGACACCGCTGCGCAGCAACCTACTTTTTCATTCCGAAGCTGGCAGTAATGACTGCAGTCTTTTACGTTGTGAAAGCAACGTCAGTACTCAGAGTGCTTGGTTTTGTGCTTCTGACCCCTTCCTTATTTGGTACATTGTATTCTCTATTGCGTTCGGCGCGGTGCGTCAAACCGTGTGCTTTCCGTATGCTGGTGGTTGCGGTCACACTGTCGGCAGCGTCCGTAAGCTCGTCGGCGTGGAGTAAGTCTGCATCGACGGAGCATCGCATCGATAGACCTCACGTTGTTGAGGATCCGATCTACGGTGAAATTCTGTTTGAGTACTACCAAAAACGTTACTTCGCAGCGATGACCAACATTTTGATTGGTTTGGAGACGGGCGGCTTGCCGACACAGCGTGAGCGTGCACGCGTTTTGCTGGGCGCCTTATATGCTACATATGGCATGCCGCGCGAGGCAGAGGCATTGTTTAATGAGCTGCTCCAAGGCGCGGTGGACCCTGACTTGGCGACGCGCGTATGGATTCATCTGTCGAATTTGTATTATCAGCAGCAGCGCTACCAGAAGGCGTTAGATACGCTTAATGCACATGTGGCCAATGGCAAAGACGTGCCGAAGGATTTGCGGCAAAACTATTATGCATTGCGTACGCGTATCCTAATGAAGCTGGGCCGATATGAAGATACCGGCGCGGCTTTGGATGGTCTGAAAGACGCCAGCACGCTCAGTGGCTACTTACGCTATAACCTTGCTGTAAGTCGAATTAATATTGGCCAAGGTGAAGAGGGCGAAGCGCTGTTATGGCAGCTGGTAAACCTTGAGCCAGGCGATGAAGAAGTGAATTCGCTTAAGGACAAATCCATTCTGGCGCTGGGTGTTTATTACTTACGTAGTAATAATCCTCGTCAAGCGCAGCATGTTTTGGGGTCTGCTCGTTTGGACGGCCCGTTTAGTGAAACAGGCTTGCTGTTACATGCACGAGCGTGGCTGGCAACGCAAGAGCCTCTAAAGGCAATCGGTTCGTTGGAGCAGTTGAGTCGGCGCAGTATGCAGTACGAAGAGGCGCAGGAAGCGGCGATTGCATTGCCGTTTTTATACGCCCAGCTAGGCGATTTCGGTAAGGCGCAAAGCGGCTACCGCAACTCCATTCGTGCTTACACGGATCACTATCGTTATCTTTCAGCCTTGGAAGAAAAAATTCGCAGTGGTGCTTGGTTCGCAGAGCTTGCGCAGGAGCCGTCTTGGTCTACCGCGATGGACCCGTTGCCGGCGTTTGAGCCAAAACGTGTTGAAAGCTTCGCCACGTTCCAGCATCTATTTACGAAAAATGTTTTTCATACTCGGTGGTTGGATTATCACGAGCAGTGGCGTCAGATCCGGCTGCTCGAGCAGTGGCAGCAACGCTTGCCAGCAATGGATGAGTTGCTTGCTGCGCATATTAGTAAACACCGCGAGCAAACGCCGGAAGCTTTGGCGTTGTTGGGAAAGACGGACTTGGCACAGCTGCCTGAGCGAATTGTGAATATGACGCGCCGTTACACGGATGCGGTGACGCACGAAAATAACACCGAGTTCGCAACGGTAGACCAAGCACGGTTACTGGCGGGGCTGGAGAAAGCGCAAGACAATGCGCAGCGATGGCGCGATAAGGTGTCGCCGGAGCAACAAGAAAAACTCAACTTTTACGAACGTGTACTGCAGTGGGATATTGCAGAGAATATTGTTCCTCTGCAATGGCAGCGTAAAAGAGAGTTGTTGCGTCTGGGGCGCTTGTCTGAGCAGTCAGCGGACTTGTATCGCCGAGTCGAATGGGCCGCCAAAGGTGATCTTAATCGGATCACGTTGCTCGGTCGCCAACTTGCGGGGATGCATAATGAAGTCGTGGCGCTGGAAGCGCGTGGTTATGATCTTCTTAGTCGGCAACAGCACGATATTGAGCGCTTGGCTCTCGATCAGGTTGAGTTTACCCGCACACGTTTGCGCGCCTTTACGGCAGAGTGTTGGGCTGCGCTGGCCGATCTTCAGCATAGAGCGTTGCGCGAGAAATATAAGGGGGTCGATGCGCCGCCACCTGTTGAGTCGCTCGACGAGCACCTAGAAAGCACTGATTAAAAGTGTTTGCGAGAGCGTGGGCTTTCACCTAGTTCGACTAATTTGGTGCGGCTAGGTCATCCGAATACAGAACATCTCCTTCTGGCGTAATCAAAATTGCAGACACGCCTTCCAATCGATTAATCATCTCTAGTCCTTTTTCGGGGCCCATTACGAAGACGCTCGTGGATAGAGCGTCGGCGTCTATGCCTTTTTCGGCGAGCACTGTGACGCTAACGAGGGAAGATGACGAACGACCTGTGCTGGGATTAAGGATGTGATGAACACGCTCTCCGTCGCGCATAAAATAGCGTTCGTAATCACCGGAAGTTGAAATGGCGATGTCGCTGACAGGGAGGGTTAGCGCGACCGCTTTGTCGTCACGGGGATGGCGGATGCCAACTTGCCAAGGGCGACCATTGCGATCGCCGAGAACGTAGCTGTCGCCGCCTAAACCGATATACGCGTGTTTAATGGAAAAGCTTTTTAGCAGCGCGATGGCTTGGTCAATGGCATAGCCTTTGGCGATACCGCCTAAGTCGATGCGCGTGGCCGCGTCGCTAAACGTTACGCCTGAAGCGCTTACGCGAACGCGATTTAAGCCGATGGCGGGGGCAACGCTTTCGAGTGTGGCGTCATCAGGTTGTGTGCCCTCGCGGTAGTTATATAAATGACCGGCACTGGCGAAGGTGATGTCGAACGCCCCGTTAGTTTTTTCAAAATACCAACGACTACGTTGCAGTAAATTTTCAAATTCCGTTGAAATCGCAACGCTTTTTTGTGCCGCGTTTGCATTAACGAGGGCTAGTTCGCTGCCAGCAATCCATGGCGACAACAGCTGATTGAGTCGTTCAAATTCGTCGTGCACGGCACGGACGGCAGGGTGGTTGATTGCGTTGTCGTCTTTACCGTTACTGCGTTGGTGAGGTTCTAGCCAAAGTTCTACGGTTGCACGGGTGCCCATGACATCCCACTCAGCTTGCAACCACTGCGCATAACCACATGAGGTGTATAGCAGTAGAAGCAAGCTTAGGGCGACCTTTTCGAGGGTGAAGGTTCTCACCCTGGTCAGATTGTTCCGTCGACGATGCTGTTAAACGCCGTGAGGCGTGATTGGCTGGTGGCGTTGCCTAGGCTGTGATTGGGGAAGCGATTTGCTGCGCCAAATTGCCCGGCCTCGTTATGCAGTGCCATATAGTTCAACAGTACCGTTTCGACCAGCAAGTTGACGTTATTTGCCGCTGGTGTTGCTGCGGTTTCTACGTCTGCGCTAGGGCGCATCCAGCCAATTTGTTGGTGTTGTGCTTGTTGTTCAGGGGTGCCACCGAGTAGCGTTGGGGCGCCGCCTGGATTAAAGACCAGCGAGAAGGACGCGGCTGTGGATGAGTTGTCGCCGGTCCATTCGCCTTTACCGCCGCCATCAACGGAATCATCGATACGACCGTTACTGGCAACGGAGCCGTCACTGAAAACATAAATCATTAATGGCGTATTTTTTAGGCGCGCATATTCTAGGCAGGCGCCAATGCAGCGCCCAGCGCGCATGTCACGGCGTTCGCCGGTGCCGCGTTCGCCAGTGTGATAATCAAAACCGCCCATCGTGATGCAGCCCGCGCCAGCGTAGCCGTTTAGAACGAGTTTCATGATTGAAGCGGTTTTGCGGAATTCACGGTCGCCATCAAATTCTGCTTGGCTGAAGATGCCACCATCGCCGACGATGGTAATGCCGTCTGTATCGGTGCCTTCAACATTGAGTGCACTTGGGTCACCGTAACGATCGGTAATATCGGCGGCTTCGATGTAGCCGCATTCGATTAAGTCTTTGACCACGTCTTCAGCGCCAACATCCAGTCCTGTTTCGGCATTGGCTAATTTCTTCTCACTAATGCGCGCCATGGATTCCATTACGGCAACAGCATCGGAGCTGTCGAGTAAGCCGACTAACTTACCGGTGTTGACCAGCCCAGTAACATCGCTTGGGCTGTCGACTTTAGTTGGACGCTTGCCGCTATTAATCATGTTGGCTGGCGACATGGAATTACCACCGGAGATGGATGTTTGTGATCCGATCAAACTAAGGAGTTCGCCATCCGCGCCCGCTTTAAAAATACCGTAGAGCGGATTGTGCGGATTATTACCGGTGTCATTTTCCGAGCGTGCCGGAATCACAAAACCGTTAGTGAGACCGCGCGTTGTGGCCGATGTTTTGTCCAGCATGCCAAGCAGCATGGCCGAACTAGAATGGAAAGCGAGACCAAATTGGCGATCAACAAAGCCGCCGCCGGCACTCGGTACCATATTGCCGGGTAGGCCAAGCTTGGAATAGCCAGCAGTGGACAGAAATTCTTCCTGACCACCTTGGCCGCCAACCAGTACATTGGAGCCAGAAATATTGGCACCACCGGCGAGGTCGAAACAGATAAACGGAATTTTCCCTGCCCCGGCAACGTTGATGCCGCAGCCTGCTTTGAGCGAATCCAAGTCTGAGGATAACGCCGCGTAAGCGGAGCGTGGACTGCCAAACAAACTCATGACACCCAAAGAGCTGACCACGCCAGCGCCTTGCATCATGCCGCGCGCAACAAATTCTCTGCGCGTCATAGGCTTTTCGTGATCGAGTGCCGTGAGTGGCGCGTTAACGGGTAGAGCGACTTTCTTAGCCATGATCACTCCTTATTGAATTAGCATCGTTGCGCTGCCAAGTGCGGCAGCGCAAGCGGCTTTGGTGGCGACGGCGGTGCGGTCGGCGTCACAGGCGCCGCCACAACGGGCGAGTCCAGCAGGCGTAGGGCGGCCACTGGGTGAGGCAGAGCACGCAGCGCTACCACTGGTATCAGAGAGTAATAACGTTTCCAGTTCGCAGGTGACCGCATTGTTGCTGGTCTGGAATTCAAGATTATTGCCGACAAAATTATTGACCAACGGCGCGATAACGATCGTGCGCCAATCTGCATCGGAAATGCTATTGGCATTGGTGTTGTAATTGAGGCCAGCAAAGAAAGTGGGCACTTGTGGTGAGGCGGAAATTTCTGCCTCTACTAGTGCGTTGCAATACTCAATCGAAAGTTGGGCTATCGCAATTTGGTGTGCGGTTAGGAAACCATCAATCGCACTGCCCACTGGAAGTTGTTTGCGAATGGAGGTGTAAGTGTTTGGCACATCACCGAACGTTTGTGGCACGCCGGTTAAGGCGCTCATGCTGGCGTTAATTTCGTCAAAGGTGCGAACACCAATGTCTGCTTGAGTGGCATCGGGTGATAGCGTAAACGGCAGCGGTGTCGGTTCGGTATAGGCGCGAGATCGGTCGCCTATTCGTGCGAACGTGAGGAAAAACTCGTCTTGCTGCTCGCCAAGATCAACGGCAACCAAGGTGCCGAGACGTGAGATGGCTTGTCCCGTTGGTTGGTAACCGACGCCGCCCATCGTTGTGTTGAGCGTTGCCCAGCTTTGTCCAACGCTGGCTTCCGCACCATTAATGCCGAGTCGCATACCCTCGAGATCGAACTCGATTGGTGCCGCATCGTCGTCAAGATCAATAAAGAATGGTTCGGCAAACAAATAAGCGTAGTTGTCGAAGCGCGATACTTGGAAGCCGATGTAGGCATTGTCTTCGTCAATTAAATCGGAGATGCCGAATAACAAGAAGCGGCGCTCGCCAACACCGGCGGAGAAGTTTTGGTTAACTTGCGGGGCGGTTAAGGCGCGATTGTGGATGGCAACGAATCGTATCACGCCTTGCCATAACCGATCGCTAGAGGCTTCGTTGCCAAGTACTAACGCATACGTATTGTTCCAACTATTGAGCGCGTCCGGCGTAGTCATATCGATCGCGCCGGTATCGACGCCATTAACGTAAATACGCCGACCGTCAATCACGTCGTACGTTATCACTACGTGTTGCAGCGAAGCTTGTAGTGTTTCGTCGGCAGTATCTAATGCGGGGGTGCCGTTCAGGCTGGTGCCGTTATGGCGAAGGGCAAAGCTGTAACGGCTATCCGATTGGGCAAGAGTGAAATTGCGATTTTCAGTGCCAGCGGAATAGCTGACGATATTGGCCATATCTTGAGCGGCAGTAGCCGGAACAATCCACGCTTCAATGCTGAATGCGCCGCTGGCTTGGATTAATTCGGACAACTTACTGCTGGCGTCAGTGGTGCCTTGCGCCTTGCCGTCATTAATACGAATGCCCCAGCCACCGACCCACTCAACATCGCCGATGAGGTTCAAATTTAACGTAGGTTCAATGCCGCTGGTATCCAGCGCGACAGTGTCAGCGCCAGTGCGAAATTCGTAACGGGCAATCACGTTGGTGTCGAAGCGTCCACCAGACGCGGCGAGCGTGCCGTCGGCAATAACCAGCGCATTACTAAGATGTAGATCGTTAGGCGGACTGGTTGGCGTGATGGCGTTGGCCATGGCAGCGATGGCTGCAGACAGCGTGGCCGCATCATCATCGCAAACATCAGTCCAGCAATTGTGGTTATCGTTGGCGAGGCGTTGTACCACGCGTGAATTGGACGGCACATTTAAATTCATGACGCCTTGTGCCGCAGCATAGGCGGTATCAATGTCGTCGTGGGCAAAGTAAGGCGTTACCGCGGTGGCAGAGCCTGGCTCATGGCACTCAACACAGAAGTTCCGATAGATCGGGTAGACCTGCGAGGCGAACTCGGCGGGCGGGCTGGTCGGATAATAACGGCTCTCTCCGGGCGTGCGCACGGGGGGCGCTTGGAAATCGACATCTGCGGCATTGCCGCCGATGCTTGCATTAGCCCAGTTAGTAATCCAGCTGGTGATGAGCACGGCGCACTCGTTGTCGGTATCAAGCCAGCAGTTGTGACCGCCGGCGACCTTGCTGACCATTTCAGAGTTGCCGGGCGTGGTTAAGTTGACCACCGTATTGGCCGCGTTGTAGGCAAGGTTGATGTCGTCGTTGCGCACAAACGCTGGCGCTTGCGCGCCCTGAACGTGACATTCTCCACAGCGATCGGTGCGCGATAAGTTATCCCAGACGTTGAGCTTAAACGCCGCGACATCGGCGGTGCGGGAAACCGGGCCATTGTAGCTCCCGCCGCCTCCGCCGCTTGAAGGGATATTGCTGCTGACATCTGCGCCGCTGCTGCTGCCGCCACATCCACTGAGTGCAATGATCGGCAATAATAGTAAGGCGTAACGGGTGGCGTTCTTATTCATGCGCGTTCTCCCTATTCGCCGGAGCAGTAGACGGCGGCATCGGCGAAAAGATCGCGCATGCGATAGCCGTTACCGACAAAGCTACTGGTCATATTGTTGACGGTTGTCACGTCAGCACTGGAGTGCGGCGTGCGCAAGCAAACGGTTTTGAAAACTTTTTGTGCTTGGCAAGATGCAAAGGCATCGCTGTTGGCGAGTTCTTGGCCCATGGATTTTGCGCCATTTCCGCTGCCTGAGCCTGCTCCCCAGCCGAGGTTTTCGTTGGGACCGCTCCGCCAATAATTATCCCAGCTATCATCAGGGGTGATAAATCCGTGCGGGAAGTTGTTTTCGTTAATTAAATATTTTCCCTGTACTGCGCCGTCGGTATAAATAATTTCGCCACCGTCCTCGCCTTCTTCGCCGCTCCAATCGTAGTAGGCAAACGCTTGAGCAAGTGGGTCCATGCCGCTGTGGCAGCCAATGCAGCTATTGAGATAAATACGGCTGTCGCCGCCCGGGCTACGACTGATGTCTTGGCGGATCCGATCAGAGGGGCGGGTCGTGTCTTTGACCTGTTCTAGATCGCGACACATGTGGTTGACGAGTGTGAATCGAAACATCGCGCGATTCGTGCCGCCAACAAAAAAGGCTTTGGCCGCGGCGCGGCTTGTCATGACGCCGGCAGTGGCTCCGGCAGGTAGCGCGTAAACAGATGACTGAGGCTGTGCAACGAGAACGTCTTTTAATGGCACGGCTTGCTGCTCAAGTTGTTCATAGTGATTGTTGTTGCTGCCGCTCGGCGTTGTAATGGTGTAGCTGCCAGGCAGGGCGCCGATTCTACTTTGGTCGGCATAATAAATAATGTCTTCGAATAACACGCCACGAAAATCGGCGTCGTCTAGCGTTAGGCCGATCACCGTTGCGGTATAGTCGTTAAGCGGTGCAAACACATCGCTGGCTTCGTTGGTCCACGGGGTCGCCATGTTTTTGAGCGTGACGTTATAAAAGCCATCCTGCTCCATGGCCAGCAACGCGGCATTACGCTCTTGTCCACCGCTGACCAAGCCTTCAAGTGTGTCGAGCATTGTGACGGACGGTGGCGTGCCAACGAGTCGGTCATAGATCCGTTTTGCTTTGTCGCGATCATTTGCTATTGCATTGCTGCACAGCATTAATGCGCTAGCGGTGAAGGCGATCCCTGTGAGCGTTGTACGGTCCATCTTTAACCCCGGAATTCTTTATTGGGTGGCGGGCTGCAGTGCTAGCGATACTTGGTATTAGGTACTTGTAAATACCTAATGCCAAGTGGTGGTTCTTTTTTCGGCTAGCCTTGGCCGTCATCACATGGTTATTTGGCTCGCGCCATTTAGTCGTTTAGTCGTTGTTTCGCTTTTTGCTACGCCGTCACTTAGCTTGTATGACGTTGATGGCGTAACGTCTATGACATAATTCCTACGACATAACTTTTCGATTACCCATGTTACTGCAATATTGTTGCCATCAAAGGATGGCAAATAGCATCACTAATACTAACGACAAATAGGTAATGCAATAAGTGTGCTTGATTTTTACCGCGCTGGCTGTGCGGTATAACTCAGAATAAGTTGTTAGGCTGCATGATAATTGCAGTATGTCTATTTCCTTACCCACGCGCTGGGGCGCAATGGCCAGCTTCCGCTTTGGTCGGTCGCAGCTTCAGGGCTACAGTGACAGTCATTTAAGAGTATTAGGTGTCATGAAGACGAATAACGTGACGTTGATAATAGGTTTTATGAAAGCAGCAGCACTTTTTTACGTGTCTGGTGCAGTGCTCAGTGGCTGCGTAGGCGGAAGCGAGCAAGGTAGTGTTGATGTGCGCTTAGGTGAGAATCCTGTTGCGTATGTGAAGCGCGTCACACCTGTCGATGAGGACACCGACACGTTGATGATGAGTGATATGTCGGAGCCTGCTGCTTTTTACCCAGGAGCGTCACTTTTTATTCGCGATGTGGCCTCGGCAAGTGCAGAAGAGCGACGCATCAGCGCCGGATTGTTTAGCGGCGCCATCGACATTAAGGACTTGAGTGCCAGTTACGATGGCCGAAAATTACTTTTTGCGTTGCGTGCTCCGGAAATTGAAGATGCTGATGAAGATGAGCAGCCGACGTGGAATATCTGGGAGTACGATGCCGACGCGCGCTCGGTCCGACGAATTATTCCGATCGATTTGATTGCCGAAGAAGGACAAGATTTTTCACCTCGCTATTTGCCTGATGGCCGGATTGTTTTTGTGTCTACGCGACAAAGGCAGGCGTTGGCGCGTTTATTAGACGAAGGCAAGCCGCAGTTCTCGCCATTGGAAGAGGGGCGTCAAAATTTTTCGGTCGCTTTACATGTGATGAACTCAGATGGCTCGGATATCAAACAAATCAGTTTCAACTTAAGCCATGATCTATCGCCGGTGGTGATGCCGGATGGTCGGGTGGTGATGTTGCGTTGGGACAATAAAGGCAATCAGAACGAGTTTAATTTTTACCGTACTCGCCCTGACGGCACCGAAACTGAAATTCTGTATGGCGCGGACAGCCATACTATGGATGATCCCGCTGGGATATGGGCTCAGCCGACCGTACTTGGTGATGGCAGCTTGTTGGTTTTGCGGCGTCCCGCGCAAAGTACGACGTGGTCTGGTGTGCCTGCGCGTATAAACGTACGTGACTTTATTAATATCAATACTCCACTGGGGGTTGTCGGCGGAACCGCAATGGCGACGGTATTGCCGCTGCCGGTGCGCGCGGATGAGCGGCGCTCACCTGGTGGGAGATTTGCTGCGTTGGCGCCGCTAAATGATGGCAGTGATCGTTACCTAGCGGCTTGGTCGCCGTGTCGATTGAGTTTTGGTGCTGGGGTGTTGCTTCCATGTACTGATGAAAATCTGGGCAACCCTAGTTTGGTTGAGGCTTCGCCTGCTTATGGTTTGTGGATTTTTGATGCACGCAATGGCACCCAGTTACCGATTATTCCGCCGCAAATAAATACGATGATTACGGCGGTGGCGGTGATGTCTAATCGTTCTATGCCGACGGCGTTGGTTGATGCGCAAGCAGGGGTTGGCTTAGATCAGGCGTTAATGGATCAGAGTGCCGGCGTGCTTGATATTCGTAGTGTTTATGATTTTACGGGCGTATTCAATCCGTTAGCCACTGCTCCGGCTGGCGTGACAACGCTAGAGCAATTTCGCGATCCTGCGTTGGTACTCTCCGACCAGCGCCGCGCACGTTTTTTACGCATTGTGAAAGGTGTGTTAATTCCCGATGACGATGTAGTAGATCTAGATGCATCGGATTTTGGGCGGCCCCAATTAGGCATGCGCGAAATCGTTGGTTATGTGCCGATCGCGCCGGACGGTTCCGTGCGTGCACGGGTGCCTGCCAATGTGCCGTTAGATATTCAGGTTGTTGATCGGCAGGGACGAAATATATTGTCCGCGCATGCCGGTTGGATTTCAGTTAGGCCGGGTGAAACCCTAGTGTGTGGCGGTTGCCATACGCCAGGTTCGCCCCTGCCGCACGGACGTATAAATGCCAGCGTTGAGAATATTAATGTTGGTGCTGAGGTGACCGGCGCGCCGTTTGAGAATACCGTGCCGGCATTGTTTGCCGATGCTGGCGAAACCATGGCGCAGGTGTTGGCTCGTCTTCTGCCGGACATCGAAGTGCCGTCAGTCGATATGATGTTTGACGATATTTGGACTGATCCCGCTGTGCGCGCGCCAGATGCTTCATGGCAAGTGCTGTATGCGGATCTGGATACGCCTGATCCGCAAAGTCCTTTGTGTGCAGGTGGCTGGACGCCGTTATGCCGCTCTATTATTCATTATGTTGAACACATACAACCTATTTGGGATGTGGAGCGTACGGTGGACATTATGGGCGCGCCAAGTAATGGCCGTTGTAGCGACTGTCATACACGTCGCGATGACGCGAACGCACTTCAGGTGCCTGTTGCTCAGCTTGAATTAACTGGTGAAGCGGACGGTGCAGTAGCGGGAAATTTAGTCAGCTATCGTGAGTTATTGTTTGAAGATAATGCCGTTGCGTTGGTCGACGGTGCGATAGTTGATGCGCTCGTGCCATTGCTGGATGATGCGGGCCAGCCTGTGCCGGTGTTGGACGCCAACGGTGATCCTGTTCTTGATGAATTTGGTGATCCGGTCTTTGAGCAAACAACATCAGCCATCGCGCCACCGATGATTGCTGGTCGCGCTCGTTCAGGTCGATTCTTCCCTGTTTTTGAAGGGGGCGCGCATGATGGCTGGCTAACTGAGGCGGAGTTGCGCCTGCTTAGCGAGTGGATCGATATTGGCGCCCAAAATTATAATGATCCCTTTGTTGTACCTCAGTAGAGACTTCATGAATACCACCTGCAACGACAACGCATGTCGCGATGTTTAGGTAATGAAAGTGATGTTTTTAGGCTGTACGTTTAAGCAAAGGAAAGAGTGCGTTGATCGCAATCTTGTATAGAGCGAGTGTTATTAGAGTGTCGAAAGCGGTCAATAGCCTGTCTGCAATGTGTCGTCGGATGCAGCCTTTCTGTGCGGTGAAGGCTCTCTTCGCGGTGAGGCCTCTCTTCGCGGTGAAGCCTCCCATTGTGATGAAATCCCTTCGCGCCTGGCTGATGATTGTTTTGGCGTTGTTCAGTTTTACGCTGCACGCAAAAGAGAATAATGCGATTCGAGTTCAGGTCGCGGATCCGTTTATTGAAGTACATACCGGACCAGGACGCGGTTATCCGATTTTTCATGTGGTTGAACGCGATGCTTGGATTCAGGTTATTAAGCGTCGCACCCAGTGGATTAAAGTCCAGACGCCACGCGGTCGAACCGGCTGGGTCTATCGTGAACAATTGGCGCGTACGTTGGATGAAACGGGTCAATACGTTGCCCTCGATGACACCAGTTTAGAAGATTACTTTCGTCGCCATGGCGAGTTAGGCGTCATGGTAGGTGAATTCGATGGGGTAACGTCTCTTTCGGTAACAGCGGGTTTTGCGTTCACTGAAAACCTGCAAGTTGATTTGTCGTTTACCGAAGCGCAGAGCACTTTGGCAGCCAATCGGCTAACGAGTCTCGACTTACAACATCATCTTTATCCGCGTTGGCGCGTTTCGCCTTATATTTTAATGGGGGCGGGCATGGTGGATATTGAGCCGCGCACAGTGCTGGTAAAGCCTGATACGAGTAGTAATCGCGAAGTGCATGCAGGGCTAGGTTTGCGGGTGTATTTGACCCGGAGCTTTGTCTTTAGAGCCGAGTACCGTAATTTTGTGGTACTTACTGACAGTAATGACAATGATGAGTTAGAAGCATGGCGAGCAGGTTTCGGCGTATTATTTTAGCAGCATCTCTATCAGCCCCCATGCTGATAGTGTCTGTATCGGCGATGGCGGAAGAATCGGCGGGTGCGGCCACGGTTAATGAAGGCGGGAACAAGGGCGGTGTAACGGATCCGGCTGGAATTTCCGCCGGAGAGGGCGCCGTGTTGGATCCTCGCATTGAGAGGCGACGCGTGAAGGAAGCGCAAATTGATGCTGAAAATTTCGAAGTGGGCGCTTATGTAGGCTTGATCAGTATTGAGGATTTTGGTGTTAATTCGTTGACCGGTGTACACGCGGCATTTCATATTTCAGAAGACATTTTCTTCGAAGGGGCGATCGCTGTTGCGAAGGGCGGCGAGACAAATTTTGAGCGTCTTAACTCGGGGGTGCAGCTCTTATCAGATGATGATCGCGAGTTCCGAACGTGGCATTTCGATGTTGGTTATCAAGTTCTGCCGGGTGAAAGTTTTCTCGGTAGTCACCGAGCGTTTAACACCGGCTTATACGTGATCGGCGGAGCAGGCAGTACGACGTTTGGTGGTGATGATCATTTTACCATTAATGCTGGGGCGGGTTATCGGGTGTTGTTGACCGACTGGTTAAGTGCGCGCCTAGAAATGCGTGATTATATTTATGAAATTGATACGTTTGGTGAAGACCAGACAACACAGAACCTTGCTTGGACGCTAGGGTTGAGCGGCTTCTTTTAGTTGGAGTGATTAAATGAAAAAAATACTATCGACACTCGCTTTTTTATTGGCTTTCTCGGTTTCTTCGTTGCTCTGCGCTGGCGAAATTAGCGGCCCCGCGCCGGACTTTACACTTAAATCGCATGGTGGAAAGAATGTGAAGTTGTCGGAGTTGCGAGGCGAGGTGGTAATGATTAATTTCTGGGCGTCTTGGTGCGGTCCGTGCCGTCAGGAGATGCCATTGCTCGATGCCCTGTATAAGCAGTACAAGGATTACGGCTTTACGCTGCTGGGCGTCAATGTGGATGAGAAGCAAGAAGCGGCGGACAAGTTGCTCAAGCAGGTGCCGGTCACTTTCCCCGTTTTGTATGACGCCAGTAGTAGTGTTGTTGAATTGTATGATGTGGATGCGATGCCAAGTACGATTTTGGTCGATCGCGATGGCAATATGCGTTATCTGCATCGCGGTTATAAGCCTGGCTATGAAGATCATTATGATGCACAAGTAAAGGCGCTGGTGCTGGAATGAAATTTTCCCGTTCAGGGCTAATGGCTGTGTTGATGATATTGCTGTGCAGTGGTTGTACCGTGAAGCCGTGGGTTAAGCCCTATGAGCGCGCGCGGCTGGCTGAGCCGGTGATGAGCTTGAGTCGTAATCCCGCTTCGTCTGCTTATGTTCATCACGTGCATCAGGCGCGCGAAGGTGCTCGTGGCGCCGAGGGCGGCGCTGGAGGCGGTTGCGGATGCAACTGATGTATCGAGACGGGCGCTTTATTGCGCTGTGCACAACAGTGTTGGTTATCGGCCTATTTACTGGTGGTTTGTCGAGTATCGCAACGGCTGCGGTGTTGCCCGAGGATCGAGCGGATGTGCTTTACCATCGTTATGAAGGTGGCGGCATGGAAATTCGTGGGCCGTCTGTATTGGTGCGCAAGGCGGTATCGAACAGCGTTTCGGTGAGTGCGAATCACTACGTCGATAAAGTGTCGGCGGCCTCAATTGATGTTGTGACAACGGCGAGCCCGTACGAAGAAGAGCGCAAAGAAAATAGCGTTGGTTTGGATTACCTCGTCGGCAAAGCCATTTATTCTTTCGCCTACACGAAAAGTAAGGAGAATGACTTTACCGCCAAGGCGTTTAACTTCGGCGCGAGCCAGGATTTTTTTGGCGATCTCACCACGTTAAGTTTTGGCTATGCGGTAGGGGAAGATGTAGTCGGCCGTACGGGTGATCCACTGTTTCAAGAGAATGCCGATCGACAGCATTTTCGTTTTGGCCTCACGCAGGTTATTACCAAAAACATGCTGGCCTCGCTAAGCCATGAGTTTATTACGGACGAAGGTTATTTGAACAACCCTTACCGGCAAGTGCGTTACATTAACGCTGCGGGCACCGGTACACTCAATCAATCCGAAGTTTATCCGAGTACACGGGCAAGCGAGGCGACTGCGTTACGTCTCGGCTATTATTTGCCATGGCGCTCGGGCGTGCATGTTGAGTATCGGATTTTTGAAGACAGCTGGGGCATCGACTCGAAGGACTGGGGTTTGACGTACGTCCACCCTCTACCAAACGGCTGGGAGGTTGAGGCGAATTTCCGTCAATACGAGCAAAGCGCCGCGGATTTTTACAGTGACTTATTTCCTTATCAAGACGCGCAAAATTTTCTTGCCCGTGACAAAGAGTTAAGTACCTTTGATTCACAGTCATTTGGTGTGGCAGCCAGCTGGGTATTCCTGAAAGGCCGCTATCGTTTGCTTGATCGTTTTGCCGTTAGGCTGGCGGTTGACCGTTATAGTTTCGACTATAAGGATTTCCGTGACGTGCGAGTGCCGGTATCGGTGGTCGGTACAGAGCCTTTATACAGTTTTAATGCGACGGTGACGCAGATGCTCTTTTCAGTTTGGTATTAGACCTGCAAGCACAGACAGCCCTAGAGGCTGTCCGTGAGTAGAATGCCGATAGAGTAGCGTGTTTCGTAATCATCATAGTTAATCAACGAATCACCGTAGCCAGTAAATGCTTGCACCAGTCCCTTGAATCGTTTGCTCAGCGGAAATGAGTAATCCACCATCACCGCCCCTTTGTTGTCTGTGCGTAAATTATTGCGCAACATTATTTCTGCGACATGATTACCAAATGGTCGCGCCATATGAAATTCAAAGTGACCCAGATATTTTTCGATGTCGGGGTTGTCGTCACCGCGGCGGTCCGTTGGGCCGTCCTTGCTATCTTCCGGAACGCGCCACCAAGGACGAATGGAATAATAGTAAGAGCCTGCGCGGAAAACATAACTGACAAATAGCCGATCCCAGCTACGTGATAACGGAATGTCGCGGCCATTTGATTGGTGCATATAGCCAAACGAAAAAAGCTCTGACTTGATTGGACCTATCGCGAAAGAGATTGGCTTGGCGACGAACAGCTCCGGCTGATAGTTGGTTTCGCGAAAGGGTTTAGATATTTCAGCGTTATAGACCTGCCAGAACGATACGGTGGTGAATGCACCGTAGAAGGTGCTGCCATCCCAGAAGTCGTTAAGCAGCGGCATTTTGATGGAGACTTGGAATTTTGCCTCGTGATTATCGAGTGAGTCATTGTTGCGGCCGGAATCATTCCATTTCGGGTTGTCCCAGTAGCTATAAGGCAACACGTAATTACGGTAGTGCGGCGTGATCACGAAGGGGTTGTATTGAGTCGATTCTTCTAACACGAGGCGAGCGCGCAATGCTTGTTCGCTAGCACCATGTTTCTCTTTTGGCTCATTCTTTGGGCTGCTGCCATCACACCAAGTACGAATCTGTTCGACAGAAGTTTTCCCGGACGCATCGTTTAGCGCACCTAGTAGGCAGATGTCATGGGCGGAGGGGGTTGTGTCTGGTTGTGCAGGCGTCACTGCAAAAGCATCTTGCAGGGGTAATAACGTGGCTACCAGTGCCGTTACCAGTATCTTGGTTGGCAGGCCAAGGTCAGTCAGTACGGGGCGTAGCCGTGCTGCCGTACTGTCTACCAAAGACCACACTATATTTGCCTGAGCTCGTCGTCGCTTAAGGTGCGTGCTTCTTCTTCTAATAGTACCGGTATGCCGTCACGCACCGGAAAGGCGAGTCCGCTAGCCTTGCTCCATAGCTCTTGGGCGTCTTCGCGGTAGCGCAGGGGTGTCTTGCTGATAGGGCAGACGAGGATGTCGAGTAATGCTTGATCCAGCATATTCAGGGTTCCAGTCGACGTTCTTTGTTGGGGCGGCCAGTATGCCATGGGTGCTGTCTTTTGTAGAATTCAAACGCCCGTTTGACCCTGTGGTCACGCAAGTCCCTATGTCTTTCTCTGGCTCAGCGTTACTATTGTGCCCCGAAATCCAGCAGGTTGATCATTAAATCGCTGGGTCTCCACTCATATTCGGAGGTAGTGATCATGGCGGATTATAAAGTTCCTGTGCGCGATATGCGCTTTGTCTTGAACGAAGTGTTAAACATCGACGAGCATTTTCAGAAGCTTGGTTTAGAAGAAGTTGACGCTGAGCTGGTTAATACCTTCATAGACGAAGGCGCCAAGTTTTCTGAAAACGAACTGGCGCCACTAAACCGCTCCGGTGACGAAGAAGGTTGTGGTTTTAATAACGGTGAAGTCACTACACCGAAAGGCTTTAAAGAAGCGTACAGCAAGTATGTTGAAGGCGGCTGGCCAGCAATGGGCGGTTCTGAAGCCTTTGGCGGTCAAGGTATGCCTGGCGTTGCCGGTATCGCAATTTCTGAAATGACCGGCACTGCAAACTGGTCTTGGTCTATGTATCCAGGCTTGTCACATGGCGCGATCGCGACCATCGAAGAGCATGGTACCGAGCAGCAGCAAAACACTTACTTGCCGCCACTGATTAGCGGTGAGTGGACAGGCACTATGTGCTTGACTGAATCTCACTGTGGTTCTGACCTTGGTTTGTTGAAATCAAAGGCCGAGCCAAACGCAGATGGCAGCTACAGCATTTCCGGCACGAAAATCTTTATCTCTGCCGGCGAGCACGACATGGCGTCGAACATCATTCATATCGTTCTCGCGCGTCTACCTGGCGCACCAGAAGGTACGAAGGGTATTTCACTGTTCATCGTGCCTAAGTTTAACGTGTCTGATGATGGCACCCTTGGCGAGCGCAATGGCGTGACCTGCGGTTCGATCGAGCACAAGATGGGTATCAAGGCATCCGCTACTTGCGTGATGAACTTTGATGGCGCCAAAGGCTATTTGATTGGCCCAGAAAACCGCGGCTTAAACTGCATGTTCACCTTTATGAACTTTGCTCGTATTGGTACAGCGATTCAGGGCGTTGCCCACGCAGAAATGGGCTTTCAAGGTGGCTTGAGCTACGCGAAAGATCGTTTGGCGATGCGTGCTCTGTCCGGCCCGAAAAATGCTAACGGCCCTGCCGATCCGATCATCGTTCACCCTGACGTTCGTCGCATGCTGCTGACCGCGAAAGCGTTTGCTGAAGGCGGTCGCCTGATGGTGTATTGGGCGTCAATGCTTGGTGACATGGTTAAGCTCGGCAAGACTGAAGAAGAGCGTAAAGACGCAGACGAGCTGATGGCATTCATCACGCCAATCGCGAAAGCGTTCTTGACCGAAGCCGGTCTGGAAGCGGCAAACCACGGCGTGCAAATTTATGGCGGCCACGGTTTTATTCGTGAGTGGGGCATGGAGCAGAACGTACGTGATGCACGTATCTCGACGCTTTACGAAGGGACTACAGGCATTCAGTCTTTGGATTTGCTGGGCCGTAAGGTTTTGCAAACTCAGGGCGCGGCGCTGCGTAAGTTCACTAAAATTATGCACAACTTCTGCGAAACCCATGCAGATGACGAAGCCATGAAGCCATTTGTTGAGCCGCTGGTTAAGCTCAACAAAGAGTGGGGCGACATGACGATGGCAATTGGCATGAAAGCTATGCAGAACCCAGAAAATGTTGGTGCTGCGTCGGTTGATTACCTGATGTACTCCGGTTACGTGACCATGGGTTACTTGTGGGCACTGATGGCGAAAACCGCACAGGACAAACTGGCGGCCGGTGAGGGCGATGAGGCTTTCTACAAGGCTAAAATCAGCACCGCAAACTTCTACTTCAAGCGTTTGTTGCCACGTACAGCTAGCCACAAGCTGTGTCTAGAGGGCGGGCTTGAGTGTTTGATGGAATTGGACGAAGCGCACTTCGCATTTTAATGAAATGTTAATATGAGCGCTTAACAATGCCCGCCCTTTGGTGGGCATTGTTGTTTTAGATCGGCGTGACTTTTGGGTCTAAAAGCCCCCAATTTCACGCCACCGTTTTAGTAACGTTCTCGCCGTGATGGTTTGAGAACGTTACGACAGAACGAGTTGCTACCGTGACGGTGAGTAAACTCATAGCAATTTCGGGAGAAATATCATGGCGACATATAAAGCCCCATTAGAAGATATGCGTTTTGTTTTGCACGACGTGTTTGAAGCGGAAAAGCATTGGGCATCTATGCCGGGCACGGCTGAAGTAACGCGTGATTTAGCTGACGCAGTGCTTGATGAAGCGGGCAAAATGGTTGAAGGCCTGATGTTTCCGCTAAACCGTAGTGGCGATGAGGATGGTTGTACCTGGACCGATGGTAACGTGACGGCGCCTCCAGGTTTTAAAGAAGCCTTTAAAACGTTTACCGAGAATGGTTGGGCGTCGCTTTCTGGCAACCCTGAGTTTGGTGGTCAGGGCATGCCAAAGAGTCTAGCTGTGCTGTTTGAAGAAATGATGCACAGCGCGAATACTTCTTTCGCTTTGTATTCGCTGTTGTCGAGCGGTGCGTGCTTGGCGATTGACGCACACGCTAGTGAAGAATTAAAGCAAACGTATTTACCAAAGCTGTATTCGGGTGAGTGGGGCGGCACGATGTGCTTGACGGAATCCCATTGCGGAACCGATCTTGGCATTATGCGCAGCAAAGCGATTCCGAATGACGACGGCTCTTTCCAAGTGTCGGGATCAAAGATTTTTATCACCGGCGGCGACCATGATCTGACCGAGAATATTATTCATCTGGTCTTGGCGAAGCTGCCTGATGCACCGGCTGGTTCGCGCGGTATTTCGTTGTTCCTTGTGCCGAAATTTCACGTTGGTGCTGATGGTTCGGTCGGTGAGCGCAACGGTGTCACCTGTGGCTCGATCGAGCACAAGATGGGCATTAAGGGTTCGGCGACCTGCGTAATGAATTTTGACGACTCAAAGGGCTGGCTCATTGGTGAAGCAAACCAAGGCCTAGCTTGCATGTTTACGATGATGAACTATGAGCGTGTATCGATCGGCTTGCAGGGCACCGGTCTTGGCGAAGCGAGCTACCAGAGCGCGGTTGAATACGCGAAAGATCGCTTGCAAGGTCGAGCAGCAGGCGGTGTAAAGAATCCGGACGGTAACGCTGATCCCATTATTCATCACGGCGATGTGCGCCGTATGTTGATGACCATGCGTGCGTTAAACGAAGGCGGTCGTGCATTGGCGGGCTACTTGGGCACGCAATTGGATGTGACCAAATTCAGCGATGACGCAGAAGCGAAAAAGCTGGCAGAAGACCGTGTTGGTTTGCTTACGCCGGTTGCGAAATCATTCTTTACTGATCGCGGTCTTGAGACTTGCGTGATTGGCCAGCAGGTTTTTGGTGGCCACGGCTATATTCGTGAGTGGGGTATGGAGCAGTTTGTTCGTGACGCCCGTATCGCACAAATCTATGAAGGCACCAATGGTATTCAAGCGCTTGATCTAGCAGGCCGAAAAGTCACCCGTAACGGTGGCAAGTCAGTAACGGCATTTGTTGATGAGGCTCGTGCGTGGCTGGCAGCGAGCGCGGATAAAGATGGCGTGGCGCCATTTGCTGAGGCGCTGGCGAAGGCATTGGATTTGCTTGCCAATGTCACCGCCGAGCTGCTCGACCAAGCCGGTAAAGATGCCAATGCGACAAACTCGCTGGCGATGGAGTACTTGGATATCTTTGGCTATGTCACCTACGCATGGTTGTGGGCGAGAATGATGGAAGTTGCTGCGCGCAATCCAGAAGAGCGTCTGCAAAAGTCGAAGCTCATTACCGGTCGGTTTTATTTTGAGCGTCTGTTGCCAAAGGCCTATGCGCTGGCTGAGCAGCTGCGCGCTGGCAGTGCCAACATTATGGCGATGGCGGAAGAAGATTTCTAATTTGGGAGTCTTACCGCCGTCTTGGCTGTATAAAAAGAAGCGCAAAAAAAGGGCCTCGATTGAGGCCCTTTT
>JAGPVL010000035.1 GCA_018067045.1 Gammaproteobacteria bacterium
AACTACCAGATATGTGCGCTGAGTAAACGCTACAGGATGACTGGCCTTTCCGTGGCACTGACTTTCAAATTACTGCTTACCTAAACCGCCATGAGGCATTGGCGCATAACGCCTAAATCAGCCGCCGCGTCAGCGGTCGGATGCATTTACTGGTTAATTGGCGACGCGATAACACAACTACTGGTACTGTGTGAGCGAAGCGAACCAACCTGAATTTATGGCACCCGCAAGAATGCTGACCTTGCACTTGCCGCCAAACTTGATTGTGGCGACCCGCAACGAACGGGTAAAACTACCACAACAAACAAACTCTCTAACGGCACCAAGAACGAAACTACCGGATATGTGCTCCGGCACGAAGCTTGATACTGAACGGCCAACTATTGGCACTGACTCTGACGTGCTAAAACCTTAGAACAGATAAAAATGCAGAGACATTTAACGCCAAAATCAGCCGCCGTGTTAACGGTCGGCTGCATTTACTGGTTATGACGACAATACGATGCTGCCAATGGCAAATGCCACGCAACAACGATGACGCCAATGATTGCCACCAAGAAAGAAACTACCAGATATGTGCGTTGAGTAAACGCTACAGAATGACCGGCCTTTCCGTGGCACTGACTTTCAAGTTACTGCTTACCTAAACCGCCATGATGCATTGGCGCATAACGCCTGAAGCACGCGCCCAGTACCGGAGCCTGGGTTTTGTGCGAGTATTTTTCCGCACAAAATTCAGGCGGAGTGTATTGGGTCGCGTGCCTTCACTTGTTATGGCGACAATTTACGCTGCTTGTGGCACCCACACAGCAACAGCGATGACGCCAAACATGACCACCAAGAAAGAAACTACCAGATATGTGCGCTGAGTAAACGCTACAGAATGACTGGCCTTTCCGTGGCACTGACTTTCAAATTATTGCTTACCTAAACCGCCATGAGGCATTGGCGCATAACGCCGCAAACAGCGGCGAGCGTACGCGAGTCCGGCGGCGCCAGCCGCGAACTGCTTTGCCTTGTTATGTTTTTTGATTGCCGGATACGCTGTTTGATATCCAGTAACCGAAGGCAATTTCACCAACGGCCATTGCGCCGTACACAGCTCCAAACATGAAAGAAGAGCCAACAAACGCGATCACGACTAAGGCTAGAAAGCCAATGACAATGTTCTTTGTATTACTACTTTCGTCAAACTTTACTGACAGCAAGAATCCCGCAACCAAACCGATAACAATACCTGCAATTATTCTTTCCAGCATTCAATCCACCCCTCAAAAATTACAAACCCCAGCCTATAAATTACTGCTTATTGGACAACATAACAGTGTATTCAACGACAAATGACTTATATCATGCTGTCGTATATCCCCAGAGTCTATTATTAATAAACGCCGCAATCTCTTTTATTTACAACACCTTACCAGTAACATCAAAACGCAATCACCCAGACTTTTGCGACAATTGTCGTATATCTCGTGTTTTTATTTGGGTTTTGTTTTGGTTGACATATCACGACAAAATCTCTGCAGGCCGCATCATTCGGGCGTTTTGGCTTTTCTGCAAAATGGGATATAAGTCATTTGTCGTTGAACTCCGGGTTTTTTATTTATTCGTTCAAACATGAGAGCGGGGCTGGCGCGGGCTCGGGCGGTGAAAAGGTCTGCCTAGAGGTGTAGACAGAGCAGCAATATGGCGAGCGTTCGGAGGTCGTCTTTCCAGAACTGGCGCTTGGCTGTATTCACACGCCGGTAGGGCTGCGTTACGGACGAGCAACGAGAAACCCACATCGTTTGCGTAAAACTTGCGTGCATAAAAAAAGGGCCTTTCGGCCCTTTTTTTATGCACATCAATTATCTGCAAGTCAGCTGCATTTATGCAGCGCTCTTATGCAGTAACTTCCTTGATCTGCTGCTGCAACGCCATTTGCGATGCAGTTGGCTGTGCGGTTTGCAGCGCCATCAACTTGCTCATATCGCCTTCGATGCGAATCTGGCCAGTCATGAAGCCTTGCATGCCTGCAGATTGGTCGCCTTCGATGAAAATGCGCTTCGCTAAATCAGCTGGCAAAATCATGGTGGTTGCGCCATCAGCATTGTGGCCGCGCTCAATCATGCCTGAAACCAACGCCATTTCGGTGTCGCCGTTAGGGCCGCCGTTTACGGTAATGTTGATCACAAGATCGGCCAAGGCAGCTGGAGCCTCAACGTCGCCAGCGGCGGTGCGCAGTTCTTCTACTTTGGCAAACCACTCGTCAGTCAAAAATTCTAAGCTCATTCGGTCTCTCCAGTTATATGTATTGGCCCGTACACCCAGTATTCCAATCACCCGAAACATTCAAACGAGCGTTCTAAGGGGTTGCTGTACCTTAATAGAAAGCGCCAAACCAAGGCAAGACCCGTATGCCCAGCGATTTGAGCCAAAAGGTCATACTGCTTCTTCGCCGGTTTCGCCGGTACGAATCCGCACTGCTTGCTCCAGCGAGGTGACGAAAATCTTACCGTCGCCTATTTTGCCGGTATTGGCGGCTTTGATGATCGCATCAATGGCGCTATCAACCTGATCATCACGCACAGCGATCTCAAGCTTCATTTTCGGCACGAAGTCGACCAGATATTCAGCGCCACGGTACAGCTCGGTATGCCCTTTCTGCCGACCAAAGCCCTTCACTTCACTAATCGTCATGCCCTGAATACCAATCTCCGCCAGCGCATCACGGACATCGTCGCTCTTAAAAGGCTTAATAATCGCGGTAATCATTTTCATTGTTCAAACTCTCCAGCAACTCGCTGTTGTCTCATTTCAGTACGCTCGACCAGCGCTCTCTAAAGAGCCATGTTCGTACTGTGCCCAAAATACCGTGCCAATACGTTCTGTCTTCATCCTGCCGGGCCAATGCCCCCTGAGGTGCACAGGCCAAGCGCTTAAACCCAGTTCCTGCAATCCTGCCGCCAAGTTTCACACATTCAACCCGCCAGCCATATAGTGGCCGACAGATAAAAGACTAGTGCAGATAGTTAAACATCTTACGACGGTAAGCACTGGCCAACGGATCACCCTTTGGCAGGCAATCAAACACTTTCAAGAGTGCGGCCTGAGCAGCACCATCTCGATAGTCTCTGAAGTCCTTCAGCAACTGGATCAACGCTTGCAGCGCCACCTCAAACTGGCCCGCCGCCGCCGCGCGCAAGCCATAGGCGTGCAAGTCTTCTGGGGTTGGCATCGCCGCGATCTTCGCGGCTAATTCAAGCAATGACGCCGCTGGCTGATCTTTCACTTCTTCAAGCAGTGCAAACCGATTACGGAATGGTCGTAGCTCTGCGACGTCTTCGAGAACCTCTGCCAGTAAAGACTGCCCTTCATCAAGGCGCCCTTCACCGAGCAAATATTCGACTAACGCCGCACGAAATAAATGCTTGTCTGGTTCTTGGACAATCGCTTGGCGCAGAGCCTGCTCCGCCTGCTCGCCCTGCCCCTGCTCAATGGCTAACTGAACTTGCTCTAGGAAGCCCGCCAGCTGCTCTTCTTCGCTTGGCAATGTTGCCACCGTCGACGCAAACCATTGTTGCAGAGACGCTTCCGTTTGCGGGCCATTGAGCTCGCCCGCTAGCTGGCCTTGATGCACCAACTTTAGCGCTGGCAGGCCCTGAACGCCGAACTGAACCGCTATTGGCTGCTGCTCATCCACATTAACTCGCGCGACCACCACGGCGTTGGCTTGCTCTCTAGGCAGACGCTGCAACAGCGACATCAATTGCAGGCTCGGCTCGGAGCCTTGCGACCAGAATGCAAAGATGACCGGCTTCTGCATAGACTGCGAAACCACCGACTGAACATTCCCTGCCACGACATCTACAATGTTGCTTTCTACAATACCGCTGTCTAACACCCTAGCTCTCCCACTCTGCAAACACTTCTGCGGACACTTCTACAGAAACGGTCATTCACACTCACCACATTCGACGCGAGCCATTATGCCCGCGAGCATTATTGCCGCGAGAGTGTAACGCTTCCTGCGGCATTCCCCCACCAATAGATAGCAAGAACCCGCACTGCAGTGCGGGTTCTACGAAGCCAAAATGGGAGTCGTTACGAGAAACGCATCATGTTAATCAACGCTGCCTGCGTTGGCATCTAGGTAGCCGACGTAGCGATCACGAATGTCTCGCACATACGCCACCGGTTCAGCACCACGCACGTAGCCGTACTGCGCTTTGCGAGAATACTGTGGCTGCGACAACAGCAACATGGCCTGCTCGACATTGCCAAACCAACGGTTAGGGTCTTTGCCCAACTGGCCGGCCAGGCGACGCGCGTCGTGTACATGCCCATGCCCCGCGTTGTACGCGGCAAGGGTAAAGTAGATGCGCTCTTCAAGGGGCAGGCTGTCGGGAAAACGTTGTTTTAGCCATTCCATAAACTGGATGCTTGCTTCGATATTTTCTTCCGGAGGACGAACATCCTGAAAACCAAACTGCGCCCCCGTACGCGGCATCATTTGCATCAAGCCCAAGGCTCCAGCGTACGATCTTGCTTTCGGATCAAAGCGACTTTCTTGATACATCTGCGCCGTTAGCAAGCGCCAATCATAATCACCGACGCTGGCGTATTCCCGCACCATCTCGTCATAGGGTGAAATCGCTTTGCCCGCGACAACACGCTCTTCACGATACTTGGCAATTGATTTGGGCTCGGAAAAGTAGCGATTAAAATAAATATTGTAGTGCAGACCGCGATACGCTTTACGAATAAAGGTATTCATTGCGGCCAGCAGCTCCTGCTGCTCGGGCCGCACAACCCAGCCGATATCTTTGTCCTCGGCCAGATCATAAACAATGCGAATATCCGTTCTAAAGGTTGTTTCCATCGCGGCCAAATGACTATCAACTAATGTGTAGTCATATAAGCCGTCGGCGACGTCCGCCATAATCATTTCAGAGGTTGCGCCCGGCACCGGTTGAATGTCGACATGAATGCCGCGCTCTTGGAGCGCAAGCAACGTCTCCATGTAACTGTGCTCAGGATTCACGGCAACGGTTTTGCCGTTCAGAGCAGATAGGTCGGCAAACTCTTCCGCCCCTTCCGCGCCAATCACTTGTTCGGAAACACGTAAATAGCGTCGGCTAAACGTCCAACCATTTTGCACACGCTCGGGAGTCCGTGTCACCGCGCCCGCGATGACGTCGCCGTAGCCCTGTTCAAGCGCCTCATACATCGATTCGGGACCATCCCGCACGACTACTCTCACGCGTAATTTATGCTTCTTGGCAAACTCATTCACCAGCTCATAATCGAAGCCCATCAGCTCGCCACGCCATAGGAAGTAACTCGCCGGGTTATTGGTCGTGATCACGCGCAGCGCGCCGGACTGTTTGATGTTCGCCCAATTCCGCTTAACCCGCGTATCCCGCGATGCGACAACACGCGTGCTAATAAGATACTCATTGAGCGCTTCGCGCAGATCAGCGCTGCCTTCACGCACCGCCCAAGCGATATCACGGTCTGCTCGCAGAAGTGGGCCAATGGCCGTTCCGGGCACCAACGGCACTAACGCCTCTGCTACATCGGCGTCCAGTACGGTGGCTTGATAGGTGCCAGCGGCAACCCCTTCGAGCATTGCCCAATCGGAGGTACTGCCCGGCACCAGCTCGCGGCTTAAGGCAGACTGCTCGCCAACAAGACCTGTCAGGGTCTCATCCCAAGATGTGCCTTCTGGCACGGTCACTTTCAATGCACCGAGTTCATCCAAGCTCTTGTCGCCGTTCTCATCGGCAACAATCAGGACTTCGTCAACCACCAACAGCGGCACCGTGAACGCCACCCGCTGCTCGCGCGCATCCGTGCGGGTCATGTTGGTCACGGCAATATCGCCCTGGCCGCTCTCTAGCGCATCCAACAGCTGGGCAAAGTCATCAACCCAGATCCACTCCACGGCGAGCCCCTGAGCTTCAACAAACTGCTCCGCCACCTCGTAGTAGCTTTGCAACGGAAAGCCGTCGCGCGGTAAGGCGGTATATTCATTGGAGCGCGGCGCCAGCAACCGCACGATGCCCCGCTCCCGCAGGTCGTCTAGGTCGCCGGTTTCACGATAGTTCTGGAAACCATCCGTCGAGGGTTCCCCGCTTTGAGAGGAGCTAGGAGGATCTCCACAGGCGCCCAGCAGAACAGCGAGGAAGAAAAGTGTGGTGGTCTGAATGAGAACGCGTTTTAGCTGTGTCATATGACCCATGCTGATTCGCTCTACGCGAGAATGCAATCACTGCGCGCCGAACGTCACCAGAACAGCGCATGAAGGGCTGTACCGACGATAAAATGCAGGGCAGTGGAGGGGGCGAGGCGTCTAAGAGTGGCAGAGCGTATTACGGGAAGAACTTAGGGCGATGCTGCGAGGTGCTGTTTACGGCACTCTTTATGGCATGATGCCCGAACTGTGTGTACGGCGATACTCGCCTGGGGCGCAGCCTTCCCAGCGCTTAAAAGCGTGGTAGAAATTTGCTGTGTCTGAGAAACCAAGTTGCTCGGCAATCTTGCCCATATCACAGCGCTGATTACCCAGCATCGCGCAGGCACGTTCATGACGCACTGTATCGCGCAAGTGCGCGAAGGTTGTCTCTTCATGTGCCAAACGGCGCTGCAGGGTTCGCGCGGTCATACTCATGGACGACGCGATCGCCTCGACCGTGGTTTCTTCTTCCCCTAACCGCTGGGTCAGAATTTGCAATACCTGTCCGGCCACCCCTTGCACGCGCGCCAGTTGCTGCAAGGTATCGTTCGCCACCAAACGTAAATGCTGATGATACTTTGGATAAGCTGACGCCAGAGGCGTATCAAGAATGCTGGACTCCACTTCGAGAAAATTCACTTCGCAATTAAACTCAATTGGAGCTAAAAAAACCTCATGATAAAGCGTTAGATCAACTGGCTCAGCATGCGTAAACCCAACACGACTTAACGGCAAGTTCCCGCTCATCAACGAACGACCGATCGCCACCAAACTCGACGCCACTAACTCAGCGTGCGGGCGGCTATGGGCAAACTTTAGCGAGGTATTGGGCGTGACGCTTAAGCGCGTTAACGTTGCGCTGCGCTGGAGCGAAAACTCAAGATAAGGTACTAGAAGGTTTTTATAGGCCAGCAAGGCCTCTAATGCATCATCGAGTGTATTACTGGTCGCCAGCAAATTGCCGAGCAAATCGAGTTTGCCGTGATGGTTCTCTCGTCCAACCACCAAGCCAAAATACGGGTTATCGGCCATAGCAAATGTCGCCGACAATAGCGCATCAAGCTGCTCAAGCTTAAAAAAACGATCGGCGCGGCCAATGCTATCGGCATCAATCTTAGCGGCTTCAAAAACAGCCGGCACATTGATCCGATTCTTTAGAGCAATTTCCAATAGCTCCGGTAAGACCCGAGCTGAAAGTAAGGTATAAGTCATTGTCGCCACATCATCCCTGTGTGGAATTGAAATTAGGTTATGACGCGGTACTGGTCAATGGTTCTTTCCGGTCATTTTAGTTGGCACAAAACGCTCTGGTACCATTTACCGATGGCCGGTACTCTAGACCCCAATTATTGGGAGGCCAAAATGTTGAAACGCTTTTATACCGATCTTGTCACCGAAGCTCAGGTTCCGGCACGGCAGGCATACCGCTTTTTCTGCCACATCGATGACTGGAAAGACTGGTCCAGTGTCATTGCCAATGCACGCTTATTTGGCGGCGAATGGACGAAAGGTGCTTTTCTGATGTTTGCACCGAAACTCGATGGCCTGCCGGCCGTACCGATCGTCGTTCGACTACTCGACATCCAACCCGATCGTTCCATTAGCTGGGGGCTAGAATTTCCAGGCGCACGAATTGTCCACCGCTTCTCTTTTGTTCCCGTTGACGATGGTGCCTGTCGCATTCATCACGAAGAATGGTCCGAAGGATTGCTAACACTATTAGTCTGGCCTGCGGGGAAGCTCATTCAGAAATTTAACAACCGGTTTGCGAAAGAGCTCGCATCGATGTTCTAAATGAGCGCTCCAAATTACGGCTCTACAGTAACGCTTGAATAAAATTAGATTGTATTCAGCAAGGTGGGCGGCACGCCGCTCACCTTTCACATTACCTTCAATATCAAGCGTCTAGTCTGAATGTTTTAAAACCTAGTTTGAATTCTGAACAATAAGGCATATGCCACGCGGAACCTTGCTTATGACGTCCATGATTTATAATGCCTACCGACACCTCGTTCTCCGTCATCCCGGAGTCTGGCTGATACTCATTACTCTCATTTCAGCCGCGGCAGGATATCAGCTTCAAGGTTTCCATTTAGATGCCTCTTCCGAATCCCTTGTCCTCGAAAATGATCAAGCACTGGATTACTACCGCACCATTTCAAAACGTTATGGCGGAAGTGATTTTCTAGTGGTCGCATACACGCCTAAAGAAGGTGAACTCTTTACTAAAAAAGCACTGCAACAGCTCGACGCCCTACACTCAGACTTAAAAACCGTTGAGCAGATTGATTCTGTCTATTCTGTATTAGACGTACCGTTACTTTTTAGTCCGCCAACCAGCTTTTCCGCACTCGCTCAAGGTTACCGCACCCTGCGTGATGAAGACGTAGATCTGGATATGGCACGTGCTGAATTTATTCAAGAGAATCCCGTTTATAAAGGTATGCTCGTCAGTCCAGACGGAAATACCACCGCGTTACTTATTCGCCTTAATCGCGACGAGGAATACTTTACCTTACTCAACCAACGCGATGCGTTAACTGAAGCGGTTAAATCTGGCGACACGAGCGACGACACACAACAAGCATTGCTGCACGCAAAGCAGGCGTACAGCGAATACAATACTCAGCGACAAAATGCCCAAGCAGAAATGATTGCTCAGGTTCGTGCAGTAGTACGTTATCACGATGATAATGCGCAGATGTTTCTTGGCGGCGTACCAATGATTGCCACCGACATGATTGGCTATGTACGCAGCGATTTACAAACATTCGGCCTTGGCGTACTGCTGTTTATTCTCATTTCTCTATTGGTTATTTTTAGACAACCTCGCTGGGCGGTTCTCTCTCTACTATGCTGCGCCGTTGCAACCTTGTGGCTCAGCGGCCTAATCGGCACCCTCGGTTGGAAAGTCACCATTATTAGCTCCAACTATGTGTCACTCATGCTGATCATCACCATGTCGATCACCATCCACCTCATTGTTCGATTTCGCGAGCTACAAAAAGAACATCCCGATAAAGACCAAACGTGGCTCACCAACGAAACAGTTCGCCTGATGGCGCGTCCTTCCATCTATATGATTCTCACAACAATGGTTGGCTTTTCATCGCTTGTGTTTAGCGATATTCGTCCGGTGATCGATTTTGGCTTGATGATGACCATCGGCATTGGTACGTCATTGCTGCTGTGCTACTTGCTCTTCCCTGCTTTTCTCAAACACCTTAAGCCCGCCCCCATAGACCAAGGGAATGACTTTACCCAAAGCCTGACTCTCGGCTTTGCCACGGTAACGGAAAAATTCAGCAAAGCCGCACTTGCTATCGCGCTCTGCATCGGCGTAATCGCCCTCGTCGGCATGACACAGTTAACCGTGGAAAATCGCTTTATTGATTACTTCCAAAAAGATACCGAAATTCATCAAGGCATGGTGTTGATTGATCAAAAACTTGGCGGGACAACGCCGCTGGATATCATTATCGATGCACCGGTTCAGGAGGCGCGTGCGGGGAACGCGATAGACGCCTCTGATGATGGGTTTTCAGATGACGGCTTTTCTGACGATGGGTTCAGCGACGACAGTTTTGGTGACAGTTTTTCTGAAGGAGATTTTGACGGCGGCTTCGAGACAAACAGCAATGTCCCGGAAAAATCGCTGGCCGATGCTTACTGGTATACCCCGCAGCGACTAGAACAATTAGTTGAAATACAGCAGTGGCTGAGCGACATGCCGGAAACTGGCAAAGTATTATCCCTCGCAACGACCTATGAGACCGCCGAAAAACTTAACAATGGCCCGTTAAGCTATGTTCAGCTGATGCTCCTCTCCAGCTTTATTCCGGAAGATTTACGCAACCAACTTGTACAACCTTATCTATCAGACGACGGCAACCAAATTCGTATTTCGGTACGCATTATCGATTCAAACAAGGAACTCAATCGCGATGCCCTGCTCAAGAAAATAGAGTCTGAAATCGTTGAGAAATTTGATCTACAGCCAGAACAAGTTCATCTCACCGGCGCGATGGTGCTATACAACAATTTATTGCAAAGCCTATTTGACTCGCAAATCAAAACGATGGGGCTCGTCTTTGTCGCCATATTTGTGATGTTGTTGGTACTTCTGCGGAGCTTACCCATCGCCCTTATCTCCATGGCGCCGAGCATACTCAGCGCCGGATTAATTCTTGGCATTATGGGATGGATTGGCCTACCGCTAGATATGATGACGATTACCATCGCCGCCATCACCGTGGGCATCGCGGTAGATGACAGCATTCACTACATACATCGCTATCGTGAAGAGTTTCCGCATGACAATGATTACGTTGCGGCTATGAAACGCTGCCACGCCTCCATTGGTAAAGCGATGTACTACACGTCGATCACGATCATTGCTGGCTTTTCGATACTGACTCTGTCGAACTTTAATCCCACCGTTTACTTCGGCGTGCTAACAGGACTAGCGATGCTAATGGCACTGCTCTGTAACCTAACGCTATTGCCCGCGCTGCTGATTACGTTCCGACCGAAAATACCGGCACTTAACTAAAGGGCTTCTATACAACTCCCTAATCAGGAAAGAAATCGCTGCGAGCAAGCTCCCACAAAAACATCAAGCCGCACCACCTTGTGGGAGGTTGCTTGCAAGCGAAATCTTTCCTCCGGTTAGCCGAATTACAGTCTCGCTCGGCATCTAAAATCTCGCTGAACAACACTATGAAGAACAGGGATAGCTATCGCTGAAAACGGCACCACTAAGATCTTTACGCCGCTTCCAATTCAATGTTTCTAGCTCTGGCATGGAAAAGAACTCTTTGACGTAACCAACGCACAAGTACGCCACCAGTTTGTTTTCTTGCGGAGCGTTCAACGTTTCTTTCACCGATTCAGGATCAAGAATACTGACCCAACCGAGCCCCAAATTCATTGCCCTAGCCATAAGCCACATATTCTGGATGGCGCAGACCACGCTGTACTCCCCTACTTCAATCATACTATTTTGGCCAAGCACCGGCTCCGTCGGCGGCGTATAAAAGACGGCAATATTCACCGGTGCCTCTCGGATCCCTTCAAGCTTTAAAGTTTGATATAAGCGCTGCTTCTCATCCTTAAAGGTCTGCGCTGCTTTGTTATTTTCGCTCTCGAAATTGGCCGCAATTTTCGCTTTGATCTGCGCATCACGAATCACAACAAATTCCCACGGCTGAGAAAAACCCACAGACGGCGCCAGCGACGCGCACTGAAGAAGTTTACTCACGCATTCATCTGATACCGGATCATGGCGAAAATTGTTTCCACGAATATCTCGACGATGAAGCATAAGCGCTTCAAGCGTCTGTCGGTCGCTCAGGGAGAAGTTTCGATTTTTCATAGCGTGTTCATCCAAGCAGCAGGCTGTTCATCCGGCACCGGATAATCGCTCAATCATAGAAGGGAAAAGTGCAGCCGCTCGTGCTAAGAGCGTTCCGTCTCAACGGGCACCGCAACAAGCGGGCTCGCTTTCACGGGGTCTTCGTGAATAATCACGTCCGCCATGGGGTAGCGTTCGCGTATTTTCATCTCGATACTTTCCGCCAAATCATGCGCTTCGCGCAGTGATAGGTGTTCATCCATATCAACATGCAACTGAATAAACTGAGTACGGCCAGACTGCCGAGTACGCAACTGATGAAAGCCGAGCGCCTGTGGATGCTGGCCAACAATAGCACTGACATCTTCACGAACATCACCCGGAATTTCTCGATCGAGCAATAGCTGTGCCGACTCCGACCCAATACCCCACGCCGCTTTCAGAATATACAAGGCAATCAGCATAGCGACCGTGCCATCTACCCAAAGATGGCCGTATAGCGACGCAATTAACGCCATGATGATGCCGACGTTAACTGCTAGATCAGAAAGGTAATGCAGTGAATCCGCCTCAATCGCCGTAGAGCCGGTACGCTTCACTGTGTAGCGCTGCAACAATAACAGCAAGAATGTCAGCACGATGGAGATCACCATCACCCAAATCGCTAAACCAATTTCGGCGGTGGCTTGCGGTGCAATCAATTTCTCAATCGCCTCTTTGCCAAGAAAAATCGCCGAGATGGCAATCAATCCCGCTTGGCCTAACCCCGCCAACGCCTCCGCCTTACCATGACCAAAGCGATGCTCTTCATCGGCCGGCTGCAAAGAATAACGAATCGCAAAAAAATTAATTAGCGAGGCAAAACTATCCATGACCGAATCAAGCAATGAGGCAAGCAATGAAACAGACCCGCTAAGGTGCCAAACGCCGCCTTTTAGAATAATCAACGCGACCGCCATAATCACCGATGCGGCACCGGTAATCAGCAATAAGCTATGATCAGAACGACTGGCAAGTGACATCGGGTGCTATTTCCTTGGTAGAACGGTCATTGGATCAATCGGCGTACCGTCACGGCGCACCTCAAAGTGTAACTGCGTGCGGAACGTACCGCTGGCACCCATTGTCGCAATGCGCTCGCCCGCGTTAACCGTCTGCCCTTCTTTCACCAGCATCTGCTGATTGTGCGCATAGGCGCTCAACCAGCGCTCGCTGTGTTTAATAATAAGCAAATTGCCATAACCGGTTAGACCATCACCACGATATACCACCACACCGTTTGCCGCCGCACGCACAGGATCACCGGCATGGCCATCAATCGATATGCCGTGCTGGCCAACGGTTGTTTTCGAATACTGACTAATCACGTTACCACTAGCTGGCCAATGCCATTTAATGGGGCCCGACTGACTCGGCGGCGGCGTTTTCTTTGGCGGCGCAGCAGCGACGGTGGGTGCAGGTTTACTCACCGGCTTGCTTGTAGGCTGGGGTTTCGCCGACGGTGAAGATGGCGCGGTAGATGATCGAGACGTGCTACTAACGTTCGCGCCGCCGCGATCGAGACGAATATTTTGCCCGGGATAAATCGTATAGGGCGCTGCAATACGGTTCGCCGCTGCCAGTGTTTTAAAGTCCCAGCCGTAACGCCACGATATGGAATAAAGCGTTTCGCCGGGGCGAACCACGTGCACACCACGGGTAACCTGGGCGCGATTCGATTCTACGCCGTACTTATCAACCACCGGCGCATAGGTGGCAGCACAACTCGTTAACGTCAGCGTAGAAAGCACCACACCTAAGAGCTGGCTCATCAACATAGGCCATGCGAATAAGACGGGCCTACCGCTTCCTTTTAACCGCAAGGTTGCTTTTAAATACGTCGACAGATACGTCATCAAACCAACCGACTTCCTGTTCCGCGCCTGCAGTAGGCAAAACACTTCAACCGTTTACCGACCAATCCGTTATCGACTAGTCACTTATCAACAAACGCTACGCGTCCGAACGATTATGGCGCGCGTCATAAAACCCTAGCAGTATAACAATCACCACACCGCCAAATGCCGCCAACAGTGCCGCGGTGACCATCGGGGGCAAGCCGCTAATATGATAATAAGTGTCCGGCAACAAGTTACGCTGGGTCAAACTTCCTTCTATGTCGACACGCCAAGGCCATAGTTTGTTCAATGAACCCAGCATAAAACCGGCCAGAAGCCCCATCATCGGATCGTGGAAGCGCGCCAAAAGCCACTTCAAAAGATGCACAAACGACAGTAAACCGATCGCACAACCAGCAACAAACATTGCCAACAACGACCAGCTACCCTGCTTTACCGCAGCCAAAATCGGCTCATACATTCCCAATAAAAGTAGAATAAAGCTGCCTGAAATGCCGGGCAGAATCATCGCGCAAATCGCCAACATTCCCGACAAGAAGAATACCAGCCCAACGCCATCATCCGTCGTCATGTGCTGCAAGCCAGGCAAGGAACCAATCCACCATGCGGCGATCGCGCCAACGGCAAAACTGCTAAAGAGACCGATGCTATAACGTTGTACAGGCCGCAACACCAGCCAAATGCTGGCCAGAATTAAGCCGCAAAAAAATGCCCACAACGGCACGGGATATTCAGCCATCAGCCAAGTCAGCAAACCCGCAAACAGCCAAATACTTAAGAACATGCCGCTAAATAACGACAGTAAAAATGAAAAGTTTCCGGCTTGCCAAAATGCAGCAAACCCTTGTTGCCGCCAGACTCGCAACAAACCAAAGTGCAAACCACCGAGAGATGAAATTAGCTCTTCATAGATACCGGTAATTAACGCTAACGTGCCGCCGGACACACCGGGCACCACATCGGCGGCGCCCATTGCCATGCCGCGTAAGACCACGCCAGGGTATCGATTCATTTCATGATTCCGCGTTGAAACGGTACAAAACGCACAGCATCAAGACGTGTGACCTCGAAATCATCACCCACACGGTCGACCACGGTGAGCTGTTGCTGTTCTCGTTCGCCGATGGGCATCACCAAACGACCACCATCGGCTAATTGATTCAACAAATCCTCGGGAATATCAGGACGGCCACAAGCAGCAAGGATGCCTTGAAACGGTGCTTCAGCGCTCCAGCCAAAGCCGCCATCAGCATGCTTTAGCTGCACACGCGCATAGCCCAACGCGCTCAAGCGCTTGCGTGCCTGATCCAACAGCGGGCGAATGCGCTCAACGGAATACACCTGTGTGCCGAGTGCCGCCAGTATCGAGGTTTGATAACCACAACCTGTGCCGATCTCCAGAATCTTCTCTGGAACACCTTTTTCAATCAGCAATTCCGTCATTCGCGCCACCACCCAGGGCTGCGAAATCGTTTGGCCGTGACCAATAGGCAGAGCAGTATCGTCATAGGCCTGATGGGCTAGCGCTTCATCAATAAAATAATGACGCGGCGTCATACGCATCAGATCAAGAATACGAGGGCTTTTAATCCCACTTTCCCGAAGGCGGTTCACCAACCGTTCGCGCGTTCGCGCGGAGGTCATACCGATGCCGTGCAAATTTGGTTCGTTGTCATTCATTGTTATCATTCATTGTTGTAATGGGGCTCACGGCGTTATTAAATTTTATCCAACCATGACTGCACTGATGTAAAGGTATCATAGCGCGTCATGTCTGCGTGCAGTGGTGTAATCGAAACATAGCCTTCTTTCACAGCATGAAAGTCTGTTCCTTCACCGGCATCGGCCGGCTCACCTGCCACGCCGATCCAAAACGCGCGGCGGCCACGTGGATCGATGATCGGCTCCACGTCGGAAGCGCGTTGTCGATGACCTAGGCGTGTTAATCGAAATCCTTTGATCTGCTCAATCGGCAAGTTGGGAATGTTCACGTTCAGCACGGTGCGATCCGGTAACGACAACAGCTCAATCTTCTCCAGCACTTGCCAGGCAATTTCTGCGGCGTCATCCCAATGATCTGGCTGCCAGCTGGCCACCGAAAATGACACCGCCGTATGGCGCAAAAAACGTCCTTCGACTGCTGCTGCCAGCGTGCCAGAATAAAGCGCATCGTCACCGAGGTTGGCGCCAGCATTAATCCCCGAGATAACCCGTTCCGGGTCTTCGGGTAACAGCCCGTTAATCGCAAGATGGACACAATCCGCTGGCGTGCCATTCACCGCATAGCGCCGCTCATCGACTTGCTCAACACGCAGCGGCTTATCCAGCGTTAGCGCATTCGAATAGCCTGAGCAGTTCGCGTCAGGCGCCACCACAACAAAATCGACCAACCGTGACGCCGCGGCCATCAGTGCCTTTAAACCCGGCGCATGAATACCATCATCGTTGGCAAGCAACCATAGCCGTGATTTTCCTTCACTCTTCATCACTTAGCCTCACTCTCCGAGCCAGTGACTTCCGAGACCGCCCCTTCGGGGAAGGACTCGAGCGGTAACGGCTGCAACTCCAAAATCTCGGCCAATACCGACGTGGCAAACGAACCAACCGGCAAACGAAATGATAGCGTCAACATATCGCCACTGAGCACCCAATCCAGATCGCGTACTGGCAGCCGTGTCGCCCGCCGGGCAGCCTCAACACCTTCAGCCTGGAGGCCGGCAATTTCAGCTTGGAAGAGATCCAGTATCTGTTGTTCTAACTCAGCGCTATCTTGCTGCGGCAACAGTCCGCCCGTTCCCGGCATTGGCGCAGTGGGATGCACCTCGCCCGCAGCCATGCGTTCCGCACAAGCCGGCTCGTCCAATTGATTGAACAAGCCGCGGCTACCGTCTGGCTGACAGATATCGCCCACTAAAGGCTTATCCCAACAGTCACGCCGTACCCGCTCAGCTAATACCGCATTAAAAATGCCACTGCGTACCGCCGACAACCAAAAACTTTTCAACTGGGCTTTGCGCGGCGCTTCGCCTTCGCCTCGAAGCCACTCGCCGCCGCGCTGCCAGTTTCCCTTGTCGCGCCCAAAACGTTGCTCACCAAAATAATTTGGCACGCCGCGTCGAGCGATCTCGGTGAGTCGGTCGTTCAGTGCCGACTCCGACGAATCACCCAGCTCTAACGCGGTTAGCGCAATCGAGAAACAATTAAACCGATGGGTACCACGGTTAAGCTTACGGGTATGACGGCAGGTTTTCAGAATTTCGACACCGGTAGGCAGCGCTTCCCAAACAGGGTCCGGCTTGCCCGGCAGGTGCAAACTGAACCATTGCTCTGTCACTGCACGACGATCCTTCAAGCCGCTGTAACCAACCGCTTTTAATGAAATGCGTGCAGCTTTCGCCAACCAGAGCGCAAGATCGGTGGTATTCCACTCTGTCTTGCGAATAAATAACCAAACATGCTCGCCGCCGTCACCGGGCTCAAAAGAAAGTTCTTCGCGAACAAAAAAATCGGCGGGCTGACGCCGAATACAGCCTTTAATTTGCGGCGCCAAAAAAGCGTGCGGCAACTCACTCATGGACGTTCGATAGGCCGTTAAGCAGAACAACCGCCTGTACAGCGATGCCCTCTTCACGGCCGGTAAAACCCAGTTTTTCCGTCGTCGTTGCCTTAACCGATACGGCGGACAAGTCGGACTTGAGCAACGTCGCAATACGGTTTCGCATAGCCAAAACGTGCGGTGCAATCTTCGGCGCCTGACAAATAATGGTGATATCCGCATTGCCCAATTGATAACCTAATGCCACAACCTTGGCATAAACTTGTGCTAGCAACTCAGCGGAATCGGCACCCTGAAAGCGCGCATCGGTGTCGGGAAAGAAATGGCCTATGTCGCCCAGTGCCAGTGCACCCAGTAACGCATCCGCCAACGCATGCAATGCGACATCGCCGTCAGAGTGCGCCTGTAAACCTTGCGTATGAGGAATGCGCACGCCGCCAAGCATAACGTGATCACCGGCACAAAATGCGTGCACATCAAAGCCGTTACCTATGCGAATTCCCACGCCAGCCCCTCGTCTTCCTGTTGCGACAGATAAAAACGTACCAACGGTAAATCTGCAGGCAAGGTAACTTTAATGTTATCCGAACGGCCAACCACCAAACGCGGCTTGCCACCGCGCAATTCCATCGCCGACGCTTCATCGGTGATCGGCAAGCCTTTCGCTAACGCCTCGGTTAGCGCATCGCGCAGCGCGCCGAGAGGAAACAACTGCGGTGTTAACGCCCGCCAAATATTATCTCGTGAAAGCGTACCGGTTACCGAGGCATCCCCATCGGCCTGTTTGATTGTGTCTGTCACCGGCAGTGCTAACAGCGCACCCTGCTCGGTACAGCCCTGCAACAATAATTCGATATCGGATAAACGCACGCAAGGACGGGCCATATCATGCACCAACACCCAATCGTGATCGTTTGCTTCCGCCGACAAAAAATCCAAACAGGCAAGAACGGATTCCGCTCGGGTAGCACCACCGATGGCAGATTTCACACGAGGGTGTAACGCAGTGGAAAGTTGCGGCCACCACAAATCATCTTTCGCCGTTGCCACAATTATTTTTTCGATGCGCGCATACGACAAAAGCCTACCGATCGTATGCTCCGCAATAGTGCGGCCGTTGGCGCTAAGGTATTGCTTCGGAAGGGAGGCGCCCATGCGCGTACCTGAGCCGGCTGCAGGAACAACCGCAAAAAGACGTGCGTCAGTGGGAATTGCCATGACTGCTCTCCGGCGAATCTTCAACAATCAAAAAAAACGTTTCGCCTTCACGGATCATGCCCAAGTCTTTACGAGCAATTTCCTCAACCGCATCCAAACCTTTTTTTAAATCCTGAACGTCCGCTGCAAGCAACTGATTACGGTCATACAGGATTCTATTATTCTCACTTAATGCGGCGACGCCTTTTTCGAGACTGGTTTTATGCCGAAGACTTCCCTCGCCAAGCCAAAGACGAGCCTGCAATGCAAGCAGTGTTAGTGCAAGCAATGCGATCACGACTTTCCTACGCAATGAGGAATCCTGTGAGGGAAGCATCGCTAATTACCTGAGGAACTTAAACTCTTTACGACCGTGATAGGCGGCACGACCAAGTTCTTCTTCAATGCGAATTAAACGGTTGTACTTGGCAACACGATCAGAACGACACAAAGAGCCTGTTTTGATTTGGCCCGCTGACGTTGCCACCGCCAGATCAGCAATCGTGGTATCAGCGGTCTCACCAGAACGATGTGAGATAACCGCCGTATAGCCTGCGTCTTTCGCCATTTTAATGGCATCGAGCGTCTCAGACAGAGAACCGATTTGATTAAATTTAATCAAGATAGAGTTGGCGATACCTTCATCAATACCACGCTTCAAAATCTTCGTATTGGTGACAAACAAATCATCACCTACCAACTGAATTTTCTTGCCCAAACGATCAGTCAGAACTTTCCAGCCATCCCAATCGCTTTCGTGCAAACCGTCTTCAATAGAAATAATAGGATAACGACCGCATAGCTCTTCGAGATAATCGACAAACTGCTCTGCGTCCAAGCTACGGCCTTCGCCCGCTAAAACATATTTGCCGTCGCGATAAAACTCCGACGCAGCACAATCCAACGCCAAAGTAATATCTTCGCCTAGCTTGTAACCTGTCAGGCCAATCGCTTCAACAATCGCTTCCAGCGCGGCCTCGTTAGAAGGCAAATCTGGGGCAAAACCACCTTCATCGCCCACCGCGGTATTCAAACCACGCTTCTTAAGTACGCTTTTCAACGCGTGGAAAATTTCAGCACCGTAACGCAATGCTTCAGCCATAGTTGGCGCACCAATTGGCTGAATCATAAACTCTTGGATATCAATATTATTATCCGCATGCTCGCCGCCATTGATGATGTTCATCATTGGCACCGGCAGGCTGTATGCACTGTCGTCGTCTTGCAAATCTGAAATATATTCGTACAACGGCTTTTTCTGCTCTGCAGCAGCCGCTTTGGCCAGCGCCAGCGATACCGCAAGAATTGAGTTCGCACCCAACTTCTCTTTCGACTCAGTGCCATCAAGGTCGATCATCGCTTGATCAACCACACGCTGCTCGCTCGCTTCCTTACCTAACAAAAGCTCACGAATATCAGAGTTAACGTTACCGACTGCGCGTGTGACGCCTTTGCCCATATAACGGTTCATGTCGCCATCACGCAGCTCTAGCGCTTCGCGCGACCCAGTAGACGCACCGCTCGGCGCACAAGCGCTACCAAACGCGCCTGACTCCAACACGACATCGGCTTCGATGGTGGGATTGCCACGGGAATCAAGAATTTCACGGGCCTTTACGTCAACGATTTTTGACATTGATGTCTCTCCAGTACGGTATCCAAATGCTTGCTTTTACGTGCTAGGCAGTACGCATAGATTCAAGCGTTATCAAAAGGCGGCAGCGCTTTGACTGCCTCATCCATGGTTTTCATTTGCACTAAAAATTGTTCAAGACGATCAAGGCGCAGTGCACAAGGCCCATCACACAATGCTTTATCGGGATCAGGGTGCGCTTCTAAAAATAAGCCAGCGATGCCCTGCGACATACCCGCGCGGCCCAGCTCTGCCACTTGTGAGCGACGGCCATCGGCTGAGTCAGAACGAGCGCCAGGCTTTTGCAATGCATGGGTCACGTCAAAAAAGAGCGGGAAACCAAACTCTTTCATCGCGCCAAAGCCAAGCATATCAACGACTAGGTTGTTATAACCAAAGCTGGAACCACGCTCACACAAGATAAGCTGATCGTTTCCAGCTTCTTGGCACTTATTCAGGATGTGTTTCATTTCATGCGGGGCTAAAAACTGCGGCTTCTTAATATTAATAATACGCCCCGTTTTCGCCATAGCTTCAACGAGGTCGGTTTGACGAGCTAAGAAGGCCGGCAGCTGCAACACGTCAACCACTTCCGCCACAGGCTGCGCTTGATACGGTTCATGCACATCAGTCAGCAGTGCACAGCCGAACTGCTTCTTCACTTCTTCAAAAATACGTAAACCCGCTTCCATGCCCGGACCGCGATATGAACTTAGCGACGAGCGATTCGCTTTATCAAAGCTCGCCTTAAAGACCCATGGAATACCCAATTTTTGCGTGACCGCGGCATACTTTTCAGCCACTTGCATCGCCATGTCACGGCTTTCCAAAACGTTCATGCCGCCAAACAAGACAAAGGGTAAATCATTGCCGATGCTGATATTGCCAAGCTGAATAATCTTTTGACCGGTCACCTGTTTAGTCACCTTTACTCTCCCGGTACTTCAAGGCGGCAGCGATATAACCCGTAAACAAACCATGGCCATCGCGCGGCGTTGAAGTGAACTCGGGGTGGAACTGACAAGCAACGAACCAAGGGTGATTCGCAACTTCGATGACTTCAACTAACTCGCCATCTTGTGAACGCCCGGCAACTCGCAAGCCCGCTTCGACGAGCCGATCAACATAAGTATTGTTGACTTCATAACGGTGGCGATGACGCTCAATCACGTCGGTTTTGTTATAACACTGCGCCGCAATACTGCCTTCCGTTAAATGACAAAGCTGTCCACCTAGGCGCATCGTGCCACCTAAATCAGAACCGACATTGCGCTGTTCAATTTTACCGGCGGCATCAACCCACTCAGTGATTAGCGCAACAACGGGCTCTTTGCAGCCTGGGCGTAACTCCGAAGAATGCGCATCCGGAATACCCGCAACATGGCGCGCATACTCGATCACCGCCAACTGCATCCCTAAACAAATACCGAGGTAGGGAACGTTGTTTTCTCGAGCGTAACGAATCGCCGTAATTTTTCCTTCGGTACCGCGATCGCCAAAGCCACCAGGCACAAGAATGGCGTCTAGTCGGCTTAAACGCTCAACACCATGACGTTCAATATCTTCGGCATCAATATATTCAATCACTACACGTGACTGAGTCGCGATACCGGCGTGGCCGAGAGATTCGTTCAGCGACTTGTAGGCGTCGAGCAAATCAATATATTTTCCGACCATGCCAACACGGACTTCATGGACAGGATTGAGAGTCGACTCAACAACGCGATCCCACTCAGACAGGTCTGGCTCTGGGCAATCCAAGGCAAACTTTTCGATAACGATATTATCCATGCGCTGCTCATGAAGAATGCGCGGCACTTGATAAATCGTTTTACAGTCTGGCGCGGAAATCACACTGCGTGCTTCGACATTGGTAAACAGGGATATTTTTTCACGGGCGCTGTCCGGAATATGGTTATCCGAACGGCAGACCAACATATCTGGCTGCAAGCCAATAGAGCGTAACTCTTTAACAGAGTGCTGCGTTGGCTTCGTTTTAATTTCACCCGCAGAGCTGATATAGGGCACCAACGTCAGGTGCACCAACAATGAACGGCTAGAGCCTAGCTGCGAACGTAACTGACGCACGGCTTCTAGGAAAGGCAAAGACTCAATGTCACCCGCGGTGCCGCCAATTTCTACAATCGCGACATCAAAGCCCTCTGCACCTTGCTGCATTTTCAGCTTAATTTCATCGGTGATATGCGGAATAACCTGAACGGTCGCCCCGAGGTATTCACCACGGCGCTCCTTATCAAGCACGTCTTGATAGACGCGCCCTGCGCTAAAGCTATTTTTCTTTGTTAGCTTCGAGCGAATAAAGCGTTCGTAATGGCCAAGATCAAGATCGGTTTCGGCGCCATCTTCCGTGACAAATACTTCACCGTGTTGGTACGGACTCATCGTGCCCGGATCAACGTTAATGTACGGATCCATTTTAATCAGTGTGACGCTCAGACCGCGCGCTTCAAGCAGCGTCGCGAGAGAGGCAGAGGTGATCCCCTTACCTAACGAAGATACAACACCGCCTGTGACAAAAATAAAACGTGTCATGAATACACCAGCAAGTCGGGAAAATTCAGCGGCTAACCACTCCAAAAGGGTGGAAAATTCAGGCAGTTACGCTGCTACAGGACGGGAGGAAATGTTACCAGAAAGGCAGGGTACGTCACAACGCGAAATCGGTAATCTGCGAGCAAATAGATAACCCCCAAACCACTTCACCGGGCAGAGGATGGCAATCGTCGGCTACCCCAACCCCAGCAACCGCCACCAATTGCCCCTCCCTGTAGATCAGCGGCATCTGTTTGCGCTGCCACGGCGGTACGCCCTGCTGCCGCCATAACTCTGAGACTTGCCGGTGCATGCCGCGCCATAAAATGCGCTCTCCGCCCTCCGCAACACGCACCGTTAGCGGGCCATTTTCCGGCAGGAATAAAGCGCTCTCATTCTGCCCTTTCAGCTGGCCCGTAAAGCTCAGGCGCCAATGACCAAAGTCCAGCTGCGGCGTGTCTTGCGGCTGCCACTGACAAGGCGCCGGCGGCGCAGCAAACACTTGTTTCGACAGCATATAAAGACGTCCGCGAAAACGGGCAAACACGCCGTCAGGCCACTCTACTCGTGGCTCGCGATCTTCTGCCGCCGTCAGCACCTCACTGAGCACCCGCTGCAATACTTTCGCCGACGGCGCCAACACGCCCCGACGATTCAGCCAGCCACGTAGCAAGTTACGCTGCCGAGCGGCCGATAACGCCGCCATCTGCCGGCAGTCGAGGGAGTTGTCCTTGCCATCGCGGCCATCATTCCCGTTACAACTCAGAAAGTCAGAGGCGGCCAACTCGTCGAGTAACGTCGCATCTTCACTCAATCGGTCTGCGGCCGCCCCTAAGCGACTCACGGCAGCAGGCCAACGCTCCACCAGCGACGGCAAAATTGCGCTGCGTAAAAAGTTACGATCAAAACACTGATCCGTGTTTGACTCATCTTCTACCCAGCCCAGCTGCCAACCCGTCGCCATCTCCATCAGCGCCTGACGCGACAAACCCAGCAAAGGCCGGCGCAACTGGCGCCCACCCCAACAGCTCTGCGCCCGCATCCCAGCGAGGCCGCGGCTTCCCGCTCCGCGCATCAACCGCAACAGCAAGGTCTCAGCTTGATCATCATGATGGTGCGCCAACCAAAGCTGGTCGCCTGTAAAAACGTGCCGCAATAACGCTTGTCGACGCACATCCCGGGCACGCGCCTCAAGGTTATCCAGCCCATCTACAGCAACCCGCTCCGCTACAAACGTCACGCCATACTCAGCGCAAACCGATTGGCAATGCTGCAACCAGCTATCCGCCTGAGCGCTCAAGCCATGATGCACATGCACTGCCAGCATTTTGTCGGCATAGCCGCCGCGGACCAATGCCGCCAACAGCACACTCGAGTCCAGGCCACCGGAATAGCCGAGCACAATACGCCCGTCGCAAGAGGCAGCCTCACGCAGCAATACATCCAGCTCTTCAGGTAATGGGGGGGGCGATGTAAACATAGTGCGATTATGGCGAGGTGATGCGGGGAACTCTACGGTTGATATGGTTTTATACGACAGGCCTTTGAAATAAACAGAGGCGACACCATTCTAGTGCCCCGCAACAAAACACCGCGTAAACAAAAAAGAGCCGCATTAAGCGGCTCTTTTCTCACGGCGGACTATTTACCGCTCAACGTAACGACCACTCACTCTTCAGCAGGTTTACGCGTCACATTGCTGTAAGACAGTAAGCGCTGATAACGACGCTCAACCAAATCTTGATCCTCTAGCTCACACAAGCGATCCAGTGCTGCGGCTAGACTCTCTTTTACTCGCATCGCGGCATGATCGTGATCTCGGTGTGCGCCGCCCAACGGCTCCTGAATCACTTCGTCGACAATACCCAACTCATGCAGGCGCGCCGCTGTGAGCCCCATTGCCGCCGCCGCATCCGGCGCCTTGTCGGCGCTACGCCATAAGATAGACGCGCAGCCTTCTGGAGAAATCACCGAATAGGTACTGTATTGCAGCATTTGTAAGTGATCACAAACGCCAATCGCTAATGCGCCGCCGGATCCGCCCTCACCAATCACGGTGGCAATAATCGGAGTCTTAAGCTTCGACATCACCATCAAATTACGAGCAATGGCCTCACTCTGACCACGCTCTTCCGCATCGATTCCAGGAAACGCGCCGGGAGTATCAATAAACGTCAGAATTGGCATCTTAAAGCGCTCCGCCATCTCCATCAGCCTTAGCGCTTTACGGTAACCTTCCGGCTTTGGCATACCAAAGTTACGCCGCACCTTATCTTTGGTTGATCGCCCTTTCTGGTGACCGATCACCATCACTGGACGCCCATTAAGACGAGTAATACCGCCAATAATGGCCGCGTCATCAGCAAACGCACGATCACCATGCAGTTCATCAAAGTCTTCAAATAAACGGCGGATATAGTCGAGGGTGTAGGGACGGCGCGGGTGGCGAGAAACCTGCGAAATCTGCCACGGGGTCAAACTGCGGAAGATCGACTCGGTTAACGTCAGGTTCTTTTCCTGAAGCTTGCCGATCTCGTCAGAGATATTCACCTTGCTACCGGAACCGACCAAACGAAGCTCTTCAATCTTAGCTTCTAGGTCCGCTATCGGTTGTTCAAACTCAAGAAAATTCGGGTTCATTGTTTTGCGAGGCCCCACCTGCCATCCAAAGTGCTCAAAGTGTAGCGGCCAAGGGCGGTCGCCGTCACCCTCGTAGCGCACAGTATCGTCGATAACAGGTTGCAAACTGTGTCAGCTCGGCACACCGCCGCCATGGCTGCGGGCATCAATACTCGAGTGCCACGGTATCGCCACCGTAGCGATTGCGCAGATCTTCCAGCAACGCCTCTTCTGGCGCCACCTTCCAGTCATCTCCCAGCCACATCATCCCTGTGCCCAACACATGCCCTAAGGTGAGCGCCACAGGGCAGCTGCCGCCCCGGTACGGCGTCAGCAACTCGCGCAGCTCCGCCGGCAAAGCTTCCATCACAGGCACCTTGACCACCAAGCGGCGAGCAAATGCTTCCCTTGCGCGGCGGATATCCATAATTTCTTCAGCATTAATATTGATCGTTGATTCTTCACCGCGCTCACGACGACGAACCCCGCCACGAATAACCAACACCACATCTTGCTGAAGCAGATCACCGTACTGACGAAACGATTCACCGAATACACATACTTCGGTACGCCCGGTCTTGTCGTCCAACGTGATAAACGCCATGCGTTCGCCGCTATTTTTACTGCGCGTCTGGCGCAGCTGCACAACTTGTCCGGCAATAATGGCCACCTCGCCGCGCGCGATCGGCTGCAGATTCACAATTCGCATGCTAATCATATTGCGCAGTTCATCTTCAAACTGATCAATCGGATGACCCGTGAGAAAAAGACCCAGCGTGTCTTTCTCCCCTTGCAGGCGAATATCGACTTTCCACGGCCGCACAACTCGCCATGACACCTCTGTTACTGAGGCACTGTCGTCGTTGGCGCCACCAAACATATCGAGCATACCGGCCGCCGCATTACGTGCGTCTTGCTCCGCCGCTTGTAAGGCGTCCGCTAAGGTTGCCATCAGGGTGGCGCGATCATCTATGTGTTGATTCGGCGCCAAATAATCGAAGGCACCAGCGCGAATTAATGCTTCGAGCGAACGACGATTCATTTTCTTTAAATCAATACGCCGGCAGAAATCAAATAGATCCGTAAATGAACGACGTTCCTGCGCTCCGTCACCGCGCGCTGTAACAATCGCATCGATAGGCCCTTCACCGAGCCCTTTAATAGCCCCCAAACCGTAAACAATATCGCCGTCTTCATTAGCAATAAATCGATAACTGCAATTGTTCACATCCGGGGGTAAAACGTTTAGCCCCATGCGTCGGCATTCATCAATAAACGTTACGACTTTATCGGTATTCTGCATTTCAGCGGAAATTACCGCTGCCATAAACTCAGCAGGGTAATGAGTTTTTAACCAGGCCGTCTGATAAGCCACTAATGCATAAGCCGCAGAGTGGGATTTGTTGAAACCGTAGCCGGCAAACTTTTCCACTAAATCAAAAATTTTCATCGCCAGATCGGCGTCTACGCCTTTTCTGGCCGCACCGTCACGGAAGACCGAACGCTGCTTATCCATTTCTTCTGGCTTTTTCTTACCCATCGCGCGGCGCAGCATGTCCGCCTCGCCGAGTGAGTAGCCAGCCAAGACCTGCGCAATCTGCATCACCTGCTCTTGATACAAGATAACGCCGTAAGTGGGCTCTAGAATGGGCTTAAGCCATTCATGCTGATATTGCGGATCAGGATACGCGAGCGGCTCGCGACCGTGCTTACGATTAATAAAGTTATCGACCATGCCCGACTCAAGCGGACCCGGACGGTACAGTGCAACCAGTGCGATGATGTCTTCAAAGACGTCAGGCTTGAGCTTACGGATCAAGCCCTTCATGCCTTCGGATTCCAGCTGGAAAACGGCAGTAGTATCACCCTTCTTCAACAAATCGAATGAAGGAGGGTCTATCAACGGAATAAAATTAATGTCGATGGGCTCATCGCCCAAACGGGCATTACGCACGTTTACCGCGCGCACAGCCCAATCAATAATTGTCAGGGTTTTCAAACCCAAAAAGTCAAACTTTACTAGGCCAGCAGATTCAACATCATCTTTATCATATTGTGTGACAAGGTTTTCACCGAGTTCATCACAATGCAGCGGCGCAAAATCTGTCAGCTTGCCCGGCGCGATCACGACACCACCCGCATGCTTGCCGACGTTACGGGTTAAGCCCTCAAGCTTAAACGCCATTTCCATAATTTCGTTAAGCGCATCTTTGTCGCCGTCGTTCTCGAGCATATCGCGTAGCGATTCTTCTTCTTCGATCGCCTTACTTAATGTCATGCCCGGCGTTGGCGGAATCATCTTCGACAATCGGTCCGCCAAACCGTAAGGCTTACCCTGTACTCGGGCGACATCACGCACCACCGCCTTCGCAGCCATGGTGCCGAAGGTAATAATCTGCCCAACCGCTTCACGGCCGTATTTTTCGGCCACATAGTTAATGACGCGATCGCGCTTTTCCATGCAAAAATCGACATCGAAATCGGGCATGGACACACGTTCAGGATTCAAAAACCGTTCGAACAGCAAGTCGTATTCAATCGGATCAAGGTCGGTAATCTCGAGCACATAGGCAACCAATGAACCCGCACCTGAGCCACGACCAGGGCCAACTGGCACTTCATTCTCTTTTGCCCAGCGAATAAAATCAGAAACGATCAGGAAGTAACCGGGAAAGCCCATGTCATTAATGACCTTGAGCTCAAACGTCAGCCGATCATCATATTCTTTACGTCGCTCGGCATAATCTTCGGCCGTATCATCTAACAGCGTCGCCAAACGTTTTTCTAAACCGGCGCGAGACTCCGCTTCGATAAACTCACGAATAGTTTGCCCAGCAGGGATTGGAAATTCCGGCAGGAAGTTTTCGCCGAGCGTCATCTCCAGTGTGCAACGTCGGGCAATTTCAACAGTATTGCTTAACGCCTCAGGCAGATCGCTAAATAGCTCAGCCATTTCTTCGGCGGTTTTTAAATACTGCTGATCGCTATAGCGCCGCAACCGCCGTGGATCATCCAGTGCCGCGCTATCACGAATACATACCCGCGCTTCGTGGGCTTCAAAGTCTTCGCTATTGAGAAAACGCACATCATTGGTCGCCACCAAGGCAATATCGAGTTCGCTAGCCAGCGCTACGGTGGCGTGCAAACAATCTTCATCACCGGCACGACTAGTACGCTGAACTTCAAGATAAAAGCGATCACCAAAAACGTTCTGTAACGACGATGCAATCAACGCTGCATCATCCGCTTTACCGTTAATCAGCAGCTGACCAATCTCACCATGACGGGCGCCAGAGAGGCAAATAAGCCCTTCGTTTAACTCATCAAGCCACTCACGCTTGATCAGTGCACGGTCGCGCTGCTGGTTATGCTGCCACGCGCGGGAAATTAGCAGCACGAGATTGTGGTAACCACGTACATTCTGGACCAGCACACACAATCGCGCGGGCTCTTCGAGATACTCGCTTTCCAACCATAAATCAGCGCCCGCCAGCGGCTTAACACCACCACCCTGCGCAGCTTTATAAAATTTAATCAGGCCAAACAGATTGGAGTCGTCAGTCACCGCCACGGCCGGCATATTCTGGGCCACGGTCTGCTTGATTAAACCTTTTACCCGCACAACGCCATCGACTAGCGAGTAGTCGGTGTGCACACGTAAATGAACAAATGAAATAGGGGAAGCTGTCATGGGAACAAACCTTAACGCCAGCTTAATGCCATAACCAGTCTTGACTTTGTTGATGCGCCAATTGACGTCATAGAAAGGTGTTGGCGGAATTTAGTCACGTCTTATAACGCCGCAAATTTCTCCAATGCCCGCGCCACCGGCGCAAACGAGCGGCGATGAGCGGATAGCGGGCCATGCTCCGTCAGCGCGCTCATATGCAGCGCCGTTGGATAGCCTTTATGCCGATCAAAGCCATACTCTGGATGCCGCTCATGCAATTCCTGCATCTCTGCGTCGCGCGCAACCTTGGCCAAAATTGACGCAGCGCTGATCGATGGAATGCGGGCATCGCCCTTCACCACCGCTTCTGCGGGACAGCCTAGCGACGGCACTTTGTTGCCATCAATCAGCGCCGCGTCCGGCACTTGCGGCAAGCTCTCAATAGCGCGTTGCATGGCCAACATTGTCGCCTGAAAGATATTAAGACGATCAATTTCTTCAGGTTCGGCACGACCTAGGCTCCATGCCAGTGCTTTTTCACGAATCTCAATAGCGATTTTTTCTCGCCGCGCAGCGGACAATTTCTTACTGTCTGCTAAGCCAGCAATGGGTCTAGTAGGATCCAGTATGACGGCAGCGGTTACCACCGCACCAATCAAGGGACCACGACCGACTTCGTCTACACCGGCAATCAACAGCCCGTCGCGCCAACTAAAGACAGTCGGCATATACGGTTCGACATGCGGGTACTCTGCATAAGGATGCGGGGCAAATAAGTCAGTCATCGGTTCCCTTTATATGGCTTAGTACGATTCCGGCTTACTTCAGCAACAACGCTGCAACGGCATCCGCCGCACGCTCACTGGCATTACGCTTTAGCTCGCGGTGAAGTTGTAAAAAACGCTGTGCCAACGCTGCGCAGCTCTGCGGATTATCCAACCAGCGATTGACCTCTCGGGCAAGCGCCTCTGGCGTCATATCATTCTGAATAAGTTCAGGCACCAGCTCTTCGCCACCCAGCAAGTTAGGCAAGCTCACAAACTGACTTTTCACCAAACGACTCATGATGGCGTAGGTGAAACCGGACGCTCGGTAGCCCACCACCATCGGCTTCTTCAACAACAAGGCCTCTAGCGTCGCTGTACCGGATGCGAGCATCACCACATTCGCCGCCGCCATCGCCGCATGACTATCGCCGTGAACAAGCGTCACGTTAGTTCGATCGACCAGCAAAGGCGCCAATTCTTGATGTCGTGCCTCACTCGCTGCTGGCACAACAAAATGAAGATTCGGGCGCGTTTCAGACAACAGATCCATCGCCGCCAGAAAGGTCGGCCAAATATAACGAACCTCGCCACCGCGACTACCGGGCAACACTGCCACCACTTCAGCATCTAACGGCAAACCGAGGCGCTCACGGGCGCCGCCCTGATCGACGTCCAGCGCAATCTCATCCGCCAATGGATGACCTACAAATTCGACTGGCGCATTGTGCTGTTGATAAAAGCTCGCCTCAAAAGGCAGTAACGTGAGCATTAAATCAATGCTCTCACGAATACCCTTTACTCTACCCTGACGCCACGCCCAAACCGAAGGGCTAACGTAATGCGCAGTACGCACGCCTAGCCCATGCAAACGTTTGGCGATCGGTAAATTAAAATCAGGGGAGTCGATGCCGATATATAAATCAGCTTTTTGAGCAAGAATGTATTCAATAAGATCACGTCGGCGACGTAATAATTCAGGAAGGCGACCGAGCACCTCGGTGATACCCATAACAGAAAGGCGGTCCATCTCGAAATGCGACACAAGTCCCGCTGCCGCCATGCGTTTCCCGCCAACGCCAATAAATGTCATATCGGGAAAACGTTGCTGCAATCGATGCATCAAACCTGCGCCCAGAATATCTCCGGATGCCTCACCGGCAACAATCGCAACTTTAAAAGCAGAGGCGCCGTTCATTGTTCGCGAGTAATACCGCGTGCACTAGCCTTAATCGAATCAACAAACATCGTCATCTCTGCGCTCGATGATGCTTGCGGAACGAGTAACTCAAGCGCCTCAGCAAGGGTGTGGCCCTTGCGGTACAACACTCGATAAGCGCTACGCAATGCCGTAATCAGATCCTTGCTGTAACCGCGTCGTCTCATACCTTCAACATTCATGCCGCGCGCGCGCGCGGGATAACCTTGCACCATCACAAATGCAGGAATATCCATATTAACGACGGAATAAAGCGACGTCATAGCGTATGTACCGACCTTGCAAAACTGATGAACGCCGGTAAAGCCGCCCAAAATAACACCGTCGCCAACATGAACATGACCCGCTATGGTGGCGTTATTCGCAAAAATGCAATCATTGCCAACGATACAATCATGGGCAACATGAACGTTTGCCATAAACAAATTATTGCTACCAATACGGGTAATACTATTGTCTTGTACCGTGCCACGGTGAATCGTCACGCCTTCACGGATGACATTGTTATCGCCAATTTCTAAACGCGTTGGCTCGCCATTGTATTTTTTGTCTTGGCAGTCTTCGCCAACAGACGAAAACTGGAAAATTTTATTCCCGGCGCCAATCTTCGTCGGACCGCGCAAGACCACATGCGGACCCACCACTGTGCCGGCGCCAATCACAACATCGGCACCAATCACACTGTAAGGCCCCACCTGTACATCGGGGGCTAACTCAGCACTCGGGTCAATAATAGCCGTCGGGTGTATCATCTTTTACCTGCTAAGGTTAGCTTCTCAGTATGCACCAAAACGCGCTACTCCTCCCGTGGCTGCTCCGCAACAATCAGCTCTGCTGACGCTGCCAACTCACCATTAACCCGCGCCTCACCGGAGAATTTCAGAATATTGCGCTTTACCGCCACCAACGTGGCCGTCAACTCAAGTTGATCTCCCGGAACGACTCTGCGCTTAAAGCGTGCTTTATCAACACCACACAGAACGTACATGCTGTTATCTGATGGCCTTTTTCCCTGCGAAACAAAACCAAGGACACCCGCCGCCTGAGCCAACGCTTCGATAATTAACACGCCTGGCATAATCGGCTGGTTCGGAAAATGGCCGTTAAAAAAAGGCTCGTTATTCGAAACGTTTTTAATCGCCACAACACTTTTACCGACCTCAACACTTAGAACTCGGTCAATTAACAAGAAAGGGTAACGATGCGGAAGGTAGTTCCTAACTTCAATCTGATCCATAAGATTCCTGTCCTGATGGGAACGGCGCAGAGTTACTCACTACGCCAATACCGCCCAACCGTAATGGGCAGTTTCTAGCAATATCTGGGTAATAAAACCAAGCCTCTAGTTTACGGCTTATCCCCACTAGATTTCTCTAGCGCCTTAACACGTCGAAACAATTCATCTAATTGGCGAAACCGAACGGCATTTTTCCGCCAAGCCGCATGATCGTCATGTGGAACCCCTGATGCGTAAACACCCGGTTTTTTAATGGAGCGGGTCACCATGGTCATACCCAGCACCTGCACGCCATCGCAAATATCAAGGTGTCCTGCAATACCGACTTTGCCGGCAAAAATACAGTTCTCGCCAATGGTCACACTACCGGCAATACCGACTTGCCCTGCAATAGCAGAGTGCCGGCCAATACGAACGTTGTGGGCAATATGGACCTGATTATCGATAATCACCCCATCAGCAATAATGGTATCTTCTATCGCGCCACGATCAACCGAACAACAGCTGCCTAGCTCGACATCTGAACCAATCTTCACGCCGCCAACCTGTGCAATCTTCGTCCAGCCGTCGCGCCCAGGCGCAAAACCAAAACCGTCCGACCCGATTACCGTATTGGCATGAATAATACAGCGCTCTCCAATACTCACACCGTGATACACCGTGACGTTTGGCCACAAGCGTGTGCCGGCGCCAATGCGTGAACCCGCACCAACGAAAGCTCCTGCCATGAGCGTCACGCCATCGGCGATCTCCGCACCCTCTTCTACCACGGCATTAGGACCAATGCTGGCAGACGCGGATACCCGAGCCGTGGCAGCCACAACAGCAGACGGATGCACACCGGTAGGCCCCACAGGCGCAGGGTCAAAAAAACGGCTGATCAGAGCAAACGCTTTATAGGGATCCGCCACCGCTAACGCGGGCACCGGCGAAAACGGCACCTCGTCAGGAGTACATATCACCGCTGCGGCGTCACTCTGCTCTAAGTAAGATCGAAACTTTGGATTGGCAAGAAACGCCAGCTGATCAGGGCCAGCACCCTTGAGGGTGCCCAGAGCGCGCACAGCAATGCGCCCGTCGCCGTGAAGCTCAGCGCCAATTTCTACTGCAATTTCGGCCAATGTTAATCCCATAGCGTGTTCCGATCTCGCCGAGTCTAATTACTTCATCTGATTCATTTTTTGCGTAACTTTACGCGTAATATCAATCTCTTCTTTCGCAAATAGCGCTGCTTGGCGCGTCAACACTAGGTCGTACTTGCCTTCTTTCGCAATTTCGTCAACGGCCTGCTTCAAACGTGGCTCCATCAACTGCAGCATTTCATTGCGGTCAGATTCAATACGTTTTTGCGCCAACTGCTGACGTGAACGGAAGTCATTCATTTTAGCATCACGCTGATCAGACAAAGACTTCTGTTTGTCTTTACTCATGGTCAGGCCATCTTTCTTAAGGCTTTCTTCAATAGCCAAAATTTCATCACGAAGCTTCATCATTTCAGCTTCTTTATTCTTCATATCCGTTTCAAGCTTGCCTGTACGCGTTTTGACTTCAGTGGTTTCTGCAATCGCACCAATTGGATCGATAACCGCGATTTTAATTTCTGCCATCGCCAGCGATGGGGCCAGTACCAATGCCAGGACTGCGAGTTTAATTGTTTTCATAGTGCCTCCTAGAACACCTGACCGAGCGAGAACTGGAATGTCTCTGTATCGTCACCAGGCTGATCTTTTATGGGTTTAGCGAAGTTAAAGCTGAGCGGGCCAATTGCAGTCAACCAAGTAAGGCCAATACCTGCAGAGTAGCGTAACTCAGAAGTATCAAACTCGAACAGACTGTCTGTCTGCTCGGTCTGAAACACGTTGCCGACATCCGCATACAAGAACGTGCGGATGCTACGACTATTCGGTGCAAACGGCGTTGGGAAAATAAGCTCTACGCTACCTTCTACCAACATATTGCCGCCAAGCGGATCTGGATCAGGATCAACTTGGCCATTCACAACATACGCCAACGCGGGCGAACGCGGGCCAAGCGAGCGAGACTCATAGCCCCGTACCGAGCCTATGCCGCCAGAATAAAAGTTTTCATAGAACGGCAAGACAAAATCATCGCCATAGCCATCGCCGTAACCGAGGTCACTACGGGCACGCAATACCCAGCTTTTGCTAATCGGGAAATAACGCTGCCCACTCCACGTCATTTTATAGAAAAGGTAATCACTACCGGGGACAGCCACTTCTAGACCTAGGTTCTGCGACCAGCCGCGATCCGGCAACACACCACGGTTAAGCGTGCTTTTTTGCCATCCCACATTCGCCTTCAACGCGTCAAACGTGGTGCCTTCTGCTATCAAGAAACGGGCGATATCAACCGCAACGAAATCACCGGTAGTAATATCAATGCGATCAACACCCAGACCAAAACTCAAACGTGAGTACTCAGAAATTGGGTAACCGTACGTCACGCTAGCGCCGGCGCGGTCCGCAGCATAAGACGCAACTGACGTCTCATCGTAATCAATGGCAGAATAAAACAAGCTAAAGCCACGACTAACGCCATCAAGAGTGTAGTAAGGGTTGTAGTGGGAAAAGCTATACGAATCGCGAACATCACTGCGACTCAGCGAGAACGACACGCGGTTACCAGAGCCGCGGAAATTATTCTGGCTCACATTGGCGCCGAAAATCGCTCCACTCGCGTCGGAATAACCAATATTGGCTCCAATAGAACCAGACGGCTGCTCCTCAACCTTATATTCCACATCAACCAAGTCGTCCGCACCAGGAATGCGCATAGTTTCGGCGTCTACCGTGCTAAAGAAGCCCAAGCGCTGCAAGCGACTACTCGACAAATCAATTAAAGACGAATTTGCAGGCGCGGTTTCAAACTGACGCATTTCACGGCGTAGAACTTCGTCCGCCGTTTTATCATTGCCGCTATAACTAATACGCCTAACATAAACCTTACTGCCTGGCTCAACGAAAAAGGTCACGTCTACCGTATCGTCTTCTTCGTTCACTTCGGTAATGCCGTTAACTTCAGAAAAGGTATAACCTTCATTGCCAAGCCTGCGGGTCAACAGGTCACTGGTGTAGGTCAGCAACTGCTGAGAAAAGATTTGCCCCTTGCGCACGACCAATAACGGCTTCAGCTGTTCTTCATCAACAATAAGGTTACCCGACAACTTAACCTCACCGACTTTGTAACGCTTTCCTTCAACAACATTTGCAGTGATAAACACTTCACGACGATCAGGTGTCACAGCGACCTGAGTCGACTCGATGGAGAAATTAATATAGCCGCGATCAAGATAGAATGAGCGCAACTTTTCTAAATCCCCAGAAAGACGCTCGCGGGCGTACTTGTCATCGCCTTTAATAAAGGACCAAAAGTGCGAAGGCTTTAGCTCAAAGTTTTGTAGAATTTCTTCATCCGGGTAAATGCTATTACCGACGATATTAATATCTTGGATCCGCGCAGCCTTGCCCTCGTAAATCTTAATTTTTAGTGCTACGCGATTACGTGGCAACGGCACCGTTTCGGTATCAACCGACGCGCCGTAACGCCCTTGGGAAACATATTGACGCTGCAGTTCACCGGTAATGCCGGCAACGGTAGAGCGACGATAAACAGCCCCCTCAATAAGACCGGACTCCTTCAGCCCTTTACGTAACTGATCTTCATCAATGGACTTATTGCCCTCTAGCTCAATGCGCGCAATAGAAGGACGCTCAGAGACAACAACCACCAACACATCGCCGTCACGGCCAACCTGCACGTCTTCAAAATCACCGCTGCCATACAGGCGCTTAACCGCGTCGGCCAAACCTGCTGCATCGACAACATCACCATCTTTAATCGTCAGATTGAGGAACACACGCTCAACCGGGAGGCGTTGCAACCCCTCAATACGAATATCTTTCACTCGAAAAGCATCAACTGCTTGCGCATGAGCGCTTAACAGCAGCAATAAAACGCCCAGTGACTTAATTAAAACGCGCAAAAAAATGCCCCCGAAATTCATAGCCTAAATTCATGCTGTAATTCACCCGATCACTTGATGCCATGACTTCATACCGTTGCGGCAAGCCGTAACTTTAGTCCAGCTCATCATAAAAAATGGCGAACGATATCGTTGTAAATAGCCAACACCATCAAACACACGACCAGTGCCAAGCCAACCGACTGCGCGGCCATAAGGAAGCGCTCAGGCAATGGCCGCCTAGCAATCATTTCAATAACGCCAAAAACTATCCAGCCGCCGTCGAGCATAGGTACAGGCAATAAATTAATGACGCCAAGGCTGATGCTTAAAAAGGCTAAGAAGCCCGCAAAGGCAACCCAACCTAAAGACGCCGTACTACCTGCCGCGTCCGCAATGGTTAACGGCCCACCTAGGGTTTTCACCGATAACTGCCCAGTGACCAGCTTACCAATCGAGCTAATCATCGTGACAACCTGTGAGCCGACTCGCTGCACGGCCATCGTCATTGCCGACAGCGGACCATAATGAATATGTCGCACATCGGCAACGTCCTCACCTGGACGCACACCCGCAAGGCCAAGAATGACACCATCGCGATCAATTTTTTCAGGGATCAAGGTGATCCGGACATCTGAACCATCACGCTTGACTAAATGCTCCAGCGCGATCTCTGGGCTTGCCTGAACGACACCCACCCAGTCTTGCCAACCGCTAATCGCCTTGCCATCCACCGACACAATAAGATCGCCGCTGAGCAGCCCAGCACGCTCTGCAGCACTATCGGCGCCGACGTCACCGACCAAAGCCTTAAAGGGTCTCGGCTTTAAACCCAGCGCTTCCATTGGATGGGTTTCTTGGGCATCAGCCCAGTCCGCCAGCGGCAGTTGCAACAAACGCTCTTCACCCGTGGCGTCTTTGACGCGCAAAGGAGCCGTGTCACGCTCGCCAGCATAGTCGAGCAACGCCGTAATAACTTGAGGCCAGTTTTGTGTTTGATGATTGCCGAGTGACAAGATTTCGTCATCCGCGTGCAGACCGGCGGCGGCCGCCGCGGTGCCAGCAACTGGTTCTGCAAGATAAGGAATGCGGCCGCTTTCGCCGCCAAGCATCATTAGCCAATACAGCACGACCGCCAACAATAAATTCGCTAACGGCCCGGCCGCGTAGGTAATCACACGCTGCCAAGCAGGCTTACCGGAAAACTCTTCATGCTGCTCGTCTTCACCAACATCACAATCACGGCGATCCAGCGGTTTAACGAACCCGCCTAAAGGTAACGCGGCGACTTTAAAGTCAGTGCCCGCTTTATTGCGCCACGCAAACAGCTGTGGGCCAAAACCAATCGAAAAGGTCAGCACGCGCACGCCAAAAAGACGCATCGCCAGATAGTGACCATATTCGTGAATGGCAACGATCAAAATAATGGCAACAATAAAAGCAAAGAGACTCGTCACACTTACCTACTTAAGCTGGTGATGTGTGCATCAACAAAACGCCGCGTTGCCGCGTCGACTGCCAATACTTCTTCAACTGTTTTACACGTCGGCGCGAGCATTTTGTCCAATGCCGTCGCCGCGCAATGACTGATATCCATAAAACCAATTTGGCCAGCCAGAAAAGCGGCTACTGCCACTTCGTTTGCCGCGTTCAGCACGGCTGTTGCGGTTCCGCCCGCTTCCAGCGCTTCGCGTGCAAGTCTTAAGCACGGAAAACGTTCCATATCCGGCGCTTCAAATTGCAACTCACTCATCTGAGTGAAATCCAGACGTGTTGCCCCAGAGGCAACACGGTCAGGCCAAGCCAATGCACAGGCAATGGGCGTGCGCATATCCGGTGTTCCCAACTGCGCCAATACGGAGCCATCTTCGTATTCGACCATGGAATGAATCACGCTTTGCGGATGCACCACCACATCAATTTTCTCGGAGGGCATGGCAAACAACCAACTCGCCTCAATTAACTCCAGCCCCTTATTCATCAAGGTGGCGGAATCGACCGAAATCTTCGGCCCCATATCCCAATTCGGGTGACGCACCGCTTGCTCTGGCGTCACATTCATTAATGCTTCTTTGTCGAGCGTTCGAAACGGACCACCGGAGGCCGTTAGTATCAACCGTGTAACACCGGCATTTTTCTGGCCGCCTTTCATGCTCGCCGAATTGCCATGAGGCATGCACTGGAAAATGGCGTTGTGCTCAGAATCCAACGGCACTAACTCAGCGCCAGATGCTTCCACCGCATCCATAAAAATCTTACCAGTAACCACCAGTGCTTCTTTATTCGCCAGCAAAATGCGTTTGCCCGCGTGCACTGCCGCCATGGTTGGCTCCACACCTGCGGCGCCAACAATAGCCGCTACCACTACATCCGCGTCCGGATGCGCTGCCACCATGTTCAGCGCTTCGTCGCCACCGAGCACCTCGACGTCTGACCCAGCCGCCGCAAGATGGTTCCGGAGCGCCAGCGCTGCCGCCTCGTCACGTAACACTGCGTAACGTGGCTTAAACGCCAAACATTGCTCCGCCAACGCCTGCCAACGAGTAAACGCCGCCAACGCAAAAGGCCGATAACGATCGGGGTGCAACGCTAAAACCTCGAGGGTTTGTACACCTATGCTGCCGGTCGCGCCAAGGATGGTGACCTGCTGGACCATTACAGCCCTCCAGGCAATGACGCCCAGCTAAAGCCAGCCAGCGCCACAGGCAGTGCCGCGGTTACACTATCGATACGATCAAGCATGCCGCCATGACCCGGCAAAATAGTGCCGCTATCTTTCACGCCGGCCTGACGCTTAACCATGCTTTCGAATAAATCACCGAGCACCGACGCCAACACCGTCACCACCGCGACGGCTAAAATTGCCACGCGATCACCGCTAATAGGGACTAGCCACGTCACCACGCCAACAACCGTTAACGCCAGCGCAACGCCACCGAGCAAGCCTTCAATAGTTTTACCCGGGCTCACATCAGGTGCCAGCTTATGCCGGCCCAGTGCTCGGCCCGCGAAATACGCACCAGTATCCGCCGCCCAAACCCACAGTAAAATAAACATTAGCGCCCAAGCGCCAGCCAAACCTAACGCGCCTTGGTCTTGTATCTGCACAACGGCTTGCCAACTGGGTACCAACAACAACAAACCAATCACCGACTGAACCGGTAAACGGTGCCAAGCTGCCGCACCACGCGGATAGGCCAACACCAAACCGAGCGCCAACAACCACCATGCGGGCAACCACGTTAACAACCACACAGGGCGATACAGTTCAGACAACACCATGCCGCCAAGCAGCGCGACACACCATAAAACGCGCAGCGGCTTGTTCACCGAGGATTGGGTCACCGAACGCATCATGCCCGCCCATTCCCAACCGGCCACCAAAAAGAATGCGCCCGCCACACAAGCGAACGCGTCACGTTCAAGGTAAAAGACTGAACCGACCACAATCGGCAGCAACACCAACGCGGTAGCAATACGCGTCATTAACATCCGTCTTCTCCTTTAATACCTTCGACTTCAATGCCGGAGCGACCGAACCGACGCTGCCTTCCGGCGTAGTCAGAAAATGCCTTCGCCATTACGTCTTCATCGACATCCGGCCACAACACCGAGGTAAACCAAAATTCTGCGTACGCTGACTGCCACAACAAAAAATTACTCAACCGTTGCTCGCCACCGGTACGAATTAATAAATCCACCGGCGCCATATCGGCAAGACTGACACGCTGCGCCAATGCTTCTACCGTTATTTGATCGGTGCCTATCGTGCCCGCAGCAACCTCTTCTGCCAACAAACGCGCAGCGTGAGCAATATCCCACTGGCCACCATAATTCACGGCAATCGCAACGGTCATGCGCTCGTTATTCACGGTCAGCGCTTCAGCTCGCGCCATACCTTCTTGTAGGTCTGCTGTAAACGCACTGCGCTCGCCAATAAAACGCACCCTGACCTGCTTTTCATGCAGCTCCTGTACACGCAAATCTAACGCACGCAAAAACAGCGACATCAGATGCGTTACTTCATCTTCCGGCCGGCGCCAGTTTTCCGAGCTAAAGGCAAATAACGTCACAACTTCAACGCCTTGGCTCGCACAAAACTGAATGATCGTTTGTACCGCCAGCTCACCGGCTCGGTGACCTTCCGAACCAGGCAGGTTCCGCGCTCGCGCCCAGCGATTATTGCCATCCATAATGATGGCGACGTGGCGCGGCACGCTGCCAACATGAGAATCAATATCCGGCGCGGCTGAATTAGGTGCCGCTAAAGTCGTTTTTTCTTTCATAAAACAAAATCGGGCTGACACCAGCCCGATTTCCTATTCCTTTAAAATAGGGCCGCTTAAACCAAGCCCTTTAAGTAAATCCCTTTAATCTAGAAGATCCTTCGTTTAGACGGCACACAACAGCCATGCCGCCCAAATTGACAACCGACGACGATTAAACCGTCATCAATTCCTCTTCCTTCTCTTTTAATTTCTGCTCAACAGAACTCACCATTTTATCGGTAATCTGCTGAATCGCCTCTTCCGCACCGCGAGCTTCGTCTTCGGAAATTTCTTTTTCCTTTAACAGCTCTTTAAAATCACTGTTCGCGTCACGACGAATGTTACGAATCGCCACCCGAGCGCCTTCGGCCTCGGAACGAACCAATTTAACTAAATCACGGCGCGTTTCTTCAGTTAAAGACGGCAGCATCAAACGAATAGCCGCACCGGTCGTCGACGGATTCAAACCCAAATCGGACGCCATAATCGCTTTTTCAATTAACGGAATTAACGTCTTATCAAAGGCCGTCACCACCAACGTGCGACCCTCTTCAACGCCCACGTTAGCCACTTGCTTTAGCGGTGTAGCAACGCCGTAATAACTCACCGAAATAGTGTCGAGCAAACTTGGGTGTGCTCGCCCTGTACGCACTTTCCTGAAAGCTGTATCAAGCGAATCAAGACTTTTCATCATGCGGCTTTGCGTATCTTCTTTAATTTCATCAATCACGTTTCTGTCCTCACGTTCGCCAGTCTCAGGCGGATTCCACCAGCGTGCCTTCGTCGCCACCCAACATCAGGTTTAGCAAAGCACCCTTCTTATTCATATTAAAGACTCGAAGCGGCATATGGTGATCACGACACAAACAAATCGCGGTCAAATCCATCACCCCAAGTTTGCGATCAAGTATTTCGTCATAGCTCAAGCGATCATATTTTATCGCCGCCGGATTTTTCACCGGATCAGCATCAAATACGCCATCTACCTTAGTTGCTTTTAGCACGACGTCTGCGCCGATCTCAATGCCGCGCAAGCAGGCCGCAGAATCCGTGGTGAAAAATGGGTTGCCGGTGCCAGCACTAAAGATAACCACTTCACCATTCTTCAAATTACGAATCGCATTGCGATGATCGTAATGCTCAACAATGCCACTCATGGGGATAGCGGACATAAGACGCGTACGAATATTAGAACGCTCCAGCGCATCGCGCAGGGCCAAGCCGTTCATCACAGTTGCCAGCATGCCCATATGGTCGCCAGCAACGCGATCCAAACCAGAGACCTGCAAAGCCGCACCACGGAAAAGGTTGCCTCCGCCGATGACTAGCCCCACCTGCACACCAATGCCGACTAACTGGCCGATCTCCAACGACATCGCATCAAGCACTCGTGGATCGATACCAAAGCCCTCTTCTCCAGCAAGCGCTTCACCGCTTAGCTTCAACAGAATGCGGTTATAACGGGGGGAACGATCTTTGGGGGCAGACATATCGAGTTCTCCGGCACGTATTCATTTTGGGGTTCAGGCAGCTCTCTAGCGTGAGCCAAACGCCGTTTCGCTCACGACCACCTACTTGGGGTGCGATTCTAGCGTAACGGGAAGCGAATTGGCCCATTTCAACGAAATCAAAGTTAAAAAAAACGCCTTGGCGGCTTCCCGACAAGGCGTTTTTTGATCAACGTGAAGATAAGCTGATCAGCTATTGCCAACCGTTGCAGCCACTTCCGCTGCAAAATCGACAACTTCTCTCTCGATACCCTCGCCAACCACCAAGCGCACGAAGCTTTCCACTTCTGCACCAGCGTCTTGAACGAGCTTACCGACTGTCGTATCAGGGTTCTTCACGAAAGGCTGGTCAACCAGACTCACTTCCTTGAGGAACTTGTTAATACGACCGCCCAGCATCTTCTCAACGATCTCGGCAGGCTTGCCGGCCATATCCGACTGACCGCGGATGATCTCTTTCTCTTTCTCGAGCACGTCCGCTGGTACGTCGTCACCGCGCACAACCATCGGTGCAACAGCAGCAACGTGCATCGCCACTTCTTTGCCCAGATCAGCATTTCCGCCCTTAAGGCTAACCAAAACACCAATCTTGCCGCCGTGGATATACGCGCCGATAGCCGTTTCAGACTCCAGCACTGCAGCACGACGTATTTGGATATTTTCGCCGATCTTTTGAACCAACGCCTGACGGGTTGTTTCGATCGTGCTGCCATCGTCGGCCAACAATTCACCGATCTTAGCCGCATCAGCTTCGCCAGCCGTCAAAGCAGCCTTGGCCACCTTGTCAGCAAACGCGATAAAGTTGTCATCGCGAGCAACGAAATCAGTTTCAGAATTGATTTCAATCATTACCGCTTTCTTACCATCGTCGCTCACCGCAACCACGACGGCGCCTTCAGCAGCGGTACGACCCGCTTTCTTAGCCGCTTTCGCCTGACCGGATTTACGCAGATCATCAATCGCTTTTTCGATATCGGCATCAGCTTCAACCAGTGCTTTTTTGCACTCCATCATGCCAAGACCAGTACGTTCGCGCAGTTCTTTAACCAAAGCAGCAGTTACAGCAGCCATGATAGTCCTCTCAAATACTAGATGTGTTGCGTGGCCGGCGCTTGCAGCACTGTCTCCGTGCAGCAGGCCCACCACCTAAAATAGAGAGAGCGGGACGCAGAGTCCCGCTCAAAGTCAGCGATTACTCCGCTGCAGGGGCGTTAGCTTCAGCCACTTCTACAAAGCCGTCTTTATCAGAAGGCTTAGCAGTCTCCGCGTATTCACGGCCTTCAATGATCGCATCAGCAATCGCACCAACGTAAAGCTGGATTGCGCGGATCGCGTCATCGTTGCCAGGAACCAAGTAATCAACACCATCTGGATCAGAGTTAGTATCAACTACCGCGATAACCGGGATACCCAGCTTACGCGCTTCCAGAATCGCGATGTCTTCGTGGTCAACGTCGATCACGAACAACGCATCAGGCAAACCGCCCATGTCCTTGATACCGCCGATAGAGCGCTCAAGCTTCTCCATCTCACGCTTACGCATCAGCGCTTCTTTCTTAGTCAGCTTCTCGAACGTGCCGTCCGCTGCCTGTGCTTCTAGGTCACGGAAACGCTTGATCGACTGGCGAATGGTCTTCCAGTTGGTCAGCATGCCGCCGAGCCAGCGGTGGTCGACATACGGCATACCGCAGCGAGTCGCTTCGTCTTTAACAGCTTTCTGTGCAGCACGTTTAGTGCCAACAAACAGAACCTTGTTGTTGCTAGCCGCCAAGCGGTTAACAAACGTCAGCGCGTCGTTAAACAACGGCAGCGTCTTTTCAAGGTTGATAATATGAATCTTATTACGAGCACCGAAGATGAATGGCTTCATCTTTGGGTTCCAATAACGAGTCTGGTGGCCGAAATGAACGCCGGCCTTGAGCATATCGCGCATTGTTACTGTGGTCATAGAAGTCTCCTTCGGGTTGGACCTTGCATGTTCCCGCCGATCTCAACCCATTCTCTTCAAGCAGAGAGGGGCACCCGGAGATACGGTGTCGGAACATGCGTGGATTTCCCTTGGCTGCTCTCCCCACAGACACCCACAACATAGAGAGTGTCCACAGAGCTAGCCCCAAGGCGCGCGCTTTATACCATAACGAGCGGCCAACGACAACGATTAGCGCAAATCTCGCTTATCCGGGCCAGCTCCCGTAGAATCCTACAACTTTATGATTTCGCTGGAGTTTCCCGGTCACTATGACAGTCACGATAAAGACCCCCGAACAAATTGAGGCAATGCGCATTGCCGGACGCTTGGCCGCAGAAGTCCTTGAAATGATTGGCGAATATGTCGTGCCCGGTGTCAGCACCGAAGAGCTCGACCGGATTTGCCACCGCCATATTGTCGACACCCAAGGCGCCATCCCCGCCCCCCTAGGTTACCGCGGCTACCCGAAGTCGATTTGTACCTCGGTCAATCATGTGGTCTGCCATGGCATCCCTAGCGAAAAGAAGATTTTGAAGAAAGGCGACATCATCAATATCGACATCACCGTCATCAAGGGCGGCTGGCATGGCGATACCAGCAAGATGTTTGTTGTCGGCGATCCCAGCCCACTGGCCACCCGCCTTATTCGCGTCACCCGCGAATGCATGATGAAAGGCATTGAAATGGTCAAGCCGGGCGTCACGCTAGGTGATATTGGTCACGCTATTCAGCAGCATGCCGAAAGCAACCGATTCTCGGTGGTCCGTGAATATTGCGGTCACGGTATCGGCGAAATCTTTCACGAAGAACCGCAGGTCCTGCACTACGGCAAAGCAGGCACCGGTCTGGCACTTGAAGAAGGCATGGTGTTCACCATCGAACCGATGATTAACGCAGGCAAAGCGGCAACCAAGCAGCTCCCTGATGGCTGGACTGCGGTCACCAAAGATCACAAATTATCAGCGCAGTGGGAACACACTATTGCCGTCACCCGCGACGGCTTTGATGTCCTCACTAAACGTACGGAAGAAACCGACCTTTCCTGAGGACGCCTGTGAGCATCAGCGCATCACTTAGCCGCGAACAACTACGGCAACACCTTGGGCAGCCAAAGCATTCCGGCAAGGCTGCCCGCGATTATCTTGAAAGCGAACAACAGCGTCTCAACGACCGCTTCAACGACACCCCTATTCGCGAACTCGTCAAAGCGCGCGCAACCATTGTTGATGACGTACTCATTTGCGCTTGGGATATTTTCGCGCTCGCCGACATTGATCAGCTCGCGTTTTTGGCCGTTGGCGGCTACGGCCGTGGCGAGCTACACCCACACTCAGACGTAGATATTCTGATTCTCAGCCAAAACAAACCCAGCAAAGAGGTTTGCGATAAGCTGGAAAAGTTCGTTGCCTTTTTGTGGGACCTCGGACTCGAAATCGGTCATGCCGTACGCACGCTAGAAGAGTGCGTGCAGATGGCCAGCGAAGACATCACCATTGCCACTAATATTATGGAAGGCCGTACACTCGCCGGCCCGGAAGATTTATACGAACAACTCAGCACGCTTACCGCACCGGACAAGATGTGGCCTTCCGATAAATTCTTCACGGCAAAATGGGAAGAACAGGTCGAGCGCCACCGCAAATACAATTTTACCGAATACAATCTTGAACCGGACATTAAAAATGCACCGGGCGGACTGCGCGACGTTCAAATGATCGGCTGGGTAGCAAAACGTCACTTTGGCGCCGACAGCCTCAAAGAGATTGTTAGCACCGGATTTTTGACCGAAGACGAATACGCGATTCTGTTGAAATGCGAAGACCATATTTGGCGAGTACGTTGGGTGCTTCACCAAATGAACGACCGCAACGAAAATCGACTACTGTTCGATTACCAGCGCCAAGCCGCTGACATGTTTGGCTTAGAAGATTCCGACGCCAATCTCGCTGTTGAACAGTTTATGAAACGCTACTATCGCGTTGCCCTCGGCCTGTCTGTTCTCAACGAAATGTTGCTGCAATTTTTTGACGAAGCGATTTTGCGTAAGGGCGGTACCGATACCGTCACGAAAATTAATCGTCGCTTCCAAGTGCATAATGATTACCTCGAAGTGCAGCACGACAAAGTCTTCGACCATTCTCCTTCGGCATTAATCGAAGTCTTCGTCATTCTCGGCCAGAATCTCGATATAAAAGGCATCCGTGCCAGCACCGTGCGATTGATTATCGAAAAGCGCAAATTGATTGATGATGATTACCGCAACGACCTGCGCAACACGAGCCTGTTTATGGAGCTCATTCGCAGCCCACATCATCTATATAGCAACCTGCGCAGAATGAAACGCTACGGCATCCTCGGCCAATACTTGCCAGAGTTCGGCCGCGTGATTGGCATGATGCAATACGACCTCTTTCATATTTATACCGTTGATGCCCATACACTCATGGTCATTAAACAAATGCGGCGCATGCGTTACGAATCCATGCGCGAACAGCTACCGCTGGCCCACGAAGTATTTTATCGCCTACCCAAACCGGAAATCCTTTATCTGGCAGGCCTGTACCACGACATTGCCAAGGGCCGAGGTGGCGATCACTCTACGCTTGGCGCAACCGACGCCCTCGCCTTTTGTCAGCGTCATGGACTCAGCAACTGGGACGGCAAGATGCTTGCCTGGCTAGTAACCAACCACCTGCTGATGTCCGTCACGGCGCAACGTAAAGATATTTCCGATCCCGACGTTGTGCACGAATTTGCCAAGCAGGTTGGTGACCTAGTCCACCTTGATTACCTCTGCGCCCTCACCGTTGCAGACATCAACGCGACCAATCCGAACCTGTGGAACTCGTGGCGCGCATCACTGATGCGTCAGCTTTACCGTGAAACTAAGCGCGCCTTGCGACGCGGCCTAAACAACCCCGTCGACAAACAGGATTGGATTGACGAAACCCGTAACGCCGCCACGTCTCTGCTCGCCCAGCGAGATATCGACATGGCCCGCGTTGAGCAACTCTGGGCAGGCATTGGTGACGAATATTTCCTCCGTGAAAACGCCATTGATATTGCTTGGCATACGGAAGCTATCTTGCAGCGCGCAGACTCCCAAGAACCTCTTGTACTCGTGCGTGAATTCAGCCGCGGGCAAATTGAAGGCGGCACACAAATCTTTATTTACACGCCAGACATTGCCAACTTGTTCGCCGCATCCACCAACGCGCTCGATCAACTCGGTCTCACCGTCGCTGACGCACGCATTATCACCTCTGCCGACGGCTTTACACTCGACACCTACATTGTGCTCGACGAGAACGGCACGCCAATAGGCAACGATGCCGAGCGGATTCAAGAAATCCGCACCACCTTAACGGATACCCTGCGCGATCCGAGCCAGTTCACCGAACTAATGCAGCGCCGCATGCCGCGCCGACACAAGCATTTCGATGTTCCGACGGACGTCATTATCAGTAACGACATCATTAACGATCGCACCGTAATTGAGATCCAAGCACTCGACCGCCCTGGCCTACTGGCTCGGATTGGCGGCGTGCTCGCCGAATTCGATATTTCCGTTCAGAATGCCCGCATTGCAACACTTGGTGAGCGCGTAGAAGATGTTTTCTTTGTCAGTGATCACGATGGCAACCCGGTCTCTGATCCGGAACTATGTCAGAGCCTGCGCCAACGCCTTAAAGAAGCGCTCGACAATAGTAACTGGCATTAATGGCAAGAGCGGCGGGTAGGTTAGTTTGCGGCTAACCCGCCCATTCATATACAGCAGCCACGTGCCAATAGATAAGATTAAAATAACGAGACGTTTATGAATCCGGATTTGGACTTACTACACCCATACCCATTCGAAAAACTGGCAAAGCTATTTGCCGGTATCGACGTTGCTGAAAAACCCCATATCGCTTTTTCAATCGGCGAGCCACAGCACGCGGCACCGGACTTTGTTCAGCAAACCATCAGCAGTAACACCAACCTGTTGGCCCGCTATCCGTCAACAGCAGGCATCCCCGAATTACGGGCCGCTATTGCTCGCTGGCTGGAAAAGCGCTTTGCCTTAAAAAAGGTCAACGAAGAAAACCAAGTACTGCCCGTGAATGGCACGCGTGAAGCGTTATTTGCCTTCGCGCAAACCGTACTTAATCGCCAGCAGTCGCCACTCGTGCTCATGCCGAATCCCTTCTATCAAATCTACGAAGGTGCAGCATTGCTCGCCGGCGGCGAACCAGTTTATTTACCCTGCCTTGAAGGAAACAAACTGCAACCGGATTTCGACGCAGTATCGGCAGATACTTGGCAGCGCTGCCAACTGCTATATATCTGCTCCCCGGGCAATCCAACCGGCGCGGTCATGAGCGTTGCGCAAATGCAGGCACTCATTCAGCTTGCCGACAAGTATGATTTTATTATTGCCTCTGATGAATGCTATTCAGAAATTTATAACAAGACACCGCCGCCCGGACTACTGCAAGCAAGCGCAGCCATGGGCCGCGATCAGTACCAACGCTGCGTCGTATTCCACTCTTTATCCAAGCGCTCCAACTTGCCGGGTTTGCGCTCTGGTTTTGTCGCCGGTGACGCCGATATCTTGCAGCGCTTTTTGCGCTATCGAACTTACCACGGCTGCGCGATGCCCATGCATCATCAATTGGCGAGCATTTCGGCTTGGCAAGATGAAGCGCACGTGGAGAAAAATCGGGCTGAATATCGGGCAAAATTTGCCACCGTACTGGAAACACTGTCTGGAGTACTCGACGTGCACGCGCCGGACGCGGGCTTCTATTTGTGGGCAAAAACGCCAATCAGTGACGAAGCATTTGCCCGCGATCTAAAGCGCACCCAAAACGTCACCGTGCTACCAGGCCGCTACCTGTCGCGCAGTGTCGACAAGGTCAACCCTGGCGCGCACCGTATTCGCATGGCGCTGGTGGCCAGCCAAGAGGAGTGCCTAGAAGGCGCCGAACGTATTCGTGATTTCATCCGCAGTTTATAAGGTGTATCGATGTTAAATATCTACGGGATCAAAAACTGTGACACGATGAAGAAAGCCTTTACTTGGCTTACTGAACACGGCATCGAGCATCATTTCCACGACTACAAGAAAGAAGGCGCCAGCGAAATGCACCTGCGCCACTGGATCGATCAGCTTGGCTGGGAAACCGTTATCAATCGCCGCGGCACCACATGGCGTAAACTGCCGCAAACGCAGCGCGACACCATGGACGTGAATGGGGCAGTTAAAGCGGCACTCGACAACCCGTCGCTGATCAAGCGCCCCATCATCGAACAGGGTACAATTCTGCTCGCAGGTTTTGATGCCGAAACATGGGGCAAAGCGCTTAAGGTTAAGTAACGGCGGCCGAATAATACCGCTTATGAAGAACTGATCGCGCAGCTGAAACCGACAAAATTAGCGCCACAGAACATCGCACGTAATAGGACATTCACAGAACTCTCACAGGATACGTATCATGAGCAACTATTTCGCCCTCGCACTAGGCTGCGGCACCCAAAACCGCAACGACGAATGGCTAGAAGTTTACTTCCCAGACCCCGTTCTCAACCCAGATCAGGCGTTAATAGACGCGGTGAAAGAAGAACTCGATTATCAGGGCGGCAACGTTGCACTGACACTCTCGCACCGTCAGATTTCGCATCTTGCCCGCGAGTGGCGTGATGCCGGTAACGAGCACGCGGCCGCCTATGCGGTTGCGATGCAGGAAACCCGCCGCCCAGTAGTGTTGGTTATTCTGGAAACCGATGCGGCATCGACTTCGACACCTGAAGCTTATTTAAAACTGCACCTGCTCTCACATCGTTTAGTACGACCGCACGGCACCGACTTAAGCGGCATCTTCCCGCTGCTACCAAACGTAGCCTGGACCAATGAGGGTGCAATTGACCTTGAAGAACTGCAAGAACGACAGCTCATGGCGCGGCTTGAAGGTCGGCTGCTGGAAGTAAACTCTGTCGACAAATTCCCGAAAATGACCGACTACGTTGTGCCGAAAGGCGTGCGTATTGCCGACACATCACGTGTGCGCCTCGGCGCCTACATCGGCGAAGGCACAACCATCATGCACGAAGGCTTCTGTAACTTTAATGCTGGCACCGAAGGCCCCGGTATGATCGAAGGCCGTATCTCTGCGGGCGTATTTGTTGGCAAAGGCTCCGATATCGGCGGCGGCGCGTCCACCATGGGCACCTTGTCTGGCGGCGGCAACATTATTATTTCACTTGGCGAAGGCTGTCTGCTTGGCGCCAACGCCGGCACCGGCATTCCGTTAGGTGATCGCTGCACTATCGAATCCGGTTTATATATTACGGCCGGCACGAAAGTCGAAGTACTCGATGATCAGGGCAACGTTGTCGAAACAACCAAAGCGCGCGAACTGGCTGGCACGAACGATCTGCTGTTCCGTCGCAACTCGCTTTCTGGTGCAGTGCAGTGCGTCACCAATAAAAGCGCGATTGAGCTCAACGAAGAGCTACACAAACACAATTAGTCACGTTCTGTTTAAACGTTACTGTTAGAAAGTAATAGGAGTCACCTTTGAGCCGCGTTCTAGAATATACCTGCGAGTTAATCAGCCGAGCGTCCGTCACTCCGGATGATGTCGGTTGCCAACAGTGGATGGCAGAAAAACTCGAGTCCCTTGGCTTTGCCTGTGAGCACCTGCGTTTCGGCGAGGTTGATAACTTGTGGGCACGACGCGGCAGCGAAGCACCGCTGATGGTATTTGCAGGCCACACAGATGTAGTGCCCACTGGCGACGCTAAACTCTGGAGCAGCCCGCCGTTTGAACCACAGATTCGTGATGGCATGCTCTACGGTCGCGGCGCGGCAGATATGAAAGGCTCCATCGCCGCTATGTTGGTCGCCATTGAAGATTTTGTTGACGCCCACTCCGATCACAGCGGCTCCATCGCACTACTCATTACCGCTGACGAAGAAGGTCCGGCGATTAACGGCACCGTTAAAGTAGTCGAATTACTGCAACAGCGTCAGGAAAAAATCGACTACTGTCTCGTTGGCGAACCGTCATCAACGGATCTGGTCGGCGACGTAATTAAGAATGGTCGTCGCGGCTCCCTTGGCGCTCGTTTAATCGTTAAAGGCACACAAGGTCATGTCGCCTACCCCCACCTTGCCGACAACCCTATCCATCGTGTTGCACCAGCCCTCGCAGAACTGGTCAACGAAGTGTGGGATAACGGGAATGCCTTTTTTCCTGCCACCACGTTCCAAATATCCAACATCAACTCTGGTACCGGCGCGACCAATGTTATTCCTGGCGACTGCGAAGTTATCTTCAACTTTCGCTTTTCCACAGAAGTCACGGCGGCACAACTCAAGGCTCGCACCGAAGTTATTTTGGCCGAGCAAGGCATTGACTATGAATTGGAATGGAATCTATCAGGGCAGCCCTTCCTGACCGCCCGCGGCGAACTTGTCGAGGCAACCGTCGCCGCCATTAAAGACATCACCGGCCGCGACGCCGAACTGTCTACAGCAGGCGGCACCTCTGACGGGCGCTTTATTGCGCCAACCGGTGCACAAGTCATTGAGCTAGGCCCAATTAACGCCACAATCCATAAGATTGACGAGCACACCCCCGTTGCCGAACTCAGTCAACTGGCACTGATTTACCAACGCATTCTGCAACGGCTATTAACAGACCGCTAAACTAGCGCTCTGTTCTTAACTGATCAGAACCAGATGAAAACGATAACAGTCATCATAAGAATAAAGAGCAAGCTCCGGTAACCACGCATCACACCTTTACCGGAGCCTTTATGAACAAAAGAATAAAACCTCTATCCGTCGATCCGCTTTGTTTAGGAGTCACACCATGACTGCGCAACGTCCCACTACCGACACGGAAATTACCGATACCAATCCTGCTACCGGCGAAGCCTTTTTTAGCATCGCCGAAACAGATTTATCGTGCATGGCAGATATCATGCAGCGGGCGCGTAATGCCCAACAGTACTGGGCAAAACTGTCCTTCGCGCAACGTGCTCCACATATTATTAAAATGCGCGACTATATTGTCGAGAATGCCGAGGCGCTCTCTAAAGTTGTCAGTCAAAGTAATGGTAAAACCTTAGTCGATGCGCTGGCCACAGAAGTCATGCCGTGCGCACTGGCCTGTAACTGGTATGCCAGCAATGCAAAGAAAGCCTTAAAACCGGAAATGCGCAGTGCCGGCAGTCTACTGTTCATCAATAAACGCAGTCAGATTCAACACGTTCCCATTGGCGTTGTCGGCATCATTAGCCCATGGAACTACCCGCTTTCTATTCCGTTTGGCGAAGTAGTGATGGGCCTGATGGCAGGTAATGCGATTGTTCTTAAAGTCGCGGCGGCAACGCCTGCAGTAGGCAACATGATTGAAGAAATCGTTGCCGCAGGCGGCCTGCCCGACGATTTGTTTCAGCACGTGGTTGGTTCTGGCAGCAAAGTGGCGACGGCATTATTTGAAAATGGGATCGGCAAACTGTTCTTTACCGGTTCAGTGAATGCAGGCAAGCAGCTGATGGCCCAAGCAGCGCAAACTCTCACGCCGCTTTCCCTCGAACTCGGCGGCAATGACGCCATGATCGTGCTCGCCGACGCGGACATTGAGCGCGCCACTAACGGCGCCATCTGGGCGGGCTTCCAAAATGCGGGTCAATCTTGCGGCGGCGTCGAGCGCATTTACGTTGAAGAGGCTGCCTACGACGCCTTCACCGAATTGCTTAACCGTAAAACACGCGCGCTACGACACGGCCCTGGCTGCGACGGCTATGACGTCGACATCGGCAGCATCACCACCGAAGGCCAGCTACGCACTGTGCAGCAACATCTTGAAGATGCATTAGCCAAGGGCGCAAAGATCGGCGCACAGTCAACGCCAGTCGGAAGTCAGAACGGGCTTTTCCATCCTGCCACCGTGCTCGTCGACGTTACCGAAGACATGCTAACAATGCGTGAAGAAACGTTCGGACCGGTTGTGGCCGTTACCAAGGTGAAAAACGCAGAAGAAGCCATCGCACGTGCAAACGACTCAAACCTCGCGCTGACATCATCGATCTGGACACGTGATTTAAAGCGCGGGCGCGAACTCGCTGCGCAAGTAGAGGCGGGAGTGACCGCACTAAACGATCACCTCTATACGCATGGTTTATCTGAAACCCCGTGGGGCGGATGGAAGGAATCGGGACTGGGTCGCACCCATGGCATCGAAGGCCTGCACGAGATGACCCATATCAAAGTGGTGAACTGGGACCTGCTGCCTGCCAAGCGCAATCTTTGGTGGCATCCTCATGATGAAGCGACCTATCGCGCCATCATCAACGCACTGCAGTTCGTCTTTCCGCGCAGCATCGGTAGCTGGATTAGCGCATCACTGAAACTGACGCCGTACTTGATTAAGAAGATGTTTGGACGCTGGAAAGTAGAAGAATAGTCCGCTCTTCTAACGTAAACATATCTGACCTGAACCTATCCGCACTCGCGCGGATAGGTTCAGAAAGACATCACCGTCCTTTCATACCTTCCATCATTTTTTGCAATGACTCCGCATCCGGCATCGTCATGCCTTTGGGCATTCCTTCGGGCATCGCAAAAGTCTGCATCTGCACACCAGCAGGGAGTTGATAGTACGCAAGCCCTTTATCTTGTTTATCCACAGAGGTTAGACGCAAGTTCTTACCCTGACGTAACAATCCACCTTTTACAGCAGGCATTTCTGGAATTTGATCCCCTACTCCTGCACTGTTCGCAATCTCACGGCTAATTTTCATCAAGCCTTTATACAAGGTTGCAATATCATCGTGGTCACTCAAAACCGCTTCGTATTTTTCGTTGTTGCGCAAATCCGTAAATTCGTAAACATTGCCTTCATACCCGGCGACCGTTTCCGTGCGCCCTGTTTTCACCATTTTATAATCTTTCTCCGACGAGGGAGCCGGCTTCTGCTTTTGGCCAAAAGGCATATTGCTCATCATCTGCTTTAACTCGGCGAGGTCAGTTGCCATCCACGACCCACCAGCCTTCGTCACCATATAAACTTTACCGTCCACGTACAAAGCATAGCTATCTGCGCCCATATTCAAACGCAGATGCTTGTCATCCTTGTAGCTAATTTCCATATTTTGCTTGCTGTTAACATCGTAACTAGCAGTAATATCCGCCATCGCAGGGAGCGAAAAAAGGATCAATGACAGCGCCAAAATTCTTTTCATGTTGAAACCCTCCTTAGTCAGTAAAATCTCAATATCAGCGACAAATACTCTCAACCACACCACTGTCAATCAAGCTTAATCGCTCGATAGTTCAAACGCCCTGACTCTAGCTCAGCATTCAATTTAGGGTGCTCGTGAAGCTGAAAACGTAATCCAGACGTTTCTACTGCATCTCGCGTCCACACCATGACCGCATTGTGACAGTCCGGGGTGGAAAATCGGAAACGATTAGACCAGCCGCGCATGGCGCCTTCTCCTCCACACCAGCTGCGTTTATATTCCGCCCAATCACCGAAGTTCATGACCAACACCCCACCGGGCGCCACCAGCTTGGACAACGAACCGAACCAGCGACCCGTGGCATTCACCGCACGGCTTACCGTCCGATCAGACGGTGCAAAAAGATCTTCAATAACGAGATCAAATGGCTCGCCATCCCAGCTTTGGACAAAATCAACGGCATTGGCACAGTGGCATTCCACCGCAAAATCTTCAACGGCAAAAAAGCGGCGCGCAACGTACAGATGCAACTCGTCAAGCTCAACAGCGTGGAAGTCTATCGGATCAAACAATGCGCGAATGGGCGGCACTAGACTGCCGCCACCCAGCCCCAACACTAACACCCGAAGTGGCGCCTTCTTCTCAAGGAAAAAACCTGGCAACCAGAGTAAATCCCAGACGCTACCGGTCACCAAGCGCTGAGGGTGAAACTCTGAATGCTGGACATCATTCGCATACAGCCGCATTGTGCGACCTTGGTTTCGGACTTCGTAGCTCACGCCATCGCGAGTATCGCGCCACACTAATGCCATACCAAGCGCCACACTAAACTCTCACCGACAGAGCCGACACTGAACGATTGAACCCACCTTGCAACAGTCATTAGTTGCCCGTTAACCCTAGCACCACGCCACTCATCACTTGTTCGCCCGTCAGCACGGCATCTGCAATAAATAGGCGCCCTGCATCCATATTCATTTCTTCGACCAATACCGCCTTGCTATGTTGCGCCCGCGACGCAGCGAGGGCTTGCAACTGATCAACCGTCACAGCTGTTGCGCGAATCTCTTGCAACGACAAAAATGCTGTTCGTGCCTGTTCAATTTTGGCCGATTCTTTTTGCTCATCGCTCATTCCGGTAAGATCCGGCAGTAAAGCCTCCGCCGATTTACCCTGAACTTCATACTGTTTAAGAATGCGACGGCGCACCGACCGCTCAGGCAGTGCGGCATCAAGCCCCTGCCAGTCATCGCCTTGCAGCTCAGCACCCAACGCACTAGCGGCTAACGCATCTCGATCCTGTTCAGATGCAGACCCCGATAGGCTGATTTTTAAGTTCGGACGCTTCTCCATCACCGCGACTAAACTGGCGAGGCTATTCCGCCCCTCCTCGCTAACCTCGGCCACACCTTCAGGAAAAGGAATGCCGGATAAATCTGCCCCGCCAGCTAGACCCGCCAGCATAGAAAACGGCGACGTTGCCGCTTTAATCAAAACATTTCCCAGAGCCTTCAAGATCAACCCGCGAGCACTCACACTTGGATCGCTCAGATCGCCCTTGGCAACTACCGGCATGGCAATGACGCCGGAACGATCTCGCAGTACTGCCAAGCCCAGCTTAATCGGCACCTTCAACGCATTTTCGCTTTCAACCTTATCGCCGAGGAAAAAGTTCGCCGCACTAATACTATTTTTCGAATTAATAAAGGTATCGTCCAGCTGAACAGTGGTATCCAGCTTCAACTGACCGCTTCTCACGGTGTAACCAAGATAATCACCGGTATAAGGCGTCAGGCTCGTCATTTCATAGCCATCGATTAATACCTCAATATCGATAACCGGACGCTGTGCGAGAGGGTTTAGCGTTCCCTTAGCAGAAAACGGTGCGTATTTGTCTACCTTACCCCTCATGTCTAAGCGCGCTGGCGTGCTAGACGTCGAGTCCAAGTTTTTCATGCTGCCGGCCAGCTGATAGATGCCCATTGTGAAATTCGGACTCACCGACTTATTCACAAACGCTACTGAGCTATCTGCCAAAGTAAGTTGACCAATGAGCACACGCCAATCAGGTTCATTCTGAGCAGGCGCCTGCGCAGAAGGTGCAACAAGCGCAGACGGGATCACAATACGATCTGCCGACTGTTTGCCATCAGCATCAATCAGCGAACTCATGACCAATTGATTAAACGCAACCTTGCCCACTTCGACTTTGGTCGCTTTGCTGTCGACATTAATACCTTCTAAACGCAGCTCAGAAAACGCTAGCAAAGGCTCGCCGCTTTCTTCTTTTAACGCCAAGTTATTAACGGTTGATGCACCATTGAGCAAGATATCAACGTCGTTACCAGACTCCTTCACGTCGAGCTTCCATTGCCCTGACAACTCACCGCTCGGCAAGCGCACCGCCAAACCGTCGCGCAACCAAGGCTGAATGGATGCCAAGGGAAATTTCTCCGCACCGATATTGGCATGTAACGCAAATGGCACCAGCTGCCCGTCACCCGCCAGTGTAAAGAGGCCGCTATCAGCGATCGTCGCTGTACCATCAAAATCGAAACGCGCCTCTGCATTAGGCGAAAGGTTGTTTATCGTTAACGAAAGAGGGGCGACGCGCATCTCCGCCGGCTCACGCAATGTATTGTCTTGATAAGCAATGACCGCTTCATTCAAACGAAACACCTTAATCAACATTTTCCAATCTGAACTCGCCTCCGAGTCGGGCAATGGCTCCGATTCAGATACAGCGACCTCGTCCACCTCAATGCTCGCTTTATTGGTATCAATCGCGGCAGCAGCTGCAGGCAAATCAACAGGAATGAATAGCGTTTCGAGATTGGCTCCTTCAGCCTCCATAACCACATTGAACTCTGGCTTCTGAATACGGGCATCGCCAATGGTCATGCTCTCGTCAATCGTACTCAGTGCGATGGAGCTCAGAGCTAACTCGGGAATGCGTATAGCCTGAGCGCCATTGCGCTGGTCATCAATCTGTAGCTCGCGCAACGTCACAGCACCATCGGAGAGCGTTAACCGAAGTTCCTCAGCCGCTTCATAACGGTAATGCGTACTAATATCCATCTCGCCAGAGGGCACCGAGAAATTAAGACGGTCGTCGGCAAACTCAACCAATGGCTGTAACTGCAGACCTTCTAACGCGAGTTTTCCCTCCGCCACCAGCGGATTAAAGTCGAGTTTTCCCGCCCACAAAAAGCGGCCGCCACTCGGGCCGGACACCTCAAAGGTGTAGCTATTATTTTCGCCACTGTTACCGCGCGTTGAGAAATCGGTTACCGAAAAACTGAGGTCGTTAAATGACAGCTCGTCCGGCGTCGGGCGCGCTTCATCACGAAAAATAAAGTTACCACTGTCGATAATCAGTGACGCTATCGAAATAGCAGGAATAACTGTTGGGGTGTCTTCTTCGGCAACATCTTCTGCTTCCACATCAGGCTGAGAAAGCTTAACAATCAGATCTTCAAAATTAAGCGACTCATCCGCGTGCTGTGTCACACGAATATGCGGCTTCACCAACGAAATATCATCAAAGTGCCAACTCCAACGAAACAGCGACGACAACTCAAAATCAAGATAGAGCTGCTCGAAGGCAACGAAATCTGTGCCGTCTGGGTCTTTAAAAGCAAAACCGTTTGCCGTCACCGACAGTGCAAGTGGATTAAATATCAGCTCGTCCAGCACGACGTCGCGCCCAGTCTGCGCAGACAACTGCGCTACAATTTGATCTCGCGCGATAGGAGAAATAAGGAAGTAACCGAGCAACGCGTAAACAATGTAAATCGATGCAGCAATCACACCTCGACGCTGCCACACCGTTGCCGCCTGCCAGCGCCCGCGCAGCCCTACTGCGGCCCCCGCACTACCGCCCTTATCCTGACCACCAGCCATACCCCTTAACTCCTCTGTTCGCGATGCCACTTCATTAAGTCGATTACGATGCCAATACAAACCGCCACTGTACGGTAAAAGCGTGCGCCAGACCGCTATACATAACTGAATCGACCATTATACTCGCCTATTGTAATGCGCCGGTATTGGATTGCGCAGCACCATGGTAATTGAGTGACGTTACACCCAAATAACAAGATCCAGCCGAACCATCCAGCCCACCACACAAACAGGGACTACACATGAAAAAACTACTGCTGATTCTTCCCCTCATTAGTTATTCATCCGTCGCACTGGCTGAATTTCCCATTGGCAAAGTTGGCGTCCGGGTCAGCCCGAAAGTCGACATCGATATCGATGGTGCGCCCAAAGACGGCGACGGCAACGCAATGGGCCTGTATGGCGAGTTCGGCAGCACCAGCCTATTCGGCTACGCTGACGCCCAACGCTCAGACCTAGACATTCTCAACGTCAGCATCGATCTCGACGAAACACGCTTCGGCCTAGGCGCGAGAACCAGTAACGAAACAGGTTCCGCAGAAGTACGGGTTGAGCGTTACGAAGTAGACCTAGACATCGGCAACGCCTCCATAAGTGATGATGGCTCCGCGGTACACGTCGGCGGCGCGCTCAATATCGGCGCCAAGGCCGCCGTATTTGCCGACTTTGGCTTTATCTCGATGAGCGATCTGGATGGCGACGAGTTTCAAGTAGGCGTACGTGGCAACATCTCCGACTCCGCTGAAATCTACGGCGCCTACCGCACGCTCACACTGGAAGATGACTTCAACGACGGAATAGAGCTGTCAGAATTACGTTTAGGTGTAAATCTGCTGTTTTAATCTTCTAACACAGCCCGCATCAAGGTGCTTTGCCGGGCTGCCGACCCCATTCGGCAGCCCGGCGACTACCCAACAGCGCCGGTTACGTTCACAATGTCGCCGCAATACACTTCTACCGGAGCCCCCCGTGAGTAAACCCAATTACATTCTCGCCATGTACCAGAAAGTGCAGCGCCTACCATTCGGCAACAAACTGTTTTCAATGGCCGTCGCGCGCAAAGCGCCTTACTTCGGCACGATCAACCCTCAGGTTGCTGAACTACGCCCTAATTTCTGTGAAGTGCGCTTTGAAAAACGTCGTGGCGTCGAAAACCATATCGGCACAGTACATGTCATCGCGATTTGTAACGGCTTGGAAATGGCCATGGGCGCGCTAGCTGAAGCCACTGTACCGTCGCATCGCCGTTGGATTCCGAAAGGCATGGAAGTGAACTACACCGCCAAAGCCACCTCCGACATTCGCTGTATTGCGGAAACCACTCCAGAGGATTGGGAAACCAAGCAGGATGTACACGTTCGCGTTCAAGGCCTCAGAGATGATGGCACCGTTGTCGTCGAGGGCGTAATCAAGCTCTGGGTGACCGACAAGCCGGCAAAGGAATAAGCGCAGATGGCCCTGACAGCAACACTCTATGCCGCGCAGTTACAAGTTGCTGATCAAGACCGCCAGCATTACCAAAATTACTCACTAAAAATCGCACTGCATCCGTCCGAGCAGCCAGAACGCATGGTCGCGCGGCTGCTAGTGTGGTGCCTTAACGCCAACGAGAAGCTCACGTTCGGCAAAGGCATCTCTAGTCGCGACGAAGCAGAAATTTGGCAGCGCCACGACCACGGCGATATTGAGCACTGGATAGACGTAGGCGAGCCCGATGATGCCCGCGTTAAAAAAGCCAGCCGCCAATCTGAAAAGGTCACCGTCTTTGCCTACACCCGTAGCCAAGACACCTGGTGGAAGAAGCATGCGGCGGCAATCAGCAGTTTTGCCAACGTGACCACACTCAGCGTTCCTTGGGAAAGTGTCGTGACCATCGCTAACGACATTACCCGCCAAATTCATTGGCAAATCACAATTAGCGAATCAACACTGTATGTCAGCAGTGGTGACACCATGTTCGAAGTTCCTGTGACGGAACTGAAGCACAACTAAATCCTGAACGAGAACTGCCACGGCGACAGCGCAAAATCGGCGCTGTACGCTACTGCCCAGCGTTGAACAACGCGACAAGTTCAACCACCATACCGCCACAGAATCTTTCCCAGCAGAGCATATCGCCGCCTCTGGATTCCCTGTAAAGTGGGACTCTTCGTCTCTTTCGCGTAACCGACATCATGTTGACAGCGCTTCTTTCTGACGCCGAACTCGGCTTATTTCAGCATCAATACAGCAGCGCACGACAACAATTCTTGGCGCGGATAAACCGCGTCCCACACCTCTTGAATTGCAATGCCCACGGCTTGGACGAGCAAGGCCCCGACGGCGAAGCGCTCTTTACCGATTGCGCCTGGATTGGCTCAGACGGTGCACGCCGCGTGCTGATATTAATCAGCGGCACACACGGCGCCGAAGGCTTTGCCGGCTCCGCCATTCAATCAGACTTTGCCACTCTGCTGGCAACAAAGCAGTGGCAGCTTCCCGATGACACAGCGGTGTTGATCATCCATGCGCTAAATCCGTGGGGCATGGCGTGGCAGCGACGCTGTGATCAAAATGGCGTAGACCTAAATCGAAACTTCGTCGACTTTCATCAGCCTTTACCAAGCAATGAAGGATACAACGCCCTGCACCCGTGGCTGATGCAAGAAGACAACGATGCTTTAATCGAACAAACTAATTTGTTTCGAGCGCATCACAGCCAAACCGCACTTGAGCTTGCCATTAGCGGCGGTCAGTACAACCATCCGGACGGTCCCTTTTTCGGCGGAACGCACGCATCGCCCGCGAGAACATTAATTGAATCATTAATTGATGAACATCTGCTCGGCGAACGCCGACTTGCCGTCATTGATTTACACACCGGACTAGGCCCTTATGGCTACGGCGAGGTGATTTGCGACCACCCTCCGAACAGCAAGGGCGCGCAAACCGCGCACGACTGGTTCGGCGCCTCCGTGACGTTGCCGTTTGCCGGAACCTCCTCGTCGGTTCCGAAGCAAGGACTGTTGGACTACTGCTGGCACGCGATAATGAATCACGAATCTTGCTTTGTAACACTAGAATTTGGCACCTACTCCATTGATTCGCTGTTTAACAGTCTGCTCGAGGATCACCGCTTGCACGCAAACCCAAACATCGACTGGCACACAGAAGCTTGCCAAAAAACTAAACAAAAACTTATGCAGCATTTCTATCCCAATGATCCGCAATGGCAAGAAATGGTGTTATTGCGCGGTCGACAAATTATTCGTCTCGCCCTTGAAGGCTTATCACGATGAGTCACGCCATTCAGGTTCGCCCTGTGCAGAGCAAAGACCTTGATGCGCTTGAGGCACTGGAAAAAACCACCTTCGAATCTGACCGCTTAAGCCGCCGGAGTTTTCGGCGCTGGATTAGCAACGATCACAGGGCGTTTCTCGTTGCCACGCAAAATGAAAAACTGGTCGGTTACATTCTCATTATTTTGCATCGCGGCACACGACTCGCTCGATTGTATTCGATTGCCGTAGACAGCAATGTGCGCGGCCAAGGCCTCGGCGCAACGCTCATTCGTGCTGGAGAACAAGCTGCACTCGACGCCAGCCGCATTGATATGCGCCTAGAAGTCCGGCAAGACAATAGCTCCGCAATACGGCTTTATGAACAGCTCGGTTATCACCTCTTCGGTCAATATCATGATTATTACGAAGACCACGCCGACGCCTTTCGATATCAAAAACGAATTCGTCAATTCGATCCATCCCACTGGCAACGCCAAGTGCCCTGGTATCGCCAGTCGACCGATTTTACCTGTGGCCCCGCATCACTAATGATGGCTATGCACGGACTGCGCTCCGACGTCCTCTTAGATCGTAGCCAAGAACTACAAATTTGGCGCGAAGCCACGACAATTTTTATGACCTCTGGGCACGGCGGCTGCCACCCCATCGGCCTAGCGCTGGCCGCCCACAAACGTGGCTTCCAAGCAGAAGTATGGATTAACAACAACGGACCACTGTTTATTGATGGCGTACGCTCAGAAAAGAAAAAGCACGTCATGACGCTCGTGCATAACGATTTCGTCGGTCAGGCTGAAGAAAATAACATCTCAATACTGCATCAAGACATTACCCAAGCCGAATTAAGCGAAGCACTAAAGAGTGGCGGCATTCCGCTCGTGCTTATCTCCACCTCGCAACTTGATGGACGCCGAGCACCACACTGGGTTGTCGTCACCGCCGTCGACGACGACTTCTTTTATCTCCACGACCCCGACCCAACCGATAACACGCAGGCCGATTTCGATTGCCAATATATTCCTATCGGTCGCAGCGATTTCGATCGCATGGCACGTTTCGGCAGGGACCGACTGCGTACCGCAGTCGTGATTCGAAAGGCGTAAAAAAAGAATCGCCTGCAAGCAGCCTCCCACAAGGCTCGACTCAAATTGCCGCGCCGCATGGCCAGCTCGCGCGGCAGCCTGGCCTGCAAGCGAACTAGCATCAGAAATACAGAAAAGAGTTCGCCAGCCTACGAAAGGTGAGAATGCGTTGTGGGAGGCCGCTTGCAGAGGATTTTTAGGGGCCTCAGAACAAAGACTCCACAACCATCACATCGAGCGCGCCAAAATCCATTGCGCTGTCTGCGCTACTGCGGCGTTAATATTATCTTGCCAAAGAACGCCGCTACGAACCCGCGGCTTAAAATCATGATCGCCATCGGGCAACCAGTGCCATTCGATATCCCCCGCGAGCGCACCACCGTTCTGCAAAGCTTCAACTTCCATGCGAGTACCAAACAGGTCCCGCTCTCCTTGGCAGATCAGCAATGGGGCACGAAGATCATCGAAATGACTCATCCGTAACTGCTCTGGCTTGCGCGGTGGGTGCAGCGGGTAACCAAATGCAACCACGCCACGACACGACATCGTACTAGGGCATTCACTGCCAACAAGGGCAGGCTGACCAAGCGCATCCCCTAGACCCGCCGCCAAGTAGCTCGCCATGCGGCCGCCCATGGACTTGCCGCCAATAAAAATATTGTCGAGGCCACCGGCCTGCGCCGCTGCCGATGTAAAACACGCCAGCAACTTTTCTTGCCGCTGCGGAGGGCGCTTCCGTTGATCCACTCTGCGCTGCGCCATGTAATCAAACTCAAAGCGCGCAACGCTAATACCCTGAGCAGCAAGACCGAGCGCCACGACATTCATGAAATCACTGTCCATCGGCGCACCCGCGCCATGAGCCAGCAACAATACTGGCGCTTTCTGCACGCCTACTGCCGTTGAACGGGTCCATAATAATTGGGGCTCAGTGATCATCACGGGTCGTTAAGTCGCGGCTGGTTGAACCAGCACCCAGGGTAATACGATGACCGCCCACATTATCTGATCGTCCGCATCCCATTGCCCCGCCTGCGTCTCTGTCACCAGCGCGACACGCTCAGCACTCATTAACCCTTGAATCTGCACCGCATCATCGGCAGCGAAGTGCCCGGCAACTTCAATAAGGTCAAGATCCGGTGCAACATAAACCGCGACCCCACGGGCAAAATGCGACTGCAAGTCTTTCCAAGCAATACGCGCGGTTTCCTTGTTCAGGCGTTCGTTTAGATCACTCTCTTCCGTCATGCTGGCACCACAAAAAAATGTAGGACGGCATTGTACCGGTTATTCAGAAAACCCTGAATGCGGAAAGCGCCTGAGTGTGGAAAGAAATAGCTTGAAAAGAAAAAGAGCCGAAAGAAAAACGAGCGCAAAAAAAAGCCCGCTCGAGCGAGCAGGCAGCTGTGCTAAGGCCAATATAGACAATTCAGCGTCAAACTAGGTCGATCACGACAAATCACGCAACGACTCATTCAATCTCTTCAACATCCGTGTTGAAGGTGCCTCCATGCCGCTCCACAATAATGCCTCATGAAAATGCCGTCATGACGTCTCCGTCATCAATCCTTGTAAGCCATTCACTACTAACGCAGGGTTTTCCTCGCACACACGACGCACACTAACGACTACCGGTATATACCGAGCCTTCAACGGTATACATGCATCATGCGCTCGCTGGAAATGTGTAAAAACCATCACATACGCGGGATATCTACTTGATTTTGCGGAACGCCCTGCCTAGAGTCATTAGTACTTAATTCGTATTAGCGACACGTTTGCATGGATGGATGGCTGATGAGTACAAAGCCGAGGATCTGTCGCGCGGATACGCGACGAAAGAATTTTCGCATAATCTGTTATGCGCTTTTTGCTTGCCTCTCATACGGCCTGACCCAATCGGCTTTCGCCGCCGCACTGACACTCCAATCAGACACGCAAACATTAAGACCCTATAAAGTACTATCGAGTTTCTGTCAGCCTGCTGCCGAGGCAGCCACACTTTCCGATGTTGCTCTGCAAACGCAGCTATGGCCATGGCAACAAAGCCGCAAAGGAGAGCTACCTAATTTTGGCTTCACTGATGATGTCTGCTGGATAAAATTTGATGTCGTTAACGCCAGCCAAAACACTGACTGGTATACGTTGGTAAATTACCCACTTCTCGGCAATGTAGAATTTATTGCCTTTAACCCCGAAACGCCTGCTCGTCCAATCGCTCAATTTCACACAGGCAGCGATCATGAGTATTCTCAACGCCCCTATGATTTCACTGAATTTGTTTTCCCATTACAGTTAAAACAAAACAGCACAATTACGGTGCTCATTCGCGTTAGCGGCGCGTACAGCGTGCAAGTCCCGATTACGATTATTTCCCCATCCGCATTAACGAAAACGACTCAAACGACCGTATTAGTGCACGGATTTTTCTTCGGCGGCATGCTTGTCATGTTGTTTTATAATCTATTTCTGTATTTCTCTATAAAAGAAAAATCTTACCTTCTATACGTTTTTTGGACATTCACGATAACGCTCTTTCAAGCCATCCTTCACGGCTTCGCGCAACACTATTTATGGCCGGGGTCTACCTTCCTAAGCCAGTACGCGATGACGCTCTTGCTGCCCTTTGTCGTGATACTACCCCCTCTTTTCACGCGGCATTTTCTCGCCCTCGATGTTCGGGCCCCCAAACTAACGCGTGTGCTCGGCATACATATAAAAGTCGGCATTGCGCTGATCGTGCTATTGCCGTTTATCGATCGCCATCTCATGGTGCCTATAGAAGCTCTGGCGATTATCTTTATGGTGCTCACAGTCTTCTCCGTTGGCATCATACGAATGCGCGATGGCGACCCAGATGCCCGCTACTTCACTATCGCTTGGACATGCTTCTTGGCTGGAGCGGCAATCATGGCCGTCAGTAAGTATGGCCTATTACCTCGTAACGAATTTACCGAGAACCTCGTTCAAACGGGTACCTTCCTCGAAGTTATCCTGCTCTCTCTAGCCCTTGCTGATCGAATCAATCGCCTGAAAGAGGCGCACGCTATGTCAGTGCACGATCGTGCCCAAGCGGAAATGGACGCTTTTAAATCGAGTGCCCATAACCAAGCCAAAAGCGAATTCCTCGCCACGATGAGCCACGAGATCAGAACGCCAATGAACGGTGTGCTTGGCATGTCTGACTTGCTACGGCATACAAAACTAAATTCTCAACAGTCTCAATACGTCGACACTATTTACGAATCCACCCAGTCATTGCTCACCGTCATTAACGACATTCTTGACTACTCTCGTATCGAAGCGGGCAAACTAAAAATGGAGGACATCGAGGTCTCAGTGGAGCAAATGATCGATGATTGCACCGCGCTCTTTTCACTGCAGTCTATCGAAAAGAATCTACCGCTTTACACCTTCATCGATAGCCGCGTTCCGGGCACCATTCGAACAGACCCAAACCGCTTAAAACAAATCGTTAATAACTTGCTCAGCAACGCATTTAAATTCACAGAAAGTGGGCAAATATCCCTACATGTTTCAATGCGTAACGCCGCGCACGAATCTGGCAAGTGCGAGTTAATGTTCGAAGTTACTGACACTGGCATCGGGCTCGATAGCCAGCAACAAAACGACCTGTTTAAAGCCTTCAGTCAGCTAGATCGCCGCAGCACCAGACGCTTTGGCGGCTCAGGGCTCGGCCTCACCATTAGCCGTAGGTTAGCCGAAATGCTCGGCGGCGAAATTGGCGTCGACAGCTCACCGGCGCGCGGCGCCACTTTCTGGTTTACCGTTAAGGCAGGCGTTGAAAGCGCTTATTTGCCCCGCCCTGGATTAAAAGGTCAGCGCACACTGATACTCGATTCAGAGCAAAGTTACTGCCTGAGTATCACCCAAATGATGAACCGCTGGGGAATTGAAGCGCACTCAACTCGTACCATTGAAGGCGCCAACGCCCTATTGGATAAATTCAATCAGGCAGGCACTCCCTTCGGCGCGTTACTGGTCGAGCAGAAGATGGTGTCGTCTCTCGCTAAGCTCTCGCAACATTTTGATAACGACCAGCCGCCCAAAATACTCATTAGCCATGCGACCAGCGCAGAGCAAGCAAATGTTAATCTTGGTGAGTTCGTCATGGTTGAAAGCCCTGTACGAGCATTGCATCTACGCGATTCGCTAGAAAGCTTGCTCTGCGCAGAGCACGATCATCGCCCTGCTCGCAAAGCCGAGGACATTAGCCTAAACCTGCCACGCAACGTTCGTGTTCTGGTCGTAGAAGACAATCCTGTTAACCAACTCGTCATTGATAGCATTCTAAAGAGCGCCGATATAAAGGCCGTTTTAGCGCACAATGGTGCCGAAGCACTTCATGAATCAAACAAGCTAAGCAGCAGTTGGGATATTATCTTTATGGACTGCGAAATGCCGGTAATGGACGGCATCGAAGCTACCCATCGCATTCGCGGCATGGAAACCGAGCGAGGGCATAAGACAAGCTGGGTGATAGGCGTCTCTGCGCACGCGCAAGCAGACTATATTCAACGCGCTCGCAGTGCTGGAATGGATGATTACCTAACCAAGCCCGTTACCCGAGCCGACGTACTCGCCGCACTGCAACGCGCCGTGATCAGAAAACACGATAAGACAACTCAAGCCCCCACTGAATCGACGGTGATTCCGCTACGCGCTCCCAGAAGTGACGGGTAGTTGTGTCATAAGCCGAACACAGGAATTCAACAATTGCTTTGCGCGAACAGGCTTTCCTAGGAAATCGTCACATCCCGCCTGCAAACAACGACGTCGATCATCCGCCATCACATTCGCTGTCAATGCGAGTATCGGACCACGATAACTTCGCTCACGTAAAGCAGATGCTGCTTCGAATCCGTCCATAACCGGCATCTGCATATCTAACACGATGAGGTCGAATGGGTTTTCATTGACGCAACAATCCAACGCCTCTTTACCATTCTCCGCTTCACTCACTTCAAAGCCGGCACGATCCAGAATACGCATCACTAACAGCCTATTCACTTGATTGTCGTCCACGACAAGCACACGACCCGTTGCCTTAATCGCAGGCAACTTCAAACTTTTTTGCTCAACCGCTAACGCATCCTTGGGCAATACCAGAGCACTACCGCTCTCGACGCCTGCCTGTATCGTTAGGGTAAACGTGCTGCCTTGCCCAAGCGCGCTGGTTACGCCAATGTCACCCCCCAGCGAACGCGACAACTGCCGCGCAATGGCGAGCCCCAAACCCGAGCCGCCAAAACGGCGTGTGTGTGATTCGTCCACTTGCGAGAAAGGCTCAAAAACCAGCGGCAAAGCACTTACAGGAATACCTATGCCTGAGTCATAGACCTGCACGTGTAACCCCGCACTATCTCCTTCACGCCAACTCACATTGACACTCACCCCGCCTTGATCAGTAAACTTGATCGCATTGCCAACGAGGTTGGTCAGAATTTGACGCAGCCTAAATGCATCGGTAACGATTTCCTTTGGCACGGACGATGAATATTGCAGCGTGAGAGCAATGTTTTTCTGTTTCGCTCGCAACATATGGCTGTTCAGAACATCTTTCATCAAACGCGGTAAATGGCAGACCTGCCGCTCTACCCGAATCTGTCCCGCTTCGATACGAGAGAGATCCAGCACATCGCTGATCAATGCCATCAAGGCATCACCGTTCTGCTGAATAATGCTCAAGTAACGGCTGCGCTCTTCTTCATTAACGACACTCAGCTCTAGAAGCTCGGTATAGCCGAGTATTGCCGTCATTGGAGTGCGGATTTCATGGCTCATATTGGCCAGAAATAAACTTTTCGCGCGATTAGCGGACTCGGCTCTCTCACTCGCTTGGGCCAACGACTGCTGCGCATCATTAATATGATCAATCATGGCATTAAAGTCGGTAGCCAGCTCAGCCAGCTCATCGCCGCCATCGACACCCACACGCTGACTCAGATCCCCACCTTGGGCGATACCCCGCACCGCCTGATGCAACGCACCCAAGCGGCGAAACACCCGGCGCTGAACAAACACATAGAGCAACGTTGCGGTAATCAACGCAATCATCATGATGACGCCAGCGAGCGCTGAAATCAGTGGCGGACCGCGCTTGAACACTTCACGCGACATCGACACTTCGCCCCGCAATGCGGGCCTCTGTAGGTAATCCATCACCGGAAAACTCGCGACAAGTGTCTCCCCGTCCATGCGTGTAATGCGCGTCTCGCGGTCAGATCCTGCCTCTGCCGGACGTAGCGTAAAGTCCAAACCCGTAATGCCAGAGAGCTCCATCGATAAGCGCTCGTCCAGCGCAATCGCAAATAACGCCGCGCCACAGTCCGCCACCGGATGCATCGCAAACACATAATATTGTCCGGCGATCGTCGTGACGCCCCAAACCGGGTAACAGGCGCGCTCAGAAAACACCTGATAAAGCTGGCTAACATCGCCGTCCTGCTGCTCCGGCTGACCTCGCAACCAGTCCACCTCACCGGATTCGGAAAAGATCACCACCTTATCGATACGTAAATTATCCGCGCTCTCTCCAGGCACCATCGGCACAACGTCAGAGCTGCCCGCCACCAACGTCTCAACGCGCTTCATTTCCGCCCAATCTCGCGTGCGCGCATAAAGCGTCGAGAAGGTCTGCAAAAAAGCACCCTCTACCCGCGCCAGCTCCCGATGTGCCGCCGCATCTTCGAAATCCAATACCGCAGGGGTTAAAATTTGGTACACCACCACAGTGCCAGCCAGCACCGCTGCAACGGCTGATGCGTAAAACACACCCAGTAGCTGTCTTTTCAATTTCATCTATAAACCCTATTAATCGACTGCACAGCGGGTGAAATCAGCAAGCGTGACCAGTATCATAGGCGGCCTGCATTCCAAGGGATACCGTCACACATGAGCACTCGTCCGCGCAAAATCCTGGTCACCAGCGCTTTGCCCTATGCCAATGGCCCGATACACCTCGGCCATCTGCTGGAATATATCCAGACCGATATCTGGGTCGCATTTCAAAAGCTCCGCAACGTCGACTGTATCTACGTCTGCGCCGACGATGCCCATGGCACCGCGATTATGCTCAAGGCTGAAGAAAACGGCCTGACCCCTGAACAACAAATCGCCAACGTCAAAGCTGAGCACGAACAAGACTTTGCCGCCTTCAATGTGCGCTTTGACCACTATTACAGCACCCACAGCGACGAAAACCGCGAGCTCTCCTCGCTTATCTTCGAGCGTAACAAAGCTGCAGGCTACATTATCGAGAAAGAGATCACGCAACTGTACGATCCCGACAAAGGGATGTTTCTGGCCGACCGATTCGTCCGTGGCAACTGTCCAAAATGCAAAAGTGAAGATCAATACGGTGATAACTGCGAAGTCTGTGGCGCCACCTACTCATCTGCTGACCTGATCAAACCCTACTCGGCGCTTAGCGGCGCAACGCCAATTGAAAAGCCTGTCACGCAGCTGTTTTTCGATCTGCCGCGTTTTGAAGAGATGCTGCGTAGCTGGACTCGCTCCGGTGCGCTGCAAAACGAGGTTGCCAACAAGCTGGCCGAATGGCTAGAAGGCGGACTACAGCCTTGGGACATCAGTCGCGAAGCGCCCTATTTTGGCTTTGAAATTCCCGGCTACCCCGGCAAATATTTCTATGTCTGGCTCGACGCCCCCATTGGCTACATGGCCAGCTTTAAAAAATACTGTGAAGGCAAAGATATTTCCTTTGACGATTACTGGGCCCGCGACAGCGAAGCCGAGCTGTACCACTTTATCGGTAAAGACATTATTAATTTCCACGGCCTGTTCTGGCCGGCGATGCTAGAAGGTGCTGGGCTGCGCAAGCCAACGGCGATTTACGCGCACGGCTTTGTCACCGTCAATGGTGCGAAAATGTCGAAGTCGCGCGGCACCTTCATAAAAGCCAGCTCATACCTCGAACATCTAGACCCAGAATATCTTCGCTACTATTTTGCCGCGAAGCTCACTAGCAAGGTCGATGATTTTGATTTGAATCTGGACGACTTCGTACAGCGAGTGAACTCCGACCTGGTCGGAAAAGTTGTGCAGATTGCCAGCCGCACGGCCAACTTCATCAACAAGCTGGGTGGCCGCACGAGCAGCGAACTCGACAACAGCTTATTAGTCAGCGAAGTTCAAAATGCCGCCAGCAACATTGCTGACCTGTATGAGGCACGGGAATTTGGTCGCGCCATGCGTGAAATCATGGCGCTCGCTGATCACGTCAATCAATACGTGCAAGCACGGGCACCTTGGTCCTTAAATAAGCAAGAAGGCAAACAGCAGGAAGTGTTAGAGGTCTGCACCACGGCCATCAATGCGTTCCGACTACTGGTACTGTATCTCAAGCCGGTATTGCCCGTGCTAGCCGAAAAAGCCGAAGCATTCCTGAACATCGAGCCGCTAACATGGGCCGACGCAAGCACCCTACTCCTTGATCATGAGGTGTGCGCCTTTACGCCACTGATGCAGCGTATTGAAAGCGATCAGATTGCCGCGCTTATCGAATCGTCCAAAGACACCACGGCAGCAGCTGTGATGCAAAACGATGAGAATAAGAAGAGCGGAGACAAGAAAAACAATAGCAAAAAGAAAGATGACAAAAAGGACGACAACAGCGTGGACGAGCCTATTTCTATTGATGATTTTCTCAAGGTAAAACTGCGCGCCGCCCGCATTCAAAAAGCAGAACATGTAGAAGGCGCTGACAAACTTCTACAGCTCACTCTCGATGTTGGAAACGGTGAAACACGGAATGTATTTGCCGGCATCAAGAGCAAGTACAAGCCAGAAGACATCGAAGGCAAGATGGTCGTACTGGTGGCAAATCTTGCTCCGCGCAAAATGAAGTTTGGCGTATCCGAAGGAATGGTTCTTGCCGCAGGCCCTGGTGGCGACGATATTTTTCTACTCAGCCCCGACGACGGCGCAGAACCTGGCATGGAAGTCCGTTAGACATGAAGGCCCTGCGCCTCATCGCGGGGCCGCGTGCGCGCGAACATCTTTATCAGCACGGTTTACGCCAACAAGACATAAACGTCATGGTGGGCGCCAGCGGTGGACCGAAATGGTTTTCCTTGTACGGATTAGATCAGTATCTTTTTGCTGACTTTTTTCGCCAGCGGCAAGCCCCACTACACCTGATTGGATCATCTGCCGGCGCTTGGCGCTTTGCCTGCTTTGCACAGCGTAATCCAATTGCCGCCTCACAGCGATTTGCTCAAGCCTACCGAGATATCACCTTTCCCGCTGGCGCGAATGTCGACCAAGTCACCGCCGCCTCTCGTAGCATTCTTGACACCGCTATCCCTAGCGCCAGCGAAGCGCAGGAAATACTCGACAATCCCACCATCAAACTGAATCTCATTGTAGCTCGCGCTCGCAAAGTGACGGCCAGCCGTCATCGCGGCTTACAAGCACTCTCCCTAGGGCTCGCCGCTGGCGCAAACGCTGTTCACCGCAGTACGCTTGGCGCTTTTTTTGAAAGAGTGTTATTTCACAGCGCCTCGGACAAGCCGCCGTTTTATGACATTAACGATCTGCCCACGCGCCGAGTGGCGCTCACACAAGACAATCTACACGACGCTGTGATGGCGTCAGGCTCGATACCACTGGCCTTAAACGGCGTTGCCAATATTCACGGTGCGGGACCTGGCATGTATTACGACGGAGGGGTAACCGATTATCACTTCGACATTCCCTTTTCGGCTAAAGGGTTGGTGCTTTATCCCCATTTTTATTCAACCATTACGCCAGGCTGGTTCGATAAAGCCTTGAAATGGCGACGCGGTAGCCCAGCAAATTTTGATAACGTCATTATTCTCTGCCCGTCGCCAGAATGGGTTGCTTCGCTTCCCTTTGGAAAAATACCGGACCGTAAAGATTTTGTGCAACTCGATGACAAAACCCGTATTCAATACTGGGCAGAAACCATGAAGCGTTCATCTGAACTCGCTGACGAATTACATGATCTCGTTCACGGTAATGAATTGCATCAAGCGCTGGCGCGGTAAATCAGCGCCGATATCGTCAACGTTATTTCTGTTCACCTTATTTTATTTTTGCATATCCCCTGCCTGCGCACGAAGCGCCGTCACACTTTGCCCCGCCACGCCCCAGTTATCCGTCTCTACCTCATCGATAATGACAAAGGTTGTCGCTGGGTTCTTGCCAAGTACATCGACTAAAAGCTGTGTTGCACCGGCGATCAGCGCCTGCTTTTGCTCTGCTGTTACACCTTCACGGGTGACGCGTATATTAACCATCGGCATGTATATCACTCCCTAGGGACGCAGCTCTGCGTCGGAAAAATAAACCTGAAGCCAACCACGCACCAAGACTCGTCAGCGCTAGTGCCATCATTTCTTGCGGGGACAAGGATTCACCCAACAACGGCACCGCAGCAAAACCGCTCAACACCGGCACTAACGCCATCAACGCACCCACCGCCGACGGTCCGATGCTGGCAACAGCGCGCAGGTACAGCAACATAGCGACCACTGTCGCAATCACGCCCTGATAGAAACCCTGCATAATGATGTCGGCCCAAGCAGCCTGTGCCAACTTAGCGGGCAGGAATAAAAAATAGATCGGTAAAAATAAAATAGCCGATCCCACCCCCGTCGTGACCGCGCCGGTCATCGGCGGCACTTGCCAACGACGCGCTAACACCGTGTACAAAGCCCATGCCAAAACCGCCCCAAACAACCACAGATCACCCACAACACTGCCCGCACCGCCAATACTCGACAGCATCAGCACGCCACCAAGCGCGATTAAGCTCAACCCAACCATGCGTACTCGAACCGGCTTTTCCGCCAAAATAAGATAGCTAAACAACGCCGCCCCAAACGGAATTAAGCCAGGCAACATCACCGACGCATGAACCGCCGAGGTATAACGGAAACCCTGATACACCATCAGGCAGTAACCGACCCCACCGACCATTGCCAACGACAAACCGCGCCAGTTAAGCCATAGACGACCGCGCACAAACGGCAGCAACAACATGCCACCCACCAGAAAACGCAGCGCCATCACATCCAGTGCGCCCAACGAACTCTGCCCGCCTACACGGCTTACCAGAATAAAACCGGCCCAGCAGCTCACCGCCAGTAAACCGGCGATGACGCCTTTGCGCTCCTCTATCGACATATCTCTCCCATCGTTCTCTCCTGCCCGCCTGACTATCGACAGACCATCGACAGACAACGCAAAACAACACCAATACGAGGCGCCTTAGCGCCTATTACATTGAGGCACAGTAGCGCCTATTACATTTCAGATAAAATGAATTATTATGATTCGGTGCATCGCTATTGGTGAATACTATGGATCTACGTGATTTAGCCTGCTTTGTCGCCGTCGCCGAGACAGGCTCTATTAAGGCCGCCAGTGTCAGGCTGAACCGAGTACAGTCGGGTATTTCCGTGCGCCTCAAGAACCTCGAAGAGACGCTCGGCGTGAGTCTGTTTGATCGCCACGGCAAGGGGCTTACTCTTAACGCCGCGGGCGAGCGCTTCTTGGATGCCGCCCGAGACTTGCTTAGCCGAGCAGAACAAGCGCGCCGACTCGCCGCGTCCGATAGCCCCTCCGGACGACTACGCCTCGGTAGCATGGAATGTACCGCCGCCGCGCACTTGCCAACGCTGCTGAGCCGATACCATAAGAAATACCCGCAGGTTCAACTTGAACTAATCACCATGCCATCTTGGGGCGCGGTCAAGGCGGTCGAGCGTGGAGAGTTAGACGCGGCATTTGTGTCAGCCGATGCATACAGCAGCGCATTGGAATACCAAGCGTTTTATCAAGAAGAGTTAGTGCTAATCAGTGACAATCAGCAGGCCCCAATTACCTCGCCTCTCGATCTAGACAATCAAGCACTGCTGGTGTTCTCAAGAGGTTGCGCCTATCGCGCCCGCTTAGAGCAGTGGGCGCAACAATCTCGGCATAAGCCGTTACGGCAATTGGAACTGGGATCGTATCATGCGTTACTCAGTTGCGCCGCCGCCGGAACTGGCGTCGGCATCGTACCGCGATCTGTGCTGAAAATATTTCCCAATAAAAAGCTACTTACCATTCACCCGCTAGCTGCGAACCTTGCCAACGACCAAACCTGTCTCACGTGGCAACCACAACGATTCAACAGCAATCTTGGCGCACTCATTGCTATGGCAAAAAATATTCATTAGCGCTTTCAATGAAAGCCAGCTGTTAAACAAAGAACGCATACGCCATCAGAACTGCCAACTCACCCCGGCGCTCAACGACGTCGCTTCATCAACACTCAAATCAATACGACTGCCAATCGCCGCAGATTCCAGCGAAACATTCAGGTCGGTTTGCAGATACCGGCCGCGTATCTCTAACGCCAATGTCTCATTCAAGCGGTACTGGGCGCCCGCAGAAATACCATATATAACGCGCGAGTCGTCATCACCGCGTGTACCCAGCGCATAGCCGTCTGCAACATCAAAGGTCCCCAGCCCTACTGACGCACCGATAAATGGACGAATCGACTCGTGCGCCTGCAGGGGAAAAAAGCGCTCCCAACCCAAAACATATAAGCCCACATCGACCACGTTCTCGGCCTCCACTGAGGTCAACTCAATCAATACGCGGCTGTTTCCTTTGAGCGTGCCAAAACCAATACCGATACCCAACCCTGTATCGGTTTTTAAATGGCTGTCACCGCGAAGTGCAGCATAGAGACCATGCCCCGTCTCAGACACCGAAAGGTCCTGTTGCTGCGCCATCAGGCTCATAACAACCCCCGACTCCGCCCATGCAGCAGAAGCCCCTACGCCGACACCAACCGGCAACGCGCAAAAAATAATGCGTAATAACATTGATCGATAACGAATTTTCATTTTCACTCAACCCTGCCATACGATGATTTATGAGTGTAGAGAGTTTGCGTACAGAGGCATATCTTGCCATCAAGCTTATACGCATAGCGCACATGCCATAAAAAGGACATAACCACTCAATGAACCAATGGTTTCTGTATATCATTCGCGCCGCCGATGACACCCTCTATACAGGCGTTACGACCGACGTCGCCCGTCGCTTTAGCGAACATGAGAAAGGTGGCCCGCAAGCAGCAAAATACCTGCGCCACCGACAACCACTCACACTGTGCTATCACACCGCGATTGGTGATCGCGCTCAAGCCCTACGAGCCGAATACCGCGTCAAAAAACTCAAAAGACAAGCCAAAGAAGCAATGATCGTACAACAACCCGACGAGCTCACACTGCTAGCCACCCTTGCTCTAACACAAGAATAAGTTAACCGACGGATACCGCCTCTTTATCGCTACCTCTGCGTCAGTGCGGCGCCAGCACTGCATCAAACACACCGCCGCTCTCGTCAGCCATTACGCCTTAGCAGACGGTCGCGCGGAAACATCAGCATACCAGCGGGCAATGTTGACCTGTTGCTCGCTAGGACGGATCTTGACGACCCGCGCAAAATCCAGCGCACACAACAGTGTAATATCGGCGATGGAAAAGGAATCGCCCGCCACATAAGCTGACGTCGCCAAACGTTCATCCAAAATGTCCAAATAGCTCACAGCTAGCGCGCCTGCCGCGTTACCGTAATCAGGGACCGGCGTCATTCGATCTTTAAAATATCCGGTACTATGCTGAAAACACATTCCCACCTGCAGCATAAAGTAGAATTCTACATTGCGTTGCCACATCTCGATCTGCGCTTTTTCCAACGCCCCCGTGCCCATCAACGGTATCTCAGGGTGTAGCTCTTCGAAATAACGGCAAATGGCAACTGTTTCACCAATACAAATGCCATCGTCCAGCTCTAGAAAAGGCACCTTGGTCGAAGGATTTTTTTTACGCTGCTCTTTCGTTAAATTTTCCCCAGCACCAATATCGAGTTGAACATATTCCATCTCGATGCCTTTCTCGGCCAGAAAAATACGAACACGGCGAGGGTTCGGGGCGGTACTCGCTTCGTAGATTTTCATATCACACCTTTATTATTCAATGAGCTTTAAAAACGGACACTGTAACGATGAGACCGACACAACACAGATGGTTGTCATCAAAAATCGTTACAACGACTCAGTGCTGCATTAACTTGCCACACTGATGCTTCTCTTAGATAAGACTACAGCCTCAAAGACTGAACACTAGTTCGATACGAGCCAATGGCCTAACGCCGACGCCACTGTTGCATCTAGCTCCTCATCAGAGCCATGAATTTGTCCGTCGAGAATAAGGTGGCTAAAGCCATGTACGACCGCCCACGCGGCGTTAACTGCGCCAGATATATCACCCGAGTCTTCCGGCACCCCTAACGTCGCAGCCACGGCTGTGGTTAATCCCGCAAACGCCTGACGAGACTCATGCTCAAGCTCTTCGCTACGGTGCTCAACAATAAAACGACCAAACATCAGCCGAAATAGCGCCGGGTTGTTCCGAGCAAAACGCACATAGGCACAACCGCTAGCCAAAAACTTTTCTGCCACATTACCCCGTGTTACGCCCCATGCGCTCGCCTGTGACGCCGTGAACTGCCTCATCCCCTCCGCGGCTAACCCCATCAACAAAACGTCTTTGCTGGAGAAATGCCGGTATACCGCATTGGCTGTCACCCCGACGCGGCGTGCCAATTCTCGCAAACTAAACTGCGATTCACCTTTTTCCTCCAGCAGCGCCAAACCGTGCTCCAACAGAGCTTCGCGTAAGTTGCCGTGGTGATATCCGGACCGCTCATCGGCAACCGACTTTCTCGATGTTGACATTGTGTACATTCGCTCGGATTATGATGTTCACATCATATACATTAACGCCTAGTAATGCATATTCGCCGATCGCCGCGTTTTACGCTGCGACGACCGCTTCCATTACGACCCAAAGATCAATATTCAGGAACCACCACCAAGGAACCGCACCATGATCGCCACCAAGATGATAGAAAGCGCAGCTCTGTGGGTTTCACGTCAAGCACAAAAAAGGGCGCCCCAAGGAGACGGGCAAAATCAATTCCTTGAAGGCTCTTTCGCCCCCGTGAACCAGGAAAGCACGTTTACGCGCTTAGAGGTTACCGGGCAAATCCCCACTGAACTTGACGGAATATTGGCGCGCATCGGCCCAAATCCCATCACCCCTCCTAACCCGTCCACTTACCACTGGTTTGTCGGCGATGGCATGGTTCACGGCCTGCGCCTACTGAACGGCGAAGCAGTTTGGTACCGCAACCGCTGGGTCGGTACCGACAAAGCGAACAAAAAACTCGAGCGACCCCGCGCGGATGGCAAACGCCACGGCATTGTCGATACTGTAAACACTAATATTATTGGGCATGCAGGCAGTCTCTGGGCGTTGGTCGAAGCCGGCGCATTGCCCGTTCAGCTCGACACCAATCTCGACACCGTGAAGCACAGCTTGTTTCACAGTGACCGCGCAGCAGCCTTTACTGCCCACCCGCATAAAGATCCAATCAGCGGAGATTTGCACTCGATCTGCTATAACGCCCTGCAACGCAATCGCATTCACTATCAAGTCATCAATGCAAAAGGTGAACTCATTCGACGTGTGCCGATTTCGGTCAAACATGGGCCGATGATTCACGATTGCGCGCTCACCGCCAGCAAGGCAATTATTCTTGATCTACCGGTTACCTTTTCCTTTAAAGCGGTCTTCAAAGGCGCAACCTTTCCGTATCAGTGGAACAAACGACATAGCGCCAGAGTGGGCGTGTTACCACGACACGACTCATTTCCTGACAACTCTTCATCGCATAAAAATAGCGAAGACTGCAACGAAAACGAGGTGCGCTGGTATGCGGTTGAGCCCTGCTATGTATTCCATACGGGTAACGCTTTTGATCTCGACGATGGCAGCATCGTGATGGATGTGGTCGTGCATGAGCGTATGTTCGACCAATCAATCCAAGGACCAGAAGGCAATAAAATTACACTAGAACGATGGACGCTTCCTGCGAATGGTACAAATGTTGAGCGAAAGATTTTGTCGGATCGCGCACAAGAATTTCCACGCTTTGACGAAAGGCTAGCCACAAAAGATTATCGCTATCTGTATACCGTCGGCGCGGATGTCAGCGCGCCGGACAGCCCACAACCCTTAATACGTCACGACCTGCAAAGCGGCGATGTAGTGGAACACTGGTACGGCGACAGCAAGGTCACCGGAGAGGTGGTGTTTGTACCGCGCAACGCTAATAGCGCCGAAGACGATGGCTGGTTACTGTCTTATGTTTATGACCTTGCCGACGACAGCAGTGAAGTGGTGATTCTCGATGCAACCAATCCCAGCGCTGAACCACTCGCTGTGATCAAAATTCCGGTCCGTGTACCGATGGGATTTCACGGCAACTGGATTGCGGCCGACGCCTAGCAGGAGCCGCTTTCAAGCGATAAGGTTTTTGCTTTTGGTCGAGCGCCATTCGCTTGCAAGCAAGCTCCTACAAAAACATCGAACCACACTGACCTTGTGGGAGCTTGCTTGCAGGCGATAGGTTTTGATTTTGATCACACACTAATCGACGATAAAGAAGCTTACTTTCAAGAAAATTCTTTGCCGGAAAATTAGTGATAACGATCAGGCGGTTCATCATCCGCCGAACGATCTGGCGGGCGCTCAGGTTCACGATGTGGCGGCAAATTCACTGCCGCCACGCGATTGCCTAGCGTAATGGTATCGCCGACGTAACGCTCGCCGCCGGTCACGGTAAATTCAAATACCCAGCGGCGCCAAAAACACAAATTGCCTTGGCTATCACGCTTAAACCATACCGCCCGCAACGCCACGGACTCGTCAAGAAAGAGTAATCCTTCGCGCTGGCAGTAATTGCGTGTCACTTGCAACGCGACCTGACGAACGCCTTGCGTGCGCCAAAAGTGCAGCGCCACTAAGACCACCAACGCCAGCCAAAACAGTTCGCCTAAACTGAACACATTACTGCACTCATCGGCGAGAGGCGTAAGCCAGTTAAGTTAGAAAATGGCATCGAGTGCTTTTTCCAGGCGCGCCACCGCACCGTCAATATCATGCAACTTGTCCAGCCCGAATAAACCAATACGGAAGGTACGGTAATCGGCAGACTCATCGCACTTTAACGGAACCCCCGCTGCTGCCTGTACACCCTGTGCGACAAACTTTTTACCGCTATGGATATCCGCATCATTCGTATAACAAACGACAACACCTGGCGCCTCAAAACCTGGAGCAGCAACACTCTGGATGCCCTTGTCGGCAAACATCTGTCGTACACGACGACCTAATTCAAGCTGCTCTTCACGGACCTTATCGAAACCATAAGCCTGCGTTTCTTTCATAGTGGCGTGAAACTGAATCAAGGCATCCGTCGGCATGGTGGCATGATACGCGTGACCGCCGTTTTCATAGGCCTGCATGATGTTCAGCCATTTCAATAAATCACACGCAAAACTCGTGCTGTGCGTTTGGGCAATACGCTCAAGTGCGGTATCGCCAAGCATCACTAGGGCGCTACAAGGCGACGCACTCCACCCCTTTTGTGGAGCGCTAATGAGGATGTCGACACCGACATCTTTCATATCAATCCATAACGTACCCGAGGCGATACAATCGAGCACAAACATACCGCCCACTTCATGCACTGCTGCGGCTACCGCGCGAAGATAATCGTCCGGTAACAAAATGCCTGATGCCGTTTCAACGTGGGGGGCAAACACCAAATCAGGTTTTTCACGACGAATCGCCTCAACCACCTCGGCAATCGGCGCGGGCTGCCATGCTGACGTCACCTCATCTGATTGCGGACGCGCTTTTAAGACGACTTCTTCCGAGGCAATACCACCCATTTCGAAAATCTGGCTCCAGCGAAAGCTAAAAAAGCCATTACGAATCACCAAACATTTCTTGTTCGTCGCAAACTGACGAGCAACCGATTCCATACCATAGGTGCCGCCACCGGGCACCACAACCACTGCGCTCGCGTTGTAGACCGATTTCAGTGTGTCGGATATATCACGCATCACCTGCTGGAACTGCTGCGACATGTGATTCACGGAGCGATCAGTAAACACGACTGAGAATTCGAGCAATCCATCAGGATCGACAGCAGGGAATTGGGTAGACACAGGGAACCTCCAAGTTGCGGTGTTGCGCGAAAAAATCGAATACGGATAGGTCATCAGGCAGAGACATTAGCGATCATTGCCAGAACGGCGCCTAGCTTCCCATACTTCAGCGGCTTGATAAACGCCATATCGGCCGTATCGCCCCATTTACCTGAACGATTGCATGTTTTAACCGACATCTTCTTGCCTTTCGCAGCGTGCCGTTTGTACAGTGAAGCGAATGATTATAAGGAACACCCACTTTTCAAATGCCGCAGCTGGATAGCACCACTCTTATCGGCACTCTTGCCAGTATTGGCACCACAGCTCGAGCCTCTAACGCCCAGCGCGCGCCGTTCATTGCCAGCCGTCTCCGCGCCACGGCGCAGGCCTGCCTGCTACTGGCCGCCAGTCTCACCGTCTATCCACAGGCCGCTTATGCTGAAGATGCTGATCCTCAGCACCCCGACTTTCAGGTCACAGAACATCAAGACTCCGGTACGCTAGCTCCTGACACCGCAACAAACAACGATACTGCACTCACCGAACCAGAATCCTGCCAAATCCTGTATAGCGCCGGCAGCCCAGCTTTGTTCGACTTTGTCGGCACCCGCGGCAGGGTAAGCTTTGCCGATTATGCCGGTTACACCATCGGCAACATCCACTATCACGTGCTACCCATTTTTAACGAAAACGACCCCGACGAAAACAATTGGCTATTTCGCTCGGCCAACTGGCTTCACATTGATACGAAAGAAAAAACCATCGCCAAACAGATGATTATCGCCACCGGCGAACCACTAGAACCGTTAACCCTGAATGAAAACGAACGGATCTTGCGCGCCAACGATTACCTGATCGACGCAATGATTCTTCCGCAGAAAATCTGCGGGCGCCGCCTCGATTTATTAGTCGTGGTCAGGGATATTTGGACATTTTCTCCCACCGCATCAGCCTCTCGCGGCGGAGGAGACGACAGCAGTGGTGCGGGCCTATCGGAGAAAAACCTGTTCGGCAGCGGCCAGCGCGTATCAATTGGCTACTTTCAAGATAGCGAGCGTAACGGCACCACTGTCAGCTATCGCAACCCATTGTTGCCCCACCGACTAAGCTTACGGCTAGGCGCTTCGGACACTTCAGACGGCGAGGGCTATCTCGGCAGCCTTACTAAACCCTTCTATGAACTCAACAGCACTTGGTCTGCCGGTGTCAGCGTCGCGCACGAATCGCTGGCGCAAACCATTGAGCGGAACGACATTGTGATCAACAAATATCAACAAACCAGCGATGCCGCCGAAGTGTTCTTTGGTTGGTCCGCGGGGCGCCGCAACAATGTGGTTAACCGCTGGTCTGTGGGCATTACCAACGCTACCGATGTGTTTGAACGCTTACCCAACGACACCACATCATTACCCGCCGATGAGCAACTGACCTATCCGTGGGTGGAATGGTCTTACCAGCAAGACAAGTACAAAACGGAAGACAATATCAACCGTTCCCACCAGCAAGAAGATATTCAACTGGGACTCAGCAACAGCATCCGCCTAGGCTACGCCAACGAACGCTTTGGTAGCGACTCGGAAGCCGTGGTTTTCTCTACTTATACCGGCTACGCGCGCTACTTGTCCCGCCGTAACCTTGTACGCGGTGCGATATCAACCAATGGTCAGCGCGACAATAACACCGTGAAGAACACTTTTTTTAGCACCGCAATGGACCACTTCTATTTTATCAACGACAAAAACAGGTGGTACACGCGCGTCGCTTTTACGGGCGCCCGCAACATTCGTCAAGATGAGCAACTCTCCATCGGCGGCAACGACAATCTGCGCGGCTACCCAAACGATTACCAGCGCGGCAACCGTCGCTGGGTTGCCTCCATTGAGCGCCGTCGATTCTCCAATTGGCACCTATTCAATCTGGCCTACGTTGGCGCTGCCGCCTATATCGATGCCGGCAAAGTCTGGGACACCGAAACGCCGAATGCTGCCAATACCGATACCCTCGCTGACCTCGGCTTCGGCATACGCCTCAGCCCATCCAAATTCCGCATCGAGAAGGTCATGCACATCGATATTGCCGCACCATTGGTAAATAGAGACGAGGTCGATGACTACCAATTGATCGTCACCGGCCGCGTCGACTTCTAATCGCGGCCAAACCGACCGATTCGCCGAACCGATATACACATCCCGTCCGCTGCATGCCTTCTTACTGCCCCCGCAATCACCTATACTAACCCCCTCTGAGAAAAGCCAAGCGCCTGATACTCAACGCTATTCTGTTGATTAAACGTCAATAATCGAAAGGTGAATCCCGCGGCATGTCCGAATACGTTCTCATACTGATCAGCGCCGTGCTGGTTAATAACTTTGTACTGGTCCAGTTCCTTGGCCTATGCCCCTTTATGGGCGTCTCGAATAAAGTTGAGACCGCCATGGGCATGTCCTTGGCGACGACCTTCGTACTGACACTCTCGTCAGTACTGTCTTATCTCACTTGGGCATATCTATTGGTCCCCTTTGGGCTGGAATATCTGCGCACCATTTCCTTTATTTTGGTGATTGCGGTTTCCGTTCAGTTCACGGAAATGTTCGTGAAAAAATCAAGCCCACTGCTCTATCGCGTACTCGGCGTTTTCTTGCCACTGATTACCTCGAACTGCGCCGTGCTCGGCGTTGCGCTATTGAACGTACGCAAAGAAGAAACAACGTTTCTATCCTCCCTCACTTACGGTTTCGGTGCCGCGCTTGGCTTCTCACTGGTGCTGGTTTTGTTTGCCGCCATGCGTGAACGCATTGCCGTCGCCGATGTACCCGAAGCATTTCGCGGGCCAAGCATTGGCCTCATTACGGCCGGACTGATGTCGCTGGCATTTATGGGCTTTTCAGGCCTGATTAAACTATGACGACCATACTCATTGCCGTTGCCGCCCTGTTGCTGCTCGCCGCTGTATTTGGCGCCCTGCTCGGCTTTGCGTCGGAGAAATTTAAAGTCGAAGGCGATCCCATCGTCGAACAGATCGACGCCTTGCTGCCACAAACTCAATGCGGCCAATGCGGCCATCCTGGCTGCTTACCCTACGCCGAAGCCATCGCTAACGGCGAAGATCACAACAAGTGCCCGCCGGGCGGCGAACAGACCGTCATCGATTTGTCCGAACTCTTAGGCCGTGAAGTATTAACACTAGATGCGGATGAAGACGCTGATGTCGGCATCAAAAAGGTGGCCTATATTCGCGAAGACGAATGCATCGGTTGCACCAAATGCATTCAGGCTTGCCCAGTAGACGCCATTCTCGGCGCGGCGAAATTAATGCATACCGTGATCACCGACGAGTGCACCGGTTGCGATTTGTGTGTTGAACCCTGCCCTGTCGATTGCATCGATATGCTTGAAGTCAAACCCACTCTCGGCACGTGGACGTGGCACAAACCGGAAGGCATCGGTTTACGCTCCGACACATCTGTTCCAGTAAATGTTATTCCGGTGGTGAACCTATGAATTCGCCACTGACAATTAAATCGCCTCTCGCGAAATCAGCCAAATCGGCCAAAAACAGCCGCCCTATCTTTGATTTTCATGGCGGCATTCATCCGCCAGAAAACAAAGTGCAATCCAACAGCACTCCGATACAAACGCTAGCGTTACCGCCGCTACTGATTCTGCCGCTTAATATGCATATTGGCGCGCCGGCAAAACCGATCGTGAATATCGGTGATCGAGTGTTAAAAGGCCAGAAGCTTGCAGATGCTAATGGCGTGGTCAGCGTGCCGGTGCATGCACCGACGTCTGGTACTATTACCGCAATCGGTCCGCGTGCGGTACAGCATCCGTCCGGTTTGGATGCACCCTGTATTGTTTTACAGCCCGACGGCGAAGACCGTTGGACCGAACGACACCCTATTCATAATTGGCGCGAATGCTCACCCTCAACACTGATTACCCGCATTCGTGAAGCAGGCGTTGCGGGAATGGGTGGCGCCGGATTCCCTAGCGCCGTCAAAGTTAATTTAAAGCAAGGTACGCAAATTCAGCAGCTGGTGCTTAACGCGGTCGAATGCGAACCCTATATCACCGCCGATGATTTATTGATGCGTGAACGCGCCGACGACATTGTCCGCGGCATTCATATTTTGCAGCACCTGATTAAGCCGCACGAAACCTTAATTGGCATTGAAGATAACAAACCTTTGGCGATTGCCGCTATGCGCGCCGCCATTGAGAACGCCGAAAAGAACAACGGCGGCTCAATCGAGGTGGTGGTTGTACCCACCAAGTATCCATCCGGTGGCGAAAAACAATTAATCCAATTACTGACCGGCAAAGAAGTACCTAGCAGCGGCATTCCGGCGCAAGTCGGCGTGGTCTGTCAGAACATCGGCACCGCGCTCGCTATGTATCGCGCCATTGCCTTTGGCGAGCCACTGATTTCTCGTATCACCACTATTACCGGTGACGCCGTTAAACAACCGGGCAATGTCGAAGTATTGATCGGCACGCCGGTCAGCCATCTGCTTAACCATGCGGGCGTCAGCGATGACAAACTCGGCCGCCTGATTATGGGTGGCCCAATGATGGGCTTCACCTTGCACGCGCTGGATATTCCTGTTGTGAAAACCAGCAACTGTGTTATCGCCGCAAGCAAAGAAGAATTACCCGAACCTGCCACCGAGCAACCGTGTATTCGCTGTGGCAGCTGCGCCGAAGTTTGCCCTGCTGATTTACTGCCGCAGCAACTTTATTGGTACAGCAAAACATCAGATCTTGAACGAGCACAACAATACAATTTGATGGACTGCATCGAGTGCGGCGCCTGCGCATACGTTTGCCCCAGTAATATTCCGTTGGTGCAGTATTATCGTTTTGCCAAAGGCGAAGTCCGTCATCAAGTGGCGGAACAAAACAAAGCCGATAAAGCACGCGAACGTTTTGAGGCACGCCAAGCCCGCATCGATAAAGAACTTGCTGAGAAAGAAGCACGCCGCCAAGCCCGTCTTGAAGCGAGTCGGCAAAAAGCCCTTGGCCAAGTGGACGCAAAAGCAGACGCTAGCAACAACATCGACATAAAGGCCATTAAGGCCGCCTCGCTTGCAGCATCTTCTGCCTATAAAGCTGCAGTCAAAGCGCTTAAAACCGCACAAGCAGAAGAAGCCGATGCCAGCGAAGTCGCCGCGCTGTCCGCACAAGTGGACCAGCTCAAAGCCGCAGCCGATCAAGCCAAGGCGGCGGTACGCGACGCAGCCTCTGCGCCGACCAGTTCGTCAGGCGGGGCTTCAGACACGGCCGCAGCAACGCAATCCGACATCCACATGAAGGCGCTAAAATCTGCCGCGCTGGAAGCATCATCCGCGTATAAGACCGCCGTCAAAGCAATGAAAACCGCCGAAGAAAACGGCGACGGGAATGTTGCCGAACTGCGTGCACATGCTGACACCTTAAAATCCACCGCAGACGCTGCGAAAGCTGCCGTGCGTGACGCCAACACTGGCACCGCTATGCCAGCACCTACTTCGACGATCGATCCAGTCGAGACGTTGAAGAAAGCAGTATTGGATGCCTCGTCAGCCTACAAGGCCGCAGTCAAATCGGTGAAAGAAGCAGAGCTGAGCGACGCCGACAATCTTGCCGAACTGCGCAGCGAAGCAGACGTCTTGAAACGTAAAGCAGACCAGCTAAAAGTCGATCTGCGTGACGCCAAAGCGGCAGCGCCTAACGTCGTGAAAGAAAGCACAACAACGGAAGCCGCAACGGCTACACAAGAGCACGCTCCAAACACGGCAGATCCTATTGCAGAGCGTGCCGCGAAAATGAAAGCACTAAAAACCGCCTACAACAGCGCCAACAAAATTTGGAAAGAAGCCAACGCCGCTCTCGAGCGCGGCATTCGTGAAGGCGCAGAAAACATCGACGAACGTCGCGCCAAAGTTGATTTACTCAAAGCCCGCGCAGAAGGCACACGAGCCGAATTAAATGAACTGGTCGATCAGGCCAAGGCCGGTATTCGTGCCAGCGGCAGCGATCTAAAATCGTTAAAGCTCGAAGCCGCCCGCGCCGAAAGCGCGCTGGGCAGTAAAATAAAAGAATTGGAAGAGGCCAAGAAGAGCGCCGACGAAGAGCGTATCAACGTGCTCTATCAAGAGCGCGACATGCTCAAACGCGAAGCCGAGTTAGCCGCCAACGCGTTAAAGTCTGCGGTTGATGAACAGGGGTTAAGCGACGTATGAGCTTTTACCCCGCAGACAAAACCACTTTTGCGACAACGCGCATCACGGAATTTTTTCTATGGCTTTAATCACCGTTTCGTCGCCGCACACCACTCGCAAGGGCAATCACACTGGCGCCTTTATGCGCCAAGTACTTTACGCAACGCTGCCGGGCATAGCCGTGCTCACGTGGCTGTTCGGCTATGGCACGCTCATCAACCTGAGCTTTGCCGTCATCGTTGCGCTGCTCACCGAAGCGCTAGTACTGAAAATACGTGGCCGGGATATTCGCTTCTACCTGAGTGATTACAGCGCCGTTATTACGGCGGTATTACTCGCCATCGCCATACCGCCGACCTCCCCTTGGTGGCTAACACTGGTTGGCGTGACCTTCGCTATCGTCATCGCCAAACAGCTTTACGGCGGCTTGGGTATGAATCCGTTTAACCCCGCCATGGTCGGTTATGTGCTACTACTGATTTCATTTCCCGCGGAAATGACTCGCTGGGTTGCCCCCAATGAAGCGCACTCTTTCAGCACATCATTGCAATTATTTTTCGGCCATATTGGCGATGTCGATGCGCTGACCGGCGCCACACCATTAGACACATGGCGTACGTGGGCGGGCAACGCGGAACAACTGGCAAGCCACCCAATTTTGCACGGCAATGTTGCCGGCATGGGCTGGGAATGGGTCAACCTCGCCTTCTTGCTCGGCGGTCTGTATTTAATCGCTCGCGGCATTATTACCTGGCACATTCCGGCCGGTGTTTTAGCGGGCGTACTCGCAATGGCGCTGCCATTTTGGCTTATCGATGATATCCGTTACGGCGACCCGCTCTTTCACCTGTTCAGCGGCGCGACCATGCTCGGCGCATTCTTTATCGCCACCGACCCAGTAAGCGCCGCAACAAGCCGCAACGGTCGTCTTATTTTTGGATTCCTGATTGGCGTGCTCGTATGGGTTATCCGCACCTTCGGCGGCTACCCCGACGCCATGGCCTTCGCTGTGTTGTTACTCAATTTGTCGGCGCCGACCATCGATTACTACACTCAGCCGCGCACCTACGGCCACAAAGCGGCGAAGCGAGGTGCACGCAAATGATGTTGCAATCGATCTCCAAGAACGCCGTCATTCTCGGCCTCTTCGCCATTGCCACGGCGGCCACGCTAGCACTGACGAATGAAGGCACGCTGCAACGTATTCAGTGCAACAAACAGCATGCCTTGGAATCATCACTACTCGAAGTCATGCCGAAAGCGCTATTTGATAACGCCTTATTACAAGACGTGATTGTCGTCGAAGACCCTAGCCTCGCGCGCAAGCCGCAACACCTGTATCGCGCCAGACTCAACGACAAGCCTGCCGGCGTCGTCATTGAAGCGAGCGCACCCGACGGTTATGGTGGCGCGATTAGTTTGCTGGTTGGCATTGATGCAAGCGGAGACATTACCGGCGTAAGGGTCGTGCCACCGCACAACGAAACACCCGGCCTAGGTGACAAGGTAGAACTGAAAAAATCCCCTTGGGTCCTCAGCTTTAATGGCAAGTCACTCGACAACACGCCAAAGGAAAGCTGGGCAGTGAAAAAAGATGGCGGCGCTTTCGATAGCTTCACCGGTGCAACGATTACCCCCCGCGCCGTTGTTGCCCAAGTACAGCGCGCATTAAGCTACTATCAAGCGAACGCAGACACGCTGTATGCCATGCCAACACAAACAGCAACCGACACGGAGAGCTGTGATGGCTGATCTCAAGAAAATTGTTGTCGACGGACTCTGGAGCAACAACCCAGCCACCGTTCAGATTCTCGGACTGTGTCCGTTGCTCGCCGTGTCTGGCACCGTGGTTAACGCACTTGGGTTAGGCCTCGCCACCATGGCCGTACTGGCCGGGTCAAACGCCTGCGTCTCGATTATTCGCCACTACGTGACCGATGCGATTCGTCTGCCTGCCTTTGTCATGATTATTGCCGCACTGGTTACCGTCATCGAAATGTTGATGCAGGCTTACACTTTTGAGCTATATGAAATACTCGGCATTTTTATTCCGCTGATCGTCACCAACTGCGTCGTCCTCGGTCGCGCCGACGCCTTTGCTTCCAAGAACCCCGTTCTGCCCGCCTTTATCGACGGCGCCATGATGGGCCTCGGCTTTTTGGTGATTCTCTTATTGCTCGGCGCACTGCGCGAAGTGATCGGCCAAGGCACCCTGTTTACCAATATGCAGCTGCTGTTCGGCCCAAGCGCATCAGGCTGGCAGATCAACCTCTTCGAAAACTACCGCGGCTTCCTGTTTGCGGTACTGCCGCCCGGCGCCTTTGTCGGTCTCGGTTTAATTATTGCCGGCAAAAACGTGATTGATAAACGCCTAAAACAAGCACAAAAGCGCAAACAAGACGCCGAACCGAAAACCAGCCGTCGAGTTCGTACCACTGGACAGGTTGCTTAGGATCACTCAACTCTCGACGACGACTCATTAAAGGCTCAGCCATGTCAGCACGAGTAATCACCGCAATAGCATTCAAAGTATTTGCACTCTATTTTTTCGTGCAAGTCGTCATGCAAATACCAAACATATGGTCAATATATGGAACGCTTGGCCTAGGGGAAAGCTCTGAAACAATGATGGCTTTTGCCCCCTATCTGGCTGCGGGCGCTTTCACTTTTATCGGTTTCTTGATGGTTTTTGTGATCTACGCGCTTGGATCTTCCGTTCTGAAAGACATCCCAGATACTGCCCCCTCTTCCGAAGCGACTAAACTAGAAGCTGTTTTGTTTCAATTACTCGGCGTCTATTTCGTTGTTACCTCTCTGACTTACCTGCCTCACAACATCATCATATCCTCATTCGGAAACATGTATGAACATGGCAGCCCGTCGTTAATAGCACTGCGCTTCACTACCGCAATCATCTTTATAAAATTGGTATTCGGCATGGCCCTAATCGTTAAAGCGCCAGCATGGCAAGCATTCTTTTATAGGCTACGAACAATCGGCACGCAGACAGACAAGAAAACAAGCCAAAGCGACGTATAATTGAACACTCGCTCTTGGCATTTAGCTTAAGCAATAGGATACATATGGATGCGTTAACCGAAGGCTACAACGATCACTACAGCGACGACGCCCCACAACGTGAAGAAGTGGATGCCTTAACAGGTTTAGTCGTACTGGAGTTCGGTGCGCCTTGGTGCGGACACTGCCAACGTGCCGCGCCCTTTGTGCAGAGTGCATTCAACGATCAAGCCACGCCTGTTCCGCATATCAAAATCTACGACGGCAAAGGCAAACGCTTAGGTCGCAGCTACGCCGTCAAACTATGGCCAACGCTAATTTTTCTGCTGGATGGCGTGGAAATTGACCGCGTGGTACGCCCCACCAGCACCACCTCTCTCGTTAACATCCTTCAACGATACGCCTAATCTTTTCGAAAACAGTGTTCTTTACCGTGCACACCGTTTGATCTGCTTGGGCATCCTTCTACCGGTACTGACTCAGAAAAAACGGCGCGCTTAAATCACGGCTAGATCAACCCAACCCAATCAAACTCCCCAACGACACCCGCGCAAAAACCAACTGCATCGCCGCCCCACCAATAAAGATCGCGTAGAGCAATTTCACCCCACCAGCGGAAATCGGTTTGCCCTGATTTTTCCGTGCGCGTACAAACCACGCGGTACAGGCCACACCAAGAAGTGCTTCGAACAACAATGCCAGCTCTGGAATAGTGTTATACAAACCCAGCCCAATCAGCTGTGAGTCAGCGCCGTAAACATAATGCTTAAAGCCGCCCAGCAGGTCGCTGGCCTCGTGCACTAATACCAACGCAGCGCACCATAACGCCACGGGCGTGGAGCGTGTTAACGCCAACGCAATAATCGCCATCAGTACCGACCAGCCCAATACCGGCAATAAATCATGGCTCCACGGCATATCGACTTGCAGGTTCAACAAGCTCGCGCCTAAGAAGCCGCCGGGGTGTGGCACTTCCAATCCAAACAATGCCAACGTCAGCCAAATGGCGTCCAAAAAAATGGCCGCAAACAAAAATAGCCAAAGCGGTGCTTTAGGGTATTTCTGATGCGGAATCAGTGCTGTCGCGTAATGTCCGATAATCATTCGCCGCTCTCCCGCTTCACCGCCCAATGAACCAGCCAAAATAGGCCAACAAACATACCAATCAAAAATAGAATCAATGACGACATAGCACCCTCCAGTTTATCCATCTTATATTTTTGTTCACACAAACGAACAATTTCACATTATCCAGCAGCCTGTTCACGACTAAACACACGATCAAAAAAGACCAGCACTCGCTGCCAGCTGTCTTCTGATGCGTCTTCGTCATACTTAGAGCGCAGTGGCGAATAGTCACCGAGTTCTTTAAAAATAAAAGTGTCGTGATTATTCATATAGGAGTGACCGACATCAGGATAAGTCTTCACATCATGCTCGACACCCAATGCTTCTAGGTGCTTCTGCAAACGCTTGCCGTGCTGGCCATAGACCATGTCGGTTTCGCCCCAGCCGCCAACCACAGGACAAATGCCCGCCAGCGTCTTAGCCTTACTCGGCACCCCGCCGTAGAACGGCGCAACCACACTAATCGGCGCTTGCGCGGCATAGAGCATGGCGAAACGCCCCCCCATGCAAAAACCCATCATGCCGACGCGCTGTACCGACGTCTGCTCAAGCAGCCACAACCGCGCCGCTTCCAGCATGCTAAAGGCGTGCCCTTTGCCTCGCTCATGGGCGGTCAGTGTTTTCACCACACACATGGGCTTACTGCCAGATTGATCATATAAATCTGGCACCAGCGTGGGATAACCCTCCGCGGCAAGACGTTCGCCAATACGCTGAATATCCGGCGTATAGCCAAAGATGTCGTGGATCGCGATGACGCCAGCCTTATTACTATTAGGTACGTCAGGCTCAATCAGCAATGCCCGCATGTCACGACCACCGCTGACTGGAATAAACACTTCCGTTGTCTTGCTCATTAACCTCTCCAAACCTTGCGGGAGCCTCTGAATCACTCCTCAAATTGACTCGATCATAACGCGCAAAAGCGAGCGCCGCACAGGACATGATTTGCACGGATTAGATTGTCCCTGTTGGCATTCCCCCCCGCAGACTCTCTATAATCAACCTTCATTTACTAATGATAGATGCAATGAATAAGCAAAAACGCACTGAAATCTTTGCGCGCTTGAAAGCGCAACGCCCGCACCCCGAGACGGAGCTGAAATACTCCAGCCCGTTCGAGCTGCTCGTTGCCGTGACGTTGTCTGCGCAAGCAACCGACGTCGGCGTCAATAAAGCGACAGATAAACTCTTTCCCGTCGCCAATACACCCGAAGCGATTTATGCACTTGGAGTAGATGGCCTAAAGCACTACATTAAGACGATTGGGCTGTTTAATTCAAAAGCCGAAAACGTGATCAAAGCCTGCCGTATTCTGATCGATAAGCACGACAGCGTGGTGCCGCAAACCCGCGAAGAACTCGAAGAGCTACCTGGCGTTGGTCGCAAGACCGCCAATGTGGTTCTCAACACGGCGTTTGGCCAACCCGCCATGGCCGTGGATACCCACATATTTCGTGTATCAAATCGTACCCGCATCGCCCCCGGCAAAAATGTTGTTGAAGTAGAAAAACGTCTCATGCGTGTCATCCCCGACGAGTACATCATCGATGCGCATCATTGGTTAATTTTACATGGCCGATACACCTGCATTGCCCGAAAACCTAAATGCGGCAGCTGCATTATTGAAGACCTTTGCGAAATGCCGATGAGCCAAAGACCGGACTACTAATGCCTAAAATTCAGGGCATGAAGAAGAACAGCAGACAAAACTGTGTAACGCTTACCCTGCATACTTATTCAGGCCGGCGCAGGCAAAAATGCAGGCAGCCTAACAACCGCTTTATCACGGCAACCACGGAAAGGTTGCACTTAAAATTATGAGGAACTTATGCGTACCGGAAACCCAGCTCTGAGCGAAAAAGCCTTTACCGTTCTCGACCCCTCCGCGGAAGCGATGACCATCAACGGTACGGTCAATAAAACCGCCATCCTACTAGCATTATGCGTCTTAGCCGGCGTGTTTACGTGGAATATGGTTTATCAATCTGAGTTCGCCTTTGGTGAAGCAGGCGTTAATCCCATCGCCTATCCCTTAATGATTGGCGGCGCCATCACCGGATTTATTTTAGCCTTGATTGTTATCTTCAAGAAGAAAACCGCCCCTTATATAGCCCCTCTTTATGCCATCGCCGAAGGCCTTTTCTTAGGTGGTATTTCAGCAGTCTATGAAATGCAGTTTCAAGGCATTGTATTGCAGGCGGTTACCCTCACATTCGGCACCCTGTTTGCGTTACTACTGGCTTATCGTAGCGGCCTGATCAAGGTCACTGAAAACTTCAAACTGGGCGTTGTCGCTGCAACGGGTGCGATTGCACTGGTCTATCTCGCCAGCTGGATTCTGTCGATGTTTAATATTGGCGCGATGGGCTTTATTCATGACAGCGGTATGATGGGAATTGGCTTCAGCTTGTTTGTCGTGGTGATTGCTTCTTTGAACTTGGTTCTCGATTTTGACTTTATTGAGAACGCGGTCGAAGCCGGCGCGCCGAAATATCTGGAATGGTATGGCGCATTCGGTCTGATGGTGACACTGGTGTGGCTCTATCTGGAAATGCTAAGACTATTATCCAAACTTCGTAGATAGCGAGCATTGCTTGCAGGGCAAGCTCCCTAGGCAATCAAGAACCGAGAAACGGTTTTTGTGGGAGCCTGCTTGCAGGCGAATGTTTTCGCCGTCTGCAAGACGGTTCGCTTGCAAGCAGGCTCCCACAGAAAAAACCAAGTCTATAACGCTATCGGTGGTTCACCATCAATATTCGGCCCAGCCTCGTCCATATGACTCGTAAACTCGTCATAACGCTGCGCAACCGCCTTCACCTCTTCAAATAGTGCGATGTGAAAAAGTGCTTCGCCCTCGTTCACTAGTGGCAAGTTATTACGGCCCACCAAAATACCGGCGCACGGTGCAATAACATCCACCTCAGTACTATTAAACGGACTACTAATGCGACCCAATAGCTGGTTCGCTTTAATACGCTCACCCAGCGCGACCATCGGACGGAACACACCATCGTGATCTGCTCGCACCCACATCGAACTATTTGCCACGGACGTTTCGGTGACTTTCGCTGGCCGCGCAGCGGCGCCTGGTTTACGTGGCGCTGGCGGCGGCAGCATCTCTAGGTGACGCATAATATTAAGTACGCCACGGACACCAGGGCGAATACAGGACTCTTCCAGCCGCAGCGCCTCACCCGCTTCGTAGGTTACCACCGGAATATTGTTTGCCTCGGCCACTTCCCGTAGCGTGCCTTGACGTAACACTGAGTTCAACACCAACGGTACACCAAAGGCGTGGGCCATCTTCGCCGTTTCCTCACTGGCTAAGTTCGCGCGTATTTGCGGCACATTGCTTCGATAAATAGCACCCGTGTGTAAATCAATAGCATGTGTACATAAATCCAAAATCTGTGTTTTGAACAGATTCGCCATACGCGCGCCAAGGCTGCCGGACTCTGAGCCGGGAAAACAGCGGTTCAAATCGCGACGGTCAGGCAAGTAACGCGATTTGTGAATAAAACCAAAAACGTTCACAACCGGCACGGCAACCAAAGTGCCACGCAAGTTTTTTAACCCACTCACACACAGCAAGCGGCGAATAATTTCAACGCCATTAAGCTCATCACCGTGAATTGCCGCACTCACCATCAGTACTGGCCCAGGCTTTTTCCCATGGACAACATGCACTGGAATGTTCAAAGGCGTATTGGTGTAAAGCTGCGCCGCCGGCATCTCAACAACAGCGCGCTTTCCCGGCTCCACCGAAACACCCGCTAACACGAATGGCTTCGTCTGATTGCTCATCCACGTGATCCTTTCGTCGCGGTGCGATTAGGGCCGCCGCTCGTTTCAATAAATTTGATAATTAAACCAGCAACATCTTTTCCGGTGGCATCTTCAATACCCTGCAAACCCGGCGAAGAATTCACTTCCATCACTAGCGGACCTCGAGACGAGCGCAGCAAATCAACACCCGCAACATTGAGACCCATGATCTGTGCAGCACGCACTGCCGTTGCTCGCTCTTTGGGAGTGATTTTAATCAGTGATGCGGAGCCGCCACGGTGGAGATTAGAACGAAACTCACCGTCCTGCGCTTGACGCTTCATAGCGGCAACAACCTTGCCATCTACAACAAAGCAGCGAATATCCGCGCCGCCAGCTTCCTTAATATATTCCTGCACCATAATGTTGGCAGACAAGCCCATAAAGGCTTCGATAACAGATTCCGCTGCTTTGCGCGTTTCCGCCAAGACCACACCGATGCCCTGCGTGCCTTCCAGCAACTTAATCACCAGTGGTGCACCACCAACCATCTTAATTAAGTCAGGAATATCATCCGGCACGTTCGCAAACCCGGTAATCGGCAAGCCCACTCCTTTGCGTGATAATAACTGCAGTGAGCGCAGCTTATCCCGTGAACGGCTAATCGCTACAGACTCATTCACTGGAAAGACATTCATCATTTCAAACTGGCGCAATACCGCCGTACCGTAGAAAGTGACTGATGCACCGATACGAGGAATTACCGCATCGTAGCCTTCAAGCTTTTCGCCGCGATAATGAATCGTTGGGCCCGTAGCTTCCATGCTCATATAACAACGCAGCGTATCAATCACACGCATGTCATGACCGGCCGCTTCACCGGCTTCGACCAATCGACGGGTGGAATATAAATTTTTATTGCGAGACATAATTGCAATTTTCATGTCGCTCTCCGAATTAGGGCTGGTGACGATTTCCACCAAGTAAAAATGAAGCTGCTGGGTCCACGCACAAATCGGTCATCGCCGTGCGGCCCAGTAACATACGAAATTTCATACTGTCACGATCTGTTAACGTGACGTCTATTGGCCACTGACGACCGCCAAACGTAATGGTCGTACGAATAACAATTCGCAATTCTTTGTGGCCGCCTGAATCAGACACTGTACGTCGTTCTGATACCGGGCTTTCACACGAGATTTCTGTGGCATCTTCACCTTGCAATGGATGTAATCGAAAACGCACCCATTCGGCGCCCTCACGTTCAAAGGTTTTTACCTCAAAGGCATGCAGCGCAGACGTGCGCGCGCCGGTATCCACCTTCACCTTGATGGCCTCTATACCTAAATCAGGCAAGCTCGCCCATTCCCGCCAACCTACGGTCTGCATGCTTCACATGTCTCCGAAATGCTCATACTTAGGCTCTCACGCTTCGGCCCATTAGACGAAATGCGGCCTACCACCCTACCCGCAGTGTTGCATAGCACTCGGCCTGCGGAAAGCAGGCATAACGGTTCATGCGCTGCCAACATTTGCCCCTAAACATTCACTGCCACTTAGTCGTCGCGCTTCTCACCCAACAACTCGATCTTGTAGCCATCAGGGTCTTCAACAAAGGCAAGAATCGTCGTGCCGTGCTTCATTGGCCCAGGCTCGCGGGTAATCTTACCACCGCGCTCACGAATGCGGTCACAGGCGGCATAGACATCGTCCATTGCCAGTGCAATATGGCCATAGCCGTCGCCGAGCGCATAAGACGAGGTATCCCAGTTGTGCGTTAGCTCAAGGGCCGCGCCATCGGCCTCGTCTTGGTAGCTGACAAACGCCAAGGTGAAGCGCCCTTCTGGATAGTCTTTCTGTCGTAGTAACGTCATGCCCAGCACATTGGTATAGAAATCAATGGATTTAGCCAAATCACCGACACGAATCATGGTGTGCAACATACGCATAGCGCTTTCTCCTACTTGCGAACAGCTGACTCAACACAAGCCATGTTCTAATACCGAATTTGGGAAAGACACCGATAAAAAACCCCGGAAGAACCGGGGCTTTTATCGATATACAAACTAATTTACCGCACAAAGATCAGCAAAGCTTTCTGCCGTTTTTCGCCGCGATACGCAAACGCAGCGCATTCAGCTTAATAAAGCCCTCTGCATCTTTCTGATCATAAGCGCCCGCATCATCTTCAAAGGTCGCAATAGATGCATCAAACAAACTATCTTTTTCTGAGCGACGACCAACTGCACTCACCGCACCTTTATACAACTTCAAACGCACATCGCCATTCACATTATCTTGCGTGGCGTCGATTAATTTTTGCAGCGCCAAACGTTCAGGTGACCACCAATAACCGTTATACACCAACTCCGCATACTTCGGCATAATGCTATCTTTTAGGTGCGCCGACTCACGATCCAGCGTCAACGATTCAATCGCACGATGCGCTTTAATCATCACAGTGCCACCCGGTGTTTCATAACAACCACGAGATTTCATGCCAACATAACGGTTTTCAACAATATCCAAACGACCAATACCATTGTCGCCTGCCACTTTGTTTAAGTGTTCTAGCACTGTAGCTGGGGACATCGCCTTACCGTCAATCGCAACGATATCGCCTTTCTCATAAGTGATAGTGATATAGGTCGCTTTATCCGGTGCCGCTTCTGGGCTCACACTCCAGCGCCACATATCTTCTTCTGCTTCCGCCCATGGGTCTTCTAAGATGCCGCCTTCATACGAGATGTGCAGCAAGTTTGCATCCATTGAGTACGGCGATTTCTTTTTGTTCTTAGCAAAATCCACTGGGATATCATGCGTTTCACAATACGCCATCAATTTCTCGCGGGAATTCAAGTCCCACTCACGCCATGGCGCAATCACCTTCACGCCAGGCTTAAGGGCATAAGCTCCTAGCTCGAATCGGACCTGATCATTCCCTTTACCCGTTGCGCCGTGAGAGATCGCATCAGCGCCGGTTTCGTTGGCAATTTCAATGAGTCGCTTCGCAATCAGCGGGCGCGCAATAGATGTGCCGAGTAAATACTCACCTTCATAAATCGTGTTCGCACGAAACATGGGATACACATAATCGCGTACAAATTCTTCACGCAGGTCTTCGACATAAATTTCGTTAACGCCCATTGCTTTGGCTTTCGCACGAGCAGGCTCAACTTCTTCGCCCTGACCAATATCCGCGGTAAAAGTAACCACCTCACACTGATAGGTCTCTTGCAGCCAGCGAACGATCACAGATGTATCCAGACCGCCGGAATACGCCAAAACGACTTTCTTAATATCGGACATTACAAACCCCGTGCAAAGAATGGTGGGTGGTAAAACAAATCCCTGACTAACTCAGCGGATACAGGCTCAGCTAGGCCACTCAAAGAGCCGCACTGCTCGCCCAGAACCCGCAAATACCTTAACGGCGCGTATTGTACCGATGTCCGAACAAATTCGCAGCCGTGGTTTCACTATCTTGCGGCGGTTGGTAGCATGGCCGTCCTTACACGGGGCGAGTTTGTCGATATAACGCCTCTCTCACCGCTGATCATCTCCCCCCGAATAGGCTCTATACGGGGCGATAGGAGTTTCAATGTCTGACGATGGCCCGACTCTAGATATGCGCTTTCGCGGCTTTTTGCCGGTCGTGATTGACGTAGAGACAGGCGGCTTTAACCCCCGCACTGACGCTCTGCTAGAGATAGCCGCCGTTCTGGTGGATATGGATGACCAGGGATTTCTCTCTCCAGGTGAGTCGTTCCACTTCCATGTGGAGCCGTTTCGGGGCGCCAACCTAGAGAAAGCCGCCCTCGAATTTACCGGCATCGACCCTGACAACCCATTACGTGGGGCGGTAGACGAGAGCATTGCCCTGCGCGACATCTTTGAAGGGGTGCGCCACGCCATGAAGGACTATGACTGCACTCGTGCAGTACTGGTCGGGCATAACGCCTTCTTCGATCATGAATTTGTCAAAGCCGCTGCTGGCCGCGCCAACATTAAACGGGACCCATTCCACCCGTTTTCATGCTTCGATACCGCCACCTTGTCTGGTCTTGCCTTCGGTCAAACGGTGCTAGCAAAAGCCTGTGAAATGGCCGGCATTCCATTCGATCAACGGGAAGCACATTCGGCGCTATACGACGCTCGCCGTACAGCAGAGCTGTTTTGCACCATCGTCAATCGCTTCCGCATGGTCGGTGGTTGGCCGCCGCCGGCACCAATTGAATACCCGCCGACATTGATCCCAACTAAGCAGAAGCGCTAGCGCCAATCGCCTGCAAGCAGCCTCCCACAAAAGAGCAAAGACGAAACACACCGCATGCAACCCGCCGACCTTGTGGGAGGCTGCTTGCAGGCGATTAAGCCTCAGCTCGAAATCTTCGCTTGCAAGCAAGCTCCCACAAAAGAACAAAGACGAAACACACCGCATGCAACCCGCCAACCTTGTGGGAGGCTGCTTGCAGGCGATTAAGCCTCAGCTCGAAACCTTCGCTTGCAAGCAAGCTCCCACAAAAGAACAAAGACGAAACACACCGCATGCAACCGCAGACCTTGTGGGAGGCTGCTTGCAGGCGATTAAGCCTCAGCTCGAAACCTTCGCTTGCAAGTAAGCTCCCACAAAAGATTTAAACCCAAAAAATAAACCACAAAAAAGGGCGCGAAATTCGCGCCCTTTTTTAAAAGTGCTAATAACTTTATAGCTTGTCGGCATTACCGGACAAGTAGTCAGCAACACCGCTTGGTGATGCGTTCATTCCCTTGTCACCTTTCTGCCAGCCCGCTGGGCACACTTCGCCATGCTCTTCGTGGAATTGAACCGCGTCAATAATACGGATCAGCTCTTCCATGTTACGACCGATTGGCAAGTCATTAACGATTTGGCTGCGCACAGTGCCGTTTTTATCAATGATAAACGCACCGCGGTACGCCATGCCGCCTTCTGATTCAACGTCATACGCTTTCGCGATTTCGTGGTTCATGTCAGCAGCCAAAGTGTATTTTACTTGACCAATGCCGCCATCATTGATGGCAGTGTTGCGCCATGCGTTGTGGGTAAAGTGGCTGTCGATTGACACGCCAATCACTTCTACGCCGCGCGCTTTAAATTCATCCATACGGTGATCCAGTGCGATCAATTCGGACGGGCAAACGAAGGTAAAGTCGAGTGGGTAAAAGAAAATCAGGCCGTACTTGCCTTTGATTACTTCTGACAACGTCAAGGAATCAACGATAGTGCCGTCGCCTAATACCGCGGGTACGGTGAAATCCGGAGCCGGTTTGCCTACAAGAACGCCCATTGTAATTCTCTCTCTATTAAAGTGGGTGAAGGAATACTGTGGTTTCACGCAACAGAGCCCTGCGCACGAACCGTTAAGACTGGCGATGATAACGCGCCGCACGACAACTTGCATACCGCACATGCCGCTCGACCACGACTTCTACAGCATATCCATACCAATAGGCACGATTAGATTTCCCTATCGCACCATTTCATCAAGCCAGCCCACAAGTACGGCAGGCCTGCGGGCCGTCGAAACCGCCTAAGGGCGTGTGCGGGACCAAATAATAACGCCGGTAATGGCAAGTACTATTAACAATAAGGCTGCCGCATCCATCAATAACTTACCCGCCAAAGAAACCACTCGGCCGGAATGAATATCCTGTATCAAGCGCTGCCAATTTAACTCAGGCGGCACCACCTGCATCGGCAAGGCGGCAACAACTTCCGCCGGCGGCATCTGCCAAGCCAACGGCTGAACCTCCTCATCAAAAGGCGTCGCGTTGAGCTGATCGATATCGTAAAGCCAGCTGGATGCAGCCGAAAATAGTACTAGGCTGCTGCCTTCGCTGTCGCCAGCACCGATGCCAGACAAAGACATCAAACGTTCAAACTGTGGTAACTCAAACTCACTGCCCAGACGTTCAATCACGGTGCCGTTGTTATCGAGCAACAATAACGCGCCATCACAACCGGCGACGTAGATATCTGCCACGCTCACCACACCAGCATAAGGCCGACGGCACTGGCTGACAGGCTGCTCCTGTAAAAAAAGCTGATCGCCAACAAACGACCACCATTGCTGATCAATTTCCACAGAGACCACGGGCTCCGCAACGGGCACACCATAGATGCTGGCCAAAAAATTAGGCAGTGTGCGCTGATTCAAACCAAGGCTTTCAATATGGTTAAGGAGAATGCCTGTGAGTGACAAGATGATCACCGGAGCGGCAATCAGCAAGCCAAGCCAACGATGTAGGCGGCGCCATTTACGACTGGGAATTGCCATAGCGATCCATACCTACCTTGCGGAAAAATAAAAATGAACCGCGATTGTAGCGGATCAGCTCGCTATTGCACGCTGATGTAACCACAGAGCGAGCCGAGCGGCACGCTGAAGAGCACGCACAGAAAGCGTCGCCCCGGTAATGCCGTCAATACGACGGTCTAATTTTTTGCCTTTTAGCTGAACGCCATTGAACTGCTTGGTAAAGAAATCATGACGCACTTCCCAACCGCGAGATTCACGATAGACCAGTACGTTCACGGCTTTAATACCGGTGTCATTCACAACCACACCTACGGTAATCGGATGATCACGTCCAATCACATCCAGCACCCAAACGGTGGTATCACCCTCGCGCCAATAGCGGCGACGAAAGCCAGGATCTTCTCCAGCAATGGATTTTGCTTGATCACGTGCATCTTGATCGAGCCATAACATAGAAGGTGAAGGTGCTTGCTCGAATGCGCCGCCTATCAGCTGCTCAACCGATAGATAAACGCTATCCTCGCCCTCTGCCTTAACGATGGCTGTCGCATCCGGTGCCGACATCGGGCTGTTAGGGGCATCACTCAGCGCCGCCGAGTCAGAATAAACCGGTGAAATACTCATGACAAAGCCGGACAAAATACACCTCAACACAACCCGCCAGCATTGTTGTGTTGAGGTGTAAATCACGTCACTGAGCAACCTTAGAAGCTCCAACCAAGACCTAGGTTGAATGAATCATCGGCATCATCATTCTTGCCCACGTTGTCATAAGAAACATCGTTGTAATCCGCTTTCAGGACAACGCGCGGAACGACCCAGTAGTTAATACCAACAGTGTCATCCTGACGCTCTGTATTTTCTAAATCGTTACCACCGTCGTTGTAATCAAGGTCAGTGTGGCGAACAAACACACCAATTTTATCGGTGAATTTATACGACGCTTCCGCCATCAGACCGCCTTGTTCTTCAGCAGCTTTATTGCCGATAGCTTTATCAAATTCCCACTGCGCGTGCTGCACAGTAAAGGTCGCACCTACGATAGAATAACGCGCGTGCGCTTCAACCAAAACGCCCGGTACTGCATCAAAACCAACAGCACTTTGATAAACATCTTGCTGATACTGCGCGCTGACAGCCAGATCCAAACCAGGCAAACCGGCGTAGCGAACGCTGCCCGTTACGGCGCCTTTATTAGCATTGGCTTCGGCCGATTTTTGACGACCACTGCGAATCTTATTCGGCACTCCGCCCACCTTGAACATATTCAAGCCAGAGTGGCCGGCGATGTCATAGGTAAAAGCGCCTATATTCTGTGAGAACATTGCACCTGTTTCCCACCACGTTGCTGGAATGATCTTATTTTCCAACACATTACGCTCTACGCCGTAGAAGGTGTCCGGCTCATGGGTTTCGTTAAGGATGCCAACCGGCACCATAAACAAACCGACTTTGGCTTTAGTATTCTCCGACGTGTCAATTTCAATATATGCCTGCTCAAGCTCTACCTCGCCAGGCTTGCCGTCACCGGCAAGACTGCTCTCCAGCTCAAACTCAGAGAAGAAGCGCACTTTTTCGTTATAGTCGTAGGCGAAATACAGCACGAAACGATGAGCGTCGACTTGGTCATTCTTAACATTTTCTAAATAGTTGTTGTAATGCAGTTCACCGTAACCACCGATATGCAGCTTATCCAACGCAGAACCAGACGATTTCTGCGCCTTCAGCCCTTCAATTTCCTGTGCCAGAATATCCAGCTGCTGCTGCATTTCTTCTAGGGTTTGCGCCTGAGATAAAACAGGCGTGGCCGCGATGGCCGCTACGAGTAAAGTGCGCTTAAACATGACATTCCCCAATCAACTAACGATTCAATTGATGGCATTCTAAGGCAGACGTTAATCTTATTGCAAATCTTTCTCATTAGTCTTAACAGACCGATAAGCAACTACACGGTCTTCAAAGCATAAAAAAACCCGGCGCCAAGGCCGGGTTTTCAAGCAAGCAGTCCGTTTGATCGACGCTTACGACTCTTGTTCAGGCACTTCTACATTGACGCCTTCGAGCATGGTGCCAAGATCGCCACTGCGGTGCATTTCAAGAATAATATCACTGCCGCCCACCAACTCGCCGTTAATCCACAGCTGTGGGAACGTTGGCCAGTTGCCGTATTTAGGCAGGTTGGCACGTATTTCCGGTGCTTCGAGAATATTCACATAGGCAAAAGGCTTGCCCACGGACGTCATCACTTCCACCGCTTTCGCTGAAAAGCCACACTGGGGGAACTGCGGGGAACCTTTCATATAAAGAATGACCGGGTTCTTCTCGATCTGTTCTTTAATGACCTCCATTACATCCATTACATCACCTGCTACAAAATTAGAAATGAGTCAGCTCAACGAGCCTACGACTAGTCTACCACCTTGTCGCCGTAACCACCTCCACCCGGCGTCGCCATCAGCAAGCGGTCGCCGCGAACAGCCTCACGACGACACTTTGACCCCAGCGCTTCGCCATTGAAGCGATTTTCGCCTAACTTGCCCGGCTGCCCGCCCGCCAACCCCCACGGCGCGTGTCGACGGCGCTCGGTTAGCAAGGTAAAGGTCGCTGGAGACAAAAATTCAAGCTCGCGAATAATCCCATCGCCACCGCGGTTTGTACCACGCCCACCCGAATCGGGACGGATAGCGTAGCGCCAAACGCGCAACGGGTAATGGCTTTCTAGGCTTTCAATAGGCGTATTTAGGGTATTGGTCATATGCGTTTGCCGCGCCGAAAGCCCAGCACCGTGAGCGTGAGCGCCCATGCCGCCGCCGAGGGTTTCATAGTAATCCCAACCCTCTCCGCAGCCGGGCTCGGCGCCCATCGCCAGATTATTCATGCTGCCTTGACTGGCGGCCGCCATGCGCTCTGGAATCGCCTGAGCTAACGCGCCCATGATCACATCCACCACCCGCGAGCTGGTTTCGACATTTCCCGCCGCCACCGCCGCCGGGCGCCGTGCGTTAAGCAACGAACCCTCAGGCGCACTCAACGTAATAGGTCTAAACGTGCCCGCACAGGCAGGTATGTCGGCCGGCATCAAACAGCGGAAAACGTAATACACCGCTGCCGCTGCCACCGATAGGGGGCAGTTAATATTGCCGCCGACCTGATCGGCCGTGCCGCTAAAGTCAACGCTCACCTCGTCACCAAACACTCTCACCGTGGCAGAAATAACAATATCTTCATGTCCCTGACCATCATCATCCATCACGTCAGAAAAGGCATATTCGCCGTCAGGCAGCGCCGCCAACGCGGCTCGAGCCCTGCGCTCGGCATAATCATTTAGTGCGCTTAAGCCATGACAGAACCACTGAGATCCATTCTCGGCAAACAAAAGGCGTAGTCGCGCAGCGCCGGCACGGCAAGCGCTTGCCTGCGCGATAAAGTCGGCTAATCGTAACGAGCTTAATGGCAACTCTGCCGCGTGCGGCAAACCCGCCAGGTCACAGGCCAAGGGAATATTCCATTCGCCGTCGCGCATCAACCACGTCGGTGCAATGACTAAACCTTCTTCATCTAAGCTGGTCGAAATCGGCATAGAGCCAGGCGCGTCTGCACCAATATTGGCGTGATGCGCGCGCGTTACTGTAAAGGCCAGCAAGTGGCTATCGGCATCAAAAACCGGCGCAATCACGGTCACATCCGGCAGATGGGTGCCGCCGAGATACGGATCATTAACCACCAGTAAACTGGACTCACGCCAATCACGATCTCTCACCAAATCGCGCATCGCATAAGCCATGCTGCCGAGGTGCACAGGGATGTGCGCCGCTTGTGCGCACAGCTCACCCTCCGCATCAAAGACTGCACAGGAGAAATCGAGACGGTCTTTAATGTTCGGCGAGAACGCACTACGGCGTAGCACCGCACCCATTTCGTCACACAAGCCGTTTAAGCGATTAGCAAATATTGAAAGTTGTACTGGATTCATTCGCGCACCTTACCGCAGGCTCAAGGATGCGGCCAGACAGAGCCATAAAGAAAGCTATCTGCAAAAGAGGCGGGCCCAAAAGCCGTCATCAAAGCACCATCAAACCCGCATAAACCCTACGTTTTACGTCGGACAAAAGATTGCACCCCCTGATTCAGAGAGCTATTATCGGCCCTCGTCGGCAGCATATATCGCTGCCGTTTTTCGTTTTGGCCCACCGCGATGGGTAAGCACTCGCGAGTGTGCGGCGATTTGCTATAACGTGCAGCGCCAAAACGTCAGTGTCGATGAAAGTGCAGGTTAACGTCATGAGCGACAAGTTTTTAATGCCAACCTATAACCGTCAGCCAGTCACGTTCGAACGTGGTGAAGGTTGTTGGTTGTATGATGACAAAGGCAATGCCTATCTTGACGGCATCGCCGGCATCGCCGTATGCAATCTCGGCCACTGTCACCCAGCGATCACCCACGCCATCACCGAGCAGGCTGGCAAGCTTGTCCATACGTCTAATTTGTACCGTATTAGCGCGCAAGAAAAGCTCGCGACACTGCTGTGCTCCACTGCAAACATGGAAAACGTATTCTTTTCAAACTCCGGCGCGGAAGCGAACGAAGCGGCAATAAAACTCGCGCGCTTGTACGGGCATAAAAAGAATATCGACAACCCAACTATCATTGTAATGGAAGGCGCCTTCCATGGCCGCACAATGGCAACCCTCAGTGCCACCGGCAACCGCAAAGTACAGGCCGGCTTTGAACCGCTGCTTTCAGGCTTCGCACGCGCCCCATGGAATGACCTCGATGCAATCAAGAAAATCATCGCATCGAACCATAATGTCGTCGCCATATTACTCGAACCTATTCAAGGCGAAGGCGGCGTAAACCCATTACGCAAAGGCTTTCTAAACGAGCTGCGTGCGCTATGCGACAGCCACGAATTACTGCTGATGCTCGACGAAATTCAAACCGGCAACGGCCGTACCGGGACTTACTTTGCCTACCAGCAAGAAAATATTTTGCCGGACGTTGTCACCACAGCCAAAGGCTTAGGTAACGGCTTCCCCATTGGCGCGTGCTTAACCAGCGGCCGCGCTTCAGCGCTATTTGGGCCCGGCAGTCACGGCAGCACCTACGGCGGCAACCCACTTGGCTGCAGCACTGCACTGGCGGTTGTTGAAACGCTTACAAACGGCGTCATCGATGCCGTGAACAAACGTGGCGAGCTGTTGCGTGCGTCTTTGCGTGAGGCTTTTTCTGATACCGATATGGTCATCGAAGTACGCGGCCAAGGCTTGATTAACGCGGTGCAATTTGATCGCCCTTGCACAGCGCTTGTCGGCCTATGCCGTGAACGCGGGCTGCTTATTAACGTCACCGCCGAATCAGTCGTACGACTCATTCCGCCGTTGGTAATAAACGCAAAAGAAATTGCGTTGCTGGTAGAGCGACTCAAAGATGCCGTCGTTGCCTTCCAAAATGAACAGGAGGCAGCATGAGCGTGCGCCACTTTTTAACGTTACTGGATTTATCGCCGGCGGAATTGAATCGCCTGATACAGCGCGCGATCGAATTAAAGGCGATGCACCGATCAGGTAAGCGTCACGATATTATGCGCGGCAAAACTCTGGGTATGATCTTCGAAAAATCCTCCACGCGTACCCGTGTCTCCTTCGAAGCCGGCATGACCCACTTTGGTGGCGCCAGCATTTTCCTCTCTCCACGGGACACACAACTAGGTCGTGGCGAGCCCATCGAAGATTCCGCGCGAGTCCTGTCGCGTATGGTGGATATCGTCATGATCCGCACATTCGCCCATCAAACCATTGAAACTTTTTCAGCGTATTCAGCGGTCCCTGTTATTAATGCACTCACTGATGACTTTCATCCCTGTCAATTGCTTGCCGACATGCAAACCTATGTAGAACACCGCGGCAGCATACAAGGGAAAAAAGTAGTCTGGGTGGGTGACGGTAACAACATGTGCAACTCGTATATCAATGCCGCACGTCAATTTGATTTTGAATTGGTGGTGAGCTGTCCTGAGGGCTTTGAACCTAATGCGGAATTGCTATCAAGAGAATCATCACGTGTTTCAATCGAGCGTGACCCCCTAGCGGCCGCCCACAACGCGCATCTTGTTGTGACTGACGTTTGGGCATCTATGGGGCAAGAGGACGAGCAAAAACAACGAGAAAAAGCCTTTGCAAACTATCAGGTCAATAATCAACTGATGGCTCTAGCCGATAAGCAGGCGCTCTTTATGCATTGCCTGCCAGCGCATCGCGGCGAAGAAGTCAGCGCTGAACTGATGGACGCAAAAGATTCGGTCGTTTGGGACGAGGCCGAAAACAGATTGCATGCACAAAAAGCATTATTGGAATTCTTAATGTTCGGCGAACAACACTAGCGCCGTCTATTTACAGCACGCCAGACCTATTCCGCGGCCCTCCAAGAGGGCTTGAGCAGGCACTAGGCAAATGCCCGCGTCACACAATTACTTTTTTTTTCACCTTCCACACGGGCAACAACACGATTACGGCCGGTATGTTTGGCGCGATATAGGCAGGCGTCAGCGCGCGATAGCGTTTCTTCAATTGGCTCATCGTGCTCGTATTCAGCAATACCAATAGAGACCGTAACAGAAAGCGCCGCATTGAGATCACTGTAATTGATGATCTCAACTTGTTGACGCAAACGCTCGCAGACGCGCTCCGCCTCCGTTAAATCCGTATTGCTTAAAACGAGAACAAATTCTTCGCCACCGAAGCGCCCCGTGTAATCCGCATCTCGAAGCGCTTCATCGAGCGCAGCACCAAAGCGACTTAACACGCTATCACCCACACCGTGTCCATAGGTATCGTTGATCTGTTTGAAATGATCCAAATCAAGATAACAAACGCTAAAGGTGTAACCGCCTGATTCTGCGATTGCTTTTTGCTGCTGCAAAATATCGAGCATATGACGACGGTTAAACAGACCTGTCAGTTCATCGCGAATTGCCATATTACGCACTTGCTCCAGCGCAGAGCTAAGCTCTTCATTTTTATTCGACAAGCGCCGACGTAACTTATGAATGCCTGTCCCAGTTACGGAAAACCCTGCACAAGAAAGGCTAAAAATGAGCCACTGAAGTCCTTCCACAGACAAGCTAAGTGACATGCTGCGATCCTGAAACGCCAATACCAACACCACGGCATAGCCCACGCAAGCGAATATCGACAGCGCCGCAATCTTCCAAAAACTACAACGAAATGACGCTAACAATGTCGCTCCAAAAAATAGCATCACCACGCTAATGCGAAATGCGTCCACAAAATAGCTACTCAGCAAAAAACCACTGGTCAACCACAGCGTAATCGGCACAGATAAGCTAGGGTCGCGCCAACGCAGCGTTTTACCGCTAGTAACCAGCACATAGATCAGCGCATTTCCCAGCCAAATCGCTGCAAACAACGAGACAAAGTTTGCGATCGTGGTATTAAAATAACCGCCAATAAAATAAAAAAAACAAATAGTTGTATGAACCACACTAATCGCCAGCGCCGTCAACACATGACGGCGAACTAATCGCGATTCGTTTACAAACAGGTTTTTGGCCTGTTCCAGTTCAGCAATCATTCAGTACCCTCTTCCGTCTCTGAAGTCGTCGCACCATCAGCGGCCAAACATACTTGGTTTCGCCCAGAGTGCTTCGCCTTATACAAAGCATCATCTGCGCGTGCCAGTAACTGGTCAAGGGACTCGCCAGCAGAAAACTGCGCGACGCCAATTGAAACCGTCACACTCAAATCCGATGCGGAAGCAAAGCGCAACGCCGGCACAGCACTACGCACCCGCTCCGCCAACTGCGCGCAGTTCTCCAAATCCGATTTAACCAGCACAATCAAGAACTCTTCGCCTCCCAAACGTGCCGCAAAATCCCGGCCACTTAACTGCTCCCCCATTAACGCCGCAAACGACCTCAACACTTCGTCGCCGACGTTGTGGCCGTAGGTATCATTAACGCGCTTAAAGAAGTCTAGATCTAGATAGGCAACCGCGAAATCCAATGCATTGCGATTAGCCATCTCACGCACTTTAACCATTCGTTCTACCGCATGACGACGGTTATAAAGGCCGGTAAGCTCATCCCGTATCGCCATTTCTTGAATACGATCAACCAACCCAGCGAGCTGACCATTACGGCTGCCCAGTTGCTGGCGAATGCTGGATATTTCCGCCGCCACCACCACCACCCCCGCGGTAATCAGCGTAAAGACGGCCCACTGAATAAGCTCGGCGGTCATATCCAATGCTTCTGGATGCGTCACACTTAAGCGCCAAATAATCACGCCATATAAACCAACACATAATGCGCTTACGGCCACAAATGAAGGAAAGCGCAGCCTAAAAACACCTGGCTGGAGAATGGCAAAGAACAAGATCATCACGCACAGGCGCACCTGATCAATATAGTAAGCGGTAAGCAACAATCCGAAGGTAGCCCACAACATGATAGGCAACGTCATGCTAGTGTCGCGAAAATGGCGATTGAGACCGAGCACAAAACAAGCAAAGAATCCGAGGTACCCAGACCAGACCACAGCAATAATCTGATAAAACAGCTCGCCGCCTTCTCGAAAGAAATCTAACTGCAACGCAAGCCAGCAAACCAATGTATGCGCTAACGCCCCCAGCAAGCTGGCCAAAAGCGGGCTTCTCCGCATGGTGGCCGGAGCGGAACCATTACTTGTAAGCATCTGCTCAGTCATTGCGTTATCACTCCGTCTCTACGCTCGGCCCAACTGCCGTAACGTAGAACAGTCCGCATCCGAATCAGGATGCCACCATGATGCTAGGTAATTAGTATCACTGGTGATACGCATATAGTATTAGCTTAATGTGACGCGTGTCACATCAATTATCGGAACTAGGCTACCTTTCGTCCCGTGAAGACAGATTCACCTGTACAGAAATCGTCCGAGAAAGGGAGAGGTTTCCATTGTGAGCAGTAAGCTCGCCCTACCAAATTCAGACATAAGGCAAAGCAACAAAGCCCTGCGCGCAAGCCGCGCGAATAGGGAAGGGAAGGAGAGAAGAGGAACAAGAAAGAGGTGGCCCACTTGATCTAGGACACAGAAGACGCAACCCTCGACACCGCCGAGCATTACGCCTTCATTGTCATTGGTGGATTACTTTACTCTGGCACAGAGCAAACTCGCTCTACCGCTCGACGCCAACCGGCGTACCGCGCCTGACGGGTCGGCTCATCCAATACTGGCCGAAAGTGGCGATCACGCTGCCAATGGCTGCTAATTTCGTCTAATGACTTGAAAAGCCCCGCCTGCAAGCCCGCCAGATACGCCGCGCCAAGGGCCGTGGTTTCGGTCACGACGGGACGATCAACCTCAACCCCAAGCGTGTCCGCCAGCGCCTGTGTCAGCCAATTGTTGACGACCATGCCGCCATCAACCCGCAGCGCCGTAGGCTTCGCCGCCCCGTCCGCCATCATTGCTTCAAGCAGATCCAAGGACTGGTAACACACTGACTCAAGCCCTGCCGTCACGACTTCGGCAATTCCTGTGTCACGGGTTAGGCCGAGTAGCGCGCCACGCGCGTGAGGGTCCCACCAAGGCGCGCCCATACCCGTAAACGCTGGCACTAGGTACACGCCGCGCGCACTACTAATGCTGCGCGCCAGCGCTTCGGTCTCACTCGCGTCGCTTATCAAGCGCAAGCCATCACGCAACCATTGAATAGCTGCCCCAGCAACGAAAATAGAGCCCTCTAAGGCATAAGTGGTTTTGCCATTAATGCGGTAGCCCACAGTCGTCAGCAATCGACTTTTCGACGTCACCGCCTGCTCACCGGTATTGAGCACCATGAAACAACCGGTGCCATAGGTGCTTTTGACCATGCCCGGCGAGAAACATGCCTGCCCGACAAGGGCCGCCTGCTGATCTCCAGCGACCCCACAGATCGCAATCTCACCACCAAACAAAGAGGCGTCCGTGCGACCAAAGTCCGCCGCACTGTCGCGCACATCCGGCAACAACGCCGCCGGAATATTAAATAGCGCCAGCAGATCATCATCCCATTGCTGAGTATGGATATTAAACATCAACGTACGCGAGGCATTCGTGGCATCCGTGGCGTGCACTTTGCCGCCAGTTAATTGCCACAATAACCAACTATCAATGGTGCCAAATGCCAGCTCACCTTTTTCTGCGCGAGCACGTGCGCCCGACACATTATCGAGTAGCCAACCTAACTTCGTCGCCGAAAAATACGGATCGAGCAACAAACCGGTTTTCACAGATACCTGCGCTTCGTGCCCCTGCTTCTTCAGCGCAGCACAGAAATCCGCGGTGCGGCGATCCTGCCATACGATAGCGGGCGCTAAAGGCTCGCCGGTTTGCCGATCCCACAGCACCGTCGTTTCACGCTGATTGGTAATGCCGATGGCAACAATTTCGCTCGCTTCAACACCCTGCTCTTTCAGCAGCTGCCTAGAAAGATTCAGGCAGTCATGCCAAATACCGTTGGCATCATGCTCAACCCAACCGTCATCCGGGTAATACTGCCGAAATTCTTTCTGCACTTGCGCCAGCGGTACCGCCTGCTGATCAAAAAGGATGACTCGAGAACTGGTTGTTCCCTGATCAAAAGCGAGCAGGTAAGACATGAAAACTCCCTGTTATGGTTCGAGGCCGCATTATCTGAAAAGCAAGACTACCAGTCTTGGAAGATATGGTTGAAGTGACAATTTAGGAAGGCTGATAAAAGCATCATATAAAACACAAACAATCCTGACAGACAGGGCCGAACCAACAAAAACATTATCACGCGCGCCACATAGACAAAGCCGATAAAATCTAGAACGTTGCGAACCTGAGGGAGTCGCAAGTAGCCGCGCAATGATGTGTCACGGCTAATCGCTGAAATTGGGCCCGGGAGCCAGCGCCGTCCTTGGCGCCGTGGGAAGGAGATCGATGGGTTGGGAAGACCCTTCGTAGCCAGTCTAATGTGGGGTCGCAGTAATAGACTGGCCTGGCGGCTCACCGGAAACACAGGGTGCTGTACATAAGAACAGTATTGCAACCGTTATTTGCCTGCCCTGCAACCTCTCTCTCAACAGGTAAAACCAGCCGGCAAGAATCAGCAGACAATAAAAAGGCCCGTCAATATGACGAGCCTGATAATTGCTATGCCCAAGAGAGGGGACTCTGTCGGCAAAGCGCTTTTGTTGCACACAGGAACAGTATGCCTAATCCGCACCGCCCAGTCTGTTTCAACTATGTCAGCGCTACGTAACGCTGTGTATCTACAGCCACAGTAAAAAGCAGGCGAAGTAACTACGCACCACCGACATCGCCCAGCACATGCACCCCTTCACGCTCACGCGGCCAGCTAATCCGAAATAGCGCGCCGCCCAAGTTACCGCCGCCGCTAATCGTCACCTTGCCGCCATGCCATTCAGCAATACGCTTCACAATGGAGAGTCCCAGTCCATAACCACCGCTCTTTCCACCTGTGCGCTGCCGACTTTCATCAAGCCTCGCGAACGGCAAGAAGATACGCTCGCGATCCGCTACCGGAATACCTGGGCCATCATCTTCAACTTCAACGCACGCTAGGTCGCCATCGACAAAATAACGCACTTCAATTCGATGCCGAGCATAACGCAGCGCATTCGTCACAAGATTTTGCAGCACACGATGAATATAACGCTCGGCGCCTTCCGCTAAAAAAGGGTGCTCACCATCTGCGGCGGTGACGTTATCACGCAAGACTATTTCAATGTGGCCGGCAATGCCTTTTAACTCTTCACGCAAACGGCGAATCAGTGCCGGCACATCAATCACATCAAACTCTAATGCAGGGCTGCCCTCTTCAAGCCGCGCAAACGTTAGAATTTCATCAATCAGTTCGTTGAGCTGCTCAACATCCCTATCAAGCTCTTCGAGTTTTCGATGCCGCTCTGGCTCACTGGCGGTATCCGCCATAATTTCCATACCAAAACGCAACCGCGCCACGGGCGTCCTTAGTTCGTGAGATACCGCGCGCGTCATTTCACGCTGGGATTCAATTAAGCGACGTATATGCTCTGTCATACCATTAAAGGTAGAGGCTAATTGGCCAATTGCATCGGAGGATTTCACTTCAACTTTAACGTTAAGGTTACCGCGACCCACTAGCTCCACCGCACGGCCCAGCCCCTCCAGTCGCGCCTGCAAGGGGCGCACCAAAAAATACATTGCCATGCCCATCACCGACAATCCGAGCAGCCCGATAATGGCAATAAGCTCAACCGGTTTCTGATCAAACAGCGTCATCGGCCCTAACACCAATACCTGACCGGTATTACCAATCGGCGCATAAACATGAACACTCGAATGCTGGCTCGAACCACTATCATCCAGCGCCAGCACCACCTCTCGGCGCTGCAATCGTTGCAACTGCTCTTGATCAAGCCTCAACGTATTGTAAGCAACACGGCTCAACGGGAAACCAAAGTGGGCGCGAATACGATCGAACTCTACATCCCACTGATCCAGCGGGTACTGCGCTAGCTCATCCAGCACCAACAACGCCGTGGCACGCGCCTGCTGCTCCGAAACTTTATTCATGCGCGTAACGATATAACGTTGCTCATCAGGAAGCTGAAAATAGATATCCGCGAAGCCCCGCTCCTCGCTGAGCCGCATCACGACTTTCCCTGCCGCCAAACGCTGACGCTCATCATCACTTAAACTAACGTCCGAGGCATAACTCAAGGTAAGCTCGGCGCCCATCAAGCGGCCCAACACATCCCGCCAACGCTCCACATCTTCGTCAGCTTTTTGTCGCTGAATCCCACGCGCCATCAGATAAAACGTGCCGCGCGCCATTTCGCCGCGATACGACTCCGCGCGCATACCGTTAACTACCTCGGCACCGAGATAAGCGAGCCCGCTGACGAGAAGAATCGTCAACACCACACCACCATAAATACGAAAAAAAATACTATTCAAACGAAAAAACGCCTCTACCGCGAAACGAGCTAGTTAGTCGGCCAACGAACTATTAGCTTGCTTATACACATCAACGTACGCCCCTACCGCTGCGCCTCAACCCTAGGAACGCCTGCACATAAAGCGACTGGCTGCCGCTATTAAGAGGAACTCAAATCGGAGACAAACAAATAGCCCTTCGAGCGCACCGTCTTAATACGTTTGGGATTATCTGGGTCATCGCCAATTTTCGGGCGAATACGTGAAATGCGCACATCAATCGAGCGATCTTGGCCGTCGTATTGAATGCCGCGCAATTTTTCGAAGATCAGCTCGCGCGATAACACGCGTCCCGCATTCGAAGACAGCAACCACAGAAGGTCATATTCGGCGCTGGTCATTTCAACCGATTCGCCTTCGAGCAACACCTCTCGCGCACCGTTATCGATAACCAGAGGGCCAAACTCCAAACGCTGCGGCGTTGCCTCCATTTCTCCTTCCACGCGTCGTAACAACGCACGAATACGCGCCAGCAACAAGCGCGGCTTAACCGGCTTGGGCACATAGTCATCTGCACCCATTTCCAAGCCCAGCACCTGATCCATTTCGTCGGTGCGTGCCGTCAACATCAAAATTGGGTTGCGAAACGTCTTGCGCACTTCACGGCACACGGTAATGCCATCGGCACCGGGCAACATCAAATCCAAGACCACTAAATCCGGCTGTTCAGACGAAATTCGCCGAATCGCCTCGTTACCATTACTGATAATCGACACATCCAAGCCATTCGCGACCAAGTAATCACGGGTCAACAGCGCCAAACGCTCATCATCTTCGACAATCATCACCCTGGGTGCGTGTTCCAAAGCGAACTCCTTTTTTTACTTATGTGTTGTTTTGCACGTTCTGATACGGCGTCGAGACAGCCGCCTATAAAGAAACGCATGAAAGATGAGTGTGTTATACGCAGTCAACGGATAACCGGCAACAACGCATATTACCTTACTCGCCCATTCAACTACCCACCTCATCGTCTGCCAAGGCAATCCCAAACGCGGCGGTTCCCATCCCTGCATCCACTCTGCACGAAGATAACAACAAAACCACTAAGCCAGCCGAGGCTTTGCTCCAACCGTTGCCCTCCCTGCAAACGCACCGGACCATGCCATCAGAGCCCAAAATGGGTATTTATTCGACACTTCTAGCGCATATATTGCTCAAGCCAAGCCACTATATATAGTGTTTCGGTCTAAGCGCAAAAACACTCATTTTCATCCACCAGTTCTCCACACTTTATCCACAGCTTTTCCTCTCACTGGACACTTGCAAACGGGCCTCATGCGCTATAACTTGTAGTCATTGTTCGAGCCAACCCCAAGATATGGGGTTTTTTGTACGAAGCGATGCTTCTGCAAAACAGCAAAAATGCTACGGAGAGCTACCCCGTATAGCGTATCAAGTACCGCAAAAGCCCTAAACATCGGGGCCAGAGCGATGCAAAGATATACGTCCTGACATCACTATATATAGTGTTGGGCGCAAGGTAAGGGAAAGTACCATTAAAGCCTTACCCAGAGCGGCACACATCACGACCAAGCAGATGTAAGGCAGAAGACAAAGCAAAAAGCGCATAGCGACATAACAGCTTTATATAAAGCAGCGCGAAAAAGACGTCCGACACATAACGTCCAACACATAAATAGATAGCTAACTAGATAAACAGAAACTTGCACCACCCTTTGCTACCGCGCCTTCACGACAGTTCGCGGCAGCAGAGCCGTTGACTGGTTCAATCAACCAACGGCCGAAAAATATACGGGCCCGGCACACGCAGAGCCTAAAAACAAAACACCGAAAAACAGCACGAAACGGAGATGGCACTCATGCAGACAGACACTCAGGGACAACAGACCCCTCAACAGGCGCCTCAGGCCGGCACAGACAACGCACCTCTCGACGCGACTGCGCCAGGTCAGCTGCGCGTTATTAAGCGCAATGGCAAGGTTGTCTCCTACACCGACGACAAAATCACCGTTGCCATTTCAAAGGCATTTCTTGCCGTCGAGGGTGGAACTGCCGCAGCGTCAAGCCGCATCCATGAAACCGTTAGCCGCCTCACCGAACAGGTGAGCGCCATTTTCCGCCGCCGTATGCCATCCGGCGGCACAATTCATATTGAAGAAATCCAAGACCAAGTTGAGCTGGCAATGATGCGCGCCGGCGAGCAAAAAGTGGCTCGCTCTTATGTTTTGTATCGCGAAGAGCAATCTCGTAAACGCAGCGAAAAAGCCAAAGCAGAACCATCTAGCGCCAGCGCAGGCAGCGACATGAATGTCACCATGGAAGACGGCTCCAAGCAGCCACTCGACATGGGCCGTATCGAGCACCTCATTCGCGAAGCCTGCGCCGGCCTCGCCGAAGTCAGCCCCGATAAGATTCTCGCCGAAACCGTTAAGAACCTGTACGACGGCGTATCCATTCGCGACGTCAACACCTCCATGGTGATGACCGCGCGGACGATGATCGAACAAGAGCCAAATTACTCACAGGTTACCGCGCGCCTGTTGTGCGATGGCCTGCGTGCCGAAGCCCTGCAGTTCCTTGGTGTTGCGGAGCGTGCCAACCAGCAAGAAATGGAAGCGCTCTATGGTCAAGCACTGACCGCCTATATCCATAAAGGCATTGAGCTTGAATTGCTCGACCCTGAACTGGCGCGCTACGACCTCGACCAGCTCGGTGCAGCCCTACAGGGCCAGCGCGACATGCAGTTCACCTACCTCGGTCTGCAAACACTTTATGACCGCTACTTTATTCACTCCGACGATGTCCGTATTGAATTGCCACAGTGCTTCTTTATGCGCGTCGCAATGGGCCTAGCCACACGTGAAGAAAATCGTGAAGCGCGCGCCATTGAGTTCTACAACTTGCTGTCCAGCTTCGATTACATGAGCTCAACACCAACGCTGTTTAACGCCGGCACTCTGCGTCCTCAGCTGTCTTCGTGCTACCTCACTACCGTGCCGGACAACCTGCACGGCATTTACGGCGCCATTCAAGATAATGCGATGCTGTCTAAATTTGCTGGCGGCCTCGGTAACGACTGGACACCTGTTCGCGCAATGGGCGCCTATATCAAAGGCACCAACGGTAAATCGCAGGGCGTTGTCCCCTTCCTGAAAGTGGTTAACGACACTGCCGTTGCGGTAAACCAAGGCGGCAAACGCAAAGGTGCCGTCTGCGCTTACTTGGAAACTTGGCACCTCGATATCGAAGAGTTTCTTGAGCTGCGCAAAAACACCGGTGATGACCGTCGCCGCACCCACGACATGAACTCTGCAAACTGGATTCCCGATTTGTTCATGAAGCGTGTTATCGAAGAAGGCACATGGACGCTGTTCTCCCCACACGACGTGCCAGACCTTCACGACCTTTATGGCATTGAGTTTGAAAAGGCCTACACCGGCTACGAAGCACAAACTCGTGACGGCAGCCTGAAGCTGTTTAAAACCCTTCCCGCGATCAACCTGTGGCGCAAAATGCTGTCCATGTTGTTCGAAACAGGCCACCCATGGATGACATTTAAAGATCCGTGCAACCTGCGCTCACCACAGCAGCACTCTGGCGTTGTTCACAGCTCAAACCTGTGCACAGAAATCACGCTGAACACCAACAGCGAAGAAATTGCGGTGTGCAACCTCGGTTCCGTGAACCTCACTCACCACGTAAGTCTCGACGGTGGTTTGGATCAGGTAAAACTACAAGCCACTGTAAAAACCGCTGTGCGTATGCTCGATAACGTTATCGACATTAACTACTACAGCGTGCCACAAGCCCGTAACTCTAACTTTAAGCACCGCCCAGTTGGCCTTGGTATTATGGGCTTCCAGGATGCACTCTATATTCAGCATATTCCTTACGCTTCAGATGCCGCCGTGGAGTTTGCAGATCGTTCCATGGAAGCGGTGAGCTACTACGCCATTCAAGCCTCCTCTGAGCTGGCTGAAGAACGCGGCAGCTACTCAAGCTACGAAGGCTCATTGTGGAGCAAAGGCATCTTGCCGATCGACTCTATTGAGATTCTGGCGCGCGAACGTGGCGACAAGTATCTGAAAATGGACCGCTCTCAAACGCTTGAGTGGGAAGCACTGCGCAACAAGGTACGCACCTCTGGCATTCGTAACTCTAACGTTATGGCCATTGCGCCTACGGCGACCATTGCCAACATTACCGGCGTATCCCAGTCGATCGAACCGACGTATCAAAACCTGTACGTTAAATCGAATCTATCCGGCGAATTCACGGTCGTTAATCCATACCTCGTGCATGATCTAAAAGCGCGCGGCCTATGGGACAGCGTCATGGTTAACGATCTGAAATATTATGATGGCTCAGTGTTGCCCATTGATCGCGTACCCGATGACTTAAAAGAGATTTACCGTACTGCATTTGAAGTTGAGCCACGCTGGTTGGTCGAAGCGGCAAGCCGTCGCCAGAAGTGGATCGATCAAGCTCAATCGCTGAACCTGTACTTGGCCCAAGCGAACGGTAAGAAACTGGATGTGACCTACAAGATGGCATGGTTAAGCGGCCTCAAAACCACTTATTACCTTCGCGCAATCGGCGCCACAACGTCTGAGAAATCAACCATCTCAGATAGTCGCCTCAATAGCGTGTCGTCGGGTAACACCGCCGAAGAACCCGCCGAGTTTTCTCAGGCGGCAGATGTACCAAAGGCTTGCTCTATTGATACGCCAGACTGCGAAGCCTGCCAGTAATCACGACGTCGGATTAACCAGCCTATTTTGTTGGGCTGGTTAATCGTCGAGCAACAACAGACACATTAAAGTCGCCGGAAGAAAGCGGAAACCGGCGGCTCCTATAAGGAGAAAAATCATGCTGAACTGGGATGAGTTCCATGCCGAAGAAAATGCTGTCATCGGGAACCAATCTGCAGCCGCAGCGGCGGCGCAATCGGCTACGAACAATCAGCCGCAAGAAAACCCTGCTGCAGAACCGGCAGCGCGAGCAGAATCTGTTTCAAGCGAACCGGCCAACGAGCAACGAGCCGAGCGAGCGCTAGAGGACGCCCCTGAAGATCACACCTCAAAGAATAGCGCACCGGTTAGCGACGCTCTCCAGCGCGCTCGTGAAACACTGGCCAAGATGGATATTCAAGAAGGCATCGCCGATCTAGAAGGCACCGTCGGCCGCGTACGGGTTGATGAGAAGCGCATGATCAACTGCCGCGCCGACCTTAACCAGCTCGTTCCTTTCAAGTACGACTGGGCGTGGCAGAAATACCTCGACGGCTGCTCAAACCACTGGATGCCGCAAGAGGTCAACATGAGCGCCGATGTGCAATTGTGGAAAAACCCACAAGGGCTCACCGACGACGAGCGTCGCATTGTGAAACGCTCACTCGGCTTCTTCTCTACGGCCGACTCGCTTGTTGCCAATAACCTGGTACTAGCCACTTACCGCTTAATCACCAACCCTGAGTGCCGCCAGTACATCTTGCGTCAGTCATTTGAAGAAGCAATTCATACGCATGCCTACCAGTACTGCATCGAGTCGCTGGGCATGGATGAGGGTGAAATCTTTAATATGTATCGCGAAGTACCTGTTGTAGCGAAAAAAGCGCAATGGGGCATTGAGTACACCCGCGAACTGTCCGACCCATCCTTCACTACTGGCACGGTCGAAACAGACAAAGCATTGCTGCAAAACTTGATTGCGTTTTATTGCGTACTCGAAGGCATTTTCTTCTACTGCGGCTTCACCCAGATTCTGTCGATGGGCCGCCGGAATAAAATGACCGGTGTTGCAGAGCAGTTCCAGTACATCTTGCGTGATGAATCCATGCACGTGAACTTTGGTGTCGACGTCATTAACCAGATCAAGATCGAGAATCCACATTTGTGGGATCAGGGTATGCGCGACAAAGCCACGCAAATGATTCTCGAAGGCACTGAGCTGGAAATCGCTTATGCCCGAGACACCATGCCACGCGGCGTACTCGGCATGAACGCCAGCATGATGGAAGAGTATCTGCAGTTTATTGCTAACCGTCGTCTCGCTCAGCTAGGCCTGCCTGAACAATTTAAAGGCGTGACCAATCCATTCCCATGGATGAGCGAAATCATGGATTTACGCAAAGAGAAAAACTTCTTTGAAACACGCGTAACCGAGTATCAGGTAGGCGGCGCACTAAGCTGGGAGTAAGCCAGTATTGTAGCGCGTAGTTCCAAATAAATAATATCGAACAAATAGAACATCTGGGCCCAAATCGTTGCAATGATTCTGCGAAGAAACATTGCAACGATGCCAGCCCTCATCACCCGCAGGTTAACTCCACACTGGCCCTGTAGGCGTCTGTTTGCAGACGACTGAGCCTTCACAATACCGCGTGTTTGCAAAGCGAGTCCGGCATCAACCGACCGCCACATCCCCCAGCAAAAAGTATCTCGATAAACCCCATACCAAACTCAATACTCAACCCAACAAACACTCTGCCACTCCAAGAAATAGCCGCAACACAATTTCCTGCGCAAAAAATTAATTGTCCTCTAGTAATACGAAAAAAACCTAGGCAGACTCAGAGAAACCCACCTACGAGGAAACAACATGAGTGACCAACTCGATAACCTCGATATGGAAGCGGAAGACCTGCTCAGCACCATCGAACAGGTAGAGGAAACGCTGACGATCATGACCAGCGTTGTGACTGAACTCAAAGATCAGCTAATGGAGCAACTCGGCGTGGCCGACGTTTGCGAAATGAGCGCTGAAGAGTATCTTGAGTGCTGCGTGAACAGTGAAGGGGTGGTGCACTAACCCCTAACTTGCTTGTCGGAGCCCTCAAACTCCCTCTGCGTGCCATGTCGCAACGCGGCGGCTGGCGCTCCACTGGCAAATACTGCTCTCGCTGATTCCACGGCCTAGCGAAACCCTTGACGGTCTAACGCTTGTCCGCCGCCAGATCACTCAAGCCACAATGGACGCTGAGCGTATCGTTGAGTGCCGCCCTCCCTCACTCACTGATAAGCCTCGCCAACCAACCTCAGACTCTTTCGTTCTCCCGATCCAGCACTATCTGCTCTCCTAGAACAGCACCAACTGCAAGCGCGATACGCTGCAACAATCCATTCCATTTAAAATACCTCATACCCATTGCACTCCACCGGCCCTATAGTCCTTAACGTCTAGTCCTTAACGTCAATCAAATGAGTGGTTGCCCCGCGCCGCGCCCTATGGTGATCTATTGCATCAATTTGGCGCACAACAGTTGGCAGTGTGCCTGCAAACAGTGCCTCCTTAGAGTGCTACAGCGGTGCACAGAGGATTAAAGGCGGCACCAATATTGCAGATAAGGCCCTTAGACCGATTCCCTCGAACATCACGCGGTCTATTTATTGATAGCCGGCAACGTCAGGAGAGCCGTAAATGAAAGCTTCAGATCTATTTGTACGCGCCTTAGAAGCAGAAGGCGTTGAGTATGTATTTGGTATTCCAGGGGAAGAAAACCTCGACTTACTGGAATCACTGCGCGGCTCAAAAATTAAACTGGTCGTCACCCGTCATGAACAAGCCGCTGGCTTTATGGCTGCTACCTATGGCCGCCTCACCGGCAACTCCGGCGTCTGTATGTCTACGCTGGGGCCAGGCGCCACCAACTTTGTCACCGCCGCCGCCTATGCGCAGCTCGGTGGTATGCCAATGGTGATGATTACCGGGCAAAAGCCCATTAAATCTTCTAAGCAGGGCCAATTTCAAATTATCGATATCATCGATATGATGCGCCCGCTCACCAAGTTCACGAAACAGATCGTCAGCGGCGACAACATTCCATCCGGTATTCGCGAAGCGTTCCGCCTAGCGGAAGAAGAGCGCCCAGGCGCCACCCATCTAGAACTGCCTGAAGATATCGCTCACGAACACTCGACTATGCCAGTTCTTGAGCCAAGCTATACGCGCCGCCCAATTGCCGAAGACAAGGCCATTAATAAAGCCGTCGAAGCGATTTCCTCAGCACGTAAACCTTTGCTGCTCATCGCCGCCGGCGCTAACCGTAAACTGACCTCAAAAATGCTACGTCAGTTTGTCGATAAACTTGGCATTCCAACGGTGACCACTCAGATGGGCAAAGGCGTCATCGACGAAACCAGCCCGCACTTTATTGGCAACACCGCGTTGTCTGACGGCGATTTCGTTCACCGCGCGATACATCAAGCAGATCTAATCATTAACGTCGGCCACGACGTGGTCGAAAAGCCTCCGTTCTTTATGCGCCCTGGCGGCGCCGAAGTGGTTCATATCAACTTTAATTCAGCCAAAGTAGATCCGGTTTACTTTCCGCAGATTGAAGTGGTTGGCGATATCGCCAACAGTATGTGGCAGCTCAAGGAACGCCTCGAACCACAACAGCACTGGAGCTTCGCCGACGCTCATCGCATCCGTGACGCCCTGACCAAGCACATTCACGATGGCGCGCTAGACGACAGCTTCCCAGTCCTACCACAGCGCCTTGTACGAGAAGTGCGCGAAGTCTTGGATGACGACAGCATCATTGCGCTCGATAACGGCATGTACAAAATTTGGTTTGCGCGCAACTATCTAGCGAAAAAGCCCAACACCGTACTGCTCGACAACGCACTGGCGACAATGGGCGCCGGCCTACCATCGGCAATGGCCGCAAAACTGGTTTGCCCAGAACGTAAAGTCGTTTCCGTCTGTGGTGACGGTGGCTTTATGATGAACTCACAAGAGCTCGAAACGGCTGTGCGCCTGAATCTCGATTTAATCATATTGCTGCTACGTGACGATGGTTACGGCATGATTAAATGGAAGCAATCACAAATGGACTTTGATGACTTCGGTCTCGACTTCGGCAACCCGGATTTTGTCGCTTACGCCAAAGCGTATGGCGCTGAAGGCCATCGCATTAGTGCCACCGCCGAACTCAAACCGCTGATGGAAAAATGTTTTGCCGAAGGCGGCGTGCACTTGATCGACGTCCAGGTAAACTATAGCCAGAATGACCGCATTCTGAATCACGAAATTCGGGAATTGGCCAGCAAGCTATAAAGAAGTGTAGACGCTGACTGAGCATGCACGAACCTGTCTGCTCAGCCAGCGCCAGCCTTGTCGGTAGACGAACGAACGCCCTCGTGACCTTCGCAGTCCCCCGATTGACAGCCTCGCACATGCACCTATTAGGAGAGCGCAATGCTTCAGGAAACCTACCCTTATTACCTCGCCAACGAAGCGGTTTATGCTAACACCGACCTCGACGTTACCGATAAGTTTTCCGGCGAAGTCGCCACACGTGTTGCCATGGCAGATGCGAAAACCATTGATGAGGCCATCGCATGGTCAGTGAAAGCCGAAAAGCCTATGGCAGCCCTTGCGCCCTACGAGCGGCAGGCGATTCTCTATCATTGCGTTAAACGCTTTCAAGAGCGCTTCGATGAACTGGCGCTCGCACTGTGCGTCGAAGCAGGCAAACCTATTAAGGATGCACAAGGCGAAGTAACCCGCTTGATTGATACCTTTCGTGTTGCAGCAGAAGAGGCGGTACGCATCGAAGGCGAAATACCTAACCTAGAAATTTCAGCACGGGCCAAAGGTTATCGCGGTTTTATTAAGCGCGTTCCAATCGGCTCATGTTCTTTTATTTCACCGTTTAACTTTCCACTCAACCTCGCTGCGCACAAGGTCGCACCGGCCATTGCCGCAGGCTGCCCTTTCGTTCTCAAACCAGCCAGCCGCACACCTATCGGTGCTATTATTATTGGCGAAATTTTGGCTGAAACCGATCTGCCGAAAGGCGCCTTCTCCGTGCTACCTTGCCACCGTGATGGTGCTGACCTGTTCACCACAGACGAGCGCTTTAAGCTACTAAGCTTTACCGGCTCACCAGCAGTAGGCTGGGACCTCAAAGCGCGGGCAGGCAAAAAGAAAGTCATTCTCGAGCTAGGCGGCAATGCCGCCTGTGTCGTCGATAAAGATGCGGACCTTGACGATGCCGTTGAACGCATTGTTTTCGGTGCTTTTTATCAGTCAGGACAAAGCTGCATTGGTGTACAACGCATCTTTGGTCACGCAGACATTTATGAGGAGCTGAAAAAGCGCTTGGTCGAACGCACCCAAAAGCTGAAAAAAGGCGACCCGAAAGATCCCGAGACGTTTATCGGTCCAATGATTTCTGAAGGCGAAGCAACACGCTTGCACAACTGGATTCTTGAAGGCGTTAAAAGTGGCGGCACTCTACTCTGCGGCGGCGAACGCGATGGCGCCATGCTTGACCCAACGCTAATGGAAAACGTCCCCAAAGGCTGCGCCGTGGTTGAAGACGAAGCCTTCGGGCCGGTCGCCATTCTCGAATCATTCAGTGATTTCGACGCCGTACTTGAACGCGTTAACGACAGTGTCTTTGGCCTGCAGGCAGGCATCTTCACCCGCGATCTGTATAACGCCCAAAAAGCATGGGATGTTCTTGAAGTTGGCGGTGTCATTATTGGCGACGTGCCAAGCTGGCGCGTCGACAACATGCCTTATGGTGGCGTCAAAGACTCTGGACTTGGCCGCGAAGGTATCCGTTGGGCCATACAAGATATGAGCGAAGAGCGTTTAATGGTGATTCGTACGCCACAAAAGTAATCCGCAGCTGGTGCGCTGGGGATTACGTCTTCCGTAATTCCCAGCGCTTGCAAGCCCTCTTCCTCCAAACAACTCATACAATGTATCCCGCCATTTAACCGCGCCACACCGACTCCCTCACTGCATGACAAGTACATTCATAATGAAATGAACGCGCCAGCGGAGAGAGCGCCAACATTTCGGCCCATTCCTGCGCTATGATAACAAGCTAATGCGTGCGTTAAGATAACCACAAAGCACAACAACGCTGAGGGCCGCTGAATGCAACGGAGTTGCTTGCAAGCTGTGCCAAGCACTAACGCCGACCTCGCACCGATGCCGAAAGGAGAGTTTGCCATATGAGCATGCTGGCCATGATCGTACTGTTGCTCGGCACGTCTGTCGTTCTCGTCACCTTATTTAGACGCCTACACTTACCTGCCATCCTGGCCTATCTCCTCGCCGGATTAGCCGCAGGGCCCTTTGGGTTTGCTTGGGTAGAAAACACCGTCAACATTCAACACTTGGCCGAGTTCGGTATTGTTTTTCTGCTGTTCTCTCTTGGCCTTGAGTTTTCCATTCCAAAATTAATGTCGTTGCGGCGCATCGTATTTGGCGCTGGCCCAGCACAGGTACTTACCACTGGCATCGCCGTCGTATTAGCAATGCGCCTGTTTGGCTTCAAATGGGAAACCGCAGTCATTACTGGCTGCGCCCTATCTTTATCATCAACGGCCATCGTGATTCGCGAATTAATCAGCCGCGGTGAAGTGAATACCGCGTACGGGCGTAGCGCCACCGGCATCCTCCTCTTTCAAGATCTCGCCGCCGTTCTTATGTTGGTGCTATTGCCCGCACTGGCCAACAGTCACGGCGACCCATGGCAGGCTGCCGGCGAAACATTACTACAAGCCCTACTGCTTTTCGTCGGCATCTTTGTCGTTGGCAAGTGGCTGCTGCCAAAACTCCTAGAAGAAACAGGTCGCGTTCGTTCTGACGAAGTGTTCGTAATGACCGCTCTACTACTTGCTCTCGTCGCAGCTTGGGTGACTCACGCACTGGGTTTATCGATGGCACTCGGGGCATTTCTTGCCGGCATGATGCTCGGCGAATCACACTTCCGGCATCAGATCGAATCCGACATACGGCCGTTTCGTGATCTGCTTCTCGGCCTATTTTTTATGTCGGTGGGCATGCTCATCGATCCAGCACTCTTTCTTGAAAAGTGGCACTGGATTGTACCGGGCGCGCTCTTCCTGATTATCTTTAAATCTTTGATCACCACGGTACTTCTGCGCCTTGTTGGTGAACGTGCCGACACGGCCGTTCGTACAGGCCTTGTGCTGTCACAAGGTGGTGAGTTTGGTTTTGTGCTCGTCACACTCGCGGTGAGCCTCAACGTATTTAGCCCTGATAGAGCCGGCCTTATTGTGGCAATGACGGTACTCACCATGATCGCCACACCAGCACTTATTCAAAACAGTGCCCGCGTCGCACGCAAGGTTCAGCAACGCATGGCACTGCCAGACGAAAGCAATTCAATCGCGGATGATATTAGCGGCCACGTGATTTTGTGTGGCTATGGCCGTGTCGGGCAAAACCTATCTCGCTACCTCAGCCGCTTTCATATCGAAACGGTCGCTATCGACTCTGACATTGTCCGCATTCATGAAAGTAGCCAAGCCGGTGAAAAAATTCTCTTTGGCGACGCCAGCCGTAAAGACACACTTGAGCGCGCCGGCATTCACCGCGCCAGCTTATTAGTCATTACGTTTGATGATGCCCGTCGCGCTGAGAAAATAATGCGACTTGTTCATTCGTTTGAACCGAATATGCGCGTACTTGTACGCACCCGCGATGACACGAGCCTGGATCAACTCATTGAAGCAGGCGCAACAGAAGTCGTACCAGAAGTGCTAGAGGCATCATTGATGCTCATTGCTCACGCACTGCTACTAATGGAAGTGCCGCTGGGCAAAGTGCTGGCGACCCTCCGCCAATCTCGTCGGGATCGCTACAAACTGCTACACGGTTACTATCACGGCGATTCATTTCCCAGCATGGACAGCGCCGGCAACGCTTACCGCCTGCTTCACGCCGTAACCCTCGCGGGCAAAGCGCGCTGCCAAGGACGACGTATTAGCGAGACTGGCTTGGAAAAACTCAATGTCACAATAAGAGCGATCCGCCGTGCGGGTACGAATATTCAAGACCCTGAAGGCGATACCGTGCTCGAAAGCGGAGATGTGGTTATTCTGTATGGCCCGCTGGACGCGGTAGAGCGCGGAGAAGAACTACTACTTGGGGGCTAATCGGCGCTCTAAACAATCAAAGCAAAAACTGTGTATCAATAAAGCCCCAGACGATCGCGCCAACGCCGCCGACCTCCCCAACAATTAGCAGCAACATCCCCCACGTCGTCACAAAGTTACGCTGCTTAAATTGATTGCGGACTTTGTTCTCGATGCCAAGCTTAAAATACTGCGCCACAGCCGTCGCAAAAAAGAATAACGGCACCCCCGTGATTACGCACTGCACTGCAACGGAATATGGGCTGTATTTGAGCAGCTCCGCCATCACCAATGCGGCAAAGCTGTACATCAGTGAGGCGCGGTGCGCGACATCAATATACACCGGCGCACGATGATTCTCGCTCGTCATAATGCCGTGATATTTCATCACCCCACCAATTAAGCCAACAAACAAAAAGATGCCTGCCGCCGCCAGAGTAATTTGGATAGCAATATTCATTGTTTACCGTCCTCAGAAATCCGCAAAAATATCTATTCGTAGGCATTCCCTATAAAGCGAGGCCCCACCAAAAAAGAGAAACATTACCCCAAAGAGAAGCATATCTGAGAGCATGAAACGGGATAAAAAATTAAATCACCCACACCGCCACACCGACAGTGCCAACAAACATAACCCCAAGTAACAGCCTATCCACGGCGGTTAAGCCAGCCCCTGTATTACCCTGCCCTAACATAGTAAGACGCTTTTCACGAACCGCCAAAAATAGCGGAAATGCGACACTAATCGCGACAAAAATCCCGACAAATACATACGCCCAAACAAATGGAATGCCGTGGCGACGACTCTCAACCACCATCCAAATATTGGCCACTAACGCTAGAAATAGTATATCTACGGCTAAAAATAAACCCGCCGGATTGGCGTTTAACAATGCATCCTGCCAAAACTGAACATTACCCTGAACAAGTCCTTCGCCAAGATACGCAGGCACATGAAGCCACGTTAAACCCAGTGCCAAAACGCTCACAACAAGATACAAAACAAACAATCGATTACTTTGCATAACAATTCCCCGTTTATACAGAACAAGCTCACCGCGGATGCCAGAGAAAGAACGTCTAGATTCACGCACAAGGTAAGCGCAGTCAAAAACAATCGTTAACGAACCCCTGAATAGCAAAACAGTGCCAAGACATACATTTTCAATGTCTTTATAACCTCAATCACCACGCCATGCAGTCTCCAAACGGGCCGTTTAATCATTAGCACCCCTCATTTTTGCCATCCAGATCTACGTACCGTGTTCGGCCACCTTACACTGATGAAACAAATTCGTTACTCTCTTGTCACAACACATTCGAAGAACAGCTTGAGACAGCCGCACAGCTCGCGGCAACGGCACGCATTAACAACCGATTGGCGCGCTACTTATCAGGATATTCAACATGATAAAAACAATAACGGACGCTTTGTATACAACGCGTAGCACGGCAATATTTCTGGCCTTGCTCCTTGCAAGTAGCCATGCATACAGTCAATGCCCTCAATATCGAAAGATTGCTCAAGCGCCAAGCGCTCTATTCAATCAACCCAACCCTCTCGAGCTAACACGTCAACATCTGCGTGCCGGCAAACGGGCCTATAAAAGTCGCGATGTCGGCTGCTATAAATGCCACGGCAAAAAAGGCACTGGAGATGGCCCATTAGCGCTAAGCTTTGCGCCGCCTCCTCGCAACTTCACCTGCGCCGAAACCATGGCATCTATTCCCGACGGTCAATTATTCTGGGGCATTAAGCATGGCGTGCCGAACACAGCTATGCCGGCGCATCCGGCATTAAGTGACGAACAGATTTGGCAGCTGGTATTGGTATTGCGAGGAATGGTGGACAAGGATTAATACAAATAGCACTCTGGAACATAACGACACATCGCGGCATGCGCCAAGATGTATCGTTATAACTCCCTCCACAGCTCTATTCAAATAGTTCTGCGCGATTAGCCCGCCAACAAAACGAATCCGATTTAGATTTCTCGTGTTTCTCTAAAGCGCACATCAGGATGACGCTCTAGTGCCAGGCTAAGATTAACGCGCGTTGGAGCAAGATAAGTGAGGAAGCCGGCGCCATCTTCCGCAAGATTTTCAAATGCCTTGTCGCGCAACTTGTCGATCTCACGCTCATTGTCGGCATCAACCCAACGCGCGGTATGCACACTAATCGGTTCATAACGGCATTCAACGCCGTACTCATGCTTCAAGCGATGTGCAACAACATCAAACTGCAACATGCCAATAGCACCGAGAATCAAGTCGTTATTTTTCAGCGGCATGAAGACCTGTGTTGCGCCCTCTTCCGCCAGCTGTTTTAAACCTTTGTGAAGCTGCTTACTTTTTAACGGGTCCTTCAACACAACACGACGAAACAATTCCGGCGCAAAAAATGGAATGCCGGTGTAACGCAACGCTTCGCCCTCAGTAAAGGTGTCGCCAATTTGAATCGTACCGTGATTGTGTAAGCCAATAATATCGCCAGCATAAGCCAGCTCAACATTCTCACGCTCACCCGCCAAGAACGTTAGCGCATCACTGATACGTAAATCTTTTCCGGTTCGGCACTGCTGGAGCTTTATGCCTTTCTGGTACTTGCCCGAGCAAATACGCATAAAGGCAATGCGGTCACGGTGCTTGGGATCCATGTTTGCTTGAATCTTAAACACGAACCCCGTAAATTTTTCTTCTCTGGCATCAACCACTCGCTCTACCGCTTCATGCGCTTTCGGGCTTGGCGCCCACTCGACCAAGCCATTAAGCATATGATCAACACCAAAGTTACCCAGTGCAGTGCCGAAAAATACCGGGGCTAATTCACCGGCAAGAAACGCTTCTTTGTTGAACTCGTGACTTGCGCCGTGCACCAACTCCAGCGTTTCCCGTAATTCAGCGGCGTACTCACCCACCGCCTCATCCAGCTCAGGATTGTTCACACCCTTGATCTCGCGGATAGGCTGAATGGTGTGCCCCATGCCGGTCTTGTACAACACAATCGTGTCGGTCAGCAGGTTATAGACGCCTTTAAACTGCTTCCCCATACCGATAGGCCACGTAATAGGCGCGCACTTAATTTTTAATACATCTTCAATTTCGTCGAGCACTTCAATTGGATCACGAACATCACGATCCATTTTATTAATAAAAGCAAGAATCGGCGTGGTGCGCAGGCGACACACTTCCATTAATTTAATTGTTCGCTCTTCCACGCCTTTCGCGCAGTCAATGACCATCAGCGCCGCATCAACAGCCGTGAGCGTTCGATAGGTATCTTCAGAGAAGTCCGCGTGACCGGGAGTGTCGAGTAAGTTAACCATCGCTCCGTGATACGGAAACTGCATCACCGACGTGCTCACCGAAATGCCCCGCTCCTTCTCCATCTCCATCCAATCGGAGGTCGCATGGCGGCCAGACTTCTTGCCCTTCACGGTGCCTGCCAACTGAATCAGGTTGCCGTACAGCAACAGCTTCTCGGTGATGGTGGTTTTACCGGCATCAGGGTGAGAGATGATCGCGAACGTACGTCGCTTGTTAATTTCATTGATAAAATTGCTATCACTCATACCGATAAAACCCTGTTTTGCACGTAAATGTGCACTGAATAGTGACGAAACTGCCCTTCCGAGCCTACAAAGCGCTGCATTATATCGGAAGAACTACAGCCTATACATTGAGCCCGCCGTTAAATTTAACAACGGCGCTGAACCGCCAGCCGCCCCACCTGAGCGTTAGAAAGCAGCCACAGCCCCTAAAGAGCGTAATGAGCAACGCAGAGAGAGAAACTTAATCGGCAAGGGACTAACCGCCAACACATTACTTGTGCGGCGCCAGCTCCATCATCATGAGCACCGCATTTTCCGCGCCGGCGGCAGATTGATAATAGCCTTTGCGTACACAGGTTTCGCAAAAGCCTTGGTTGCCGTACAGCTCGCGGGCGCCGTGATTACTTTCCCGCACTTCTAGGTACAGCATGCTGATATCTTTCGCTTCGCAAAACACTTCCATTTGATTCAGCAAGGCCAGCGCAATACCACGGCGACGAAAATCTGCGGATACGGCGATATTGAGCAAATGCGCTTCGTCGAGAACACGGGAGAGAATGCGGAACGCAACCACCTTACCGTCAAGCGCACCGTCCGCCACCTGCTCAACAACGTCACAATCGTGGGCGCCGCTAAGTGAGTCAGCAAAGGCCTTGTGCGTCCACGAGGCCACCGCTGCCGACTGCTCAATTGCCACCACGCAATCGAGGTCATCTTCGCGCATAGCCCTTAAACGAAAGCCTGGCAGCAGCTCATGCATCTGTGTATTCATGCCTGAAAATCAGCGGCCAACATGGCTTGCCAAGTCAGGCGCTTATGCTCTGCAGGACTTTCCAACATTTCACTCAGCGCGCTAACCGGTAAAATAACCGGCTTATCGCCACAAGGCTGATAACGCGGCTGACCAAGCATCTTCTCAACCGACGCGGCCTTAGCACACAGTAATATTCTGCCGCCTAGCGCTCGCGTGAACGATTGGAAGGTTTGCTTTAACGCCTCGTCGTCCATCGCAATATCGGAGATCGGCCAAATAAAACGGCGTGTGCCGCGGCGTTCGCCGGGAAATACCGCCAGCATATTGTTCAGTAACTGCTGTGCCTCGCGGCCGAGATCCGGCGCCTGTGCATCTTCTTGCTCGGCCAACAACCACATACTGCCAACCTGATGCGCTTGCAAAGTCACCCGCATGCCCGCCGGCACAGAGCGTACCGCAGCGCTGATCTGATCTCTTTCGCCGCTGCCCTGGGTCACCAGCATGGCTGCCTTAATGGTCGGATTAGCCTCCGCTGGAACGGTAGCCGTCGCGTTAGCATTAGGTGGCGGCACGTCATTCGCCGGGCTACTGGCGTCAACATCCGCCAAACCTGCTGTACTGGTTACTTCACGTATCGTGTCGGGCGTAGCCACTTCCGGCCATTCCGCCCACGGTGTCGGCGCAGCGCCGGGCAGCGGCACACGCGCCACCCACGGGGTGAGGCCAAGTGTCTTAAGATACGATTGCCGCTGTAATTCGTTCACTGCCACCTGCTCATTGAATGTTCGATCCGTTTTACCGATCTATCTGCTATACCCATTCACCATTCACGGCCATCAATCAACAGCGTTAGACATCCGCCGCCTGCGGGTGCGCGCGCTTTAAGCCCGCCGCAAAGTGATTCAACGCATTTAAATAGGCTTTTGCCGACGCAGTAATAATATCGGTGTCCGCACCATGACCATTAACAATACGGCCACCATGCTCTAGCCGGACCGTCACTTCACCCTGACTATCTGTGCCAGAGGTGATCGCATTGACCGAATACAATAATAACGTCGCCCCACTTTCGGCAATTTTCTCAATCGCTTTAAACGTTGCGTCGACAGGCCCTGCCCCAGCCGATTCCGCTTCAATTTCTTTGCCGTTTACGCTCAGCACAATACTGGCTAACGGCGTTTCACCGGTTTTAGAGGAAGCTTCCAAGACAACCAGCTTATAACGTTCTTCTTCCGCGGCCTGCTTGGTATCACTCACTAAAGCTTGCAGGTCTTCATCAAACACTTCGTGCTTTTTATCCGCCAAATCCTTAAAACGTTGAAAAGCGTCATTTAACTCTTCGTTGGTCGCAAAACTAATACCTAATTCATCAAGACGCGCCCGAAATGCAGCGCGGCCTGAGTGCTTGCCCAACACCATGCGGTTGGTGTTCCAACCAACATCCTCAGCACGCATAATTTCATACGTTTCACGATGCTTGAGCACGCCGTCTTGATGAATGCCCGACTCGTGTGCAAACGCATTCGCACCAACGATGGCCTTGTTCGGCTGCACTGGAAAACCGGTAATCGACGACACAAGACGCGACGCCGGCACAATTTCCGTGGCGTTGATCGTGGTTTCCACCGGGAACAAATCTGCCCGTGTACGCACCGCCATCACCAGCTCTTCAAGCGACGCATTCCCAGCCCGCTCACCTAAGCCGTTAATGGTGCATTCCACCTGCCGAGCACCATTCATAACAGCAGCCAATGAGTTCGCCACTGCCAGCCCCAAGTCGTTATGGCAGTGCACCGAAAACACCGCCTTATCGCTATTGGGGATGCGCGTTAAGAGTTGCTTAATCGTTTCACCAAACTGGCCGGGGATTGCATAACCGACGGTATCCGGAATATTAATCGTGCGCGCACCCGCATCGATAACTTGCTCAATAATGCGACACAAATAATCAATATCTGAACGACCGGCATCTTCACACGAGAATTCAACATCATCGATAAGGTTACGCGCATATTTTACCGCGTTAACCGCGTGCACAATCACCTCGTCTGGGGGCAATCGTAGCTTGTGTTCCATATGAATAGGGCTGGTCGCAATAAAAGTATGAATACGGCCGCCGTTGGCATTTTTTAATGCTTCGCCAGCACGATCAATATCGCCTTCTTTCGCTCTCGCTAACGAACAGATTCTTGAATCCTTGATCGTTTCTGCGATCAGCTTTACCGACTCAAAATCACCCTGACTGGCAATCGCAAAGCCCGCCTCAATGACATCAACACGCATGCGTTCAAGCACCTTGGCTATACGCAGCTTCTCGTCCCGGTCCATAGTGGCGCCCGGGCTTTGCTCGCCATCACGCAGGGTCGTATCAAAAATAATCAGCTTGTCTTTGCTCATCGGAATCTCAGCTCTGTGTCTTAATCTGTGGAGGCTAAGCAAGGCAGCCTCTGAATGGAGGAAGTCTAGCAGATCAGGGCAATCTGAGCAGTCGGATAACGTTGTCGCGCATCGCCTCCGCAACCTCACGCCCGACCAACCCTTCAGCAATACGCAACTTCTTGCCCTCGCAGCTCACTTCAATGTGGAAATACTCGGTCTTGCGGTTTCCAGAGGTCGAGCTACCGCCGCTCGTCAGGATCAGTTGATCGGCTCGCTGCAAACTGCCGTGGCGACGCCACAGCGCTCGCCCGCCCCAGTAGCGAACAATATCGACTTGCTGCGCAGACACTCTGGCCTCCAACGCCCGCCCAGCCATAAACACTCCGCCGAAAAACATCGGAAAGCCAAACAGGCCAAAGAAAAACGACATGACGTAGAGCATAAAGCCTTCCTCCGCGGCAACCATCCCCATCCCAATTGACGCACCCGAAAACACCACCCCCATCACTAGGAGCACCAGCGCCATGGACGCATTACGGCCAACGCGGCTATACAAGCGCAAGCCATCACCAAGTTGCTGCACATCGATTTGATCCGCCGCCGCACTAATGGACTCGAACAACGCCTGCTTCTCGCTGCGCGCCACGTGCTCCGTCGGCAATGCTCTGGCTTTGCCGTCACCCAATTCAACAGGGATTGAGTAAGTGCGCTCTAACGGCACTGGCGTCTTCGGTCCAAGCAGAGAAACCCGCCACTCGATCCGTTCACGCCCTGACTTACCGGTAACCGACAGATCCGGCGGCGGCGTAAACACAAAGCGCACTGCCGAGCCCACACCTTGAGCAACCACATGTGGCGCCTGATCTTTTTGCCACAAAATCGATTCTCGTGTGCTGCTGTTTTTACCGCTACTCGTCACGATACGCACACACTGTAACGTCACCCGCCACGCACACTCGCCGTACCAATTGGGTAGATCAATCTGCCCCGCCACGTCGCCGCCCAGCTGCCCCGGAAACGGCGTCAACGTTAATGGCAAAGGCCCGTAGAATTTCCAATCACGGCGAGACTTCCACGCCATATAAGCGAGCCATATGCCTGCTAAGGGGAACAGCAATACCACCAGAATAAGCCAGTTGCCTTTACGTATTTCATCAACAATCGCCAATACAGGCGGCAAGCTAATGCCAATAAACATAAACGCCATAAAAGCGAACAACCAAAAACCATGGCGTTCGGAAGAGTAAATCACCTCTTTCCCATTCACCTTTTCACCGGTACGAAGCTTGCCCGCCAGCATAATACCGCCGCCAGCAACGGAGAAAATAAGACCAAACAGGCCCATAAAGAGAATTTTCTTCCAGCGTAACTGACGCAGCAAATAGCTTTCGTGTGGCGCATCAGGATTCACCCAAGCGCGCAAGGTGCCGCGCGCCTGCTGCCGGCGGATATCGCCAACAATGGAATGGTGATCGTTACCAATATTGTCATTACCCACGTCATAGCCTACCCGTGAGGCAGCATACCTCTGACCGCGATATTGGTAACTGTAGTTTGCTTCAATAGAATAGGTCGTGCTGTCGTCGCCTTGGTGAGACTCAACGCGAATATCAGATAGGTGAACAGGAACACGCTCCCATTCACTACTATTAAAATGCTCGTAAAAGGTTGCTAACGGCCCAAAAATGATCACACCAAGACCGGCGAGCAAGAACGGAATACCGAACCAAATTATACGACCGCTTTTTTTCTTTTTTGCTGAAGAGCGTGCTGCAGACATATCCCTACCCCCGTTATTGCCCCTGCAATGCTGCCGTACAAATGTGCGTTCACATAGACGCGCCCATTGATCACTGTGCGCAAATAATCAACGTCGTAGCCCGGCATCTGCTCCCAGATCAAACGCCCTACGATCAAAACCATCACCACCGAGTGCAACCCTGGGTTGCCGCGCCAGCCAAGTAACAGACACACGATAAATAATCCGTGCAGTATGCCGGATAAGCCGACATACCAGCTCAGTCCATCGTCGATAAAATAGAAAGCACAACCGACGGCAATAGAAGAGGGCAAAAGCCATAGCCACAATATTTTGCGCGTAAGTAAGTCATTGAAAAAGAAACAACACAGTAAAAATCCAGCTAGATTCATCGCCATATGCGACAAATTAAGATGTACTAGATGGCAGGTTAACAGCCGCCAAACCTGCCCTGCCGCAACCGCTTCGCGGTCGTAGCGTAACCAGGGGTTCACCCACTCATGCGCCAAGCCCAGCCCGAGCATTAGCACGACCATGGCCAGCACATGCCATTTTAATTTTAAATCCGCGACGGCCATCGGCATGTTCAATCACTGTTTAATTGGGGATGAGGAAGGCTAAACCATTTTTACCGAGTAATGCCAACAACACAAACTCAGCCCATAAAAAAAGCCCCGCAATTGCGGGGCTTTTTCAGTACCAAGACGCTAACGATAAGCGTCGAGCAGCCATTACATCATGCCGCCCATACCGCCCATGCCACCCATATCTGGCATGCCTCCGCCGGCACCAGCAGGAGCTGGCTTATCGGCAACCATCGCTTCTGTGGTAATCATCAAGCCAGCAATTGACGCCGCCGCCTGCAAAGCAGTACGGGTCACTTTCGCTGGATCGATAATGCCAAGCTCAAGCATATCGCCGTATTCGCCATTTGCAGCGTTAAAGCCAAAGTTTCCTTTGCCATTTTTAACGGTTTGCACAACAACAGATGCTTCAGCACCGGCGTTTGAGGCGATCTGACGCAATGGCGATTCCAGTGCACGCGTTGCCAAGGCAATACCGACGTTCTGGTCTTCGTTATCACCTTCAACAACACCCATGTTCGCCAAAGCGCGAACCAGCGCCACGCCGCCGCCCGGTACAACGCCTTCTTCGATGGCCGCACGAGTTGCATGCAGTGCATCATCGACACGCGCTTTCTTCTCTTTCATTTCAACTTCAGTCGCTGCGCCAACTTTAATCACCGCAACGCCGCCCGCCAGCTTAGCAACACGCTCTTGCAGCTTTTCGCGATCGTAATCAGAAGTCGAGTTTTCGATCTCAGCGCGAATCTGTTCAACCCGTGCCTTGATGTCTTCTTTAGAACCAACGCCGCCAACAATGGTGGTGGCTTCTTTGTCGATATTCACTTTTTCGGCGGTGCCTAGGTCTTCAATAGATGCGTTCTCTAGACTCAGGCCCACTTCTTCAGAAATCACCGTAGCGCCAGACAAGATAGCGATATCTTGCAACATGGCTTTCCGACGATCGCCAAAACCAGGCGCTTTAACTGCTGCGCACTTAATAATGCCGCGCATGTTATTCACAACCAACGTCGCCAGCGCTTCGCCTTCAACGTCTTCAGCAATAATCAGCAAAGGTTTGCCAGATTTCGCGACGGCTTCCAACACAGGCAGCAGCTCACGAATATTGGAAATCTTTTTATCAACCAACAGGATATGCGGGTGCTCAAGTTCAACCGCCATTTTTTCCTGATTGTTGATGAAGTATGGAGACAGGTAGCCGCGATCGAACTGCATACCTTCAACCACTTCCAGCTCATCCTGCAGACCACGACCTTCTTCTACCGTGATCACGCCATCTGTTGTGAACTTACCATCGCGGTTTGATACACGCTCCATTGCTTCAGCGATGATATTGCCAACAGTCATGTCGCTATTAGCCGAAATAGAGGCAACCTGCTCAATCGCCTTACGATCTTTAACGGGCGTAGACAGCTTTTCAAGCTGCTCAACCACGGCAAGAACCGCTTTATCAATACCGCGCTTAAGATCCATTGGGTTCATGCCAGCGGTAACAGACTTCAAACCTTCAGTCACGATCGCTTGCGCCAGAACGGTTGCAGTCGTGGTGCCGTCGCCCGCTTCATCATTTGCTTTGGACGCGACTTCTTTCACCATCTGTGCGCCCATGTTTTCGAACTTATCTTCTAGCTCGATTTCTTTTGCAACGGTAACGCCATCTTTAGTAATGAGTGGCGCGCCGAAAGATTTTTCCAACACAACATTGCGACCCTTAGGTCCCAATGTCACTTTCACCGCGTCGGCCAGAACGTTAACGCCACGTAGCATGCGCTGACGGGCCTCATCACGAAACAATACTTCTTTAGCCATGATCCTATTCCTTAAAAAATTCGTTGACGGGTGTGTTGCTTAGGCTTCGATAACAGCAAGAATTTCAGACTCAGCCATCATCAACAGCTCTTCGCCTTCAACTTTCACGATGCTGCCGGCGTACTGGCCGAAAATAACTTTGTCGCCGACTTTAACGTCTAGCGCGCGCACATCGCCGCTGTCGGTGATCTTGCCCTTACCTGCAGCAATAACTTCCCCACGCGACGGCTTTTCTGCCGCAGAGCCCGGCAGCACAATACCGCTGGCCGTTTTTGTTTCTTCCTCTTCTCTGCGAACGAGAACGCGGTCATGCAAAGGACGAATCTTCATTGCCTGTAATCTCCCTTCAATAAGTTGAGCCTGATATAGAGCAAACGCGATGCGCGCCGCCTCAGGCTAAGCACTCTCCAGAGCCAGAATTAGCACTCAGACTAAGCGAGTGCCAATTCTAGTAATGCCGACGCCAGAGTCAATGCCTCTATTCTGTCGGATGCCGAGCTGTATATGGGGCTGTGCGGATGCCTTTCAAGGGGCAATACAGGATAAACGCGAGGAGAATAGACTGCTATTTGTGGGCACTCAGGCCCTAGATAAGCCCTAGATAGACCCTAGACAGTCTTCGAACAACAACTTTGCTTGCCCTGCAAGCCCTTAAGGCTTTCAGGCGAACTGACACAAGGCGCTATTCTGCGCAGCCGAGCATTTCCACAATCGTTGCCCGAACTCTACTCGGGTGCTGCACAGGAAGGTCAAAACTCAACCGCCGAGGCTGGCCGTCGCAGAGCAACCAAAGCCCCCACGGGTCAATTGCGGCAAGCGCAACCGCGCCGAGGTTGGCGGTGTGCCCTGACAAAGTGTTGTTGTCCACGCTACTGGAGGAAACTCCATCACTAAAGCGCTGTAACGCAGGCATAAATTCAGCCGCGACCGCATCGATCAGCGCACGCTCGCTCTCATCGTTCCACGCCGTCAGATCGCCGCTCGCAGACGATGGGCACAGGTCCCGTCCCTCGATCCATTCGGCACGGGCAAAACCTTCGATCCAGCGTGCCTCCTTGATGTCCACCGCAAGGCAATAAAAGTCGAGATCAAGGTAAGCGCGACTATGAGGAAACAGTCGCAGGTAACGGTCCGCTAAATGACTCTCGACCTCGCGGGCAACGCCCTGTACAGACAAACGCGGGCTCTGCTGAAAGTCTTCTTGATCAGGACTCATCAGTAATAGCGAGCAGGCACGGTTGGCAAGAAGGTTGTGACTGTGCACCGCTAACCGGCTCACCTGCAGCAACAAAGAACTATCATGGGAGGCAACCATATTCACCGCCGACACATAAGGCTGAGCACTCGCCGCTCCCTCAGCATGCGCGCCAGTGTCCATCACGGTACCGAGAAACGCCTGATGATGCTCAAACAGGAAGTTGCGTGCGGACTCAATCGTCAAAGCCATACTCCTCGAATAAATCATGGGCACTACGTTGGGCGCTGCTCCTAAACCGTGGTCACCGCAATGAACGATGCGGTCATGGCAAGCCCTCACAGATCACCCGATAATGGCCGTAATAAATCAGTATGTAAGAATCCTAGTGTGCATTCATAAAGAAGGTCAGCAAATTTCCGATCAACACGATCAACAGAGGATAAACGTTCATGCAGTTAAACGATAAAGTGATTGTTGTTACCGGCGCAGGCCGAGGTCTAGGGCGCGCAATTGCGAGCATGTTGGCATCACACGGCGCTAAGATTGCCTGCGTCGATCTCAACCCGGATGACCTCAACGATACGGTTAACCTCTGTCATCAAGTCGGCGGGGCGGGTAAAGCCTATCAATGCAACGTCGCCCGAGAAGACGACGTTGTTGCCCTATTTGATCAGGTCGTGAGTGACTTCGGCACGCTACATGGCGTGGTCAATAATGCCGGCATTACTCGTGACGGCCTACTAGTCAAAGCTAAAGATGGCGACATCAGCAAAATGTCGTTGCAGCAATGGCAAACCGTGATTGACGTTAATCTCACCGGCGTCTTCTTGTGCGGCCGCGAAGCGGCGGCGCGGATGATTTCGCTCGGCGTCGATGAAGGTGTCATTGTGAATATTTCATCGCTGGCGCGCCACGGTAGCTTTGGCCAAACCAATTACTCTGCCGCCAAAGCAGGCGTTATTGCACTCGCCGAAGTCTGGGCGAAAGAACTCGCCCGCTACAACATTCGCACTGGCGCGGTAGCCCCCGGCACTATTAATACCGACATGCTCGCCGCCATGAAGCCTGAAGCGCGAGATCGTTTAATGAATGCGGTGCCACTCAAACGTTTAGGCGAGCCGGAACACATTGCCATGAGCGTGAAGTTTATTTTCGAAAACAGCTACTTCACCGGGCGCTGCATCGACACGGACGGCGGCTTGCGCTAGCGCAATATTCGCAGTACAAAATCGAGATCCGGAAAATAACGTTAACAAGGAACGTAAAAAATATGCCCGTTGATAGCAGCCCTAACGGTGAATTTGCCCAATCTGTTTATCAATGGGTTGGCGCCATCCCTGCCGGCAACGTGGCGAGCTACGGACAGATCGCACGGCTATGCGGCTTCCCCAAGCACGCGCGTTTTGTCGGCCGCCTTATGTCAAAACTGCCGCCCGACACCAAATTACCTTGGTGGCGGGTATTGCGCAGTGATGGGCATATTGCCTTGCCGGTCAGTGGCGAGGCGGAGCAAGTGAGGCGGCTACAAGCAGAACAGATTGTCGTTCTTGCTGGGCGAGTCAACCTGCGCGTTTTCGGCTGGTCTGCATAACGGTATTGCCGTAAATGTTATTGCTGGCGCTGCTGCCAGCGAGCAAGGTACACCACCAATAAAATAGCAGGCACACCCAATACTGCAGCGTATGAGAAAAATACCGGATAACCGACTGAGTCCACCACCTCACCCGAGAAGCCACCGATAAATTTCCCTGGCAAGGTCATTAGCGAGCTAAATAAGGCGTACTGGGTTGCGGTAAATTCGCGGCTAACCAAGCTAGACAGATAGGCAATAAACGCAACATTGGCAAAACCACCACTGAGGTTATCGGCGCTGATCACTAAGGCCAACCACACAGTGCTAGGTTCTTGCTGTGCCATCAACGCAAAGAGTAAATTAGTGCCGGCCACCATGACCGCGCCAACAAATAAACAGCGGTACTGGCCAAATTTGATCACCGCGATCCCACCAATTGCCGAGCCCGCGATGGTCATAAAAAAGCCAAAGAATTTCGCCACATTGGCAATCTCAATTTTGCTGTAACCCATCTCAAGGTAAAACGGATTCGCCATTACGCCCATGGTAATGTCACTGATGCGATACACCGACACAAACAGTAATAACACGATGGCGTGCAAACCAAAGCGCTGAAAAAATTCCACAAACGGCGCCACGATGGCATGTTTCAGCCAGTGTCCTGGGTGCTCCGCAAACGACTCCCGCGACGGAATAACCGGCTCTCTAATAAACAGCGTCGTTGCCACCCCAACCAACATCACCATCGCCATAATCTTATAGGCCACCGCCCAACTGGCGAACTCGGCAATATAAAACGCCCCTGCTCCGGCAACGAGCATCGCCGATCGGTAACCAAAGATGTACGCCGCCGCCAACGCGCCCTGCAACTCCGGCGGCGCTGACTCAATTCGGTAAGCATCAATACAAATATCCTGCGTCGCCGAGCAAAACGCGACCAACAACGCCAACCATGCAAAACGTTCGAGATGCCCACTAGGAGAGGTTTGCGACATCAGCCAAAGCGCCAACACGATGCCAAACTGCGCCAGCAGTAGCCAGCTGCGCCGCTGCCCGAGCGAACGCTGCAACAACGGCAAGCGCAGCTGATCAACCACCGGCGACCACAACACCTTGATTGAAAATAGGATGCCAACCCAACTAAAGTAGCCAATCGTTGCCCGCTCAACGCCATCTTCGGTCAACCAAGCAGATAACGTCGAAAACACTAATAGAAACGGGAGGCCAGCGGAGAAGCCAAAGAGCAATAACGTCAGTACCCGCGGATGCCGGTAGGTTTGCCAGGCTTCGCGCAACGAAAGCCACATAAATAGCGCCTCTATAATGGTCGGATCGGTGTTCGTTAACTGTTCCGAGGTAGCGCCAAAGTCGCTATAGTCTGGAGTCGAAGGCAGAATAACAAGAAAAAGCACGATAACAAGAACAGGGCAATATCCCAAATGAGCAATAGAGAAATCAGCATATTGATCGTCGACGACGCGAAGTTCTCCAGCGCCGTTGTCAGCCGCGCATTGTCTACGCTGGGCTATACCGACATTCGCCACGCCTCTTCTGCCGCGGAGGCGCTGATTAAGCTCGAAGAGCGCGCGGCCAGCCTCGTTGTCGCAGACTGGTTGATGCCGGAAATGGATGGCCTTGAGCTAACCCGCCGCATCCGCCAGTTTGACGAACAGGTTAACCGCTATACCTACATTATTTTGCTGACCGCCAAAGAAGGGGTCACTGCACTACAGCAAGCCTTTGATGAAGGTGTCGACGATTTCGTTAACAAGTCCGCCATGAGCGACCAACTCCTTCCGCGCGTGATGGCAGCAGAGCGTTTACTGCGCATTCATAATCGCGCACTGGTCGAAAATCAGCGCCTAATCGACGTTAACGCGCGGCTACGCAAACACACCACTATCGATCCGCTCACTGGATTCGGCAATCGCCCTTACGCATTGCGCCGACTCGACGATGCGATGAAGCAATCAAGCACACGCGGTGGTGCGGCCTGCCTCATGGTGCTGCGCATCAACCGGTACGATGAGCTCGAAGCGCGCCAAGGCACACGACTAGTACAACAACTCGTCCTTACGATGAGCCGACGCTTAAAACAACTAGTGCGGCCGATGGATATACTCGCTCGCATCTCGCCCGATACGTTTTGCTTAATCACTCATCAATACGACATCAGCAATTGCACACCGGGTAGTTTTAAGCGCCTTTATGATGGCCTGAATCATCGCGCCTACAAAACCGCAGGCGGCTTTATACAGGCCTCCGTTTCCGTTTCTCTCAGCAGTGTTGGCGAGCACGGCGACCTCACCCCCGAGCTCATGCTGACACGCTGCTTAAGGGGACTAGAAAGCTCGGCGGAATATAAGCGCATTACCGATCAACCCGTTCTTTCCTGAGCCCACCTTGAGTATGTTGAATCCGCCCAAGAACGCGCCACACTGGCACGTTCTTGGGCTTGGCAGCCTTGGCTCATTGTCAGCCTACTACCTCTTGCAATCAGGCTTTACCGTATCGGTACTACCACGTGCGCCGACACACCTTGTTGCTCGCACCCTACACTTTCCTCTGCCACACACAGCGCCACTCACGCTGTCATTGCGGGCCGACGATCAGGGCATCCCAATTACCCACTTGTGGCTCACCGTTAAAGCACACGACACAGCGCTCGCGTTACGCCCGTGGCTGCCGCACTTGGCTAGCAATGCCACCATTGTGTGTTTACAAAACGGCATGGGCACGCTTGATGATATAGCGCTACCCGCAGACTGTGAGGTGATCTATGCCAGCAGTACCAACGGCGTTTGGCGGGACGCCGATCAAATTCACATTGCCGCAGAAAATACCACTGAGATCGGCAACCACTCGAATACGCCACCGGAATGGTTCTCACCGCTGCAACAACAATTTAGTGGGCTGCACTGGAACCACAATATCGACACGGCCCGCTGGCAAAAGCTCACCGTCAACGCCGTCATCAACCCCCTCACAGCGTTATACCAATGTCGCAACGGCGCTTTACTCGATGGCGGCGAACGTGAACGCGCCATGGAAAAACTCGCCAACGAAATCGATCAGCTGTGTACCTTGATATTTGGCCACTCAAACTGGCAGGCAGACACCTTGCAACGCAGCCTATCTATTGCTCGCCAAACGGCACGGAACACGTCCTCTATGCTCGCCGATCGCCTTGCTGGGCGCAGCACGGAAATCGAGTTCATTAACGGATTTTTGCTACGGCAAGCGGAAAAATACGATGTCGTTTTGCCGTTTAATCAATCCTGTGTCCAGCGTTTACAAGCACTCAATCAGCTGTCTCAATAACGCGCCGATCGCTTCGCGACTCGCCCTGCCGGCATGACAAGGACGCCATCCTTCAAAAGAGGAAACATTGTGCAGCCTCCCTGCTGCAACGGCTTTATGTGTATGCTCTTATAACGCCAAATTTACGACAAACTCTTATGCGTATTCGAAACCAGTTTTTGCTTACTCTGTTAGGCGCCTGCTTGGTGATTCTGCTGGTAACGTCTGTGTTGATGCAGTTCTCTTTCCAGCGCTCACTCGATCAGTATCTCAGCCAGCGCCAACACGCTTTATTAACCGAGCTTTCCAGCGAGTTCAGCGAGTACTACGACCATTACGGCAGCTTCGACGGCATAACCCTGCGCACGCTCATCTGGGGCGCGGAAGGCCCCAGTCAGCCCCACATTCCGCCCGACCTCGTCCTGCTCGATTCAGCCCGCGCCCCTATCTTTGGTCCGCCGATCCCGACGGGCGAGCTAACATTGCGTGTCATAAAAGTAAGCGGCGAAACAGTCGGCTGGCTCGGCCTGCCCAATAGCCCCGAAGCACGCGCCGATATCGAACATCGCTTTGCCCGCAAACAGCGCAATCTGTTGCTCAGTATTGCCTCGGCCACATTGTGTCTCGCCTTTATCGGCGCCTGGTGGCTGAGTCGGAAGTTAGTTAAACCCATCGAAGCTGTCGCAACATTCTCTCGCACCCTGCGTGACGGTGACTTTAAGCAGCGCCTAAGCGGTTCGTTTCTGCGCACACAGAAATCTGACGAGCTAAAGCAACTGTCCTCATCGATGAACAGTCTCGCCCACTCACTTGAGCAAAGTCATAGCAGTCGACAGCGCTGGCTAGCCGATCTTTCCCATGAACTACGCACTCCCGTCACCGTTATGCGGGCCGAACTTGAGGCTATGCAAGACGGCGTAAGGCCTCTCGACCAACATCAAATCAACGCTGTACTCAGTGAAACCCTTCACCTAACAAAATTACTCGATGATCTGCACGACTTGTCACTGGCCGACGTCGGTGCATTACGCTACCGCATGGAACCCATCGACTTCGGCGACATTGTCCGCGTCAGCTGCGCTAGCTACGAGCCGCTATTTTCAGCCAAGCAGCAACAACTAATTTGCCATATACCCTCGGCCCCCTTGATCCAAAACGGCGATGCGGTAAGGCTGCGTCAATTGCTCGACAACCTACTCAGTAACGCCCTTAAATACACGGATAACGGCACGAACGTCGACGTATCACTGGAACAGCATGCGGGGAAAATAATTCTCTCCATCAAGGACGATTCCCCCGGTGTTAGCGATGAACAATTGGCACATCTATTTGATCATCTGTATCGCGTTGAAAACTCACGTAACCGCCATACCGGCGGTGCCGGCCTAGGCCTTGCTATCTGCCAACGCATTGTCGAAGCGCATCAAGGCACCATTAAAGCCCATCACAATAATGTCGGCGAGACACACGGGCTCGCTATTGAAATTCATTTCACGCGAGGAGGAAAATCATGACACGCGTATTAATTGTCGAAGACGAGCGCGCCATCGCCGAGCTTCTCGCCGACTACTGCCACCACAACAATTTCATTCCAGAAATCTGTATTAACGAGACCGACATACTCAACACAATCAACCAGATGCACACGGATATTGTGCTACTAGACCTCATGCTTCCAGGCATTAACGGGCTAGATCTATGTCAAAAAATACGAAAAATATCCCCCATTCCGATTCTTATTATTAGCGCGCGAATCGATGAAGTGGATCGCTTGCTCGGGCTCGAGCTTGGTGCTGACGACTATATTTGCAAACCCTTTAGCCCGAGAGAAGTCATGGCACGCATAAAGGCCACCTTGCGCAGACAAAGCAGTCTCTCAGAAAAACCGAAGGCTGAATTTACGCTCGAGAAAAGCCGCTTACAGGTTTCTTGGCAAGGCACGTCAATGGCGCTAACCGCCGTGGAGTTTTCATTGCTTGAGGCACTGGCGGATCACGCTGGCCATATCCTGTCTCGCCAGCAACTAATGGATCGTGGTTATGAAGATCACCGGGTGGTCAGTGACCGAACCATTGATAGTCATATTAAGAAGCTACGGCACAAGCTCTCCGACGCATTTCCTGCTACCCGATTCATTGAATCGGTCTATGGCGCAGGTTACCGGCTAGACATTCAGCCAGCTAATTGCGCAGTAGATGAATAAAGCTTACCTATTGCTTGCACAATTTTCTGTCAATTTAGTGGCCACACGAACAGAACCAACATCAAGAGGAAAAGCACTATGAAAAATCTACTGATCGCGACATGTATCATGCTTCCCCTAGCCGCCTTTGCAGGCGACAAGAAAAACCCTCACTCAGATTCACCGTTTGGTGGACCGCGCATGGAGAAGGTTGTTGAAGCGCTTGAGCTAACGGATAGCCAAAAGAATCAGGTTGAGCAAGTCTTCAAGACTCATCGTGAAAAGATGCAGAGCTTGCGCGAAGAAACAGAGAATAACGTGAACGCCATTTTAACGGCAGATCAACGCCAGAAATTGGATAAAATGAAAGAGAAACGTCATGACAAACGTGACGAACGGAAAGAGAAGCGCCAGGAAAAACGGAAGGAAAAGTAACATCTAGAGGCAATTCTGGAGCGTCCTGAAGAGCGCTGGGAGCCCGCTTTCAAGCGGGCTCCCAGCGCTCGGAAGAACGATCAAAGTAGTGCCCGGCGCATATCCGTTAAGGTGGAGCACAAATAAGCAACAAAGCGAGCCGCATCGGCACCATCGATAACACGGTGATCGTAAGACAAAGATAATGGCAACATTAAGCGCGGTTCAAATGCCTTACCGTCCCAAAGCGGTTTCATCTGTGACTTACTCACTCCCAGTATTGCCACCTCAGGCCAGTTCACAATAGGCGTGAACGCTGTGCCACCGATACCACCCAATGATGAAATGCTAAACGTTCCGCCTTGCATATCTTTCGGCGCCAATTTCTTGTTGCGAGCCTTAACCGCTAGCTCGCCCACTTCAATTGCAATATCAACAATGCCCTTTTGATCCGCGTCTCGAACAACAGGCACCACCAAACCGTTTTCAGTTTCAACCGCCACACCGATATTGATATATTGCTTCTGAATAAGTGCCTCACCAGATTTCTCTAGTGAACTGTTAAACTGCGGAAACTCTCTTAACGCCGACGCACAGGCTTTCACCATAAACGCGAGCATCGTTAACTTCGCCCCCTGCTTTGCGAGCCGTTTATTCTCCTGCTGGCGAAAGCTTTCTAAGTCGGAAATATCCGCTTCGTCATGCTGCGTCACATGAGGAACCGTAAGCCAGCTGCGATGCAAATTGGTCGCCGTCAGCTTACGAATCTTGTTCAGCTCCACCCGCTCTACGGGACCAAACTTACTAAAATCAATATCAGGCAAATCAAGAGATAGTCCAGAGCCTGCGGATGCTGGCTTAGCACCGAGCAAACGCTTCACGTGGGCATGAACATCATCTTTCAGGATGCGCCCTTTCGGCCCACTCGGCGCCACCTCGGATAACGTCACACCCACCTCGCGCGCCAGCTTACGCACCGCAGGCCCAGCATGTGCAGGCTTCCCAGAGTTCTGCGCAGCATTGTCTAAAGCTGACTTTTGAGCAGATTCATTCGACGGCGTCGGCGAAACAGTCTTTGTTTCATTGACAGGAGTGTTATTCGACGGCGCAGCAGCCGCCTCAACTTCTTCTGTCAGAACCATAATCAATGCCGATCCCGACGAAAGCTTGTCGCCGATTTTTGCGGTCAATGCCGTGACAACACCAGCAAACGGTGCCGGAATTTCCAGCGATGCCTTGTCAGATTCAAGCACGGCAATAACCTGCTCCTTCGCGAGCGCATCACCTACGCTCACCGAAAATTCAAGTAACTCAGCACTTTCTATGTCGCCCAAATCGGGGACGACAACCTGCTGCTCCTGCGACGAACCCGTATTACTTGGCTTACTCGCCACCGCTTCAGACCGCGCAGTGGAGGCGACATCCTTTTCGCCCTTCTCGCCCTTTGATGAGGCTCCCTTTTTCAAACTTTTTCCCGGATCCGTCGCTGCCGTCGCATCCGCGCTAGCATTCTGCTCGCCCTGCCCAGACTCAAGCTCTAATAACGGATCTCCCTCGCGAATTCGATCACCTATTTTTACCAATAACCGAGCAACAACACCGGCGCTCGGCGCGGGCACTTCAACGGTAGCCTTATCGGATTCAAGTACAACAATCGTATCTTCGGCAGCAATGCTATCGCCGACCTTAACTGAGATTTCGATCACATCAACTGGATCACTACTACCAATATCAGGAACCTTGATAACGTCGACGCTCACAGCTCGCTCCTTTCTTTATGCAGAAGTGTTCGGAAAAACGAGCCAATAACCGCACGCCGAAACTTCTGGAAAAGCATTCATAATCAATAATTACCATCGTTCAAAAAGACAATAATTAGGAATTAGGCGGATAGGCCTTATCCGCCGCGATAGAAAATGTCTTCATTGCGCCACTCACCACACTCGCTGGCACCGAACCTTCATCTGCCAACGCCTTCAAGGTTGCCAACACAATAAATTGTCTATCCACTTCAAAGAAATGTCGTAACTTGCCGCGAGAATCACTTCGTCCAAAGCCATCTGTACCCAGCACTCGGTACGAACGACGAATGTACGGACGTATCTGATCCGCATAGATCTTCATATGATCGGTCGCCGCAATAATCGGGCCGTCACTCTCCGCTAGACACTGCCAAACCCATGATTGCTTCCCCTCAGACTCAGGATTCAGCATATTCCAACGCTCAATCTCCATGCCTTCACGACGCAACTCATTAAAGCTGGTTACGCTCCAAATATCCGCGCTGATATCGAAGTCTTTTTCCAACATCTCGGCAGCAGCTTCCACTTCACGCAGGATCGTGCCGGCGCCAAGCAATTGCACTTTTAACGCTTTCTTTTTAGTGCTCTTCTTTCCGCTTTTTAACAGATACATGCCGCGCCGAATGCCTTCCTCGGCCCCTTTCGGCATGGCGCCATGAACATAGTTTTCGTTCATAACGGTGATGTAATAGAAAATATTTTCGTTGTCCGCATACATACGGCGCAGGCCGTCATGAACAATCACCGCAAGCTCATAGGCATAAGCCGGATCATAACTGACACAGTTAGGCACGGTGCTCGACAACAAATGACTATGACCGTCTTGATGCTGCAAGCCCTCGCCGTTAAGGGTCGTACGCCCCGCCGTTGCGCCCAACAAAAAACCTTTCGCTTGGCAGTCACCCGCCGCCCAGCACAGATCGCCAACACGCTGAAAACCAAACATTGAATAGTAAATATAGAACGGCACCATCGGTCGATCGTGCACCGAATAACTCGTGCCGGCCGCTATCCATGCCGACATCGCACCCGCTTCGTTAATACCCTCTTCGAGGATCCGCCCCTGACGATCCTCGCGGTAATACATGACCTGCCCTGCATCCTCCGGCTGATATTTCTGCCCTTCACTCGAATAAATACCGAGCTGACGGAACATACCCTCCATACCAAAGGTGCGTGCCTCATCCGGCACAATCGGCACAATACGCTGACCAAAGCCATCCACTTTCAAGAGAGCCGAAAGCATGCGAACAAACGCCATCGTTGTCGAAATTTCACGACCCGCACTACCTTCCTTTAAAAACGAATCAAAAATAGACAACGGTGGTGGCGACAACGGTTCAGACGGATTGACCCGGCGACTCGGCAATTGGCCGCCGCCTAATGCAGCGCGACGCTCCTGCAAATAACGCAATTCAGGACTGCCCTCTGCCGGCTTGTAATAGGGCAGATCTGCCAGCTCATCGTCCTTAAACGGCATATCAAAGCGATCGCGAAAGTCCTTTAAGGATTCCACATCGAGCTTTTTCATTTGATGGGTTTTATTAGTCGCCTCACCGGCGCCGGTCGCGTAGCCCTTAATGGTTTTGGCTAAGATAACCGTGGGTCTACCGGAATGATTCACCGCCGCGTGATACGCCGCATACACTTTAAAAGGATCGTGCCCGCCGCGATTGAGATCATAAATTTCATCATCGGTCAGATGTTCGACCATTTTCTTCAGTTCAGGATACTTGCCAAAGAAATGTTCTCGCGTATAAGCGCCGCCGTTTTTCTTATAGGCTTGGTACTCACCGTCAACGCATTCTTCCATGCGCTTACGAAGTAATCCGTTAACATCGCGAGCCAATAGCGAATCCCAACGACGCCCCCAAATCACTTTAATCACGTTCCAACCGGCGCCGCGAAATTGCCCTTCCAGCTCCTGAATAATTTTACCGTTACCGCGCACAGGGCCATCAAGGCGCTGCAAGTTACAGTTAATCACGTAAATTAAATTATCCAGTTTCTCTCGACCAGCTAAAGCAATGGCGCCCAGTGATTCCGGTTCGTCCATTTCGCCGTCACCAAGAAACGCCCATACCTTGCGCTGCTGAGTTGGAATTTGCTCTTGGTTCTCCATATATTTCATAAAGTGAGCTTGGTAAATTGCCTGAATCGGCCCAAGCCCCATGGAGACCGTCGGAAATTGCCAGAAATCAGGCATTAACCACGGATGTGGATAAGAAGACAGGCCTTCACCATCAACTTCACGGCGATAATTATTGAGCTGCTCTTCCGTTAAGCGCCCCTCCAAAAAAGCACGCGAATAAATTCCCGGCGCAGAGTGACCTTGGTAGTAAATGAGATCGCCGCCATAGGTATCAGTTGGCGCGCGAAAGAAGTGGTTAAAGCCGACATCATACAGCGTTGCCGACGAGGCAAACGTCGCGATATGACCACCGAGGTCATCATCATTTTGATTGGCACGCATCACCATCGCCAGCGCATTCCAGCGCACTAACGAACGAATACGTCGCTCCATAAACATATCGCCCGGTAGCGGCTCTTCCTGCTCCGGCGAAATCGTATTGACGTAGGGGGTGTGCAAATGACTACGATGAACGCCCTTCTCATGGGCTGTGTCGGTTAACCGTTGCAGTAACCAGTTAGCACGTTCTTCACCGGCGTGCTCTAACGTTGATTCTAATGCATCAAGCCATTCACGGGTTTCTTGCGGGTCTTGATCATCAAAAAAGCTGCGAGTCATCGATCTAGCGTCCTTGTTCGCGTTGTCGTTTCGCCACGCTCTACTTGTCGAGGGTATCAACAGTGAAGCGCCTGTATGCACCGGATAGGTGCCCTTCTGAGTATGGCCGACACAGCAAGAAGGTCAAGAACGTACATCACTCTTTCTTGACCTTCGAATGACTGCTTGCGACCAACTTGTGAAACTTTTGGTCTGTCCGCTGACTATTACCCTTCAGCAAAACCGCGTTAACCGATAAGCAAAACCCACGCTGCGGAAAACATCAGCCAAATCGACAAAACACGCAACAAAAGGGACTGTAACTCTTCCAGAATCTCGACGCCTTCTTGGATATTCGCCTGTTCATCTTCATCGGTAATATCAAGCGCCGCGGTTAACGCATCTGACAACACCTCATCACCGTCTTGACTGCTATCTGGCTGCTGCCAAATTCGACCGTCTACGGCGGTCATCACTCGACGAAAATCCGCCGCCAGCGCCAAGGTAATAATCAGCAACCGAGAAGGTAACCATGTGAACGCATCATCGCAGGTGCGCGCCCAGCTCGAACCACTGTCGCGGCGCTCCGCTAGCCAACGGTTTAAAATATAAATCGTCAGCGCCGCATAACCCAGCGTCACCAAATAAAAAATTGCCGCAAAAAGATAACCCGCCTCACGCTGCCCAATCGCGCGACACAAGCCGACAAAGTAGCCCTCGTCGGTTATCGACGCCGTGTGCCCAAAATGCTCGCGCGCCGCGCTCTCGAGCTCTTCTGCATCATTCAGACGGCCACGCACGACTAGCTCATCAAGAGAACGGAACTCACTGCCGGTGCCAAGCAGCCAAATCACCAGAACACCTCCGGCAAGTAAAGCTGGCAACCCCCATAAGAGCTGACTAAGAATATACAGAACACCAAACACCGCCACGCTAGGCAGCATGACACGTAGCAACCAAGCTCCCGATTCTGCACTGGAAAAAGAAACAAGCGGCGACATAAAAAGCCGCTCACCACGATGGTTCTTCATCCATTCCGGCCAACTTAAATCTAAACGTCGGAGAACCAGTACGACCAGCAGTACAATCAGTCTCATTACACAGCCCTTGTTTAACGTTGCATTACTTAACGCTGTATGGATACGCCAACCATTTAAGATCGCCCCCAAACACCGTCTCTATTCTTGCTGCAAATCAAGAATCCACCACGGCATGATCACAGACTTGCGACCAATCAAATGCCGGACCCGGATCGGTTTTTCGCCCCGGCGCGATGTGCTCATGCCCGACGATATTGTTTTCTATCTTCGGATAAGTCGCACGTAACGCCTTAATAAGCTCATTGAGCACTCTATACTGATCCTGACTATAAGGAACATCATCGGCGCCCTCTAACTCAACGCCAATCGAATAATCGTTACAAGCATCACGTCCCTGCCAGCTGGATCGGCCTGCGTGCCAAGCACGCTCATCACAGGGAACATACTGCACCAGCTCGCCATCGCGTCGAATTAAAAAGTGCGACGAAACCTGCATGCCTTTAATTTCGGCAAAATACGGATGACCTGATGGATCAAGCTGGTTACTAAAAAGATCGTCAATCCATGGCCCGCCAAACTCACCCGGCGGCAAACTAATACCATGCACAACCAGCAAGCTAACACCGCCGTCTTTCGGCCGCGCGTTTCGATTCGGTGATAACACTCTACGCGCCTGCTCAACCCAATGCTCTTTAACCGAGTACACGTTCACCTACTTTATCGCTCACTGTTAAGCCTTGAGTGTAGCAATGACCGCACTCGCTGTAAGCCGCTCAAGTCTAAGTTCGCGCAGCGGACATCTCTTCGCAGCAAATATCGCACCACCTAACGTCACCATTCGCCTTCATACGATGTGAATGATCACCTGTTACTGCAGCCAAAGTTGCTCTAACCTTAGGCTGCCGCGATTTACCACGCACGTACACAAGAAACACCATATCAAAAACAACACGGGGAATACGTCATGGACGGCAACCTACTCGCTTCCATTTCCACAATCATTAGCGACGTCTCAAGTGTCGTCTGGGGCGTTCCGATGCTAGCGCTTATTGCTGGCACCGGCATCTACCTGACTATCGGCCTTGGTTTTATGCCGATTCGCCGACTCATCTTTGGTTTCCGCCAACTTGCCCACAAAAGCCAAACGGAAGAGGGCACCATTGCGGGCTACGCCGCGCTCGCCACGGCACTCTCCGCCACAGTCGGCACCGGCAACATTGCCGGTGTTGCCACGGCGATTCATTTTGGCGGGCCTGGCGCGCTGGTTTGGATGTGGCTGATTGCATTGGTCGGTATGGCAACCAAATACGGCGAAGCGGTACTGGCCGTTCATTACCGGGAAAAGGACGCTAACGGCCAGTGGGTCGGCGGCCCCATGTATTACATCCGCAAAGGCATGGGCGAGAAATACGCTTGGCTAGCCTGGCTATTTGCCTTTTTCGGCATGATTGCAGGATTTGGCATTGGCAACGGCGTACAGGCGAACTCGGTCGCCGATGGCCTACATTCCGCCTTCGGCGTCAACAACATCGCCACTGGCTTTATTATCGCGGCATTGGTTGGCATGGTGATTCTCGGCGGGGTAAAACGCATTGCTGCCACCGCAACAACATTAGTGCCCTTTATGGCGGTATGTTATTTACTCGCTGGCCTTGGCGTGCTGGTAAGCCATATTAGCGAACTCCCAGCAGCCATCATGCTCTGCATCACCGACGCCTTTACCGGCACTGCAGCCGGCGGCGGCTTTGCCGGCGCAACGGTTGCAATGGCGATTCGTTACGGCATCGCCCGCGGCATCTTTTCGAACGAGGCTGGCTTGGGTAGCGCACCGATTGCTCATGCTTCCGCCATTACCGATCACCCTGTACGTCAAGGCACCATAGGCATGCTCGGCACCTTTATCGACACCATCATTATTTGCTCGATCACAGGCTTGGCAATCGTCGTGACGGGAGTATGGAAAAGCGGTGAAAATGGCGCACCTTTATCCGCCATGGCGTTTACGGACACCTTTGGCAGCCTAGGCCAACCCATCGTCGTCATTAGCTTGGCAATATTTGCTTTTACCACCCTGCTTGGCTGGAGCCTTTACGGTGAGCGCTGCGCTCAATATCTGTTCGGTCCGAAAGCCGTATTACCCTTCAGACTAGCCTGGGTCGCGTTAATTCCGGTCGGCGCGGTCGTCAAGCTGTCGCTGATCTGGGGGCTAGCAGATATAATGAACGCACTAATGGCCATTCCAAACCTCATCGCCCTACTGGTGCTCAGTCCGGTGATATTCAAACTAACACGAGAATTCTTTGCCCGTGAGAAAGATACAACTGCCTGAATACGTCACTGCCGATATCACCACACAAGTCACCGCCGCGCTCAAAGAAGATATCGGCAGCGGCGACATTACCGCCTTGTTAATTGATGAAAGCGCTCGCGCCAGCGCGACCATTATTAGCCGCGAAGCTGCAACCATGTGCGGTATGGATTGGGCCGACGAAGTGTTTCGCCAGATAGGCGGCGATGTCACGATTGAATGGCTTGTTCAAGACGGCGAGCGGCTTTCTGCAGGCGACACCTTGTGCCACCTGCACGGCAACAGCCGCCAAATTCTCACCGGCGAGCGCTGTGCTCTCAATTTCTTACAGACACTCATGGCCACCGCCACGGCGGCACAGCAGTTTTCCGACGCCGCCCATGGGAAAAATATTTCCATTCTCGACACTCGAAAGACTCTACCCGGATTACGCACAGCACAAAAATACGCCGTGCTTTGCGGCGGCTGCTTTAACCACCGCATCGGCTTATATGACGCATTCTTGATCAAAGAAAATCACATCGCGGCGTGCGGCGGAATCGTGAATGCCATACGCAAGGCACGCGATCTTGCCGCGGAGAAGAAAATTATTATCGAGGTCGAAAGTCTGGAAGAGCTTCAACAGGCTCTTCCTGAAAAACCAGATCAGATTATGTTGGATAACTTCTCCGCAGAAATGCTGCGCGACGCCATGAGCATCGCCGGAGATTGCCAGCTCGAGGTGTCCGGCAATAAAACGTTCGCCGATATTGGCGAAATCCCCGACACGCGCCATCTCTTTATGTCATCAGGCGCGCTGACAAAACACTGCCAAGCCATCGATTTATCGTTGCGGCTTACCGAGCAGCAGCAGTAGAGAGAACGAGCGCTGATTAACCCCCTTTTTTACAGAAAAAAACAACACAGCCTACAAGCCCCATCAAACCGCACCGCCCCTTGTGGGAGTGAGCTTGCCGATGATGAGTTTGCTTTTGATCTAGCGCTGATCGCTTGCAAGCAAGCTCCCACAAAATCATAAACATACATTGCCCTGTAGGTACTAGCCTGAAAGCGGCTATTGATCAATATGCTGATCGAGCGGCACATTGATCGGTGAACACATACCGACTAGCTGCGGATAAGAGCCTTCCATTAACTTTAAATTCTGCACAGCTTCCGGATACCTTGTCTTCTCATAGTCAAAGCTCCTAAGTTTTTGCAGCACCACGCAAGCCTCGTCATGCTTATTATTAAATGCTAGCGCTAAAACATAACGGAACAATGCTGGCGGATAGGCGTTTCGGTAAGCCACCTTACGCATCCACTCAATCTCTTCTTCTGTCATTTCCGGCTTCGCCTCCGTCAATGCGTACCGGATAAACTCTCGCGGACCGTCCAGCACAACCACACTAGTCAGCGACGCCCCCGGACTAGCCCCCACAATGCCAGCCGAAGCAAATCTCATTTCCCGATGATCGTCTTCTAACTCACCGTTCTCCTTGAAAAGCACAACCAGAAAAATAGCTCCCGCAACGGTAACTACCGCAAGCACCCATGCAGGACATCGAAAACGGTATTTATGTGGGTATTGCGCATCCACCAAACCAGCCAATAGCCCCGCGGGGATCAGGAAATACGCATAATCCAAGGGAAATTCTAGTAGCGAATGAATCATGACGCAGCCAATCACCGCTAACGCAAACCAACTCTCCGCACTATTACAACGTGCCGTCCGAGACAACCCCCAATAACCCAGAGCAGCAATCAACAATATGCCCAGCGGGAAGCCATTCCATACCAGTAAATCAATCAATAAATTATGACTATGCTCGGTAAAGCCTGACCCCTGATAAAGCTCAGCCACTGACACCTGAGCAACTGCAACCTCGTTCCAGCCATAACCGAACCATGGTCGCTCGGAAACTGCATGCAACAACGACGACCAAAACACGGAGCGAACCCCTAACTGGGTATCCATCGGGAACTCACCGATATCAATATAAAAAGCATTCGTCCAACCCGGAATCAACCCATAAAACACAACAAAGCTCAGCAGCAAAGCCGCCAAAACGGTAAAGCGTAGAGACGTCCGATCCTCTCGGCCCCGCCATGCCCACCAAAGCAGGATAAAGGGCAGCATCGCAATCACCGTTCTCGACTGCATCAAGGCGGCACCAAAAAGCAAAAACAAAGCGGTCACAATACTGCCTGTCACGCCTAGCTTTTCCTGATGATGCAGATACGCGAGCGAGGCCCATGCCGCGACGATTAGCGTCGCCAAATTGGTTCGCTGGCCGAGGTTTCCGTATGGGAACCACCAACCTGGCTGCAAATCCACCAGCCAAATACTGCCGTCTAATAACAGCCACTGATGCAGGGACACCCCTACCGACAACACCGCACTGACCAAGAACCCCCACGCCAACAGCAGCGCAACTTGTTGCGGAGACGTTTTCTGGGCGAGCAAATAAGCGGCACTATAGGCAAGCGCCAGCCCAACAAGATAAAAAGCGGCGACCCAGCCGTCACTATTAAAATAGAGCAAACCTGTTATGGCCTGCAGCAAAGGGATACTCGCAACAAGCACCAATACACCCGCCACCAAGGGCAATGTTAATGGCCGTCGCTGTAGCGGCCATAACGCCGCGATCATCAGACACAGCAAACTGAGAGCCATGGCGAAGTCATTATAAAATGAGCCCCATGGGAAATAATGATTGGGCAGCATAAACGCCAAAACAAAAAACGCCCCAGCAATAAATTTTAACAACGCCTCTTACCTCACCATTTTCCAGAAAATACAAAAAAAAAGGGTGGTCAATATGACCACCCTTTTTAATGTTTACAACTCAACAGCATGTTATCGCTGCTGACTGCCAACATTTAGCCGCGGCATGAACCCGGCAAGTAACGAGCATCGATAGTCGTAGCAGGAGTCAAGGTAGTGCTACCACAAACCCAGCTAAAGATGTTCTCGCCTGCATCAGCAGCAGTCATCTGCACGCCGGTAGCAGAACCATCATTGATGAACGGGATCAGAGTCAGAATATCCGCAGTACCTGCAGTTAACTGAGTAATGTTTTGAGCTGTTACGACCACAGCCCCCGTATCAGTAGTGGCAACACTTGCAACATACTTCGAGGACGCTGACGCGCTCTCACAACCCCAAGCGTTGGCTACTGGCAAAGAGATAGACGCACCCTGTACTACTTCTGTGATAGTTGTACGGCAAGCAGAAGCCGCCAAAACGATTTCAGACACTTTCGCACGAATGGTGTAATCCTGATAAGCAGGCAGCGCGACCGCAGCCAGAATACCGATGATCGCAACAACGATCATCAATTCGATCAGAGTGAAACCCTTTTGAATCTGTTTCATATGCTTTCTCCAAAATCATTATTATTGGGCCCCCGATCACCGGAGATCTCCTGGGTGGATATAATGCAAAGGGCGGGCCAACTTCCGATTAGCCAGTATAAATACCTATTTCGCCCTACTTAGCCACATTCAAAGCGCCTCACTATGACAATCAACGGCAACCCATGTGTCACAAAGTGTCATCCGCCTGCCGCTGACCGCCCAATCAGAACAAGACAGCACGTATCCACCCCCGCAAGTGATCACAAAGAACCTTGAAAATGGTTTCTAAGCCACTGATATATATCAAGGGACGACACTAGCCTAGCGCTAATGTCTTGGTGTAGAGTCAGTCAATCAGGGGTAGGCGCTAGTCTACTTACAGCGACAACACCAATAAAACTAAAACGCTATGGCTGAACCAACCAAACAAATTCCGCTCAGCGGACTCGCCCGCCGCCTTGTTCGCGACGGCTTGCTCGAAGACGCCAAAGCGCGCGACGCAATAGCCAATGCACGGGTCGACAAAGTGTCAATGGTCTCCTACCTAGTCTCCCATGGCATGGCCTCGGCATTCGACATCGCCCGAACCGCCGCAGATGAATTCGGTGATCCCCTCATTGACCTGTCCGCAATGACGACGGACGTCATCCCGAGAGATTTAGTCGACCCAGCACTGATTGCCAAGCATCGAGCACTTCCCCTTTTTAAGCGTGGCAATCGCCTTTATGTCGCCGTGTCTGACCCTACCAACCTGCAGGCCTCTGAAGAGATTCGGTTTAATACTGGCCTGAATGTTGAAACCATCATTGCAGAAGAAGACAAACTGCATCACCTGCTCGAAGCGCTGGCCAACGATACAGACAGCGATGCCTTCGATCAGCTTGATGAAGACCTTGATGACATTGATGTTAGCGGCGGCGAAGAGGAAAAGAAGGCGGACGACGGCGCCAGCGGTGCGGATGACGCGCCCATTGTGCGCTTTGTGAATAAGCTACTGCTCGATGCCATTAAAGGCGGCTGCTCCGACTTGCACTTCGAGCCTTACGAAAAAACCTACCGCGTTCGTTTTCGCCAAGATGGCATCCTAAGAGAAGTCGCCAAACCGCCTGTTAATACGACCTCCAAAATTGCCGCACGCTTAAAGGTCATGGCAAGACTGAATATTGCCGAACGGCGCGTCCCACAGGACGGCCGTATCAAAATGAAAATATCCAAAACGCGCTCCATCGATTTCCGTGTCAATACTTGCCCGACACTGTGGGGCGAGAAAATTGTATTACGTATTCTCGATGCTGAAAGCGCAAAAATGGGTATCGATGCTCTTGGCTATGATGATTGGCAGAAAGAGCTGTATATGGATGCGCTGGCCAAGCCACAGGGCATGATCCTAGTCACAGGACCAACTGGGTCAGGCAAAACCGTTTCGCTTTATACCGGCGTCAATATTCTCAATACGCCAGAGCGTAATATTTCCACCGCCGAAGATCCTGTTGAAATTAACCTTGAAGGCGTCAACCAAGTTAACGTCAACCCATCACAGGGCATGGACTTCTCGGCGGCACTTAAGGCCTTCCTGCGACAAGATCCTGATGTCATCCTCGTCGGCGAGATTCGAGATCTTGAAACGGCAAGCATTGCCGTGAAGGCAGCACAAACAGGTCACCTTGTATTATCAACGCTGCACACAAACAGCGCACCGGAAACACTTACGCGTCTGCGCAACATGGGTGTACCGTCATTTAATATTGCTACGTCCGTTATTCTGATTATCGCCCAGCGATTAACCCGACGGCTGTGTGAGCACTGCAAGCATGCAGTAGACATACCCAAACAGTCTCTGCTTGAGATGGGCTTCACGGAAGATGACCTAAAAACAGGCTTTACTGTTTACGGACCCACTGGCTGCGAAAAATGCAACGGCGGCTACAAGGGTCGGGTTGGCGTGTACGAAGTCATCAAAATCACCGACAGCATTGCTCGCATCATTATGGAAGAAGGCAACTCCATTGAAATTGGTGATCAGTGCAGAAAAGAAGGCTTTAACGATTTGTTTCGCTCCGGCTTAATAAAAGTAATGGCCGGCGTAACCAGCCTTGAAGAAATCAATCGCGTAACCTCCGGACATTAAGCATGGCAAAAGCGGCGCAAGCGAAAATAGTTAAAAACGCAACCTTCATGTACGAGGGAACAGACTCTCGTGGGACCAAGGTTAAAGGCGAGTATTCAGGTAAAACACCGGCACTGGTAAAGTCTGAACTGCGTAAACAGGGCATCAAGACCACCAAGGTACGCAAGAAGCTCGACTTCAGTCTCGGCTCCTCGAAGAAGAAAATCACCACCATGGACCTCACCATCTTTATGCGTCAGATGGCGACCATGATGAAGGCAGGCGTACCGCTTGTTCAGTCATTCGACATTGTCGCAGAAGGTCTCGATAACCCGTCCATGCGCGAGGTTGTCCTCGGCATCAAGTACGACGTCGAAGGCGGCAACAACTTCGCCTCCGCACTCAAGAAATACCCGATGCACTTCGAAGAACTCGTCTGCAGCCTCGTCGATGCCGGCGAACAATCTGGCGCACTCGAAACTATGCTAGACCGAATTGCTATCTATAAAGAAAAAAGTGAAGCTCTAAAACAGAAAGTAAAGAAAGCGCTTAAATATCCTATCTCGGTTGTTTGTGTTGCAATTGTTGTCACAGGCATCCTTCTCATCAAGGTAGTCCCAGTATTTAAAGATCTGTTTGATAGTTTTGGCGCGGAACTTCCTGCGTTTACACAGTTTGTCATCGGCATATCGGAAACGATCACGGCTAGCTGGATATACATCCTGCTATGCGGCGCAGGCATTTTTGTCGCCTTTGCCGAAGGAAAAAAACGCTCTCCCGCCTTTGCCGGCGCGCTCGATAAGCTGTCGCTAAGACTACCAATTGTTGGTGACATCGCACTTAAAGCAACTGTCGCTCGCTTCTCTCGAACGCTCTCGACAACATTTGCAGCAGGTGTCCCTCTGATTGAAGCATTGGAAGCATGCGCCTCAGCATCCGGCAACATCGTTTACAAAGAAGCGATATTAAGAGTTCGAGACGACGTATCAACCGGCCAACAGCTACAGTTTGCCATGCGCGCCACCGGGGTTTTTCCGAACATGGCACTGCAAATGGTCGCCATTGGTGAAGAGTCCGGCGCCCTCGACAGTATGCTCGACAAGGTTGCCACCTATTACGAAGACGAAGTTGATAACGCGGTTGATGGCCTCACCAGCATGATGGAGCCCCTCATTATGTCCGTGCTAGGCGTACTCATTGGCGGACTTATTATTGCCATGTACCTTCCTATCTTCCAGTTGGGCAACGTGGTTTAAGCGTAATATGCATGTGATTTCAATGCTTGAAGCCAGCCCTGTAGCGCTCTACGGGCTGGTTTTTATTTTGGGGCTGCTGGTCGGCAGCTTTCTGAACGTCGTGATATATCGGCTACCCGTCATGATGCAACGCGAGTGGCAGCTAGAAGCTCGCTCTATCATTGCCGAGGCCGATGCCTCCGAAGCAAGCCTCGGCGAAACGTCACCCTCAACAGACAATGCGACACTTAACCCGACTGAAACCGACACACCCTTTAATTTGGTGGTGCCACGCTCACGCTGCCCGCAATGCGGCCATCAAATCACGTGGTATGAAAATATTCCGCTCATTAGCTGGCTCGCACTGCGAGGAAAATGCTCCTCGTGCAGCACACGGATATCCGCGCGCTACCCTTTGGTAGAGCTCGCCGCTGCGGTACTTGCAACGGTCACCGCGATGGTTGTCGGCTTTGGCCCTTGGCTGCCTGCCGTCGTTATCGCCAGTTGGTGCCTGCTGGCACTCGCCATGATCGACTTCGACACCACGCTACTGCCTGACCAAATCACGCTACCATTACTATGGGCGGGACTGCTCTGCTCAACCTTGGGCTTTAGCCCCGTGTCCCTCAGTGATGCGGTGTACGGGGCCGTGCTGGGCTACCTCAGCTTGTGGTCAGTTTATTGGTTGTTTAAATTGCTAACAGGTAAAGAAGGAATGGGTTACGGCGACTTCAAGTTACTCGCCGCGCTAGGCGCATGGCTCGGCTGGCAAATGATTCCGCTGACCATATTACTTTCTTCCGTCGTCGGCGCCGTCGTCGGCTTGACGCTGCTTGTAACCGGTTCAGTGCAACGCAACCAAGGCATTCCGTTCGGCCCTTACCTTGCCGGCGCTGGTTGGCTCGCCCTGTTATGGGGAGAAAGCATCGTCACCGCATACCTCGGACTGTTCCGCTTCTAATGCTGGTTATCGGACTCACTGGCGGTATTGGTAGTGGTAAAACCGCAGCGTCAGATTATTTTTCTTCGCTTGGCATCACCGTCGTCGACGCTGATCTCGCCTCGCGTACGGTGGTACAGCCAGGGCAACCCGCATTAGATCAAATCGCCAAACGATTTGGCGACCACATGATTAACGCCGACCTCAGCCTTAATCGCGCCGCGCTACGTGAGCTTGTTTTTTCGGACAAGCAGGCCTTAAAAGCATTGGAAGCGATCACCCATCCAGCCATTCGAACAGAGCTGCTCAATCAACTGCAGCAGTCCCAGTCGCCGTACACAATCCTCGTCTCTCCTCTTTTACTGGAAACGAATCAACATCAGTTAACCGATAGAGTGCTACTAATCGACGCGGAAGAAAAAGTACAAATTGATCGCACCGTGCAAAGAGATAAGGTGCCTAGCCAACAAGTGGAGGCCATTATGGCTGCGCAAATGCCGCGCCATACCAAGCAAAGTAAAGCCGATGACATCGCACTCAATAATGGCGATCTTGCTGCTTTGCACGGTAAACTGAACGCCCTGCACCAAACTTATTTGAAGCTCGCGCAAAACAGTTAGTTACAGCCAAAGCTCACAGCCAACAGAATAGAATTATTTATGCCTGCAAATGAAAAACCCGCACAGATCTATCCCTGCCCACAATGCCGCAAGCCTGTTCACTGGCGAGCTGACAATCAATGGCGCCCGTTCTGCTCGCAACGCTGCAAGCTTATCGATTTAGGGGACTGGGCGTCGGAGCGTCATGCTATTCCCTGTGACGACACCGACAATGGGCCTGATTTTTCCAACGAATAAGCCGTCAGAAAGTAAACGCACTAGAAGCGCCATCTCAGTTTATTCGGTTTTGTTTTTGTGGAAGCTTTTCGCGTGCGCTTGCTTGCAAGCGAAACAGCGCTGAGTGGAAGCTCCTTCGCTTGAAACTAGCCCCCACACACACCGAAACAGATTCGAAACCTACGATGGCCAAAATGCGGAAATGGCAGCAATTCCTCTACCGCCAGAATCCCGTACTTTACTCATTTCTTTTTCAGCAACGCCGCCCAGCGCATAAACGGAATAGGGTCGCCCTGTCGCCCACGAGGAAAACGTTTTCCAACCTAGCGGTACGGCGTGCGGGTGTGTCGTCGTTTTATTCACAGGGGACAACATAACCATATCTGCGCCCAGCCGTTCTGCATGGTCAAGTTCGAATTGATTATGGCAAGCCACCGACACCAGCCCACATTCTGGACGCGCGCTCATTGCTGCTGCAACATCGCAGGAAAGGTGTACACCATCCGCGCCAACTGCGCTCACCATGGCAACATCGTTGCGTAGTAAGGTCTTTAAACCGTTCGCGTTACACAACTCAACCATCTCTGACAACCGCTCACGCTCCAATGGCGCCCCGCGCAAGTACACACCACCGACACCTGACTGCATTAAAAATGGCAACACCGATGGCCACGCCGATTGATAGTCGCTAGGCAAAATCACCCAACGCTCCGGCAAGGAAAGCGCCGTTACAATCGGTTTATTCGCGGCGGGAAATTCAAGGGACGAAAGATCAGAAGACGCAAACCATTTCACTGGCTGCTGTTCACGACCGTGCGGCACACCCGACCACCGCGTCACCTCGCGAAAATGTAGGCGCACATGCAAGTCTGGGTATTGGTGATCGATAGTCATAAACGAACAAGAGTCATGACTATCGATGCCGAGCTCTTCGTGTAATTCGCGGGCCAACGCTTGATGCAACGTCTCACCTCGCTCAACTTTACCGCCGGGAAATTCCCAGCGTCCGCCTTGATGCTTGCCTGCCAGACGCTGACTCAACAACACGTTGCCATCGTCATCACGAATCACGGCAGCAACAACATTAAGCCGCGGAGATGTATCAACTGTCATGACAGCAACACCAAAGCCGGATAACGTCTACGTGCGATACTCAGCATTAATCTTCACGTAGTCGCAACTAAAGTCGCAGGTCCACACGCAAGCGCTAGACTCACCCGCGCCAAGAAAGATGCGAATAACAATATCTTGCTCCGCCATTACCGCAGCGCCTTGCGCTTCGGTGTAGCTTTCCGCGACGCCGCCACCACTGACAATCTGTACGTCACCGAGAAAAATATCCACGCCACCTACATTCAATTCATTGATCGGCGCTCGACCAACTGCAGCGAGAATACGTCCCCAATTGGGGTCAGACGCAAACAAAGCAGTTTTAACCAACGGTGAATGCGCCACCGTTTCAGCGACGACGCGCGCATCCGCTTGACTCACGGCTTGCTCAACCTGAATCTCAACAAACTTCGTAGCGCCCTCTCCGTCACGGACAACGGCATGAGCCAACTCGGTGTATACCTGCTGCAACGCGTCCTTCATCGCCAACGCCGCAGCGCTATCGCCTTCCATAGGAGCCATGTCAGCTCGGCCGGTCGCTACCAACATGCAACAATCGTTTGTCGAAGTATCACCGTCAATGGTGATGCGGTTAAACGAATTGTCCGCAAGCTCTACCGCCCAACTCGACAAAAGATCAACACTGATATTGGCGTCAGTGGCAATAAAACCCAGCATGGTTGCCATGTTCGGCTTTATCATCCCCGAGCCTTTCGCCGTGCCCGTAATCGTGATCGGTGTACCATCAATTTCGACCCGCTTGGAAACTAGCTTAGGCCGCGTATCAGTGGTCATGATTCCTTCAGCCGCTCTCCCCCAGCCGTGCTCATCAAGCTCTGATAGCGCAACAGGCAAGCCGCGAGCAAACGGCGGCAATGGAAAGCGCTCGCCAATCACACCGGTCGAGAACGGTAACACTTGTTCGGTCTCGCAATTCGCAGCCTCGGCAAGCAAAGCGCATGACGCCAAACAGTCGCGCATTCCCGCCGCGCCAGTACCCGCATTGGCGTAACCGGTATTAATCATCAAATAACGAGGCTGCTTCTTGGCAAGATGAGCCTTGCAAACATGCACCGGTGCCGCACAAAAGCGATTCTGCGTAAACACACCCGCCGTTATCGCGCCCTCACACAGCTCAAATACAACAAGGTCCCGTCGATTAGGCTTCTTTACACCCGCCATAACAGATGCAACGCGAATCCCCGGTACAGGCAACCAACTGAGTTGTTCCATTTACGCGACCTATATCAACTTCGACTTTCAACCGTCATTAGGCGTTAAGCGCGCCATGGCAGTGCTTAAACTTCTTGCCCGAGCCACAAGGACAGGGCTCGTTTCGACCAACCTTTCGGCCGTCGCGAGTCTGTGGTTGTGCCGCATCACCTTTCTCGCCCTGTTCAGGCTGAGCATCTTCCGAAAAAGACGGCGTTTGCAATTTCATCTGCTCCGCCTGACGACGAGCCTCTTCTGCGCGCTGGCGCTCCAACTGCTCAACTTCATCATCGCGACGCAGCTCAAGCGTATGAACAACTCGAATCACTTCGTGCTGCGTCTGATTCATCATATGTTGAAATAATTCAAACGCTTCACGTTTGTATTCCTGCTTCGGATTCTTCTGCGCATAACCGCGCAAATGAATACCCTGGCGCAAGTGATCCATGCTAGCCAAGTGATCTTTCCAATGCCGATCAAGTGTTTGCAGCATAATATGGCTTTCGATTTTACGTAGTTCCGATGCGTCAAAACCACGCTCCGCCAACGCCGCTTCTTTAGCCGCGTACTCAGCCTCTAGATGGGCAACTAAACGCTCAGCCACGCCATCGATATGAAGCTTGTTGTCTTCGCGCAGCCATTCCGCGACATCCGCATTACCATGAAACTCGACTGCCAGAGCTTTATTCAACCCTTCAATATCCCACTGCTCTTCTACAGAACCAGCCGGCATGTAGGTATAAACAAACTCACGAATAACATCCTCACGCACACCCTGAATGCTGCTGGAAAGGTCATCGGTTTCAAGAATACTATCGCGCTGATGGTAAACCACCCGGCGCTGATCGTTAGCCACATCATCGTATTCGAGTAGGTTTTTACGAATATCAAAGTTGCGCCCTTCTACCTTTCGCTGCGCATTTTCAATAGCACGCGTCACCCAGCGATGCTCAATCGCTTCGCCCTTCTCAAGCCCTAAAGAGCGCATCAAATTACGCACGCGATCTGATGCAAAAATACGCATCAGATCATCTTCCATCGACAAGTAAAAACGCGTATAACCTGGATCACCTTGACGACCTGAGCGACCGCGCAACTGGTTATCAATACGACGAGATTCGTGCCGCTCGGTACCAATAATATGTAAGCCGCCGGCCTCCATGACCTTGGCATGACGAATCTTCCAGTTCGCATGCACCTGTTCAATTTGCGCGTCGGTTGGATCTTCGAGTCGACTAATTTCCTCTTTTGTACTACCACCAAGCACAATATCGGTGCCTCGGCCGGCCATGTTCGTCGCGATCGTCACGGCACCAGACTGGCCGGCTTGAGCGATAATCTCGGCCTCTTTACGGTGAAACTTTGCATTCAACACTTGGTGCTTAATGTTGTTTTTGGTCAATCGTTCGGATATATATTCAGACGCGGAAACCGTTGCTGTACCGACCAGCACCGGCGCACCTTTTTCAACAAAGACCTTAATATCCTCAATCATAGCGTCGTATTTTTCGTCCAAGGATAAAAAGACGAGATCATCCTTGTCTTCACGAATCATCGGCTTGTTCGTTGGAATCACGACAACGTCCATGCCATAGATCTGACGAAATTCAGGGGCCTCTGTATCAGCAGTACCGGTCATGCCAGACAGCTTTTCGTACAAACGGAAATAGTTTTGAAAAGTTGTTGATGCCAGCGTTTGATTTTCTTGATGAATCTTAACGCCTTCTTTCGCCTCAACCGCCTGATGAATACCGTCAGACCAGCGACGCCCTGGCATGGTACGACCAGTGTGCTCATCGACAATGACAATACTGCCGTCTTGAACAATATAATCTTTATCACGAACAAATAGCCCATGTGCTTTTAGTGCAGAGTGGACATGATGCAATAGCTGCAAGTTGTGCGGAGCATAAAGGCTTTCACCTTCCGGCAACAATTTCGCCTCGGTTAAAAGCCTCTCAGCTTTCTGATGCCCCTCTTCTGTTAATTCAACCTGGCGCTGCTTTTCATCAACAAAAAAGTCACCTTCATTCTCTTCGCTTTGCTCAACAAGGTTTGGCATAAAAGCATTAACACGAAGATAAAAATCCGACGAATCAGACGCCGGACCAGAAATAATTAACGGTGTGCGCGCTTCATCAATCAAAATTGAATCAACTTCATCAACGATGGCAAAGCCTAAGCCACGCTGTGCCTTGTCTTCCATGCGGAAAACCATGTTATCGCGCAAAAAATCGAAGCCGAACTCGTTGTTTGTACCGTACGTAATATCGGCAATATACGCTTCACGCTTCTGTTCTTGTGGCTGCTGCGACAAGATAATACCTACCGACAGGCCAAGAAATTCGTACAAAGGACGCATCCAGTTTGCATCACGTTCGGCAAGATAGTCATTCACCGTAACGACGTGCACACCCTTGCCGGAAAGCGCATTTAAATAAGCGGGCAACGTTGCTGTAAGGGTCTTCCCTTCACCAGTACGCATCTCCGCAATACGCCCCTCATGAAGAGTGACACCGCCGACCATCTGCATATCGAAGTGGCGCATGCCTAAAACACGTCCAGACGCCTCACGCACTACTGAGAAGGCTTCGGGCAACATCTCATCAAGCGTCTTTCCGTCTTTGAAAGCTTGCTGTAGCTCTGCCGTTTTGGCGCGCAGCTCCTCATCGGAGAGCGTCGTCATGGACTCGGTAAACAGGTTGATTTCGGACACGATCTTGCTCATCCGCTTGAGCTCACGATCATTCTTTGAGCCAAACATTTTCTTAACCATTGATCCCAGCATGCAACTTCCAATTATGTCGTATTCGTATTGTGAGACGCGGCCTCTGAAGAGCGGCCATTCTACCCTTTAAACCCCATAAAAACATAAGGGCGATCGCCACTGATTCAACCCCTTAGCAGATAAAAATAAAGCCCGGCATAAGCCGAGCTTTATTTTTATCTGCTAAGGGGGCATATAGATGGAAATAGAGGCAAACGTGCTAGCGACGTGCTCTCGCGATATAAGGTTGCGGGTTAACCTGCCGACCGTCCTTAATCACTTCGTAGTGGACATGCGGCCCAGTAGAACGGCCACTCGAGCCCATGAGCGCGATACGCTCACCCGGCTTGACAATATCACCGGATTTCACCAATAGCTCTTTTGCATGACCATAGCGGGTAGACAAGCCATTACCGTGATTAATCTCCACCATCAGACCATAGCCGTAACGATCACCCGAGTAAGTCACTACACCAGATGCCGTCGCGACAATATCCGAGCCATCCTTTCCTGCGAAATCGACCCCTTTGTGCATCGCCAAATTCCCCTTAAAAGGGTCTGTACGATAACCATAACGAGAGGACATCCAGCCCCGAGAAACAGGACGGCCAGACAGAGACGCCTGACGCTCAATATGTTTATTGTTTAAGAGATGCTCAAGAATATCCAGCTGCTGCTCACGACGATCTAGCGTCACCGACAGATCATTCAATGCATCAACAAACGCAGGCGGACGATAGTTCGCCAAAGCTTCATCACTGCTTTCTGGACCACCTAACGCAGGAGCAGCGCTAAAATCGAACTCATCCGCACGAATACCCGCCACTTCAACCAAACGCTCACCGAGCGCATCCAACCGAACCAGTCGCGCCTGCACATCACCGAGCTTCAAGGTTAGCGCCCGTAATTCACGCTGCGAGCGCTCATTAAGGTCAGCAACCTGCGCCTGATGCTCGCTAACATCACTCTGCCAGCGCTGAGCGACATCATCACTCAGTAACGGATCGTCAACGTGATAAGCGGAGTAGTAAGCACCCACTCCCGCCAAGCAAGGGATAACAACTAACACGGAGGCCAGCATCCACGGCAGCCATGCCGGTAAATGCAGCGTCCGCGAGTGACCCTTACTGTTATTGAGAATTATGATATTCATTCGTTTAAACTAAACCCCTGTGCATTAGCTCCAAACTTACCAGAGCAATGAATTGGTACTATTTTTCTTAAAAAATTATCCTGAAATCCGATTTTTATCAGTATGTTAGCGCTTAAAGCTAATCTGCACTATCGGTGTACTAAGATCATAAAGCCTAGGATCGTAGGAAAATGTTATGAGTAATGCAACCGGTCCGCAATCACTTTCCCGACTACTGGCAGATACACCCGCTATTCAGCGACTGATTTGTGACGCGCGTAGCAGAGCGAAGCAGGAATCAGCCCCTCCCGCACTGGATTTACCCCCTGCTCTTGCCGCACACACCGAAATACAGGTGCTACCAGACAAGCTAATACTGCTGGCGAGCAACAATAGTGTTGCCCAGCTCTTGCGCTTTCACGGCCCGAGACTGGCAAGGCAAGCTGGCTTGGTCGACTTTCAGGTGCGGGTCCAGGCACAAATCTTCTCAGCGAACCCGAACAAGCAGCCCGAACCTCAAGGCGCCAGCATGCCAGCGGAGGCCGCAGCGCCGCTCAATGACGCTGCCAGTGCTGTCGATCACGCTCCATTAAGCGACGCATTACGCCGCCTTGCTGCCCTCGCTGGGCGCTAACGACGCAGGCAAACGCCCACGAAATAGCGCTTCCACAGAACAAAAAATGCCCGCAACTTTTAACAGTGCGGGCATTTTTATGTGCCGTTCAACGCACACCAAAACAACAGGGATTACCAGTCTACTCGCTCGCCATCACCGGTTTCATGTATGAAATAGGTGCATGAGCTGCATCATCAAACGTGACGATTTCCCACGCTTCTTTTTGTGCAAGCAATTGACGCAACAGCGCATTATTCAACGCATGTCCGGATTTATGACCAATAAACTCACCGACCAAGCTAAAGCCTAATAGGTATAGATCTCCGATTGCGTCCAGCATCTTGTGCTTCACAAACTCGTCTTCATAACGCAGACCGTCTTCATTCAGAATACGGAAATCATCGACGACAATGGCATTATCAACACTGCCACCGAGCGCCAAGTTCTGGCTACGTAAAAACTCAATATCACGCATGAAGCCGAAAGTACGCGCCCGGGCCACTTCTTTCACGAACGACGTGGAGGAGAAGTCGATACTCGCTGTTTGTGTACGATTGCGGAAAACTGGGTGATCAAACTCAATCGTGAAGCTGACCTTAAACCCTTCGAACGGCAGGAAAGTGGCGGACTTGTCTTCATGAGAGACCGTCACTGGCGCCTTAATTCGAAGGAATTTTTTCGCCGCGTCCTGTTCTGCGATGCCTGCAGACTGAAGCAGGAACACAAAAGGACCTGCACTGCCATCCATAATAGGAACTTCGGGGGCCGACAACTCCACATAAGCGTTGTCGATACCCAAGCCTGCCATGGCAGACAGCAAATGCTCAACGGTGCCAACCTTGACGTCATCCTTTACCAGCGTCGACGAGAGGGTGGTCTCGCCTACATTCTCGGCCACAGCAGGGATCTCCACAACCGGGTCGAGGTCGACGCGGCGGAAAATGATGCCAGTATCCACAGAAGCAGGTAGCACAGTGAGATAAACCTTCTCACCGGTGTGCAAGCCAATGCCCGTGGCTCGGATAACGTTTTTGAGCGTACGCTGTCTAATCATCAGATTATCGCTTCTCTCGGTACTCGGTAGCGTCTACTTAATGGTGCCCAGTTTTGCGGCGCCCAGTAGCATCATCGCGGCGCCCCATAGAGGGAGCACACCTTTTTTCAAGGGCACGAATGGTAGCAGAACGTGGTTCCACGCACCATTACCGCACGCTGCTTACCCGTCTATTAATCAGCCTGACGGCGCAGAAAAGTCGGGATATCAATGAAATCCAGATCTTCTGCAGTATTCACCGACGGCGCAGACCGGCCAGCAGGTCGTTGCGGCGTGCCACGCTGACGCTCGACTGCAGGACGCTCCATTTCCTTGTAGTTCAGCTCGCCTTTGGTCGTTGTCGGAGGTAATTGACCGCCGCGTACGACTTTCAGTTCCTGCTGAACACCAATACCTGTAGCCACAACGGTGACCGACAAGTCGTCACCCAACTCAGGATCAACCGCCGTACCGATAATAATATTAGCGTCGGCACCTGCCAGCTCGTAAATGACGTTGTTAACGGTGTAGTACTCTTCCAGAGTAAGACCAGCGTTAGCGGTAATGTTAATAAGCAGTCCGCGGGCGCCATGAATATCAATATCTTCCAACAGCGGGCTAGAGATGGCTTTACGTGCTGCAGCTTCTGCACGGCCTTCACCCTGCGCCGTACCGGAACCCATCATCGCCATACCCATTTCGCCCATGACAGTACGAACGTCAGCGAAATCGACGTTGATAATGCCACCCTTGGTAATCAGATCAGAGATACCTTTAACTGCACCGAGCAACACATCGTTAGCGGCTTTAAATGCGTCCAACAAAGTCGTGCCGCCGCCCAAAACAGCTTGCAGCTTTTCGTTTGGAATCGTAATCAAGGAATCAACATGCTCGCGCAATGAGGCAATGCCTTCTTCGGCCACCCGCATACGCTTAGGACCTTCAAACGGGAACGGTTTGGTGACAACCGCGACGGTCAAAATACCGAGATCTTTTGCCACTTCCGCAACAATTGGCGCGGCACCGGTACCCGTACCACCACCCATTCCTGCTGTCACAAACACCATATCTGCGCCGCTGAGCATTTCCGCAATGCGCTCACGATCTTCAATCGCGGCCTGACGACCAATTTCTGGGTTTGCACCAGCACCTAGGCCTTTAGTAACTTCTCCGCCGAGTTGCAATACCGACTTAGTCGCTGCGTTACGCAACGCCTGCGCATCGGTGTTCATGCAAATAAATTCAACGCTTTCGACGTTAGAGCGAACCATATGCTCCACGGCGTTACCGCCGCCACCGCCGACTCCCACTACTTTGATAACCGCGCCGTGTTGAACGCCGTCTTCGAGTTTAAAGTGCATAGCCATAGTATTTCTCCCGGTTAATATCCCTGTTGTTTACTGCGTCTTCTAATGGGTTGGCGGCCCTTTAGAAGTTACCCTGGAACCAACGCTTAAAGCGCTCGAGCCAGTTGATCTGACCGCCCGGCCCACGCACCGAACGATCATCGTGCTCATGCTTCTGTGCATACAGAAGCAGGCCTACCCCCGTGGCATAAATCGGATTACGCACCACATCGGTCAGGCCAGAAATACCCTGCGGCGAACCGAGCCGCACAGGCATATGAAATATTTCTTCAGCGAGTTCAATCGCTCCTTCAATTTTTGAGGACCCACCGGTAAGAACGATGCCTCCGGGAATCATTTCTTCCAGACCTGAGCGACGAATTTCCGCCTGAATTAACGTAAAGAGCTCGTCATATCGGGGCTCTACGACTTCCGCAAGATTTTGACGACTCAATGTGCGCGGTGGACGCTCTCCGACACTCGGCACTTTGATCGTTTCGTCCGCACCCGTCAGCTGGGTTAACGCACAGGCATATTTAATTTTGAGCTCGTCCGCGTGTTGTTTCGGCGTACGAAGTGCCATGGCGATGTCGTTGGTCACCTGATCGCCCGCAATCGGAATGTTTGCCGTGTGGCGTATGGCGCCCTCTGTAAAGATAGCGATATCAGTTGTACCGCCACCGATATCCACCATACAAACACCTAGCTCACGCTCATCATCCGTTAGCACCGCATAACTCGACGCCAATTGTTCAAGCGTAATATCTTCTACTTCAAGACCGCAGCGGCGCACACACTTCTCAATATTTTGCGCTGCATTGACTGCGCAGGTTACAAGGTGAACTTTCGCCTCGAGACGAATACCACTCATGCCTATTGGTTCGCGTACGCCTTCTTGATTATCGACAATGAATTCTTGCGGCAGAATGTGTAGTACTTTTTGATCCGCCGGAATTACAACGGCTTGCGCCGCATCAATAACCCGATCGATATCTGCTTGCATCACTTCACGATCACGAATAGCGACCATGCCATGCGAGTTCAAACTACGAATATGCGAACCTGCAATGCCTGCATAAACCGAGTGCACCTGACAGCCTGCCATCAGCTCAGCCTCTTCTACCGCACGCTGAATCGACTTCACGGTTGCTTCAATATCGACAACCACGCCACGACGCATTCCGCGAGAAGGATGTGAGCCAATGCCGACAATTTCCATTGAACCGTCGGCGCCAGTTTGCCCGACAATCGCCACCACTTTGGAGGTGCCGATGTCCAAGCCTACGAACATTTTGTCATTAGTTACGTGTGCCATGGCGTCAAGATCTCTCGGTTCCGGATTGAAGTTTGGCATCAAGCCACTGCACGGCCATGCCATCGACATAGCGCAAATCTATTCTTGCCAAAGCACGACTGTCATTAGCAAGAATCCCGTCATACACATTGACGAAACGACGTAATTTTTTCGCGTAATGCTCTCGATCAACGACGATTACTACGCCGTCATCCAATTTCAAATGTGCTGTTAATCGCGCATCCACATCGAGTCGTAGGATTTTTCGACCAACCGGGGCCAGCACCTTACTCATGCTGTGGTAATAGTCGAGCACTGTTAGCATGCGAGCATGCGGGCCAAATAAATGTGGGAGCGCATCAACACTATATTTACTCAACGCACGAAACTGCTTGCCAGAATTCGATACCAGTACATCGTCATTCCACACCGCAACCGGCACGCGCTCTTCAATGCGAATAATTAACTTTCCCGGCCATTGGCGCCGCACTTCGACATCTTCGACCCATTCCAACGCACGAGCCTGTCGATAAACTTCTGTTAACGACACCGTAAAGAAGTTTTCATCACTAACTAGTTCCGATAACGCTGTCTGCACAGACTGCTGCCGGCGTGCGTCCTTAACTCCTTCGACCGTCACTGACTGCACTGGATAACCATCCAGCGCACGCGGCAAGTAGATAACCCCCGTCAACACAACGGATAACAATACGCTCGCCAAAACCCATGGCAGTGCGCCAGACAAACGACGACCCAACGCAATCTCTGACTGCTGCTTAGGCTGCTGACGTCGCCGTGCACCGCGAACGCGATCGCTATTCATTTGACCTCCGTAGCAACAAGCAAAATCTCGCCCACCAACTCTGGGAAAGACATTCCCGAGGCTTGAGCTGCCATCGGTACCAAAGAGTGATCCGTCATGCCTGGCACGGTATTCACTTCAAGCAAATAAAAGTTGCCTTGCTCATCCTGCATGACGTCAACACGCCCCCAGCCACTACAGCCGACTTGGTCAAAGGCCTCTAGAGCCAATGCTTTAAGTTCTCGCTCTTTGTCCGCACTTAAACCACAAGGGCAAAGGTAACGCGTAGTATTCGCCTTATACTTGGCGTCGTAATCATAAAAGCTATTCGGCGTTTCCAACCGAATCGCTGGAAGCGCCTCACCGTTCAAGATCGCAACCGTGAATTCACCGCCAGAGATCCATTGCTCAACAAGGACATCGGCATCAAACTTATGGGCCTGTGCGATAGCGTCCGCAAGTTGCGCCGCATCATCGACTTTGCACATACCAATCGACGAACCTTCATGAGCAGGCTTAACCATTAATGGGAACGGCAACTCTTTCTCGTTCTGACCCGCGACATAGCCTTGTGGAATAGGCAGGCCTGCAGCTTGCCAAATCATTTTCGTTTTCACTTTGTCCATACCAATTGCAGACGCCATGACGCCACTGCCGGTATAAGGAACGTGAAGAAATTCCAGCACACCCTGAATAACACCGTCTTCGCCACCACGCCCGTGCAAGGCGATAAAACATGCATCGAACTCACGCAGCTGATGAATATTATCCAGCGATGGATCAAGCAACTGCGCGTCAACACCAAGCGAAAGCAACGCCCCAAGAACAGCGTTGCCACTGTTAAGAGACACCTCCCGTTCCGCCGAACGGCCGCCCGCCAATACCGCAACACGCCCGACGTCCGCTAGACGTTGCTGAACGGATATGCGATTCGTACTCATGCCTTATCTCCACTTATCAAACTTGCTGCGATAGCCGAAACATTTCCCGCACCTTGCGTAATAAATAGATCTCCGTCCTGCAAATGTTTTTCCAATAACGCAGGTAACTTAGCCGGATCATCAACGTAGATCGGCTCAACCTGACCTCGTTGACGAATGCTGCGGCATAACGCTTTCGCGTCTGCTCCAGGGATAGGGTCTTCTCCCGCCGCGTACACTTCGAGCATTAGCAAGGTGTCGACCTCACTGAGCACATCGACAAAGTCTTCGTATAAATCGCGGGTACGGGTATAACGATGCGGCTGAAACATCATCACCAAGCGACGTTTTGGCCAACCTTCTCGCACTGCCTTGATAGTGGCTTCGACTTCGCGCGGGTGATGACCATAATCATCAACCAACGTCGCTTGTGCAGAGGCGGTTTGATATTCGCCGAGCACATCGAATCGACGACCAACCCCAGTGAAGCCATTCAGCCCTCGAACAATCGCGTCATCGTCAACGCCTTCATCAGTACACACGGCAATCGCAGCCAATGCGTTCAACACGTTGTGACGGCCCGGCATATTTAACGACACGTCAATATCGGGCATGCCAGCACGCGCGACTTTAAAATGACTTGTCATGCCTTCTTGAACGATATCAAACCCGCGTACATCCGCATCTTCGTCAAAGCCGTAAGTGATGAGCTGGCGATTCACACGCGGCAATAGCTTTCGTATGACTGCGTCATCAATACACATCACAGCCACGCCATAAAATGGCAAATTATGCAGGAACTCGATAAAAGTATTTTCTAAGCGCGCGAAGTCTCCGCCATAGGTATGCATATGGTCGGCGTCGATGTTTGTAACGATCGCGACCATCGGTTGAAGATGCAAAAAGGACGCATCAGATTCATCCGCTTCAGCAACCAAATAGTGACTCTGACCAAGACGTGCATTGGTGCCCGCACTGGTCAATCGACCACCAATGACGAAGGTCGGATCAAGCTTAGCCTCAGCCAGAATTGACGCCAACATCGATGTCGTTGTCGTCTTACCGTGCGTACCCGCTACAGCAATACCGTGACGAAAGCGCATTAACTCAGACAACATTTCCGCGCGCGGCACTACCGGCACACGACGATCCACCGCAGCTTTTACTTCCACATTGCTGTAGTCCACTGCAGTAGAGGTCACGACGACATTGGCATCACCAATATTCTCCGCACGATGACCAATCTCTACACGCACACCCAAATCTCTCAGGCGCGTAATCACCGCTGATTCTCGGATATCCGAACCGCTTACGTCATAACCTTGATTGCTCAGCACTTCGGCAATACCACACATTCCAACGCCGCCAATGCCGACAAAATGAATATGGCGAATGCGGCGCATTTCCGGAACGATATGAGCTGGCTTACTCGCCATCGAGAACCTCCTGACAGATAGACGCCACTTTGTCGGCACTATCAATAATTGCTGCAGCACGGGCACGTACTGCGATATCTTTTAGCGTCGCGCGCGACATTTTCTCAGCCAACATGGACACCAACGCGCCCTGCTCTAATGACGACTGAGGCATTAACAACGCGGCATTTTGGTCTGACAGCCAACGCGCATTCATCGTTTGGTGGTCATCCACTGCTGTAGGCAAAGGGATAAATAACGTCGCCACACCCGCCGCGGCAACTTCGGCAACCGTGGCTGCGCCAGCGCGACAAATGACTAAATCCGCCCACGCGTAAACCGCCGCCATATCCTCAATAAACTCTTCCACTTGTGCCGTTAACGATGCCGCTTGATAAGCCTTTAGCGCTTCATCCGCGCGACCACGGCCAGCTTGATGTCGAATTTCGATTTCGCCATTAGTGCTCTCAGCAACACGCGCAAGCTCAGCAGGCAAAACGCGATTCAGTGCTAACGCGCCCTGACTGCCGCCCAGCACAAGCACCCGCAAACATCCATCACGCGAACCATAACGCTGCTCTGGGCTGGCCATTTCAGCAATCTGCGGCCGAACCGGATTACCGACCGTTACACCGTTCGAAAACGCACCGGAAAAACCTTGCAACACCTGACGCGCAATCACCGCAAGCACGCGATTCGTCAGTCCAGGCACTGCGTTCTGCTCATGAATCAATAACGGCACACCACTTAACTTGGCCGCCAACCCACCAGGCCCGCTGGCAAATCCACCAAAACCAATGGCCAATTTCGGCTGCGTTTTTCGGATCACTTCACGGGCTGCGATAATTGCGCTCAGCAACTTAAACGGCGCCAATAGTTTTCTGATCACGCCATTACCGCGCACACCGCTAATACTTAATAAATTGAGCGGATAATCATGTGGCGGCACCAAGCGCTCTTCGATGCCGTTTTCTGCACCCAGCCAATGAATGGCGTAACCCTTATCGCGCAACACTGCAGCCACTGTCAGCGCCGGAAAAACATGCCCGCCAGTTCCACCCGCCATAATTAGCACCGTGCTTCTCATAAGCGCCCTCCTGGTGCACGCACCGCAAACGGACGACGAGGCTTGATCGGCTTAACATCAGGCGAGCGCAAACGTAACTTGGCTTTCGGCTTGAGCGTTTTCTTGGCGGATGTAATAAGTGTTTGATCTTGCTCTGCTCTGAGTATCAACGCGATCATCACTGCACAAATTACTAAAGAGCTACCGCCATAACTCACGAATGGCAAGGTCAGCCCTTTCGTCGGTAAAATGCCCATATTGACGCCCATATTAATGCACGCTTGGCTGGCAATAATGAGGCCGAATCCAATCACCATCTGTCCGGAAAAAATATTTCCTTGCTCTAGCAAGCGCAGCGCGGTACGAAAGATCCGGAAGCACAAAAAGCTAAATAGGCCGATCAGCAATAAGTTACCCACCAAACCGAGCTCTTCAGCCGTCACCGCGTAAACGAAATCCGTATGCGCCTCTGGCAGATAGAATAGTTTCTGCACACTATTGCCCAAGCCGACACCAAAAACATGGCCACGGCCAAACGCGATCAAACTTTGCGTTAACTGATAACCGCTACCGAATTGATCCGCCCACGGATCAATAAAATTCATCAGGCGAGCTACGCGGTAGGGCTGGGCTACGGCTATTAACGCTGCCAATCCCGCTCCGACCAATACAACCAGCAGGTAACGTTTGCTCGGTACGCCCGCCATAAACAACATACCCATCGCCGCGACAGCCATCACCACAACAGCGCCGAAGTCAGGCTCAAGCAACAGTAAGAACATCAATAAGGCCATCAACCCTAGCGGCTTCAGAAAAGCACCCCATGACTGCTCAAGCTCCGTTCGCCATTGATGAATGTAACCCGCCAAATAAACAACAAACGCCATCTTGGCGATTTCGGAAGGTTGCACCGTAAAGCCGGCGAAACTGATCCAACGCTGCGAACCGTTCACTTCACGGCCAATCCCGGGGATCAATACCAGCACCAACACCAGCGCAGCAACTGCCAACGCCACATGGCGTAGCTTTTCTAGTAGCGCCAATGGCACCAGCATATAAGTTGCAACGCCTGCTAAAATGGCCAACGACAAATAGATACCATGGCGCATAGCAAAGTAAGATGGTGATCCCAATCGCGTTTCAGCAATCTGCAACGACGCCGACGTCACCATAACCAATCCCAGCGCCGCCAGAACCAGCACCGTAAGAAGCAGTAAAATATCTTTGGGTGGGCGTGCAACGATCACTTGATTAAGCAGCATGGGACACCTCCCGCACTGCGCGCACAAACGCATCGCCACGATCAGCATAACCTTTAAACATATCGAAACTGGCGCACGCGGGAGATAACAAGACTGCGTCACCAGGCTCAGCCATCAACGATGCACGGCGTACCGCATCGTTCATATCCACGGCAAATTGACACTCAACACCGTTCAAACCTGCGGCAACTTTTTGCGCATCTTCACCAATTAAAATTGCCACCCGCACATAACCGCTCGCGGCTTCTGCAAGAGGCTCAAACGTCTGTCCTTTTGCCTGACCGCCAGCAATCAATACCACCTTGCCTGATATTGCCGGACCAATGCCCTGAATAGCGGCAATCGTTGCGCCGACATTAGTGCCCTTAGAATCGTTAAACCAGCGGACCTCACGGGACTCTGCAACAAGGTTGCAGCGATGCGGTAAGCCTGGAAATTTTTTCACCGTCTCAAGCGCCACAACCTGATCGAGCGAAAGCGCTTCAGACATGGCCAAAACAGCCAACACGTTTAACGCATTATGATTGCCGCGCATGACCAGCTCTTCGACAGAAATAAGATCGTTGCCGTGCGCCATTAACATGCCGCGCGTTGCATCGAGTCGATAATCTGCCTGCGCATGCAAGCCAAAGGTCAGCTCACCCGCAACTGGGCGCTGCGGGCGAGTATGCTCATCGTCACGATTCCAAACCGCGACCTCACAACCGTCATAGATACGCTGCTTGGCCGCAATGTAATCCATCAATGAGACATAACGATCAAGATGGTCTTCCGAAACATTCAAAATAGACGCTACTTGAGCACCAAGACTCCATGTCGTTTCCAGCTGAAAGCTGGATAACTCCAACACGTACAACTGCGCTGACTGACCCAGCAGGTCGAGTGCCGGCGTGCCGAGATTGCCACCTGCAAATGCTCGCTTACCGCATGCTAGGGCCACATCTGCCAACAACGTCGTTACTGTGCTTTTCGCATTTGAACCGGTAATCGCCGCAATCGGCTGCGCCGCCGCACGCGCAAACAGCTCAATATCACCGATCACCTCTTTGCCCGCCGCAATTTGCTGCGCGATTTCCCGCGTCGCTACCGCAACACCTGGGCTCACGATAATGCGGCGAGCCTGCCCCATCCAACTCTCATTCCAACCGCCGAGATGCATAGGCACGCCTGCAAAAACTTTCTTCAGCTCAGCAATACCTGCTGGCTGGGCACGCGTATCGAGCACACGAACCGGTTCATTTTGGGCGTGCAGATAACGCAGGCAAGATTGCCCGCTTATCCCTAACCCAATCACCAGATCGAACGTCTCGCTCACGTCAACTCCTCTAACGAATCTTCAGAGTGGCCAAACCGACCAATACTAAAATCACTGTAATAATCCAAAACCGAACAATAATTTTCGGTTCGGCCCAGCCCTTTAGCTCAAAATGATGATGAATCGGTGCCATACGAAAAATGCGGCGACCCGTTAACTTAAATGAGGCGACTTGCATCATTACGGAGACTGTTTCCATGACAAAGACGCCACCCATAATGAACAAAACAATTTCTTGACGAACAATAACCGCCATAACACCCAACATCGCGCCGAGCGACAAAGCGCCCACGTCACCCATAAATACTTGCGCGGGGTAGGTGTTAAACCACAAGAAACCGAGGCCGGCACCACAAACGGCAGCGACCATTACCATCAACTCACCGGCGCCAGCGATATATGGAATATGGAGGTATGATGAAAACTCAGTATGTCCCGTAGCGTAGGCAAAAATACCTAACGCGCCGGCTACCAATACCGTTGGCATAATCGCCAAGCCATCAAGTCCGTCAGTAAGGTTGACTGCGTTTGAAGTACCGGTAATCACGAAGTAGGTCAGAACGATATAAAACAAGCCGAGATTAATACTCACCGACTTAAAGAATGGGACGATTAACTGCGTTTCGGCGGGAGACTGGGCTGTCGCGTATAAAACAACCGCCGCACCTAGTGCGCCGACGGACTGCCACAAATATTTCCAACGCGCAGGCAAACCGCGCGAATCTTTCTGCACAACTTTACGCCAATCATCAACCCAGCCAATTGCCGCAAATAACGTTAATACACCAAGGGTTACCCAGACAAAGCGATTTTCAAGATTCGCCCAAAGCAGAGTCGACAGAATAATCGCAACAACAATCAGCGCTCCGCCCATGGTCGGCGTACCAGCTTTAGACAAATGACTCTTCGGCCCATCAGCACGAATAGATTGACCGACCTGATAAAAACGCAATTTTGCAATCATGATTGGACCGACAAAAAATGCGATAAATAATGCGGTCAAAACACTCATAATGGCGCGCAAGGTAATGTACTGCAGCACCAAAAAGCCTTTATTATATTCAGCCAAATAATCAGCCAGCCAAAGTAGCATTAGTGTGTTTCTCCCATTGCCCGCAAAGCCTCAATAACAGCTTCCATGCGAGCACTGCGCGAGCCTTTAACCAGCACTGTGCCCCCTTTTTTTAATATGTCTTTTGCTCGACTCGCTGCCGCAGCAACATCGTCGGCTACAACAGCCTTGTCAGAAAATCCTGCCGCCACGGACGCCGCTGTCGGCATCGCAATCACATCACCAATTTGCGCGTGCGCAGCATACTCTCCGAGCTCATACATAATGGATTCCGCGGAGTCGCCCAGCTCGCCTAAGCGACCAATAACCAGAGCGCTGTCGCCAGGCTGATGCTTCAACCAATCAATTGCCGCTCTCACAGAACCGGGGTTGGCGTTGTAACTGTCGTCAACTAGCGTACCGCCCAGACAAGGCTGCACATTCATGCGGCCTTTCACTGGCCGCATTGTCTGCAAACGCTGAATCGCATCACTTAGCAGAACGCCAACAGACGTTGCTGCCGCCAGCGCCATCAATGCATTGCTGACTTGATGCGTGCCCGCTAAAGGAATCGAAAGATCATAAGAGGCGCCCTGGTGCTTCAGCACACAAGAGCAATAATCTCGCTCGGAAATCACATTGGTGACTGAAAAATCATTTGATGCATCAGCGCCAACAAAAACCAACATCAGACCTTTAGCGCGAGCAATACCCGCGAAATAATCAGCAAACGAATCATCGCGATTTATTACTGCCACAGAACCGGCTTCCATTGCAGAAAAAATCTCGGCCTTAGCGTCGGCAATACCTTGCATGCTGCCAAAGCCTTCAAGGTGAGCACCGGTCACATTGGTAATCATTGCCACCTGCGGGCGCAGCAACGATGTTGTCCATGCAATTTCGCCGGCCGCGCTTGCGCCTAGCTCCACAACAGCAAACTGGTGCTCTTCACGAAGTGACAACAACGTCAACGGTACGCCGATATCGTTATTTAAATTACCGCGAGTCGCCAACACCCCGTCGCCCAACATGCAGGCAATCATTTCCTTTACGGTGGTTTTTCCGGCATTACCAGTCACAGCAATACGTGACACGGCAAACTGATCTGCCCAGCCAGAGGCCAGCAAACCAAGGCCGCGACGACTATCAGCGACCTGAATATAATTCGAAAAATGCGTCGTTGGCTTTTCAACCAACGCCGAAGATGCTCCTAGACGCGCCGCCTCTTCTAAAAAGTCGTGGGCATCAAAATTTTCGCCGCGCAACGCTACAAAGAGATCGCCGGCACGAATATTACGGGTATCTGTGCTGACATGACGGAAATCCATGTCGCTTCCCGCTAAAACACCCTGAGTCACTACAGCCGCCTGCGAAAGTTTCACTGAACACCTCCGCGTAAGCGCAATGCGTCTAGCGCAAGCTGTGCATCATCCATCGGCAACTTCTCGCCCTGAACTTCCTGCCAGCGCTCATGGCCTTTCCCTGCAATCACAATCACGTCATTCGCCGCAGCATGACTAATCGCATAAGCAATCGCCTCTTGACGATCAGCCAAGACCTGCACGTCATCACGCGCGGTAACCCCCTGAAGCATATCGGCCAAGATTGACTGAGGCTGTTCAAAGCGAGGGTTATCTGAGGTAAAGACAAGCTTATCCGCAAGACGCTCAGCAACAGCCGCCATTTGCGGACGCTTACCGACATCACGATTACCGCCACAACCCACCACACACCAAAGACGTGTGGAGAAATGGTCGCGCGCGGCTGTTAATGCTTTTTCCAAACCATCTGGCGTATGCGCGAAATCAACCAATACGCATGGGGTATTTGTTTGTGACGCCTCAACCCGCAACGCTTGCATTCGACCAGGAACCGTCGTCACTTGCTGCAATGCCGCTGCCATATCACCCGCACTAATTCCCATGCCGTGCAATACGGCAGCAACAGCCATTAAATTTTCAAGATTAAAGCGTCCGTAAAGTGGCACCTGACAACGCACGTCACCACTTGGCGTATGCAACGTAAACGCCATACCTTTGTCATTGCCCTGCCATGCAGTGCAGCGAACATCGGATTGTTCATCACCAAAGGTAATAACCGACATTTTTTTCGCTAGCGTTTCTGCTAGAGAACGCCCGCGCTCATCCGCGCGATTGATCACCGCCAGCTTCACTTCGTCACGAGAAAATAACTTCGCCTTCGCCGCGAAATACACATCCATATCGCCGTGGTAATCCAGATGATCACGGGACAGGTTGGTAAACACGGCAATAGAAATGGGCACACCTGATAAGCGACCCTGTTCTAACGCGTGTGAAGACGCTTCAATCGCGACGATTTCAGCACCCGCCTGACGAAACTGCGCCAAACCTTTTTGTAAGGTAATGGCATCCGGTGTCGTCAAACCAGTTTCCAAGGTCTCATCAGCAAAGGTCATGCCGAGCGTACCCACCAAACCACAAGGACGACCCAGAGCCACTAACGCATCACGTAAAAACCATGTCGTGCTGCTTTTACCATTGGTACCCGTTACCGCGACAAACTGCATCGCTTTAGCCGGCTCACCATAAAAAAGGCTTGCCACTTCGCCGACGCGATGGGGCAAGTCCGGTATACCGATAATCGGCACGCCGCCCAGCTCGGACACAGACGCGTGCTTTGCTTCCGACAACACCGCGACAGCACCAGCATGAATAGCCGCGTCAATATATTTTCGCCCATCGACACTCGCACCCGACACCGCAATAAAGCCATCACCTGGCTGCACTAAACGGCTATCAAGTTGCAAATTATTGACCACGCAGGATGCCACCATCGGCGGCAATGACTGCTGAGGAAGCAATGCGGCGAGTGTCGCGCTCATGTACGACCTCCGTCCGGCTTACCGCCAGCAATAATGCCCGGCTTAACATCCGGTGTGATTTGCAGCGTACGCAGTACGCCCGTCATGATTTTCGAAAATACCGGTGCCGCAACAAGTCCGCCGTAATACGCACCGCCTTGCGGATCATCAATCATAACAACAGTAACAATGCGCGGATTACTGGCAGGCGCCATACCCGCAAATAGGCCGATGTAACGATCTTCTGCATAACCGCCAGCCGCAACTTTATGCACCGTGCCAGTCTTACCCGCCACTTCATAACCGGAGACCGCTGCGGTACGCGCTGTACCTTCAGTGCTCACAACCGTTTCCAGCATATTGACGAGCGTACGACTGGTGTCAGCCTTAATGACCCGCTGCCCATCAGGCAATGTCGAAACACGCTGCAACGAAAGCGGCATTTTTACACCGCCATTGGCCAATACCGCATAGGCTTGAGCGAGCTGCAATGCCGTAACCGACAAACCATATCCATAAGAAAGTGTTGCCTGCTCAATATCCCGCCACTTTGTGCGGAACGGCAACATACCGTTACTTTCACCAGGGAAACGAATTCCCGTTGCCTGACCAAAACCAAACTGCTCAAACAGTCCTGGTAGAACTTGCTGCCCCATTGATAGAGCTAACTTAGTGGTTGCAACGTTTGAGGATTTTGTTAGAACAGTCGTGATATCGATCACGCCGTAGTTGCGATGATCGCGAATGGTTTTTCGACCGACACGTATTGTTCCAGGCCGTGTATCAATCATAGTGTTTGCTGACACCATGCCGGACTCTAGCGCCGCAGCAATCGTTAACGGCTTCACCGTCGAACCGGGCTCGAACAAATCCGTAACCGCACGATTGCGCAACGCCGCAATACTGACTCCACTACGATTATTCGGGTTGTAAGCAGGCTGGTTTACCATCGCCAAGATTTCGCCCGTTTGGGCATCCAGTACAACAACCGAACCACCGCGCGCTTTATAGCGATTGACCGCAGCAAGCAACTCACGATACGCAACGTATTGGGCGCGCAAATCAATGCTAAGACGAACATCCTGACCTGGGCGAGCCTCATCAAGAATTTCGATATCTTGAATAACGCGACCTAGCAAATCACGAACAACTTTTTTGCGTCCTGCGTGCCCTTGCAGTACGTCGTTATACGCTAACTCGATACCCTCTTGGCCTTCGTCATCAATATTGGTAAAGCCAACAACATGGGCCGCCACCTCGCCCGCTGGGTAGTAGCGGCGATATTCCGTTAACGGATAGATGCCCGGCACTTTCTGATCTAGAACGCTTTGGGCCTGCTCAGGCGCCAAGTGCCGCGACAAATAAATAAACTCGCGATCAGGATAAGACGTTACCTTGCTCGCCAAAGTCTTGGCATCAAGCACAGGATTATTATGCAAACGCGACCACTGCTCGCGGGCCGCTAAGGCTTCGCGAGGATTTACCCATAAAGTAATAACCGGCGTACTGACCGCCAGAGGACGACCGTCGCGATCGGTAATCAAGCCGCGATGCGCAGACAAAGGCTCAACCCGCAAATTACGGATATCACCCTGATGAGACAGAAAATCATGCTGGACAACCTGCAAATCCACCGCACGCCATACCAGCAAGCCAGCACACAGCGCCCACAAGCCAAGCAAAAAACGAAAGCGTAGCTTCAACACGCTTGCGTCATCTTGCTTGGCATCACGCCGTGTTTTTCGCTGAGCGCCATTCATGGCTTCACCAGTACCTTGTGGTCGCCTTCCGGCGACAGCATGTTGAGTTTTTCACGTGCCAGTCTTTCCACTCGTGTGTAAGAACCCCAAGTGCTGTGCTCCAGCAAAAGTTGCCCCCACTCAGTTTGCAATCCGTCGTGTTCCCCTTGTAGCTGCTGCGCCAAACTGGTCAACCGGCGCGTTTCATGCACGGTCCAACTCACCGCCAACGCGGACAACAAAATCAACGCTAATAGCGTAATTTCGACACCGCGTAACGCGCTCACTGAGCAGCCACCTTTTCGGCAACACGCAACACCGCGCTGCGCGAACGAGGATTACCACTCACTTCGGCGTCGCTGGCATATATTGCTTTGCCGATTGGATTTAGCGTAATCGGTTGCTCATCCGTTAACGGCAAACCGCCGCGAGCCCGTGGCGCACGACCCGATGCATCGCGAACCAATAACTTAACAATGCGATCTTCTAATGAATGAAAACTAATCACCGCCAATCGCCCGCCTGGCGACAGCGCCGAGACCGCCTGTTGCAGTGCTAACTCCAGCGCATCCAGCTCTTGATTGATAAAAATACGGATCGCTTGAAAGCTACGTGTCGCCGGATGCTTACCCTTCTCCGCACGACCAATGTTCTGAGCAATAATTTCGGCCAACTGCAGCGTCGTGGTGATCGGCTTTTCTTGGCGTATCGCACAAATCGCTCGTGCCAACCGGCGCGACTTTTTCTCTTCACCGTAGCGATACAGCACATTGGCAATATCCTGCTCCGCCGCGACCGCCAACCATTGCGCCGCACTTTGTCCGGACGTCGGATCCATGCGCATATCCAACGGACCGTCACGTAAAAAACTAAAACCGCGCGACGCGTCATCAAGCTGCGGAGACGACACACCTAAGTCCATCAAAATGCCATCGAGAGGACGGCCTTCCTGCTCAACCACACTGGAGACACAATCAAAACGTCCCGCCACAATGCGAAAGCGGGCCTCGGCCCGCTCCAGTTCTTGTCCCGCTGCAATCGCCTGCGGGTCACGGTCGATGCCAATAAGGCGTGCATCCGAACCAAGCTGTGCCAAGAGCGCGCGGCTGTGGCCACCTCGCCCAAAGGTGGCATCGATATAAAACCCATCGGCCCGCAGCGGTAACACCTGAAGAACCTCCTCCAGCATCACTGGTTGGTGTGCGTAGTCCTGCTTCTGTGTCACGTATAGGCCCTCAGAACGCTAGCGACTGAACCGACTCTGGCATGGCTCCGGCCATATCCAGCTGCGATTGCTCCGCTTCCCAAGCATCCTCTGCCCATAATTCAAAGCGATGCAGAATACCGACTAGCATCGCCTTCTTATCTAGCCCAACTTGTTCGCGTAGCTCTGCAGGAATTAGCACTCGCCCAGCCCCATCAAGCTCCATCTCAACCGCTTGGCCGAGAAAGCGACGTTTTAGCCCGCGCACTTTCGGGTCAGCATCGGTCAAGGCCGCAACCTGATCTGCAATCGCCAGCCACTGGGGCTCGGGATACACCACTAAGCAGTTATCCATTGGGTGTTGAGTAAGCACGACGCGTCCGCCACAAGAAGCATTCAGCTTTTCGCGGTGGCGAGTGGGCACTGTTAACCTGCCCTTTGCATCGAGATTGAGCGCGTGGCGCCCACTAAACATGGCTTTCCCCTTCTTCCCACTTGGTTACTCTGGATTCCTTCCAGAGGTTAGAAGTTCCCACTTCTTCCCACTTTTCTCCACATTGCCACACTTTAGGGCCTCAGCAATTTCCAAGTCAAGCTGATAGCACTGTACTGACAGACAAAAAAGTCCTTAAAAAACAGGATTTTATGAGGGAAAGGCATAGTGGTGTGAATGGTAACTAACAAGGTATTGTCTATTAATCAGATGGGTGCCTCGCAGACCTCACAAAGCACATTAAGAGTTAGACCATTTGGGAATAAAAACGACAACAGTTAGGTCGAATATTGATATTTAGGAGCATTTGACCAATCAAGCCGGTGACACATAGCCATCGCCCGAGAGCCCGTATCCAGCCTTCAATCTCGACCTCCGTTACACGCAGTTTGATTTCAGCAACGACATCCGCCCAATTAATGCACGCGCTACCGACTCAACCCTCTATACTTGCCGCCGATACCGACCCAACCAAACACGGCCCAACGTTATGAGCATCAACTGGTTCCCCGGACACATGAACAAGGCTATTCGTGAAATCCGCGAAATCCTGCCGAAGGTGGACCTAATCATCGAGGTCGTGGATGCGCGCTTGCCCTATAGCAGCGCCAACCCCGTGATTGAACAGTTCCGTGCCGACAAGCCCTGCCTCAAACTGCTCAGCAAAAGCGATCTGGCCGACCCGGCGATTACCCAGCAATGGCTCGACCATCTAGAGCAAGACCCTAAGGTACGTGCACTCGCCATCAGCATCGACAAGCCTGATCAAATTCGCAGGCTGATCGACATGGCCAAACAAATGGTCGGCAAGCGCGAAGACAGCGTCACGGGCGTCACCGCGCTGATCACCGGCATACCTAACGTCGGCAAGTCCACCTTGATTAATAATCTTGCCGGACGACAGATCGCGAAAGCCGGTAACGAACCAGCCGTGACGCAACGCCAGCAGCGTATCGACTTACGTAACGGCCTTATCCTGATCGACTCCCCCGGCATCCTTTGGCCGAAGATTGAAAACCCTAACAGCGGTTACCGCCTTGCGCTCTCCGGTGCGATTAAAGCCACCGCGATGCAAGAAGACGATGTCAGCATTTTCGCCGCCGAATTCTTTCTTGAACATTACCCAGAACGCATGAAAGATCGCTTCACCCTCGACAGCCTCCCTGAGGATGGCGTTCCTTTCTTAGAAATCATCGGCCTAAAGCGCGGCTGCATAGGCAAAGGCGGCCACGTCGACTTCGACCGCATTTCAACACTGCTTATCAATGAATTTCGCAGTGGTAAGCTCGGCCCCATGACACTGGAAACGCCGAGTGTCACTGCAGTTGAGCATGTCGCCGTAATGGAATATCGCCGCAAAAAAGAAGAAGAAAAAGAAGCTAACAGAAAAGCTAGAAAAGCGGCTTACAAAGCGAAGAAGCACTAAAATAATTCACGAAATACAATTCATTTCCCATTGATTAAATAGTAATTATCTTGCTCAAGAACACTGCTTTATTATTCGCAACACAATAATAATTTTTTCGCAGCGCGAACAATAAAGTCGCACTAAATAAAATTAATATATTTCTGCGCGACGGCAATAAAACAGCAAAAGCGAAATAAAAAAACGGCGCACGAAGGCGCCGCTCTTTTTATTCAGTGGGCCGGCCGATAAGCCGGGTTCTGTCGTGGACAGTCATTCATCTGGGATCTGCGTCGCCGCAGACCTCTAGCGACCTACCCGGTTCCAGCGCGGGCCGCGCCATTGGAACCCTATTTGGTCTTGCTCCGAGTGGGGTTTACCGTGCCATTGTTGTTACCAACAACGCGGTGCGCTCTTACCGCACCTTTTCACCCTTACCTGTGCCCGTTCCGAAGAACAAAGCCATCGGCGGTATATTCTCTGCTGCACTGGCCGTAACCATACCGTCACCAGTATGGCCCCCAGGCGTTACCTGGCACCCTGCCCTATGGAGCCCGGACTTTCCTCCAGCAACTTACGTTGCCAGCGACTGCCTGACCGGCCCGAGCGGGAGTCTAGCAGCACCGCACCAAATGTCACTGAGATATCCGCCTAACCGTCACTTTCGGCCCACAACTCCAATAAACGATAGACGTCATTACGTTTCCGGTCGGCCCAACTCGCCAATACGCGGGCAGCTCTCGACGGCGGCAGCTCCTGTAGCAGTAAACGACCCAGGCGCTCCAGCTCTTCATCCTCGATAGACGTCTCCGGTGCAGGCCCCACCAGTAACACCATTTCACCACGCTGCTGATTAGGATCCTCATGCAGTATCGTCAGCAACTGCTCCGCACTGCCACGCAACACCGTCTCAAAACGCTTGGTCAGCTCTCGACACAGCACCAACTCCCGATCAGGGGCTGCCACTTTCTGAAACGCTTCGAGCAGCGGCAAAATGCGATGCGGGGCCTCATACAGAATGCTCGTGCCAGACGATGCCAACACACGGCGCAAGAACTGCTCACGCGCCGCCGCTTTCACTGGCGCGAATCCTTCAAATGAAAACCGATCACTGGGCAAGCCCGACACCACCAATGCGGCCAACATAGCGCTCGCTCCTGGAATCGGCACCACACGAATACCCTCTTCCTGACAACTACGCACGATGCGATAACCCGGGTCGCTAATCAGCGGCGTACCGGCATCGGAAATCAGCGCCACATCTTCACCCGCCTGTAAACGTCTCACTAAATCAGCGCTGCGCGCTTCTTCGTTATGATCGTGATAACTCAACAGAAACTTTTGCAGTCCCATGTGATCCAACATGCGACCACTGTGGCGGGTATCCTCCGCGGCAACGACGGTAACCTGCTTGAGCACCGCTATCGCTCGGGCACTCATGTCTTCTAGGTTACCTATGGGCGTACTGACGATATAAAGCGTACCGGCATCTTGTTGCATGAAACCCCTGTATTTTACCAAATGATGCGTAACAGAATAATGTGCAGCTAAACCTATAATCCGAAAAGAAGTGCCGGAGCTTTGGAGCCAATGCCCACCCACAGCGTAAAGCAGAATAATTACGACGATAATCGACCTTAAAATTCGTCAAAACACCCCAACACGCAACGACTGACACAGAAAAGCGTGCATCGACATACTGAGGAACGTGCATGGCCTGCTACAATACCGCCTTCGCCGCCAAGAGACGACTGAGAATGCGATTAACAATGCCCTGGGAAACAATGCCGAGAACACCACAGAGCAAAACGGTAATGCGCACCTTTTTACTGCTGCTGGCCCTCCTCAGCGGCTGCGCCCAGCAACCTGTTGACGACAACTCACTTTCCAGCACAACGGTTATTGCCGCCCCAACGTCCACGGACACCGCCCTCGGCGACCTCGGCAATATGAGCGTCGTACAAGCGAATAGTACCGCCGTTGCTTGGGCTGGCGATTATCTGAGCGCTGGCCGCCTTGATGCCGCTCAACTGATGATCGAGTGGATAAAGCCAGCCCAGCTCACCGACACGCAACTGCTCGATTGGGCGTTAATCAAAGGCAAACTTCTGCTCGCCAAACAAGACCCAAGCGATACGCTCGCACTCTTAGCGCAAGACAATGTACGCGCGGCGCAAGCTAAAGCGACGCCACAAAGTGCCGCACGTTTAGAACTCTTGCGAGCCGACGCTCTGACACTCAAAGGCGATCTCTATGCCAGCGTCGAAGTCCGCGTTGACGCCGACCAGCGCCTTGCCGATGATCAACGCCCGTACAACCGCCAAATGATTTGGACGCAGCTAATGCTGCTACCGGCGGACGAACTCCGCAGCGCACAACAACAAACCCGCAACCAGGAACTCAAGGGCTGGTTAGAATTGGCCAGCCTATATCGTGATCCACTCATCGACATTGATACGCAAATTAGTCAATTTGATGCGTGGCAATCGAAATGGCCAGGACATCCTGCTGCGGAAAATCTGCCAGGAATGATTCAGGCGTTACGTCAAGCCGTGAAAGATCGGCCACAGTCTATTGCCGTATTGCTGCCACTCAACGGACCACTAGCAAATGCCGCCGCCGCGGTACGTGACGGTTTGTTAACTGCCTATTACAGCGCTCTGAATCAAAACTACCCTGTTCCGCAAATCTTGTTTTACGACAGCGGCAGCAATGACGTCATCGCCCTATATAACCAAGCGCTTGATGCCGGAGCCGAGCTTATTATCGGCCCATTAGACAAAGATCAGGTTAGTGCATTAGCGGCCATTCGTTCACTGCCAGTGCCAACGCTCGCACTAAACTATGTCGACATGCCTGATAACACGACTGAACCTCCACACAACCTTTATCAATTTGGCTTAGCCCCTGAAGACGAGGCTCGCCAAGCCGCTGAGCAAGCCATCACAGAAGGCGCACGACTGGCCGCCATCCTTTACCCGGAAGGTGATTGGGGCGCACGCGTGGCCGAATCGTTCCGAGAAAAGTTTGAATCGCTTGGCGGTATCGTCACGGCAAAATCAACCTTTGATCAGGATTCAACCGGCGCAACACGTGCCTTACTCGACCTCGGTCAAAGCCAAGCGCGCGCTCGTGCTCTGAACCGTCTGACCAGCCTGAAGGTCGAATTCGAACCACGCCGACGCCAAGACATCGACCTTGTCTTTATTGTCGCCAACGCCAATCAAGCCCGCCAACTGAAACCGGCGCTTAACTTTAATTACGCGTCGGATTTGCCAGTGTTCGCCATTTCGCAAGTTTATGCCGGCACACCTTCGCCTGCCGTGGACAGCGATCTCAACGGCATTCGCTTTATCGACCTGCCTTGGCTGTTTGATCAAGAATCACCACTACACCATGACGCCGCCACAGTGTGGCCTAACGGCCACGGCCGTTATGAGCGCCTGTTTGCCATGGGTGTTGATGCATACCGCTTACACGCCCGCCTGAGCATGCTGCAGTCCGTGCCCGATAGCTTCTTACCCGGCGTTACCGGCCAACTGAGCATCGACCCACAGCGCAAACTCGTTCGCCGCCTTCAGTGGGCCTACTTTACCCATGGCAAGCCGCAGCGCATGCCCGTCGTTCACGGCAGCGGAGAGAACAGCGTTGGCAACGCAGTGGTTGCGCCGGCAGCAGTCCCGGCAACAAGGTAACAAAGCAGAGCAGCAAGCGTGCCGCTGGCTGGAATGTCAGGGACTCATACTGATTGCGCGAAACTGGCATTGTCGGCTTGGCGAAATCGACTTGATCATGCAGCATGGCACCACGTTAGTCTTTGTTGAGGTACGTTTACGCAGCCAGAATGCCTTCGGTGGCGCCCTGGCTTCTGTTGATCAACACAAACAGCGACGCCTCGTGGCAGCAGCCAATCACTTTTTGGCGCACCACCCTCGCTGGGCAAACAGCAATTGTCGCTTTGACGTTGTTGCAATGGAAAATCCGAACCAGACACCAAGCTGGATAGAAAATGCTTTTTACGGAGAATAGACAGTGAGCCTGCATCGAATCCGGCAAATATTTGCCGAAAGCATTGAGACCAAAATGAAAGCGGCCGAAATCCTTCCTGACGCAATTGTTCGAGCAGGGGAAACCATGGTGGCAAGCCTGCTCAATGGCGGGAAGATTTTGACTTGCGGTAACGGCGGCTCAGCCGGTGACGCTCAACACTTTTCGTCAGAGATGCTTAACCGCTTTGAACGAGAACGTCCGGCATTACCAGCGATCGCTCTGACAACAGATCCTTCGACGATCACTTCTATTGCTAACGACTACAGCTACAACGAAGTCTTCTCGAAGCAAATTCGCGCACTTGGCAATCAAGGTGACGTACTGTTAGCCATATCGACCAGCGGCAATTCAGCCAACGTCGTGCAAGCCATTCAAGCTGCACACGATCGTGGCATGAACGTCGTCGCCATGACCGGCCGAGACGGCGGTCAGATTGCTAATTTCATCAGCGCCGATGATGTTGAAATTCGCGTACCGGCGCAATCCACCGCACGGATTCAAGAAGTACACCTTGTTGTCATTCATGCGTTGTGCGACTTCATTGATCAACAACTGTTCGGGAGCGAATAAATGTTGCGCGCTGTATTCGTCCTTTTCAGCCTCTATCTTAGCGGCTGCGCCACCGTTATCGCGCCTTTTTCGCATCAACCGATGGACCTCAATCACGGCGAACGCACTTGGGGCTCTGCTATCGAAGATCAATCCATCGTCACGAAAGTACGCGTCAATCTAAAACGCGCCGGACCGCCATTGAACGAACAGCATATCGTTGTGGTGAGCTATAACGGCAGTGTTTTGCTGGCCGGCCAAGTCGCGAGTGAAGACCTAAAAACGCAAGCGGGCAACATCGCCGAGCGCGTTCGCCACGTACGCCACCTTCACAATGAACTCGATGTCGTCGGCGCAGGTTCTAGGCTGGCACGCGCAAATGACACTTGGATCACATCCAAGGTCAAAAGCCGATTAGCATTTGCTGGCGACTCACCCGCTTCTCGCACCAAGGTTGTTACAGAAAACGGCGTGGTCTACCTGTTCGGCCTATTAACCCGTGAAGAGGCGGATGCCGTAGTGAAGCAGACACAGAAGGTCTATGGCGTACAAAAGATCGTGAAGATTATTGAGTACATTGATAACCCTTAGTCGCCCACGTAGCGCCGATAGATCTCTCTCAACACCAGCAATAAAAAGCGCGCCAATGGCGCGCTTTTTATTGCTCTACTTACATAGCCTTTAAATAACAGCTGTACGCACCGCTATTGCTTATCCTTACGGTTATGCTCCAACATATATCGCGCAGCCTGATAGATACCATCAAGCATCGCCTTGCGCTGGCTCGCAGCCTCTGGCTGTCTGGCAAACACATCATTGCTAAAAGAAGCATCCTTCAGCGGATAAAGATGCGCATCAGAACCGTCATAATACATGCTCAACAAATAGTCCTGATCCAACAGGCCAATTAACGGTCGATTGCTACGATCACCGCCAAACGTCACGGCATAACTTTTCTTGTCCCATGACAGCATGTCGCGACCCAACGTCCGGTTCTCATAAGGCAAACCGATTAACCCTAGCGTGGTCGGCATAATATCGACCAAGCTCGTCGCTTGTTCAATAACCTGTGGCGTTTCGATAATACCTGGCGCATAAATAAACATCGGCACATGATGCTTATCAAGCACTAGCTTCTCGCTATATCCCATATGAACCGAGTGATTTGAGCGGTCATTATGATCACCATACATCACGAATATAGTGTTGTTCGCGTAATGACTATTGGCAACCAACTCATCAAGATAGTAACGAATATTAAAATCCATCAAGCGGACAGCGTTGTACTGGTCTAAACCTAAAAAGCCATACTTTTGCACTTCACTTTCTGGCAAAACTTTTGATATAAAACCAGAATTATCGTCCGGTATGGTGAAAGGGCGATGATTCGCTGCAAGCTGAATAAACGCAACGAAAGGTTTATCGTCCGGCAATGCATTGAGCCGCTTATGCGCTGCGCTAAACAGATCACGGTCCGACACCCCCCAGACATCCACACTCGGCGCGTCATAATCTTTCTCTTCCCACAGCTCGAGGCCATCAATACCACTTTCTAACAATCCCTTGATGTTCGCCCAACCAGCGTCACCGCCGATAAAGTACAGCTTGTTATAACCTGCAAAGGCATTCACTAGGGTGTACTGATTGGCAATCAGCGGGTTGCGAGTTGCTGTAGAGCCACCCCAAGTCACGTCAGGAATACCGGTAATTAAACCGAACACCGTCCGCGCAGTCCCGCTCGACGGCACCATAAAATTCGGGAAGAAAATGCCGTCACGGGCAGCCTGATCAATCCGCGTTGTCGCTTCAAGTGGGTTGCCGTACAGCCCACTACGATTTGCGCCCAACGATTCCAAATGAATAAATACCACATTGGGCAACTTACCTGCCCGAGGCTTACCTTTCACCTGCCTAGAAAATGAAAACGTATTGCTGTCGGGCTGATCAACACCAAGATAATCCGCCACCAGTTGATAGTGCTCGCGCAGCTTATTTTCATCATAGGGGCGCGTCTGATTACTCAAGGTATCAAAGAAAAAAACGATAGGGTTAAGACCAAGAGCGGCAACATCTTGATTGCCCGAGAAGTATGCATCACTCCAACGCAGCGGGATGGTCTCGCCGACCTTGCCCATAATTGCAAAAACGGTCAAGGGGAACATCAATGCCGACACGACCACAAACTGCACACCAAATTTAATCGGTCGGGTGCCGCGATAGCGACGAATCGCACCAGAAAACAACCACGCACCCGCGACCGTTGCCAACAGCAGCAACAACACCAGCCACAACACCGGGTAGCTCTCCCACACCATCTGAACGGAATCAAAACCATCTTCAGCAAAACGCAATACGGAAGCGTTCAAGCGTTCGTCAAGATAGGAATAGTGCGCAAAATCCGTGATATAAAAAAACGTCACAGCGGCAACGGCTAAGGTGCTGCAGACCAGCGCCAATCGCGAACCAAATGCCCCACGCAACCCGAACCAACGTGGCATAAAGGAGGTAATCGCCAACGGCAACAGCATTAAGACCGCAATACGCAAATCAAAACGAATGCCAATCGACAGTGCTTTCAGAATAACGTCTGTTGGTTGATCGAGCTTATCGGCTAGAAAATAAAAATAGAAACCCACTCTCAAGGCCACCAACGTGACAAAGAAGAGCAGTAAAAGCGGCAATAACATTTTTAAACGGGGGAAGCGCGATAGCATAAACACCTCTGCGCAACGGTATGCGCTATTTTATGACTTTGAGATGGGAGCGAGGGCTCGCAGGTTTGGCTTTCATGTCCAAGGGGGGCTCAGGATCAGGATGAGCAACAGGATCAAACGCCATACCCTCACCATTTTCACGAGCATAAACGGCCAGCACCGCCATTGGCGGAACAAATATATGCTGGGGAATGCCGCCAAAGCGTGCGGAAAAGGTAATGCCTTCGTTATCTAGGGCGAGCTGCGCCACTGAACGCGGCGCGACATTGAGGGTGATATGCCCGTCCTGGACAAACTCCTGTGGCACCAACACGCCGGGATAATGAGCATCCACGAGCAAATGCGGCGTCAGGTCGTTATCGCAGATCCATTGATAAATCGCCCGCACCATGTACGGGCGATTAGGAGACATATCGGCCATCGCCTAAAGCAAGTTACGCATTTCGCGTTCTTGCTCAGTCAGGCTTGCCTGAAATGCATCACGATCAAAGATACGCTCTGCATATTCATTAATCGCCTCACACTGCTTCGCCGGCAACTCAATACCCAAGATCGGCAAACGCCACAAGATCGGCGCGATAGAGCAATCGACCAATGTGAATTCGTCATTCAAAAAGAACGACTTATCAGCAAACAATGGTGATGCACTGATCAAACGATCACGCAACTCTTTACGACGCTTAGTCAGAGAAGCTTCCTTCTCCACACCAGCAAGAATCGCATCAACGTGGACACACCAGTCACGCTCAATACGGTAAATCAGCTGACGGCTTTGCGCACGAGCAACAGGATAAACCGGCAGTAGCGGCGGATGTGGGAAGCGCTCATCCAAGTATTCCATGATCACATTCGCTTGAAACAACGACAGATCACGATCTACCAGCGTAGGCACTTCGTTGTAAGGGTTTAGCTGGGCAAGATCTTCCGGCTTACTGTTTTCTTCGACATCAACGATATCTACCGTGACGCCTTTCTCGGCCAGTACAATGCGAACCCGGTGGCAGTAGTGATCCGTAGGGCTTGAAAAAAAAGTCATCGACGAACGTTTAGTCACGACACCCATTGCTCAGAATTCTCCTGCGTATTGTTAAGACAGAAACAGGGTAACTGCTTGCACAGATACCCTGCTTCACATTCAAACCCACTTAAAAATCAGTGGATGTCTTTCCAGAACTCTTTCTTCATGAAATAGGCTGGCCAGAACAGGATGAACAAGAACAGCAACACATAAACGCCAAGACGCTCACGCTCCAGACGAACCGGCTCCGCCACATAGGCGAGGAAGTTAGTCAGGTCAGCCATATTCTTCTCAAATTCTTCTTTATCTAGCTCTTCTTCCATGTCAGCCATCACGTGCGGCATACCAACGCTTGGGAACACATGGTTGTTATAACCATACGGACGCGAAGCATCTTCATAAAAGTTAATCAGATAAGAGTACAGCCAGTCAGAGGAGCGTAAACGCGCTTCCAACGACAAGTCCGGCGGCGCAACACCAAACCACACCTTAGACTCTTCTTCCAACATGGCATTACCCATGGTGTCGCCAGGCTTGTCTGTGGTGAAGTTCAAGTATTGCTGTGTCAGCTCGACAGGAATGCCCAAATCTTCAGACATACGCTCGTAGCGCATGTACTTCAGACCATGGCAGCCCATGCAGTTATTTACAAACAGCTGCGCGCCGTTCTGCAATGACACTTTATCTTTAGGGTTGATGGGCGCATCAACAATATACTCGTTGTGGCCGCCACCAGACGCATTCGCCATCAATGGCAGCAGGCTCAACGTTGCCGTCGCAATTGCAATCGCAAATTTCTTCATTAGTGGCCTCCCCCCGTAATGCGATCAGGCACTGGCTTCGCCTTCTCGAACAGGTGTGCAAAAGGCAACACGCCCATAAAGTAGAAGAAATAATACACCGTGCCGAACTGGGCGATCATCGTTTTCAGCGGAGAGCCTGGCTGAGTCCCGAGGAAGCCGAGCACCAAGAAGTCCACCACAAACACAGCCAGCGCTACCTTGCTCAACCAACCGCGATAGCGGAAAGAACGCACCGGGTTACGATCTAACCAAGGCACTAAGAACAAGATAACAATAGCGCCACCCATAGCAATCAGACCCCATGTCTTCGAGTTAAAGATAAACTCAAGAGTCGTCGCACGCAGCATCGCGTAGTAAGGGCCGTAATACCAAACAGGGGCAATATGCTCCGGCGTTTTCAGCGGGTTCGCAGGCTCAAAGTTCGGACGCTCAAGCAGATAACCGCCGCCATCCGGAAAGAAGAATACCACCGTGGCAAAGACCATCAGGAAGACAATAATTCCAACCGTATCTTTTACAGAGTAATAAGGGTGGAACGCGATACCGTCAAGCGGGATACCGTTCTCATCTTTATGCTTCTTAATTTCAACGCCATCTGGGTTGTTTGAGCCCACTTCGTGCAGAGCAAGCAGGTGCAACACCACCAGCGCTAGCAGCACAATCGGGATCGCCACAACATGCAACGCAAAGAACTTGTTAATAGTCGCTTCGGAAAGCAGATAATCGCCGCGCACCCAAGTCGTTAGGGCCTCGCCAATTTCCTTGCCTTCTTTACCATCGATAAACGGCAACATGTCGTAAGGCACTGCACCGACCAAGGAAATAATAACCTGTGCCCCCCAGTACGACATGTTACCCCAAGGCAACACATAACCGAGGAAGCCTTCCGCCATCAGAGCCAAGTAGATCAGCATGCCGAAAATCCACACTAACTCGCGGGGCGGCTTATAAGAGCCATACATCAAGCCACGGAACATGTGGATATAGATCACTGCAAAGAAAGCAGATGCGCCCACGGCATGCAAATAGCGGATTAACCAGCCAAACTGCACATCACGCATGATGTATTCAACCGAGTCGAATGCATCCGATGGTGAATAAAACATCGTTAGCCATACGCCGGTTAGTAGCTGGTTAACCAGCACCACCAAAGACAGCACACCGAAGAAGTACCAAAAGTTGAAGTTCTTCGGCGCATAGTACTCAGACATATGCTTTTTAAACGCATTGACGACAGGAAGACGCGCATCAACCCAGTCAATCGTGCCATTGATCATTCGAGTAATCATGCGTTGGTCTCCCCTTCTTCGGAGCCGATAATAACCACCGACTCACTAAGGTATGAATGCGGCGGCACGACTAAATTAGATGGCGCAGGCACCCCTTTATATACACGACCTGCAAAATCGAACTTAGAGCCGTGGCACGGGCAGAAGAAACCGCCGAACTCAAGGCCCACTTCAACAGCAGGATTCGGGTTATAAGTAGGCGAGCAACCAAGGTGCGTACAGGTACCGATAAGAATCAGATACTCAGGCTTAATGGAGCGCGCCGCATTCTTGGCATACTCAGGCTGCTGATCAGCATCGGAAGAAGGGTCTTTAAGATCCCCGTCGAGCTGAGGAAGGCTTTCGAGCATCGCGTCAGTGCGACGCACAACCCAGACAGGTTTACCACGCCACTCGACAACCGTGCGACCGCCAACTTCAATTTTGCTGATATCAATAGTGGCTGGTGCACCGGCGTTTTTCGCGCGTGCACTAGGCTGCCAAGATTTCACAAAGGGAACTGCAACACCGACTGCACCGACTGCTGCCACCCCACAGGTGGCACCAACAAGAAAGGTGCGGCGGCTAGTGTTAACGCCGTCATTACTCATTGAGATGTTCTCCCCTAGGATCCGACGCTTGGAGCTCTGCCAAACGCTTCTAGGATACCGTGTGTACGGTTATGGCCCGGCCTTAACCCATGAATTTCCGCGTATCTTAGCGTGGAAATTGATAAGAACGCAGAGCCCGATTGAGGCGGAGCGAATGGTAAAGAAAAAGCCCCCATGTGACAACCGGATTTAATCAGCTAAAACCGCTATAAATGGATGCCTACAAACAAAAAAACCCGGCAAAAGCCGGGTTTTTTTGTTGCTCCAGACGAATTAACGCTTGGAGAACTGTGGACGACGACGCGCTTTGCGTAGACCGACCTTTTTACGTTCTACTTCACGCGCATCGCGGGTTACGAAGCCAGCTTTACGCAGGGCAGCGCGCAAAGTTTCATCGTATTCCATCAATGCACGAGTAATACCGTGGCGAATCGCACCGGCCTGGCCAGTTGTGCCGCCACCGACAACCGTCACTTTAATGTCGAAACGGTCATTCATCTCAACCAGCTCAAGCGGCTGACGAACAACCATACGCGCTGTTTCACGACCGAAGTACGCGTCAAGCGTCTTACCATTAACTGTAATCGCACCGCTACCAGGACGCATAAATACGCGCGCTGCTGAAGTTTTGCGACGACCAGTACCGTAATTATTAGATGCTGCAGTTGCCATTTCTAATGCCTCTTAGATTTCCAGCGGCTGCGGCTGCTGTGCTGTGTGAGGATGCTCGGTGCCCGCGTAAACCTTCAGCTTACGGAACATAGCGCGGCCCAGCGGGTTGTGAGGCAACATGCCTTTAACCGCCTTCTCGAGAACCATTTCAGGCTTAGCGGCAAGCAGTTGTTCAAAGCTCGCCTGCTTAACACCACCCGGGAAGCCCGTGTGACGATAGTAAATTTTGTCAGCCGCTTTCTTGCCGGTTACCGTGATCTTTTCTGCATTGATCACAACAATGTAGTCACCGGTGTCGACGTGAGGCGTGTAGACAGGCTTGTGCTTACCGCGCAAGCGAGAGGCCACTTCCGTAGCAAGACGACCAAGTGTCTTGCCAGCAGCGTCTACCACATACCAGTCGCGCTTTACGCTCTGTTCATTGGCGCTGTAGGTCTTCATTAAATTCTGCCCTAAATTCATATAGTTACGGGGAAAGTAGACCCCCGGCGGATGAGCCGCCGTCAAGAGAGCGCGAATTCTACCCAAGCCCCCCTCTTAAAACAAGCGATTTACTACTGTTACCACTGCATTCCTACACTGGAATGGCTCAAAAAAGATCACAGGCGACACATTACGCGGTATTCATCGTTCTGCACACCGCTGCAAAGCCCCTCAACGCACCCAGAATGCAACAATGTCGCTGTCACACCCCAGCCTCATCGCCCGCGTGCATCCGATTACTCCCCTGCACAATTAAACCAATACACCACTAGGGCTTGTGCGGGCGCGCCAAATATTCGTGGGACTGCATTTCCAGCAACCGACTACAGGTTCTCTGAAACTCAAATTCCAACCGCCCACCACTATAAAGATCCTCAATGGGCGCCTCGGCAGTCACGATCAACTTCACGCCGCGATCATAGAACTCATCGACGAGGTTAATAAACCGCCGTGCTCGGTCGTCCGTTGCCACGCCCATACACTCAACATCGCCAAGCAAAATCGTGTGGTACTCCCGCGCGATTTCAATATAGTCAGTCTGGCTACGCGGCCCATCACACAATGCAATAAAATCAAACCAAACAACATTCTCACTAACTTTACGTATATTAATCGGCCGACCTTCGATGGTCAGCACAGTATCTTCAATGTGATCGCCGTGCTCTGTTTCAAGTGTCGCGAAGCGCTCAGACAAGAAATCTTCCGCTGCCTCACCAAGCGGGCAATGATATAGCTCTGCCTGTTCCAGCAGCCGCAATCGGTAATCAGTTCCGCCATCAACATTCAGTACATGCGTGTATTTTTTTAACGCTTCTATGGCCGGTAAAAAACGGCTTCGCTGCAAACCATCACGATACAAACCGTCTGGCGCTATATTCGATGTCGCAACCAAAGCCACGCCATGCTCAAACAAACATTCAAGCAGGCCTGCTAAAATCATGGCATCGGTAATATCCGTCACAAAAAATTCGTCAAAACACAGCACATTAGTTTGCTTAGCGAGATCTACAGCAATACCAACAAGCGGATTTTTTTCACCTTGGCGCGCACGCATCTCTTGGTGCACATACTGCATAAAGCGATGGAAGTGCATGCGTCGCTTTGTACTGAATGGTAGCGAGTCGAAAAATACATCCATCAAATAGGTTTTACCGCGGCCAACGCCGCCCCACATATATAGACCTTGCTCTGGCACCTTCTTTTTAAATCGCGACAGCAGGCCGCCACGGCGACTCTGCGCATCCACCAAACGATGATGCAAGCCATCAAGCTGCTCTACCGCACGCGCCTGTGCGGCGTCAGAAAAAAAATCGGCGCGCAACAGATCCTGCTTGTAATGTTCTAAAGGTGTCATGGTATGTCGGCATTCCGAGGGGCGGCCAATTTAGCCCGCCGTTCTACGAAGATCAATTACTCGCACCGTGTCTTAACCATCAACGTTAGGCGCGAGTGTCTGGTAAACGTGACAGAGCTAATTGTTTAAGCTCGCTTAAACGCCCGTGAAAAAAATGTCCGCACTCTGAAAAACGGATCAACTCGGGCTGTAACGGCGACTGCTGAGCCCATTGATGCACTTGCTCAGCAGCGACCACTTCATCATCATCGCCCTGCACAACGGTAACGGCACACCCTACATTAGTGATTGCCGCAAAATCGAAATGATGCACCGGCGGCGCGACAAGAAACAGATGCGACGGCGCCTGCTCGTTCGCCCGTAACGACACCGCACCATATGCCGCCACATAGCTGCCAAACGAAAATCCCGCCAACCATAACGGCAGCTCTGGAAAACGCGCCTGCAACCAGTGCATCGCAGCAAGAAGGTCTTCTGCCTCGCCTATACCTTCACCATAGGTTCCATCACTTTTGCCAACACCGCGAAAATTAAACCGTAACGCTGCGCCACCACCGTCTCGAACCGCTCGGCATAGGGTCGTCACGACCTTATTCTCCATGGTGCCGCCATACAATGGATGCGGATGACACACCACACTAATAAAGGCTGGCTGCTGCGCAGACTCCAACACAGCTTCAATTACACCCATTGCACCCGCAATCATCACTCGTTCGTTCGTGCTTTTCTGCATTTTCTCCACCATTAAAGAGCACACTCAATACGCGCCGCGGACAAATTCTAACAATTTGCCCGCATCAGCGCTTGGCGATTGTCGTCATGCTGTGCTGGAATAGCCCTAGCCAAGGAGAACTGAATGGATATGCTGCTATCAACCCTTTTAACGTTTGCTATCGGTGCACTTATCGGCGCGGCACTCACCTGGATGCTGTCACCCGCACGCCGACAGCACGGCGTCATCAGCAAAGAAAGAGATGAGGCTCGTCAGGCACTTAGCCGTTATCGAGAAGAAGTCGATGAGCATTTTTTACGCACTGCAGACAGCGTCAACCAACTGACCTCCGCGTATCGCTCGGTACATGAGCAGCTTTCCGAGGGCGCCCGCAAGCTCTGTTCCGAACAAGGTCGCCGCTTAGCACTATCACGATCACTGGATTTGATTCCCGGCGACGATCACGTCGACCCATCCGTTAGCCCACCGCTCGACTACGCACCAAGCCACAAGGGCACGCTCGCAGAAAATTACGGACATGCCGGCAAAGAAAAAGATGAGGCGCTAGCCGCTTACGATAACTGGGAGCAAGAGGGCCAAACAGGCAGCCAACCGCCACGAGACTACGCTGAAGGCTGTGATGAACAAGGCTGCCCCCCGAGTACCGAAAAAGCAAAGTAAGCCTCAGAGAGCCATTCTCGACGGCCTTGCCCGACAAAACCTGCCTCACAAAAAAGCCCGACGTGCTCACGCACATCGGGCTTTTTCATAGCTAGAAGATTAACCTAGCGGGCAGAATGCCCCGTCAGCTCAACCTTCACCTTTTCGTGCTCCTGTAACGAAGCGTAGTAAGCACGCAGAATTTCCAGCACCTCAGGGCGACTAAAGTTATCTTCCACTTCACCGCCTTCGCTTAGTGCCTTGCGCAGCTTGGTGCCCGACACGAGTACGCGATCACCCGCTTCATGTGGGCAGGTACGCATCGACGACATCGTGCTGCATTTGTTGCACCAGAATGTCCAATCGATCTTCAACGGCAATGTAACCAATGCGTCTTCTTTAATTTCATCAAAGATATGGTGAGCATCGAATGGACCATAGTAATCGCCCACGCCAGCATGATCGCGACCGACAATAAGGTGCGAGCAACCGTAGTTCTGACGGAACAGTGCATGCAGTAGGGCTTCGCGTGGACCGGCATAACGCATATCTAACGGATAGCCAGACTGCACAACGGTATTTTTCACGAAATAGTTGTCGATCAAGGTGCCAATCGCTTCCTGACGTACTTCCGCCGGGATATCACCTGGCTTCAGGTTGCCCAACAACGAATGCACCATGACGCCATCGCAAATCTCAATCGCAATCTTGGCAAGATATTCGTGTGAACGGTGCATAGGGTTGCGTGTTTGGAACGCTGCAACGGTCTTCCAGCCCTTCTCTTCGAACAGCGCCCGCGTTTGTGCCGGCGTCATATAGATCTCTTTATATTTCTCTGGGAACTCGCCCTGAGAAAACACTTTTACGCTACCAGCAAGGTTCACATCACCCTGCTCCATCACCATTTTCACACCTGGGTGGTCCGCGTCTGACGTCGTAAAGACGGTCTCACACTCGTGCTTCTTGTCGATGGTGTATTTCTCAGACAGGGTCAAAGCCCCCATTATCTCGCCATCTTCGTCAACCAGCGCCACTTCATCGCCAATGTTCAGACTATCTGCGGTGGCCTGATCGGTAGACAAGGTAATCGGAATGGGCCAGAACAAGCCATTCGCCATGGTCATGGTATCGCACACGCCCTGCCAATCTGCCTGCCCCATAAAGCCTTCCAGCGGCGTAAAGCCACCGATACCGAACATAATCAAATCGCCACGCTCACGTGAGGACAACGCAACTTTCGGCAAAGACTGGGCCTTGGACTGAGCGTCGGCGAGCGCCGCGCCTTCTAATAACAGTGGCTTAAGAACGTCACTGCCATGCGGCTTGACCAATTGCGACATGGTTACACTCCTGCGGATATGGGTGGCTAAGATTTGGGGGCGCATTATAGCGGCCTAGAAGCGCTGCCGGCCACCACTGGTCGCATCAGCACTAAAATCAATTGGTTTGGCACTTATACCTTACTGAAAGCTAAGCCCGTTGGCTCCGGGACCAAGATCGGCAACGGCGTGTCATCAACACAAATAACGGCAGGCAGGGCGCCGGCAGCATCACCGTCTGTTTGCAGCAGCTCGCCCTCAACATCAGGCACCTCAATGTGTTGCGCAGCTACGGAAACAACACCATCCATGCTCTCCATCCGGCCCAACACAAGCGCCAGCATGTATTTAATCAACGTCCAACGTCCTGGCTTCATAAACAGCAATGCCTGTAACGACGGGCGAGCAATATTGGCGTAACGACTTAGTACAAAGCTACCGCCGTAATAACGCGCGTTGGCAATAATCGCTGAATAACAATCATAGGATTTACCATCGACAGTAATCAGGTAGCGCTTACTGCCGTAGCGCGCAATTTGCGTCAGCATCGACACCATATACGCGCCTTTGCCGATTTTGCGCTTTAACGCCAAGTCCGTGGTATTGACCACCCACGAGTCGTAACCCACCCCAACCCACATTAAAAAACGCCGGCCGTTCAGCTTGCCCGGCCAAATTTCTAACAGTTGTCCGCTCATTACCAATTCAGCGACTTGCTCCGGCTTATTGGGTAACGACAACTCTCGCGCCAACACGTTGGCCGTTCCCGTGGCCATAATCGCCAACGGAACTCCGCCAACCAAGCCATTAATCACTTCGTTGGTCGTGCCGTCGCCGCCGACCGCAACGACAACATCGCCCTGATCAGATCGAGCCCGCAAATACTGAGTTGCATCGCCTGCAGCCTTAGTCCGATACACTTCTACCGACGCACTTTTCTCCACCAGCGCGTCAACTAAACGCTGCAAGACTTTTTCACGCCCACCCCCAGCAGTAGGGTTATAAACCACCAACACTTTCCTGACTTTTTTCATCGACACGATCCAAAAAAACGCCATGCCTTAGGCATAGCGCTAAACAATTCAATTCGCAAAAAAAGACGCCACATTAAACCGGGTTGTCGATATCAATAAAAACATGCTCAATATCAAACTGTTCAGCCAACCATTCTCCGACCGCCTGAATACCGTAACGCTCGGTCGCATGATGACCGCAAGCAAAATAATGAATGCCAGTCTCACGCGCGATGTGTACCGTCGGCTCTGATATTTCCCCACTTAAATACGCATCAACTCCCAGCGCCTGAGCCTGCTCAATAAAGCCCTGCGCCGCGCCAGTACACCACGCTAGCGTTTCCACTTCGTCTTTGCTCTCGCCGATATGTAATACCTCTCGGCCCAAACGACTTTCAACATAATCAGCAAATTCTTCTGCGCTCATCGCGTGCGGCAACCGCCCCGTCAAACCGATGGACAAGGGATTACCCGGCTCCATAACGCCGTCAATCTCGAGACCCAACACACGTGCAAGCGCGACATTATTACCAAGCTGCGGATGACCATCCAGCGGCAAGTGATAAGCAAACAAACTAATGTCGTGGGCGAGCAACGTTTGCAGCCGCTGCTTCTTCATACCGCGCACGCGCGCGTCCTCACCTTTCCAGAAGTATCCATGGTGCACCAGAATGGCGTCCGCCCCTTCCACCACCGCCGCGTCTAACAACGCCTGACTCGCGGTAACCCCAGTAACGACCCGCCGTACCTGCTCACGCCCTTCTACCTGCAAACCATTTGGGCAGTAGTCACGGTACTTCGCTGGCTGCAGCAGCTTGTCCAACGCCACCAGCATCGCATCTCGTTTAATCATCGGTATGCTTCCCCGTCGGTGATAACTCGATCTATTTTACGGTTTTGCTCGTCAATCTGTGAACGGCGGGCCGGCAAATAAAGCGCCGGCTGAACCCACATCACTTCCCTGCTAGAATAGCGCGCAAGTTTACACCACTGCGCTGCGAGCCTCATTGATGAAAGCCATACGTTTCTTTGCCTGGCCTATTTTTGCCGGAATTCTGGTCGGCCTATCTGTGCTCTGGTGGTACGAAGCAGGCCCGGGCGCAACATCGGCTCGCTTAGCAGGCCCCTTTGGCGGCCGTATCGACAGCTATGCCGACGCGGTTTCGAAAGCCGCCCCCGCAGTGGTCAACATCTACACCACCCAAGTCGTAGAGCACGAAGAGCTTAGCAGCGACCCGCTGTTTGATCGATTTGTCGAGCGCCCGAGGCGAGAACGCCTGCTCTCCAGCCTCGGCTCTGGCGTACTGGTGTCTAGCAAAGGTTATATTCTCACCAGCAATCACGTCATCCAAGGCGGCGACGAAATCATTGCCTCGCTAGCGGATGGCCGCGAAGCCGTTGCCAATGTCGTCGGTACAGACCCAGAAACCGACCTCGCGTTATTGCAAATCGACCTCGACAACCTACCGGTTGTTCGCCTTGCCAGCGCCGGCCCCGTTCGCGTTGGCGACGTTGCACTGGCAATCGGAAACCCGCTGGGCGTCGGTTCCTCCGTGTCGATGGGCATTGTCAGCGCGACTGGGCGCAGTCATTTAGGTATCGCGACATTTGAAAACTTTATTCAAACGGATGCCGCTATTAGCCGCGGCAATTCGGGCGGCGCATTGATCGACACACGCGGTAATTTGATCGGCATTAATACCGCGATCTTGTCCAGTGATGGCACATGGCAAGGTATCGGCTTTGCCACCCCGGCCTCTGTCGCACAAGAAGTAATGACCGACTTAATTGCCTATGGCCGCGTCATTCGCGGCTGGCTCGGCGTAACCGTTCAAGACATCACCCCCAATCTAGCCAGCACCTTTGGCTTGGAAGAAGTACGCGGTGGATTAGTGTCCGAAGTATTACGTGATAGCCCTGCGTTCACCGGCGGGCTGCGACCAGGCGATGTGTTGGTCGGCGTAAATGGCGACACCATTCGCGACGGATACGAAGCCATGAATATTATTGCGGGAACTAAGCCGGGCTCCACGCTTGAGCTCAACGTCATTCGTAATCACGACAAAATGGACATCACGGTTGAAATTGGTACGCGACCACCAGCAACCACTAGCGACAGATAGCGAGCTGGCGCGGGAAGCCGTGCGACCGGACGCATCGAGAAAATAAGAACAGCGAGAAAGGGGCGCGCTGACAGGGGCGCAACAAAGGTAGCATAAAAGGCAGGACACCTTACCCGCCCCTAAAGGCGTTACCGCGCCTTTAGCTCAGCATCCAACGCATCAAACAACGCCTGATTCTGCTCAACCGTTCCGATTGTTATTCGGACAAAATCACTAATACGTTCTGGTGCCGAAAAGTGGCGCACAATCACACCATGGCTACGCAACGCCGCAGCAATTTCAGCGCCTGAAATTTCCGTATGCCGAGCAAAAACAAAGTTTGCAGAAGAAGGAAGCACCACAAAACCCCGCACCGAAAGCTCAGCGCTCACTCTCTCACGACTCGCCACCACCGTTGAGCACGTCTTTTGGAAATATTCTTCGTCCGCAAAAGACGCGGCGCCCGCCGCAATCGCCACGCGATCCAATGGGTAAGAATTAAAACTATTTTTTATACGCTCCAACCCTTCAATTAACGGCGCCTGACCCACTGCAAAGCCAATGCGCAAACCCGCTAACGAACGAGACTTTGATAACGTCTGCACCACTAAAAGATTTGAATATTGATTAACCAAAGCGATGGCAGACTCACCGCCAAAATCGATATACGCCTCGTCCACTACCACCAAAGAATCAGCATTGTGTTTCAGCAGGCGCTCAATATCTGCCAACGGCAGCAAGCGCCCTGTTGGCGCATTCGGATTTGGGAAAATAATGCCACCATTGGGCTTCTGATAACCTTCAATCGCAAGAGAGAAATCATCCGCCAACGGCACCCGTTCAAACTCAATCTGATAGAGGCCGCAATAAACCTGATAAAAGCTATAGCTAATATCAGGGAACAAAATCGGCTTATCCTGCTTAAAGAAACCGAGAAAAAGATGCGCCAACACCTCATCTGAACCATTGCCGACAAACACCTGATCAGACGTTACCTGATAATAATCTGCAATCGCTTGCTTAAGCGCAGAGGCATCTGGGTCGGGGTAAAGGCGCAGGGCGTCATCACTTACCTGCGCAATGGCTTCAAGCGCTTTCGGTGACGGACCGTAGGGGTTTTCATTGGTATTCAGCTTTACCAAACGTTCCATCTTGGGCTGTTCGCCCGGCACATAAGGCACCAGCGTATGAACAAAGTCGCTCCAGAAACGGCTCACGGGTTACTCCGATAGGATGTAGGAAACGCTAAGATTTACTGAGTGTCGTTTTTGATTCGTAACTCGGCCGATAACGCGTGGGCCGTCAAGCCTTCGCCGCGGGCCAGCACACTCGCTATTTTCCCCAACTCGCTCGCGCCCTGCTCAGAACAGCCAATGAGCGAGCTGCGCTTTTGAAAATCATAAACGCCTAAGGGAGAAGAAAAACGCGCCGTTGCCGACGTTGGCAGCACGTGATTAGGGCCGGCGCAATAATCCCCCAGCGCTTCCGGGGTATGGCGACCTAAAAAGATAGCGCCAGCATGACGTACTTTTTTCGCCCACTCTTCCGCATCATCAATCGACAGCTCAAGGTGTTCTGGCGAAATAACATTGACCACCGCCATGCAATCATCAATATCCTTTGCCTTAATCAAGGCTCCACGGGTCTGCAGCGAAATCCGTGCGATTTCTTCACGCTCTAGTTTGCCTAACGCGGCGTGCAAACACGCCTCAACGCGATCAATAAAATTCGCGTCTGGCGACAACAAAATAGATTGCGCCTCTTCGTCGTGCTCGGCTTGCGATAGTAAATCCATCGCGATCCACTCGGGGTCGGTTTTCCCGTCGCAGACAACAAGAATTTCGGAGGGCCCCGCGATCATATCAATGCCGACTTTACCAAAGACCTGCCGCTTCGCTTCTGCCACGTAAATATTGCCGGGCCCAACAATCTTATCTACCGCCGGCACGGACTCAGTGCCAAACGCTAATGCCGCAACCGCTTGCGCGCCACCGATCGTAAACAAACGATCAACACCCGCAATCGCCGCCGCCGCCAAAACAAGGTCATTAATCTCGCCGTCAGGAGACGGCGAAACCATAATAATTTCCTGCACACCCGCGACACGCGCAGGAATCGCATTCATCAGCACCGAACTAGGATACGCAGCCTTACCACCCGGCACATAAATACCAGCACGATCTAGAGGCGTAACTTGCTGGCCAAGCAGAGTGCCATCGGCTTCACGATAACTCCACGAGTCTTGTTTCTGATGCACATGGTAGCGACGCACACGATCCGCAGCAGCTTCCAGCGCCTCGCGCTGTGCCGCCGGAATACGAACTAACGCAGCCTGCATCTCGCCCGCCGACACCTCCAAGGCATCGACACTGTCAACATCGCGACGGTCGAAACGATTAGTCAACTCTACCAGCGCTTTATCGCCACGCCGACGCACTGCGTGAATGATATCGCGCACGCGATCTCGCACCTCGTCATCACGCTCATCGCTCCACGCGGTCAAGGCTGCAAGGTCTGCATAAAAATCGAGATCACTGGTATCGAGACGATTCATTTTCATTCGGTCGCCAACAGAGCCTGTTCTTGGTTCGCATCTACCGCAGCTTCAATCGCCCGCAGAATTTCACCAATTTCTTTTTGCCGTGTTTTCATGCTGGCACGATTCACAATTAAGCGACTCGAAATCTCACAAATCAGTTCGGTTGGCTCAAGACCATTGGCACGCAAGGTATTACCGGTATCAACGATATCCACAATACGATCGGCCAAGCCCACCAGCGGCGCCAGCTCCATTGCACCGTACAGTTTAATGACATCGGCCTGACGGCCCTGCGAAGCATAATAACGACGCGTTATGTTGACGAACTTAGTGGCCACGCGAACCCGGCCATCCACCTCGGGCGCATCCTTCAACGCAGCGACCATCAGTTTGCACTGCGCGATGCGTAAATCCAGCGGCTCGTAAATGCCCTCGGCTCCGTGCTCCATCAGCACATCCTTACCGGCAACACCAATATCGGCAGCACCGTATTGAACGTAAGGCGGCACATCCGTTGCACGAATAATAATGATGTTCACGTCTGCACGGGTGGTTTCAAACACCAACTTCCGCGACTTTTCCGGATCTTCCAGCAACTCAATGCCTGCTGCTTTTAGCAGTGGCAATGTTTCCTTGAAGATGCGCCCTTTAGACAGGGCAATCGTTAACGGTTTCATAAAGGCTCTTAGTCTAGATTAGCCTGGCACTCGACGAATACGCGCGCCGAGAAGCTGCAGCTTTTCTTCAATACATTCGTAACCACGGTCGATGTGATAAATACGATCGACGCAGGTATCGCCCTGAGCAACAAGTCCCGCAATCACCAACGAGGCAGAAGCACGCAAGTCCGTCGCCATCACCGGCGCCGCGGTAAGATACTCAACGCCACGACAGATCGCCGTATTGCCCTGCACTTCAATATTGGCGCCCATGCGATTCATTTCTTGGACGTGCATAAATCGATTTTCAAAAACCGTTTCGGTAATCGTACCGGTACCTTCGGCTATGGTATTCAACGCAGTAAATTGCGCCTGCATATCCGTCGGCATTGCGGGATAAGGCGCAGTGCGCATTGATACCGCTTTCGGCCGCTTACCTTTCATGTCCAGAGAAATCCAATCTTCTCCAGTTTCAATTTCCGCACCGGCTTCACGCAATTTCTGCAACACAACATCCAACAATTGCGGACGAGTATCTTTCACCTTAATGCGTCCACGGGTCGCTGCTGCTGCGATCAAATAAGTGCCCGTTTCAATACGATCAGGAATGACATCGTGACGCGTACCCTTCAACGACTTAACGCCTTCAATAGTAATCGTGTCCGTACCAGCGCCTTTAATTTTCGCGCCCATCTTCGTCAAATAATCGGCAAGATCGACAACTTCAGGTTCACGCGCTGCGTTCTCAATAACGGTAGTGCCGTCAGCCAGTGACGCCGCCATCATTAAGTTTTCTGTACCAGTAACCGTCACCGTGTCGAGAACAAGATGCGCGCCGTGCAATCGATCTTTCACGCTGGCATGAATATAACCGTTGGCCACCTCAATATTCGCACCCATGGCTTCAAGGCCACGCAAATGCAAATCCACCGGACGACTGCCGATGGCACAACCGCCTGGCAACGACACATCGGCTTTACCGAAATGCGCCAGCATAGGTCCCAGCACCAAGATTGACGCACGCATGGTGCGAACCAATTCATACGGCGCATGGAAATCCGTAATGGTGTTGGCATCCACTTCAATATTCATGCGGTCGTCGATAACCACTTTCACACCCATGCGACCAAGCAATTCAATCAGCGTGGTAACGTCTTGTAGGTGAGGTAGGTTACCCACAGTAGTAGGTGTATCCGCCAGCAACGTTGCTGCAAGAATAGGCAAAGACGAGTTCTTTGAACCGGAAATACGAATCTCGCCATCAAGACGCTGGCCGCCGGTGATAATTAATTTGTCCATCAGGGATCTCTCAGAATGTACCCATGCGCTGGGCTTTATCCCACTCGGCAGGTGTAAAGGTTTGCATTTCTATCGCATGAATTGAGCCATCAGCGATGCGATCATTCACGCAGCCATAGACCAATTGCTGCTTCTTTACCGGGCTGAGCCCTTCAAATGCCGGCGCAACGACACGCAATACAAAGCGATCACCGCCGCCCTCGACCATTGCCACCGCACCTTCTATGCCCGCTTCTAGCAAGGCTTTCACTTCTTCGGCCGTCATTCTCCGCCCTCATTGTACGAAAGCGGCAATGATACGGCTTTTACTGACAAAAATCAGGCATCGTCTGGCGTTAAAGCGGGATCAGCGCTTGTTCCCGCGTCAACCGGCTTGCCGGTATCGAGCGCTGACGACCAGTTATCGATAACGAGATCGAAATCGCCGCCGTATTGCTGCACAGACTGATCAAACTGACTACGGAAGGTTTTGCCCAGATTAAGACCATTCACAATGACGTTCTCAACCAACCACGTGCCCTCTTGTTGGTTGCGATACAGGGAGAAAAAAACAGGAATAACCTTGCCACCACTGGTCTGGATCTCCGTACGTACCCGCGCCTTATCCCCTGAGACATCCCCGCTCTGCTCAGGCAGGACGGTAATTTCTTGGCCGTCGTAGAGCGTCAGCCCTGCCGAGTAGGTGCTCAGTAGGCTGTCCCGAAAGACACTCAGAAAGCGATATTTCTGCTCACGAGTCGCTGCCGAAAAGTGATTCGCCATCACGAGGCGAGTGATCCGCTTAAAGTCGACCAGACCACCAAGCTCCTGCTCAACCATCTGACGGGCATACTGCGGGTCCGCCTTAATCTTCGCGCGCTCTTGATCGATGCGCGCGGTCATTTTAACAATCGCGCCCTCCAGCACCTCCCGCGGAGGTACATCCGCCGAGGTTTCCGCCAAGACAGGCGTTGCACTAACCACTAAAGAAAGCAGTAACGACAACGTCGCCGATACCCCTATCCAACCTTTCGCTCGGCTGTTATTCGATTTATTCACGGCGTTCTGCATATTTATCATCCTGCTTCTCCTAAACTCGCGCTATAAAAGCGGTGACGCCGCCTTATGTCCAGTACTGCTTAGAGCAATCGCAATCAATTTCAGTTCCTTACGCTCCCTGACGTGGGTGTAAGGCCCCGTCCATGTATAATCGTGGCGCTACACCGATCCCTCAGTCGGCGTGCGTGCAATACGTGCGTTACTGGGTCATCAAGCTTGGTACGAACCGGCAATAAGCAATTGAGGGTAAGACATGTCCAATGATTTCCAAGCCACCGCCAAACGCGTTCTTGCCATCGAAGCAAGAGCGGTTGAGGGGCTGATCCATACCATTGACGAGCATTTCTCCCGCGCCTGCGAACTCCTCCTCGCCTGCACTGGTCGCATTATCGTTACCGGCATGGGCAAATCTGGCCACATTGGCAACAAGCTAGCCGCCACACTCGCCAGTACCGGCTCGCCCGCCTTCTTCGTTCACCCCGCCGAAGCCTCGCACGGCGACCTCGGCATGATTACTGCCAACGACATCGTTATTGCGCTATCAAACTCGGGGGAAACCGCCGAAGTCCTTACCATCATGCCGGTGATTAAACGTAAAGGCACACCCCTTATTAGTATGACGGGACGCGCGGATTCGACGCTAGCCCGACAAGCGGATGTGCACCTGCATGTTGCGGTCGAAGAAGAAGCTTGCCCTCTCAACTTAGCGCCAACTTCCAGCACCACCGCGGCGCTCGCATTGGGCGACGCGTTAGCGATTGCATTGCTCGAAGCGCGTGGCTTTACCGCAGAAGATTTTGCGTTGTCTCATCCCGGTGGCGCCCTCGGACGGCGCCTACTGCTGCGCGTCGAAGATGTCATGCACGCAGGCGAACGACTGCCAATTATCTCGGACGGCGCCTCCATCGCCGATGCCTTGCTGGAAATGACCAGCAAAGGCTTAGGCATGACGGCTATCGTGGACAGCAACAATGCGCTCACCGGTGTATTTACTGACGGCGATTTACGTCGCATGCTCGAGCGCGCACTCGACATCCACCAGCACAACATTCGTGAAGTCATGACCGTTAATCCCGTCGTCATTGAGCAAGGACACCTTGCCGCCGAAGCGCTGCAAATCATGGAAAAGAAAAAAATTAATGGTCTAATTGTCGTCGATGCCGACCACAATCCCGTCGGCGCCTTAAATATGCACGACCTACTACGAGCCGGAGTTGTTTAATGAGCCAGTCAGTTAACGCATTACGCGCCCGTGCCCGTCGTCTCAAACTCGTTGCCTTTGACGTCGACGGCGTGATGACCGACGGCCGCCTGTATTACGGCGCGGATGGAGAAGAATTCAAAGTATTTAATTCACTCGATGGGCATGGCCTAAAGATGCTGGCCGCTGCGGGCGTCACCCTGGCCATTATTACTGGGCGGAACTCTGCCATGGTCAGTCGTCGCGCGGCCGATCTGAATATCGAACACGTCATCCAAGGTCGTGAAGACAAGGGCGTTGCATTGCAAGCGTTAGCGGCGGAACTTGGCTTCGACGCCGACGTAACCGGCTACGTCGGCGATGACATTCCCGATGTTCCTGCGATGGAATGGGCGGCACTATCTTTCTCTGTCGCCAATGGCCACCCGCGAGCACGTGCCTGCGCCGACAAGGTTACCGAACTCCGCGGCGGCGAAGGTGCAGTACGGGAAATTTGTGACTTTATACTTGGCGCCCATCCAGAATCCACGCAAGCCGAGCCCTCGCAGCCGAGCAACAACACGTGAAAAAGCAAGGCATCCTTAGCCTCACCGGCATCGCGCTACTCGGCTTAATCGTGCTGATGACGCTGCACGAGTGGGATTATGCTGCACCACTGATCACCGCAGAGCGACCCGATGTACCCGCACTCATACTCGAAAATATGACCTCCGTCCGCCACAACGCTGACGGCACGCGCCAGTACAGCGTCAGTGCCAAAGCCTTGTCGTGGTTCGAAATCAGTAATCGCTCAGAGCTATCTGAACCGTCCGTTGAAATGTTTGGTAATAAAGCCAACTGGTTTGTTTCGGCGAATCAGGGAAAGATGCAACAAGAAAAGAAGATCATGGATCTTAGCGGCAGCGTACATGCCCGCCGTGACGGCCCAGCTCCACTTTCACTGGAAACCGAGCGCTTGATCTATCATGCAAACGAAGAGCGCCTGCATATCCCAACCAAAGTCAGCATTAAACATGTCGGCGGCAACACCCGCGCCGGGCAACTTGATGCGGACTTGCAGCAAGGCATCATTAAAATCAAAGGCGGAGTAGAAACACATTATGTGCCGACGTCCGGCTAGCCGAGTTTTATCCGCTGCGCTACTAAACGGTATCGCACTGCTAAGCTGTCTTGCGACGCCCGCCATTTCCGCAGACGCCAGCGGCATCCCAAAAAGTGACGGTAACAGCGTCATCAATCATGGCAGTGCGGGCCATGAAAATGCCGAAATTATTATTCGAGCCGAATCCGCCGTACTCGACCAAAGCAAAGGTGTAGGCATCTACGAAGGCGGCGCGGAGCTGCATCAAGGTGGCCGGCACCTTAGCGCTGATTGGATTCGCATTGAGTTAAAAGACGGCGCGCCAGGTCGCATCGAAGCGCGCGGCAATCCCGTGACGCTAATTGAAGACGGCGCACTTGAAGCACGCGGAAAACGACTGACGTATGACGTCACAGGTCGCCGCATACAGATTTATGAGCAGGCTTATGTCAATCATCAGGGCCGTATTTTCGAAGGCGCTGAGCTTGAATATAACCTAGACACTAAACAGGTAGATGCCCGCGGTGGTGACGAAGACGGCCGAGTGAGGCTCGTTATTCCTGCGGAAGATACGGAGTAATTGCTTGAAAACGCTTAGTGCAACAAAACTAGCGAAGAGCTATCGCGGACGTCACGTCATCGAGGACGTTTCGATTAAAGTCGACGCAGGCGAAATCGTCGGCTTACTTGGTCCCAACGGCGCCGGTAAAACCACCTGCTTTTATATGATTGTCGGATTATTACCGCCAGACTCTGGCCGTATTTTTATCGACAACAAAGACATTACTCGCCTCCCGATGCATGGTCGCGCACAAGCTGGAATCGGCTACCTTCCACAAGAGGCGAGCATCTTTCGACGCCTGAGTGTCGCCGACAATATTATGGCTATTCTTGAAACGCGCAAAGATCTCAGTCGCCAAGAAAGAGCACAACGACTTGAGCAACTGCTACAAGAATTTCACATCACCCATATTCGCAACAGCCTCGGCATGGCACTCTCTGGCGGTGAGCGTCGGCGCGCGGAGATCGCCCGAGGCCTTGCTACCGACCCCGCGTTTATTCTGCTCGATGAGCCCTTCGCTGGGGTTGATCCCATTTCCGTCAACGACATCAAAGACATTATTCGCCACTTAAAGCAGCGCGGCATTGGCGTCTTGATTACCGACCACAACGTTCGCGAAACGCTCGACATTTGTGACAACGCCTATATCGTCAGCGAAGGCCACATCATCGCCTCCGGCGACGCCGACACCATCCTCTCCAACCAACAAGTGCGAGACGTCTACCTTGGCGCGGATTTCCGCTTGTAGTCTTCCGGTTCAAACCCGTACGATCGCCTCGTTGCTCTATGCCTCCGCCCTTGCGATGACAACCAAGGGCGGTCGCCGTTAAAATAAGTACTGTGCTCCGCCGTAAAACCCCCTCTCCAAAAACGCCATACACCTTTAAGGGATGCCTTTCAAGAATAGGCATGAAAATTGCTTACTGGTATCCTCTGTCACGTTTCCCGGCCTAAACCAGAGCGTGATGAAGCAAAGCCTAACTATACAACTCGGCCAGCAGCTCAAGATGACGCCACAACTGCAGCAGGCGATTCGTCTGCTGCAGCTATCTGCCCTCGATTTACGTCAGGAAATCCAAGAGTCGGTTGAGATCAACCCGATGCTGGAACTCGAAGACGAACAGTCTGGCGATCTTTCTCTCGAGTCGCTGAAAGAAAACGACAACCAAGACAGCCAAGAGCTCGACCTCGATAGCAGCGACCAATTACCGGACGACCTACAAGTCGACACCGACTGGGACGACATCTACCAGAGTGGCTCTAGCAGTGCGAGCAGCGGCTCTGGTAGCTCAGAGGGTGAAGAAGGCGATGCATGGGAAGCGCGCAACGCCGCGCCTTTGACCTTACAGCAACATATATTGTGGCAACTCAACCTCACCCCCATGACCGACGCCGACCGCGCCATCGCGTACGCCATGGTTGAAGCCCTTGATCCTCGTGGCTACCTAACCAGCAGCCTAGATGATATCGCCGAGACCGTGCGCCACGAACTCGAAGGCGAGCTTCCAGACGAGACCTTTCCCGAAGAAGACGAAATGATGGTGGTGCTCCACCACCTGCAGCAATTCGACCCACCGGGTGTGGCCGCCCGCAATCTGCAAGAATGCTTGGATATTCAGCTGCGTCAGCTGGATGCATCAGTACCGTGGCTAGAGCATGCGCTAGCGCTAGTCGGCCAGCACCTCACATTGCTGGAAACTCGCGACTACATGACGCTACGCCGCCGCATGGGCATTAGCGAAGAAGAGCTCGGCGAGGTGCTGAACCTCGTCCGCGGCCTCAACCCAGCACCCGGCGACGGCCTCAACGAAGAGCCTGCCGAGTACGTTGTGCCAGACGTCATTATTCAGCGCAAAGGCAAGCGCTGGCTGGTCGAGCTTAATCCAGAATCACTGCCTAAAGTGCGCATCAACAATCAGTACGCTGGCATGGTTGGCCAGGCCCGCCGCGAAGAAGACGGCACCTATATGCGCGCGCAATTGCAGGAAGCCAAGTGGTTTCTCAAAAGCCTGCAAAGTCGTAATGAAACCCTACTCAAAGTCGCCAGCCGGATCGTTCAGGTACAAAAAGACTTCTTCGAATATGGCGAAGAGGCCATGAAGCCGCTCGTACTAGCAGAAATCGCTGATGCCGTTGGCATGCACGAATCGACCATTTCCCGCGTCACCACGCAGAAGTACATGCTTACCCCGCGGGGCGTTTTTGAGCTGAAATTCTTTTTCTCTAGTCACGTGGGTACAGATGGCGGTGGTGAATGTTCAAGCACTGCTATTCGTGCCATTATTAAGAAACTGATTGCCACTGAAGATGCCCGCAAACCGCTCAGCGATAGTAAGTTAGCGGATTTGTTAAACGATCAGGGCATTAAGGTCGCAAGACGTACTGTCGCCAAGTACCGTGAGGCGATGCGCATTCCGGCGTCAAGCGAGCGCAAGCGATTGGTGTAAACCCGTCGCGCAGGGATGCCAACTGAGCGAAAACAGCCTATCGCTGTCCACACTCATGGTCCCCTGACAGCGTAACCGCTGTCGCCGGTAAACCAGGGTAGGAGAAGGAGCCAGTCATGCAAATAAACATCAGTGGTCACCATCTTGATATCACCGACGCACTGCGTGAATATGTAAACGAAAAATTTACCCGCCTGGAACGACATTTTGACCACATCACCAGCATTCAGGTGATACTCTCCCCGGAACCGAAAACCCACAAAGCCGAATCGACCATCCGAATTTCTGGGGGAGAGCTCTTTGCAACGGCAGAGGCCGATGACATGTACGCCGCCATCGACACCCTAACCGACAAGCTTGATCGCCAAATTCTTAAACACAAGGAGAAGTCCGTCAGCCGTAATCACGGGCACTGACGTCTGAAACATGCGAGTACGTGAACTGCTAACCCAAGAACACACACACATTGACGTTCATGGTGTCAGCAAAAAAAGATTGCTGGACCAGGTCGCACAACTGGCCGCCTCCAGCAATCCGTCGCTGTCGGAGCAACAGGTCTTTGATGCCCTGATTGCCCGCGAGCGATTGGGCAGCACTGGCATTGGGGAAGGCATCGCCATTCCCCACTGTCGTATGCCAAGCTGCGATAAACCCATTGGCATTCTACTGCGCCTCGATCAAGCCATTGATTTCGAAAGCATCGACGGCAAGCCCGTTGATCTCGTTTTTGTCTTACTCGTGCCGGAAGCCAATCCCGAACAACACCTAAAAACCCTCAGTCATTTAGCCGCTCTCTTTAACGAATCCGGCTTCCGCGAAGAACTGCGTAGCGCAAACTCTTCGGCCAGCCTGTTTCTAAACGCCACCTCGTCGGAAGAAGAGCTGCGCCTCGCATCATGAAAATTATCATTCTGAGTGGTCGCTCAGGCTCTGGTAAAACAACCGGCCTGCAAGCATTAGAAGATCTCGGCTTTTACTGTGTCGACAATTTGCCATTAGGCTTATTGCCAACACTCGCCTCGCAACTGCTCAATGAAGAACATACATTGCCGTTAATTGCCGTCGGCATCGATGCACGTAACCTACCCAATCAGCTGCTGCGCTTTCCCGAGCTGCTCGCGGAAATTCAGCAGCTCAACGTCGAGTGCGATGTTGTCTTCCTCGATGCAGACGACGACACTCTACTCAAACGCTTCAGTGCAACCCGTCGCAAACACCCGCTCAGCACCGAAACAATGTCACTAAGCGAATCAATCGAAGAAGAAGGTCGTCTACTTTCCGCGATTCGCGAGCGGGCTCAGCTCGTTATCGATACCAGCACTCTCGACGTGCACAGCCTTCGCGACTTAATCCGTGATCGTATTGCCAATAAAAAAGAAGGCTTATCGTTACTGGTCGAATCCTTTGCCTTCAAACGCGGCGTACCCCACGACGCAGATCTCGTATTCGATGTGCGTGTGCTCCCCAACCCATACTGGCATGCACATTTGCGTCAACACACCGGGCGGGACGATCAGGTACGAGAGTTTCTTGTTCAGCAACCAGAAAGCGGTGAAATGCTCGATGATATTTACGGCTTTTTAATGAGCTGGCTACCACGCTTCGAAAAAAATGACCGTAGCTATATGACCGTAGCCATTGGCTGCACCGGCGGCCAGCATCGGTCGGTCTATGTGGCAGAAGAATTGGTTAGTCGGCTGCTTAAGCAGAATATCGACGTGCAGCTACGGCACCGGGAGCTTGGGGTTTAAGCCCAAAGAACTCCTATGATCGAATCCACTCTATTGATCGATAATATACTCGGCCTGCATGCCCGTGCCGCCGCCAAGGTCGTGTCCGTGGCATCACGCTATAGTGCGCAAATCAGTATTTTAAAAGACGAACGCAAAGTCGATGCAAAAAGTATCATGGCCTTGCTGATGCTCGGCGCCGCGCGGGGTACACAGCTCAAAGTGTGCGTCGAGGGCGAAGATGAAACACAAGCCATGGCCGAGCTCATTGACTTATTCGAGCGAAAGTTCGACGAGGAATAGGTAGCTGCCATGCCCCCCCCTTACCACTTTGAACTAGCCGCAAACGTGCCTTCTATCACACCTCTATTTCCGCAGCGATCTGACGTAACCTCCGCAACCTAGTACACTGCAGCCTGAACAACGGGAGGCTAGAGCAGGATGAGCAATAATTCCGCAAACAAACATCTGAAAGCAATTGATCGTGCGCTCAGCTCAGGCGCGCTTGGCCAAGTGCGTCACCTGCTCAATCAACTTCCCGCATCCGACGTGGCGCATTTATTACAGTCCTCGCCACCGCGTGAACGACGCATTCTTTGGCAGCTCATCAACAAAGATCAAGGCACTGAGGTTCTACAGTATCTCGGTGAAGAAATTCGTGGCGAGTTCCTTAAGGAGCTTTCCGCAGACGAACTACTGGTGCTAGTAGAAGACCTAGAATTCGATGATCTAGCTGACTTATTGCAAGAGCTGCCGGAACAGATCACCCAGCAAGTCCTGTCGGCATTGGACGATCAAAACCGCGAGTTACTTCAAGCCGTACTAAGCTATCCGGAAGATACCGCCGGTGGCCTGATGAACACCGACGTCATCACTATTCGGCCAGAAATCACCATTAGCGTTGTGCTGCGCTATTTACGTTTTCGCGCCGACATTCCGGAAACCACGGATAAACTGCTGGTGGTAAACCGCAAAAATCAATTTATCGGCATTTTACCGCTGACCCGTATTCTCGTCTGCGACGGTAGCACCACCGTGCGCGAAGCCATGATTACTGACATCGAGCCCATTCCAGCCGATATGCCAGCGCACGACGTCGCGAAAATCTTCGAAAGGCGCGACCTCGTCTCTGCCCCTGTTGTGAATAACGAAGGCATGTTGATTGGCCGTATTACCATTGATGACGTCGTTGACGTTATTCTTGAAGAAGCGGACCACTCTATCTTAAGCATGGCGGGTCTAGACGAAGATGAAGATACCTTCGGCTCTGTCTGGCACACCTTGCGCCACCGCGCACTGTGGCTCGGCATCAACCTACTGACAGCACTTGCTGCTTCCGCCGTGATCGGCTTATTCCAAGGCACCATTAACCAAGTTGTCGCACTGGCTGTGCTCATGCCTATCGTCGCCAGCATGGGCGGTATTGCCGGCAGCCAAACACTGACCTTGGTTATCCGCGCTATCGCCCTCGGCCAAGTGAAGGCCGACAACACTCGCTACCTCATCATTAAAGAGCTATCCGTTGGCGCACTGAATGGGTTGATCTGGGCAAGTGTGGTAGGCGTTGCTGCCGCCCTGTGGTTTGGTGAACCCAAACTCGGCATGGTATTGGCCGCTGCCATGGTCATTAACTTAACCATTGCCGCAGGCGCGGGCGCCTTTCTGCCAATGTTTCTTAAACGTGCGGGGATTGATCCAGCGTTGGCAGGCGGTGTCGTCTTAACCACCATCACCGACGTCATCGGATTCTTCTCGTTTCTCGGGCTCGCAACCATGTTATTTATTGCAGCCTAGAAAGATCATTTCTTTAGAATAACGGCGGCTCTATAGCCGCCGTTATTCTTCTATCTATTCCAACTATTCCACGTCTGTCTTCTGCACAACCTTCTACTTCAGCTCCGCCTGCAGCAACGCTACTAATGAGCATCCACGTAAATATCGCGAAACGATGTATACAACGAAATGATCAACAATGGCATGACCACAAGCAGACCCAACAGCGCCGGTATCATGCCAATCAAGATCAGTAGAAATAGAACAATGCTGTACAGCGTCATCGGAATAATATTCTTTATGCAGCCGACAAAACTCCACTTTAGCGCTCGACCAATGGTCATCTCTTCGCTTAACACAACTAGCGGTAAGGCAAACCACATCAGCGCCGCATAAGGAATCAACAGCAACATCCAAATCAACACGATCAGTAGTAGCTTGATATAGAAAATATCCGGCAGCTGGGAAATCGCCGCCGCGTCGCCATTCGATAGCGCCGCCCAATTTGGGCCCAGTGTCGAAAAATCATCGCCCGATATCTGCCAGCCCACTAGCCCCAGCACAACAAATACCGCCACCATTATGACAAGACTAATACCACCCAGTGCCAACAGCGAACCGGTACGCCATTGAAAGCCCGCGAAAAAATCTTCAAACCGAACGGCATCACCGCGATCACTTTTGTGCGCGACAATATAGGCACCAGCGTAAATCAGCGGATTAATGACAACACCTAAGAAATAGCCAATAAACGGAAACATTCCCGCCGCAATACCCACCAACCACAGCACCAGAACGCCGCCGATCCAAACACCAGGGTCCTTTACAAACAGCGCCCAAGCATCACTTAGCCAGCGCGTCCCCGCCCCAAGGGGCCGCCGCACCGGTGCATGAACAATCAGGCCTGAGGCACTCTCTACCGCCACATCCGACTGTGGCTGTTGATACGGATTAAACTCGCTCATTGCGTAGGCCTCCTTGTCACGATCAATAAAACTTCCGTGTTGGGAGACTGCTCACCTTCAACAGATTAGCTCCCAGCAACATTCATCTCACTCAACAATAATGAGCCAACATGAACATTGCCACGGTCATCAATATCTGTGCCTGATCCCGCCAAATTTTTATACATATCGCCGAGATGACCAGCAATGGTGAACTCTTCAATCGGATATTGAATTTCGCCATTCTCCACCCAAAAACCCGCCGCACCACGAGAGTAATCTCCACTGACAAGATTCACCCCTGGCCCCATCGCTTCTCTGACCAACACGCCAGTATGCATTTTGCGTAACAGCGCCGCTTGATCCTCGCCGCTATCACTGATGCTCAGGTTACGTACACCACCGCCATTTGCCGTTGGCGCTATCGCCAAGCGGCGCGATGCGTACAAGCCCACGGCGTAACTTGCCAAGACACCCTTTTCGACAAAATTTTGTGCGCGCGTTGCCAAGCCGTCGTGATCAAATGGCGCGGAGCCATTGCCGCCTCGCAGCAACGGATTTTCAGACAGCGTCACCCATTCAGGAAAGAGCGTTTCGCCGAGCTTATCTTTCAAGAACGTCGCATTGCGATACAAGCTACCGCCACTAATCGCGCCCATAAAATGACCCAGCAAACCAGACGCCACCTCTGGGGCAAACAATACCGGGAATTTTCCGGTTTTCGGGCGCTGCGCACCAAGGCGCGACAGCGTACGCTCCGCAGCCTTGCGGCCTACACTCTCCGCATCACCCAATTGATCAGCGCGGCGTCCGCTGTCGTACCAATAATCACGTTGCATAGCGCCATCTTGCTCCGCCACCAGCACACAGCTGCGGCTGTGTGAGCTGCTCGGGTAGCCTGCCGAGAAGCCGTTACTATTGGCATACCAGCGCAAGCTATCGCCACTGTTCACGCTCGCGCCTTCCGAATTAACGATGCGTGCATCAACACGCCCGGCCTGCTCACAGCGCAACGCATCGGCAATAGCCTCTTCCGGGCTGATTGCCCAAGGGTGATACAAATCCAAATCCGGCGCGTTGGCACACATTAGCTCCGCCGCCGCGATGCCTGCCGCCACATCTTCACCGGTATGTTCTGCAATAGCACAGGCCGCCTTGACCATTTCACGTATACTGTCGTCGGAATCGTCACCGCTACTGGCTGACCCCTTGCGTTGACCGAAGTACACTGTCAACGAAATGCCGCGATCACGGTGGAACTCCAGTGTTTCCACATCGCCCATGCGTACCGTGACGGACAAACCCTGACTCAGGCTAACGCCCACCTCTGCCGCAGTGGCACCGTGGCGACGCGCTTCGGCTAAAACACGCTCTGCGCGTTCACGAAGCGTATTCAGTGCCCCCGTATCGAGTGGGCGCTGTACAATAACCTGACCTGACATAACGATCCTTGAGAACACGATTGATGGAAGAGTATAACGACGACGAATACATCAGCAAAACTGAACTCAAACGTGAGTCAGATCATATGCGGGCACTGGGCGAAAAATTAATGTCCATGAAAGCCCGCGACCTTAATCGTTTGCCGCTTAGCGAACGCCTGCGCCGCGCTATCGATGAATCGCAGCGTATCACAGCCCATGAAGCAAGACGGCGTCACGCCTCATATGTTGGCAAACTGATGCGCGAAGACGATGGCGACCGCGTCGAGGCAGCGATCACCGAGCTAGACAACCCTTACCGCCATCGCTGGATCACTGAATGGCAAGACAAGCTCTACGCACTCGATAACAGCAAAGAAAGTAGCCAACTACTGCAAGATCTCTTACTACGCTATGAGCACGGCGACCGCCAGCATCTGCGTAATCTTGTCCGCAATGCACTTAATGCACGATGCGCGCTAGACGCCGACAACAACGCCAAAGACAAAGCAAAGCGCGAACGTAAAAAACTGGCCGACTATATCAATACGCTCGAAAAACAGCAGAAACTATAGTCGCTCAGTCATCCGCCAAAACGCTACGCGACGACCAAAAGCAGGCGAACGACTACGCAGTGCCGCCTGCGGTCGTCGCGGCTGAGTTCCTCGCAACTTATGCAGTGCCGCCCACCGTCAATGCATCAACACGCAACGTAGGCTGGCCAACACCCACCGGCACGGACTGACCATCTTTACCGCACACACCGACACCGGAGTCTAGGGCCAGATCATTTCCCACCATTGAAATATTGCGCATCACCTCATCGCCGCCACCGATTAATGTCGCACCTTTAATTGGGCAAACAATTTTGCCCTTCTCCACCAAGTACGCTTCGCTGGTCGAAAAAACAAAACGCCCCGACGTAATATCAACAGAACCACCACCAAGGTTGACCGCATAAATGCCGCGATCAAGGGACGCAATAATATCCTCCGGTGAATCATTGCCGGGCAACATATAGGTGTTGGTCATACGCGGCATCGGTAAGTGCGCATAAGATTCACGCCGACCGTTACCCGTCGGCTCCACGCCCATCAAACGCGCGTTCATTTTGTCCTGCATAAAACCAACTAGCCTGCCGTTTTCAATCAGCGTGTTGCAACGAGTGGGCACACCTTCATCATCAACATTGAGCGAACCGCGACGAAATGCCAGCGTACCGTCGTCAACCACTGTAACTTTCTCTGACGCCACCATCTGACCAAACTGACGGGCGTACATAGACGTGCCTTTGCGATTAAAATCACCTTCTAGCCCGTGCCCCACCGCTTCATGCAATAACACACCTGGCCAGCCAGGCCCGAGCACCACAGGCATGGTGCCCGCAGGCGCAGCTTGCGCATCAAGGTTGACCATACCCTGACGCACCGCATCACGCGCCCAACCTTGGGCGCGATTGTCTTCCAATAACCAATCGAAATTCACGCGACCACCGCCGCCCGCGCTACCACGCTCTTTACGGCCCCCGCGCTCAACAATTACCGAAATATTGACGCGAATTAATGGCCGCACATCCGTCGCTAGGGTGCCATCGGTTGCCACCACCATCACCACATCGTGGACTGCGTTAAGACTAACCGTCACTTCCTTCACGGCAGGGCTTACGCTACGTGTCAGCGCATCCAGTTCTTTCAGAAAGGTAATTTTCTTTTCCGCTGGCCAGCTATGCAGTGGATTCTCCACACCATACAAGGCTGGGGAATCGACCGACTTTAATATCGGCACCTGCTTATTCTGCCCTTGTCGCGCAATCGCCCTTGCCGCGCCCGTTGCCTGCTGCAAACTTGGCAAAGCAATATCGTCGGAGTAGGCAAAACCGGTTTTCTCGCCGCTAATGACACGAACGCCAACGCCACGATCCAAATTAAAGCTACCGTCACGGACAATACCGTCTTCTAAAACCCAGGACTCATGCATGCTGTGTTGGAAATACAAATCGGCGTAATCCACCGACGAGGCTAACGTCGCGGAAAGAATAGAATGTAATGCATCGGTACTTAAAGAAGCTGGAGACAAAAGCGTCTCTGCAGCAATATCAAAGTTATTCGTCAAAACGGATGTCATTCGGTAACTCCACGGTCAGTCGCTGATGCTGATGCAACGGCAACTTATTACGAATATTTTTTTGATGATTTAAATCAATTTCGGCAACGAGGACGCCGGGCGCAGCATTCAGCTCGGCAACAATACTTCCCCACGGATCAATCAATATACTGTGTCCATAGCTTTGCCGTTTGGCCGTGTGTTGGCCACACTGATTCGCCGCCAGAACATAACATCCCGTTTCCACGGCGCGTGCGCGCAACAACAAGTGCCAGTGCGCGGCGCCTGTCACTTCGGTAAATGCGCTGGGATAAACCAATAAATTCGCGCCCGCTTGCGCCAATGCGCCCGCCAGCAAAGCGAAACGTAGGTCATAACAAACTGCCAAACCTACCTTCACAGGCCCCGCTGCGCGCACCAGCAAACGATCTCCGGGCTCAAAAGAATCTGACTCGCAGTAACGACCTTGCGCGTCATCTACCGAAACATCAAACAGGTGCAACTTATCATAGCGGCCGAGCAACACTCCACCTGACGAATACATCAGACAGGCCGACCGTACCCGCCCGCGATTGACTAGCGTGCCATCTGCCCGCTGAGCCAGCGGTATTGTCCCACCGATTAGTGTTATTTCTAAAGTCTTAGCCCAGTGCTGCAGCCATGCTTGCAACGCCAGACCTTGTTGCTCGGCGAGCTGACGATAGTCGCCGCCGTAACTAGCAAAATTCTCGGGCAGCAAAATCAACTCGGCGCCACCTTGTTTTGCCGCATGCATCAGACGCTCTGCTTCACGCAAATTCGCGTTGAAGTCTACGGTCGAGGTCATCTGCACAGCAGCTACGCTTAGCATCGCCTTACTTCTTTCTCTCAAACATACCCTGAACTTCTTCTACTTTTGGACTGTTCCAGTTACCGCTCACGTGGTACTGCAGGGTCGTCATTTTTTCAAGCTTACTGCCCCATAAACGCTCCACCACAAATATCCCCGCGCATGCCGTGGGCCCTGCGAAGCACCCCACATACAATCCAGAGGAAACGGGCAAGGTAACGTCCATATAGTGGTCCAGCACTGACGTTTCCATATTCGCCAATCCCTTTAAACGAAACTCCGCCGAGGGCGAACGGATGACCAAATTTTTTGTCGTTAGTAATGGACCATCAAACTGAAAGTCGCCGCCAATGCTGTCGCAGGTTAATCCCTTTTTATACAGATCGGTAAAATCAAATCGTAAACGGCGACTTACCGTGCCGAGATTAAAGACCCCTAGCACACGTAACGCAGAGGTTTTCGAATCCGTTTTAGGGAAGCGGCTTTCACCAATTTGCAACGACGCATTGCCCTTCAGCGCAAGGTAATCAATATCCATCGGCGTACCGGCCCAACTGACATCCATGACTGAGCGCAAGTCATCGCTCTCAAGGGATGGCGGTAAGTCCCACTGACGCAACATGGAAGCAACATCTTGTGTTTCGACGCTGCCGACAAAATGACTCTCACCACCGCTCGGGGTGAAATCCCAATCCAGATTTCCAGCAATGGCCGCGCCGCGAATAGCTGCAGAAATATCGCGAACAACAACGCCCGTCGCCACTGGATCTATCAGGAACTTCCAATGACCGAAGTCAGTATTATCAAGCACCATACTGTCGATCTTGACGCTCATTTTCGGCAAGTCTCGCGGATCAATATCGTAGGCACTAGTGTTTTCTTTGCCCGTCTCAGCAGATTGATCTGCATCGTCCTGCGCACTTGTTACATTTATCTGGTCAATATTAATCCGCATCGCTTTATCGCCGCGGGCGCTAAAGCCTTCTGGCATGTTCGCTTTCACCGTAAGCTTTTCGCTGGCAACCGAAAACTGCCAGCCACCTTTATCGGGCGAAGCCCTTAAGTCAGCATCCTCGAACGAGGTGCCAAATAAATCCAATGTATTCGCATGCAAAGCAAGCCTGTCGAGCGGAAAAGCGGACTCGCCGAGATCATCGCTCTTACCGCTAGAGAAAAAAGCGACCCATGGCTCAAGCGCAAACGCATCAACCTTACCATCAATGAGCACCCCCTTATTTTTCGGCAGACTCACATCAGAACGAACTCGGCGCGAATCAATATGCACCGCCCCTCGCTCTAAAGTGCCGCCAACAATACGCATATTACCGGCCACTAAACGGCCATCATTAAACTGTACGGTTTGCGTTGCCCCGCTTACTTGCAGCGCAAACGTCGCTTGCTGCTTAAGCCCGGCGCGCTTACCTAACGGCGGCGGCAGCGTTATCGTCGCATCGGTAATATCCGCCGTTACAGTCAACGCAAGGTCATCGGAAGGTGCTGGGACATCCATCTGCGCAACATAATTAACCGTGCCTTTTGCTGGCTCCATCCATGGTGCTTTTAACCAGCCCTGCAATATGTCGATAGGCATGTCGCCGCTAAATTTGATGCGTGATTTCTGCTCAACGCTGCTCACCTCGGCAACAAACGGTTGCTCCCACAAGCGCCCTGTCAACGCCGAGGCTTGTAGTCCATTCGCTAAAGAAAAAGAAATATCGCCAGCAACCTGATCCAGCGATATCTGCCGCTCCGCGTTGCCGATTTTTGCATTCTCAATATAGCCATTGACCAACACGTTCATGTCGCCGCTATTGGCACGCAATGGAATATGCAAAAGCGCATTGCCGCCCACAACTCCCTCGCTAGCGCCCCATGCCAACAACTCTGCCGGTAGCTTTTCCTTGAGAGGTGTACCCTGAAAGAGCTGTTGCAGATCAGCCGCGGGACCTTTAACACGAGAATGAATAATCAATCTCGGCGCTTCATCGCCTTCATATTCGGGTATGTCTGCGCTGGCACCGCTTAAACGAGAATTCATAATCGTGCCGTTTATATTGCGACCGCGAATCTCCCGGCCATCAACAATGACATCTGCTGATAAATTTGTAATTGGCGGCCAGTCTGGCAAAAACTGCAACGTCATTTTATCCGCACTAATTTTAACTTGGAGCGTACGGTCTTGCTGTCGATCCGGATCAATCTTAACCGGCCCTTCGTGCAGAATAACGCCACGACTAATATGGCCACCAACAAACGCACTATCGAGCCATTCCGCAACGGGCTCCGGCAGCTTTACCAATGGAATATACTGATCTGCAGCCCCCGCCTTGCCATCAACAATCCCCGCCACCAACGACAGGTGCGGAAACTCCCCCGACCTCAATCGCAACGTGGCCGCGGCGCGACCGCGAGCATCTTGATTCATTGCAGTTAACCAGCCACTCTCCACGACAATCACGTCACCATCATGGCGCCAACGCAGGGGACCATGCCCTTTAACCTTTATAGGCTGGCGATATAGCAGCGGTAAATCCAATGAAAAATCTGGACTATCCAGCACCAACACACCGCTATCCAGAGAACCACGGAACCACGCATTCACGCCGCGTATCCCCGGTATTTTTTCAAAAGCGCTATTACCCAAGCCAATAACCCGTGCACTGATCTGCTCAACGCCGCGACGGTGACCGATAACTGACAACGATTCGATTTCGCCTTCCGGAGAAAGTTGGCGTATTTTTTCTGGCAGCGTCGCAAATTTCTCCGGCCATTTCAGGGGCAATGTCGTCACCCAGTCGCGCAACGATGTCAGCTCTATATCGCGCCCACTAAGGCGCCACTGCAACGCATCGTCTTTTTCACCATTCCAACTCGCCGCTAATCGCGAAAGATTCAACTGTTGCTCATCGCTCTGCAGCGTCAACTCACCCAGCTGTATCGCATAACCATCTTCCTGCTGAGTAATATTCGCCAATAATCGTGCATTGCGAATATCTAACCGCTTAGTAAGGGAGCCACCGGATAAATTGATTTGATCAAGTTGCGCAGAAATTGCTGTTGACGTGAGTCGGCCATTTTTCAATGACGCCCATGCCTCAATATCTCCACGTAAGGAATCCACTTTTATTGGCTGACGCAACGCCGCATTGAGCCACTCATCCGCTTCGGCGACGTGAATACGTGCATAGCCTTTGCCACTGACATCTTGCATCTGATAGGCATCCCCCTGTAGAGCGAGACGCACATCAATAACAACAGGACGATCAACTGTATGAGCGCGCAGCGATAACAAGTGGTCTTTGCCAGACGACACAATCGCGGCGGATAGATCTGTCACGTTGACCGCTGGCATATCAGGAAAAGACAGCATGCCTTTTGCATCTTCAACGACTAAACGCTTTTGCCGATAAATCAGCGACAGTAATGTTTCTAATGGCGGCTTAGCGCCTTGCCGATCCGAACTGCCCAATCCTTCCAATCCGGTCAGACGAACACGGCCCTGCTTATCGACGGTGAGATCCAACTCAATACCGCTTATCAATAATTGTCGGGCGCGAAGGTTACGCTGGAAGATTGACGAGAGCACATCCACTGAAAGTTCGACACGACCAATATGAAGCGGTGCGGCGGCCACACCCCCTGCATTGACTAAATCTGTACCGACAAATCGATTCGTCTCGACCAGTGCAGCAGGCAAGCGAACATCATGAAATACGAACACCGGCGTCGCACCATCCATGTAGCCGCTCATGTCACCAATTTCCAGCGGCGTCTTTATTCGCTCTTCAACAAGAGCCTCAAGGTCTTGACGAAACTCCGGTACACGTTGCATCAATTGACGGCCAATGACGATCCACGCCGCCATCAACAACACGACAATCGATACCGCCACCAACAAACGCGTACGCACTTTGTGCGCAGAATGCTTCGGTGATTTTTGTCGTGCTGTTACACCCTTCACGTTATTGTTTTTCCTTACCCAAACCACTGACATGAGAATCAACAGCCTGCCACACAGGAATGCCGGCAACTGACAACAAGGCCATCGTCTCTGTTAAAGGCAGGCCCACTACACCACTGTAGCTGCCTTGTATGGACTCGACCAACACTGCACCGAATCCTTGGATGCCGTACGAGCCGGCCTTATCAAACGCCTCTCCGGTGGCAACGTACTGATCGATCAATGCCTCCGTTAAGTCTTGGAAACGCACGACAGTGTCACTCATTGCTATCGATGTTTGTTCTTCATAATAGATACTGACGGCCGATAACACCCGATGTTCCCGTCCAGATAAGCGCTGTAGCATGCTTTTCGCCTCTGTCGCGCCGCGCGGCTTACCTAAGATGGCGTCACCTAATACCACCGAGGTATCGGCGCCAAGCACCACGGCAGACGCCGTCAAAGAGGGATGCCGCCCCCTGAGACTGTCCCACCCAGTGCGGGCCTTGGCTAGCGCTAAGCGCCGTACGTAATCGGAAGGCGATTCATGCCTATAAACAGACTCGTCTACTCCCGGCGCATTTAAGAGTGTAAAGGGCACACCAATCTGGCGCAGTAATTCGGCACGACGCGGGGAAGAAGACGCTAAGAAAAGCTGGCGCATTAGCGCACCAAAAACTGACGGCGCGTCCAGCGCAGCAACGAAAACGCAGGGCGCCAAAATACCGCACTGGTGAGCGCAGAGAGCAGCATCGCGAGTGGCGGCAAGTGTGCACGCCCTGCGATGCCTTGAATAAGATAACTAGAAATTACCGCCACCCCAATTAACATAAAGACGACGGCGCTTTGCTGCGGCAAAGGAAACACCCGCATACGCTTATAAGAAGACTGCGCAATAAATACTACCAACGTCATCGCTAACGCATGCTGACCCAGCACCGTGCCTAGCAAGACATCTTGAAATAACCCCACGGACGCCCCCCAAACGACACCAATACGGTGCGGCAAGGCAATCGTCCAATAGACCATTGCAACTGCCAGCCACTCTGGACGGAAATATTCAATTACATCCGGCAACGGCAACACTTCTAGCCAAGCCGCAACGAGCAACGTCACAATGATCACTGGAGTACCGGAGGCGGTCGTTGTACGGCTCATTGTATTCCGCCCTCTTCATTCGTGGCGGCCGTCGGCTCATCAGATGCCGACGCCCTGGCTTCCGCGCTCCTACGTGCCGCTGTAGGGGCGACCAGCAGCACATGGCTGGAACGATCAATATGCGCAGTTGGACGCGCATCAACGCTTAAAAAGGCTTTGCCAGGCTCCTGCTGAACCGCCACAACAATCGCAACAGGATAACCTGCTGGATAACGCTTGCCGAGCCCCGTTGTCACCAGCAAATCCCCTTCCGTAATATCTGCGGTATCGGGAACGTATAGCAAACGCAGTCGATCAGGGTGGCCCGTTCCTACTAGAATGGAGCGGGTACCGCTGCGATTTACCTGCACGGACAAGGCGTGGGTTGCGTCTGTCACCAACAACACTCGCGACGCCAACGGCCCAACCTGAGTAATCTGACCGATCAAGCCGCTAGCATCGAGCACAGCCTGCCCATTAAAGACCGAATCTCCCGAGCCCTTATTAATCATCAGCTCCTGACGATTAGGATCCGGCTCCACGCCAATAATTTCGGCGACAAAAACACGTGCGTCCAAACGCGCAGAGGAATTCAGCAGTTCTCGCAAACGAACATTCTCCGCTTCGAGTACCGCAAGGCGTTGCGCTTTTTGCTGAAGGATTAATAGCTGCCGATCGAGGCGCTGATTGTCATCGCGGAGGTCCTCAGTCGTGCGCGCCTGAGCGCCGACCCAAGTTCCCATAGTGGAAGGTAAATGAGCAACATAATGGACTGCGTCGGTGACATAGCCGGCACCGTAACGGATCCAGCCTACCCAGCTAGTCCGTAAATCGAGGAAAACGAGAGTAATACAGACAACCAGCACCACCAACAAACGGTACCCGGATCGATTGCTGTCGGAGAAAAGACTAGCGATGGTTGCCTCCGGACGTTGCCTGGTTCAGCGCCGCGCTCCCCAAGCGGGAAGCACTTACGAGCGAGTTATCAGATGCTGGTAATAAGGTCTAGGCCGCTGGTATCCATAATCTCCAACGCCTTACCACCACCACGCGCAACACAGGTGAGCGGTTCATCTGCGATGATCACCGGCAAACCTGTTTCTTCGCTGAGAAGCCGATCGATGTCACGTAATAACGCACCACCACCGGTAATCATTATGCCGCGCTCCGCAATATCTGAAGCCAGTTCCGGCGGCGACGCTTCCAGTGCAGTCTTCACTGCATTAACAATTGCGGCCAACGGTTCTTTCAATGCTTCGAGGATTTCATCACTGTTCAGGGTAAACTGACGCGGCACCCCTTCCGCCAAATTACGGCCACGTACATCGATTTCACGCAACTCGGCGCCAGTATACGCAGCACCGATTTCCTGTTTAATGCGCTCAGCGGTCGACTCACCGATCAAGCTGCCATATTCCTTGCGCACAAACGACACAATCGCTTCGTCGAATTTATCGCCACCGATACGCAGAGAGTGGGAGTAAACCACGCCATTGAGCGAGATAATGGCAATTTCAGTCGTACCACCACCAATATCCACCACCATCGAACCGCTTGCTTCCGCAACCGGCAAGCCCGCACCAATCGCTGCAGCCATCGGCTCCTCGATCAAATACACCTCACGAGCACCTGCACCGTAGGCGGAGTCCAAAATCGCGCGTCTCTCTACCTGCGTAGACTGACAAGGCACGCAGACCAACACCCGCGGCGCCGGTGGAAAGAAACCCGTTTCATGTACCTTACGAATAAAGTGCTGAAGCATTTTTTCGGTGACTTCGAAGTCAGCAATCACGCCGTCTTTGAGCGGCCGAATGGCAGTAATGTTGCCCGGTGTACGGCCCAGCATACGTTTTGCATCGGTACCCACCGCAGCCACGCTCTTCTGAGCACCATGGTGACGAATCGCAACCACTGACGGCTCGTCGAGGACAATACCGCGACCACGGACGTAAATCAGAGTGTTTGCCGTACCTAAATCGATCGACAAGTCCGTAGAAAACATTCCACGGATACGCTTAATAAGAGACATGCCAGCCAGCTTCCCGAACTTAGTATGAAATTTGGCGAGTCAGCAAAAACACAGACCACCGAAAGAATTGCGCAACTCTAGCAATGGCAGGTGTTTAGGGCAAGCAGGGAGACTGGCCGCAGAGGGCGAGAATATGGTAGTTTTCGCCTCTTTCCAGTGCCTTAACCCAGATCCCGGAGACGCCCATGGCGATCAATCAGGACACTATTCTACGCGTGGCCCACTTGGCTCGGCTGCAGGTTAGCGAACAGGATTGCGAGGAGACCACTTCTCGCCTGAACGATATCCTCAGTATGGTCGACCAGCTACAGCAGGCCGACGTCGGCGATATCGCACCCATGGCGCATCCGCTTGATGTCCATCAGCCACTGCGCCAAGACATTATTACCGAAACCGACATTCGTGCCGAAGTGATGCCAATTGCTCCGGCGCAAGAAGACAACTGCTACCTTGTTCCCCGGGTGATTGAATGAGCTTGCACGACAAATCATTAACGCAGCTGCGCGACGGCATACAGCAGGGTGACTTTTCATCACGCGAGGTGACGGAGCATTTTTTAGCGCGCATCAAAAAACACGATGCACAGCTCAATAGCTTTATTAGCGTTACCGAAGAGCGCGCTCTGCAGCAGGCTGACGCCGCAGATCAAGCCCGCCAGAAAAACCAAGGCGGCGTACTCAACGGCGTACCCATTGCGCACAAAGATATTTTTTGCACACGTGGCATTCGTACATCTTGCGCGTCGCGCATGTTGGATAATTTTATTTCTCCGTACGACGCAACTGTTGTCGACAAACTCGGCAACGCGGGAATCGTCACGCTTGGAAAAACCAACATGGATGAGTTCGCCATGGGTTCCTCCAACGAAACCAGCTTTTACGGGCCCGTTAAAAATCCGTGGGATTTAGAGCGCGTTCCCGGTGGCTCGTCCGGTGGCTCTGCAGCGGCCGTGGCAGCACGACTTGCCCCCGCAGCAACCGGCACCGACACAGGCGGATCAATTCGCCAACCGGCTGCTTTATGCGGCATTACCGGCCTAAAACCAACCTATGGAACCGTCTCTCGGTGGGGCATGATCGCGTTCGCTTCAAGCCTAGATCAGGCTGGCCCGATGGCACGCAGTGCGGAAGACTGTGCTTTACTGCTACAGAACATGGTTGGGCATGATGAAAAAGATTCCACCTGTTTAAATCGTGCGGTAGATAATTATTTATCCGACCTCGACAACGACATTAACGGCTTGACCATTGGCCTACCGGAAGAGTTTTTTCCTGCGGATTTAAACGGCAACATTGCAGACGTTACACGTAAAGCCATTGCCGAGCTGGAAAAACAAGGCGCGAAAGTCGTCAGCATTTCATTGCCGAGCGTTAAGCTTTCTGTACCAACCTACTACGTCATTGCGCCCGCCGAAGCGTCATCGAATTTGTCACGTTTCGACGGTGTTCGTTACGGCTACCGCTGTGAAGATCCGTCAGACCTGATGGATTTGTATAAGCGTTCTCGCAGCGAAGGTTTTGGTGATGAAGTAAAACGTAGAATCTTGGTGGGCACGTACGCGCTGTCACACGGCTATTACGATGCCTATTATCTTAAAGCGCAAAAAGTACGTCGCCTTATTCGCGACGATTTTGCACGCGCTTTTGAAAAAGTTGATGTCATCGCAGGGCCAACTTCGCCTGAATTGGCGTTCGGCCTTGGCGCGAAAAAAGACGACCCTATTACAATGTATATGGCGGACGTCTTTACCATTGCCGTTAACCTCGCCGGATTACCTGCGCTATCTATGCCCGGCGGCTTCATCGACGGGCTACCCGTTGGCGTGCAACTCATTGGTAACTATTTCCGCGAAGGACAGATTCTCAACGCCGCCCATCGCTTCCAGCTCGCTACAGACTGGCACACCCAGGCGCCAACATTTGCCGGAGACATCTAATGCAGTGGGAAACGGTGATCGGGCTGGAAGTGCATGTCCAGCTCAATACGCAAACGAAAATCTTCTCCGGCAGCAGCACTCAAGTTGGCGCTGAAGCCAACAGCCAAGCTAGCCTGATCGACCTTGGCATGCCCGGCACTCTGCCGGTACTGAACCGCGAAGCAGTCAATAAAGCCATACTCTTTGGCCTGGCGATCAATGCAGACATCAATCGCCATAGCGCGTTTGAGCGGAAAAACTACTTCTACCCAGATCTGCCAAAGGGCTACCAGACCACACAGCTTGAGCACCCTATCGTCGGCGCGGGTATCGTTGAAATTGAATTAGCAGATGGCCGCAAGAAAAACGTCCGCATCCACCATGCTCACCTCGAAGAAGATGCCGGAAAATCCCTTCACGAAGATTTTCATGGTATGTCCGGTATCGATCTCAATCGAGCCGGCACGCCGTTAATCGAAATCGTCTCCGAGCCTGACTTGAGCACATCAGAAGAAGCGGTAGCCTTCGCGCGGAAACTGCATTCGATTGTCACGTCTATTGGCATTTGTGACGGCGAAATGTCGCAGGGCTCCTTGCGTTTTGATGTGAACGTTTCCGTTCGCTTAAAAGGCGAAGAGAAACTCGGCACCCGTACCGAAACGAAAAACCTGAATTCATTCAAGTTTATGGAGAGAGCGATTGCGCTAGAGGTTGAGCGCCAAATAGACGTGCTCGAAGATGGTGGCACGATCACTCAGGAAACCCGTTTATTTGATGCGGACACCAACACCGCGCGCGCCATGCGCAGCAAAGAAGACGCAAACGACTACCGTTACTTCCCGTGCCCGGATCTGCTGCCCGTTAACGTCAGCGAGGCGGAAATTGAAGCCTTAAGGGACGCACTACCTGAGCTGCCAGACACTCGCAAAGCACGCTTTATTGAGCAGTATTCGCTGTCTTCTTATGATGCCGACATGCTTGCCGGCGACCTCAATATGGCCAATTACTTTGAAGCCGTGGTCACGCAAGCAAACGATGCAAAGCTCGCGGCCAACTGGGTAACGGGCGAACTCGCTGCTCGTCTAAACGCCAGTGATCTAAACATACAAAATAGTCCAGTCAGTGCAACAGACCTTGGCCAGATCATTGTTCGCCTGAAGGATGACACCATTAGCTCAAAAATTGCCAAGCAAGTTCTCGAAGCGTGCTGGAATGGCGAAGGCAGCCCTGATCAGGTCATTGAAGCCAAAGGCTTAAAGCAGATGTCAGACAGTGGCGAGCTAGAGAAAATTGTCGATCAGCTGATCGCCGACAACGCCACGCAAGCACAGGCTTACCGTGATGCGGACGAGAACAAACGTAAAAAAATGTTTGGTTTCTTCGTCGGCCAAGCAATGAAAGCAACACAGGGCAAGGCCAATCCTCAGCAAATTAACGCCCTGCTAGAGAAAAAACTTACGCAGTAACTGACCTAATAAAAATCCCGGCCAATGGCCGGGATTTTTATTAGTTTCAATGCTTTCGGTCGTCCAAAACGGTCGCACACGTATTGGGGGACGCCTCACATCATGAAAAAATTCCCTTCAAGACGCTATGTTCCCACCAATAAGTGCCACTTCACTTTCGCTCAATAAGCGGTATTCACCCGGCGCCAATGAAGCGTCCAATTGTACCGCTCCTACGCTGACACGATGCAACGCTAATACTCTATTCTCTACTGCCGCCATCATGCGTTTAACTTGATGATATTTTCCCTGAGTGATCGTCAAATGAATCACATCTTTCGCAATGATCTCAACAACTGCTGGCCGTGTTTTCTCCGGCTCACCCCGTAACAACACGCCTTCCTCTAGCGTTTTCCTCGCCTCATCCGTTAACGCATGCTCAAGCGTTACCCGATAACATTTTGGGCAGTCACTGTTCGGCGACGTAATTTGGTGGGACCATTGACCATCGGTTGTCAGTAAAATCAATCCCGTCGTATCGAGGTCCAAACGCCCAGCGATATGTAAACGATGCTGCTCTTCGGCCGCGAGCAACTTCATAACCGTCGGATGATCAGGGTCATCTGTCGAGCAAACCACTCCTGGCGGCTTATTCAGCATGATGTAACGATCATTGCTAAACTGCACGAGTCGACCATCGAGCCACACTTTGTCATGGTCTGCGACCTGAGTATTCGCCTTAACGGCAGCAAAGCCCTCTACCGATACATGGCCTTTACCAATGAGTATTTTTACCTGCTTACGTGATAGCCCTGCACTATGGGAAATAAAATAATCTAATCTCACTGCTATCGAGCCTCACCGATTGAACAAAAAACGCAATATAACACCTCGGCAAGAACACCGTGCAAATACCGCACAGCAACGACAGCAAAGAAACCTGTATCCACACGCTCGCCAGCATTCACATCACCTTGCTACGTGAAGCACCATCTATAAATGACACATCTGTTACCACCGTGAGGAAATAACATCGCCAGAATGCGTAGTCGGTCAGGCGACAACCCTGACGCCTGTCACAGCAGACAGCAATTCATCGTCAAGATCTGGGCGGCCTGTTTTAATTACTGCATACTGCCGAGACGACTTACAACGTGACTGACCGTTTTGTAAGCAACGAAATAATAGCAGGAGATTAGCGGGTGATTTCACTGGCAGAACCCACTGACGGCATGTCGGCACTGACACGCCAATACAAGCGCCTAGTCAGCGAATTGATGAGCAAACTTTCTATATCTGGCGAGTCTCTACAGCTCGACCCAACTAAAGACGCCTTCCAAGCGGGCATGGTGCCGGGAAAAACCTATTTGGTGAAAGGCGGCATGATCAATATGCACTGCCAACGCCGTAAACTGCTCACGTGGGACGAAGGCGATCTCATTCTTCCTGATGCGGCGCCAGATGCAGAGGATACAATGAAGTATGCCTCTGAAAGCGCCGTTCTATTAACCGGCTACAATACCTTGGAGCTCGTCCGCGCCGCACTATCCAGCGACGAGACCGCACGTCTATGGACGCGCATCTTAATGACACAGCTCGGTATCGTTACGCGCCTACTGGCGGCAGAAGTCGAAGAAGAAACCCAAACAACACCAGGCTTTGCCTACTTTATGCCGGGTGACGTCATTATTCGTCAAGGCGATCCAGCAGACTACGTTTTTAGCTTGTTTGAAGGCAGCGCTGATGTCGTAGTCGATGATGTGGCAGTCGGCGAAGTCAATGAAGGCGAAGTACTCGGTGCGCTCGCAGTACTCACCCACGCACCGCGATCCGCTACGGTCAGAGCAAAATCACGCTGCTCCGTAGTCAAAGTCCCTAAAGAGCAATTTAAAGATTTAATACGCACCAACCCAACCATGATTCATGGCTTGCTGACAGATATGGCTGGGCAAATCAAAAAGTTAAACACCCAAGTTGTGCAATTATCTGCGGGGGCGAAAACTTAATTTCGAAAAGTATCGGACATAAAAAAGGCGCTTCTTTAGCGCCTTTTTTATGTCCGATACTTTTTACTCGGCGCGTCTTTTCGCCCGTCCGCTAACGAAAGATATACCAAAACAATCCGCCTACGCCGGCAATGGCAACCAAGAGCGTTATCGCCGTCACAAACCAATACAGCGCATTACTTTTCTCAGGCACGCCATCTCGGAGCCCTGCTTCAGCCCTCTCAACGACAGGCGTCTCGCTGACATTCACAGCAGCCATACCACCCGGCAGGGTACATTCCGCACTGCCCTCATCCTCTACTTCTGGCACCGCTTCTCCAGAAACCTTGCATATCAACGCACGACGACGCTGACGGTATTCGCCTGCCGCCAACGTACCCGCTGCATACGAATCGATTAGGGGAGACAGCTCAGCATTAACCTCTTCGATTTTCACGTTCATACATCGGCCTCAACAACAATCACCGACACATTATCGCGTGCACCTTTTTCCAATGCCCCCTGCAGCAGCTGCCTTGCGACCTCTTCAACAGCGCCCACGGAAAAGCGCACCGCAATTTCATCAGGATTCAGCTCGTTATATAAACCGTCGCTACAGAGTAAAAAGCGGTCGCCCGGCTGCACATCCAACATGACGACATCTACAGCAAGGTGCACCGCGCCGCCAACTGCCTTGGTAATAACATTGGCGTTAGGGTGCGCATCGGCGTCCTCTGCTGCAAGCAAGCCAGCATCGACGAGTCTCTGTACTTGGCTGTGATCACGGGAAAGCTGTTCCAAGGTATTGTTACGGAAACGGTACAGGCGCGAATCGCCGGCCCACATGCAAGCGCCGTAGCCATCGGCAATCAACAACGCCACCACCGTGGAGCCCATGGTGCGACCGGCGTATTGTTTTTCCGAATGATCACGAAGCGCCTGATTAGTCTTCTGCAGCGTCAGCTCAACCGCATCAACAAATAGACTAAAATTTTCCGGACGCTTTATGCTCGCCAACGCATCGACAATCATGCCGCTCGCCACATCGCCCGCTTCATGCCCGCCCATACCATCAGCCACAGCCCAAAGGCCGAGCTCAGGAGCCGACATAACGGAATCTTCATTGTGTTTGCGACGCGCGCCGGTATCAGTCAGGGCGCAATATTGCCAAGCAGACACGCAAATCCCCCCGGAGTTATTGATTTTATTGGCCCAACGCTACCGCCAGACCGTCTTTTACACAGTAGCGCTTTCAACTTAACGATAACAGTGACAGGAGAATGGGAACAGGTAAAGCTCCACATTCTCTCTTTGTTCTATCGGCTTCGCTGCAACAAAATCATACCAATAACAAAACTCAGCGCTGCGGGCACCGCCGCCGCCAACAGTGGCGAAACCTCAAAGACTAGGCTTAACTGCCCAAAAAACTGTTGGCCGTAATGAAACAGTAACCCCGCCGCAATACCAGCCGTCATCCGCAGCCCCATAGTCACCTGGCGCAGCGGGCCGAATACAAACGACGTCGCGATCAACACCATGCCGAGGGTAGCAAAGGGCTGCAATATCTTTTGCCAAAAAGCGAGCAAGTACTCTCCCGCCTCGAGTTCCTGCTCGGCCAAATAGTCGGCATACTCTTTCAGCTTTGATAAGGCTAAATGCTCTGGCTTCAGAATCACCATCGACAACAGCTGCGGCGTCAAGCTGGTTTGCCAGACTCCTGTGTCCTTTTTATAGGCTGACACTTCGCCGTCACTGAGTGCGCTGGCGCTAATGCCCTCCATAAACCAATGGTCGCCCTGAAAAATAGCGCGCTCAATAAACAAACTTTCCTGCAAACGATCCAGCTCGTCATAGCGGTAACGCGTCACGCCGTAAAGCACACCATTGGGCTGCACGGCGTTGATATGAATAAACTCGTCGCCCTCTCGATGCCAATAACCGTATTTAGACTTCAGCGCTTCCCCGCCACTCTCCGCCAACGCGCGATTACTTTGCGCAACCTGCTCGGTATACGGGGCAAGATACTCGCCCACCAGCGCTGTTAAGCACAGCAGTAATAATGCCGGGCGCATCACCATCCAACATATTCGCAACGTCGACACACCCGCCGCACGAATAACCGTCAATTCACCGCTGTTTGCCAACAGCCCCAATCCCAGCAACGTACCGAGCAGAATCGCCATCGGCATAAAATCGACAATCGTTCTAGGGCTGATCGTCACGACAAACAGCAACGCTTGAAGCGCCTGGTAATCGTCACGCAACCATTCCAGCTCGTAAATAAAGGCGAACAAGCCGTTCAGTACCACCAGCACCAACAGCAACGCCAAGCTCGGCACCATGACGGCGCGCCATAAGTATCGATTTAAATGCCTCATGCTGTGCGCCCTCTAGAGCGATCATTCCAGCGCGCAATAATGCTCGGCCATAAATAAAGGCCAATAACCATTACGATAGCGGTCAGGTGCACCCAAAGCATATTGATATACCAGGCGCGCTCGGCAACAGGAATATCGGCAATACGGCTGCGAATCACCAACAGCAGCCCCATATAAGTCATATACACCAGCACCGCTGGAATAAGCTTACCAAACCGACCCTGACGCGGATTTACCTGCCCCAAGGGAATAGCGGCCAAACACATCACCGGCACCAGCAACACCAACGAAATACGCCACTGCAATTCCGCTAACGAGTCGCCTTGATCGCTCCGTAACAACTCAAGCGTCGTACGGCCACGCACTTTCGGTGGACGGCTAGCTGCTTTTTCTTCACCGACGTCCAACAGCGCACGATCGAATGAGACCTCGCTAAAATCACCTTCTCCCGGCACACCTTGATATTGCACGCCGTTTTCTAATTGCAAATAATTGATCCCGTCCTGCTGCACCAATTTGCCAGTCTGCGCACGCACCGTCATAGACTGGCGCGGCGCGTTATCGATGCCATAACGGATTTCAGAAATAAATAGGTTGTGTAGCAGACCGTTTGCTCGATCAACTCGCTCGGCATAAGTGCTGCGCTGCAAGGTGTCATAACCTTTGGTAAAAAAGCGCCCTGGAGTCAGTAACTCAAGTACAGATCGATTTTTCTGCTCATCAAATAAGCGCGTTACTTCGGCGTCACCGCGCGGGGTAATATACAAACTAAATGAACCGACCAGCGTTGCCGCCATCACCACCGGTACGATCAAACCGCGTGCATTGCGGCCGACGCCAACGCCGCCGGCGCGCATCACAACTAGCTCGTTATCAATACTTAATCGACCAAACACTAACAGCACCGCCACAAACATACTGAGCGGCAAAATCATCTGTAAAAATTCAGGCAGCCGAAACAACATCACTAGGAGTAAGATGTCAGCTGAAATCTCTCCGGCGGCTGCCTCAGCGAGATACTTGATAAAGCGGCCGCTGACCAGCACCATCATCAGTACGAAGCTAACGACGACTGTTGTCACGAAGAGCTGCCGGTTAATATAGCGATTAAGTATCAATTTAATCCCGTCCCAATTTGGTCAGCGGGCATTGTAACGCAAGGGTTGCTAAAAAATGGAATATACCGTCACCAATAAGGCTGTAACAAAATTTAAGTCTGACTGCTTGATCATTCCCGTCGGTCCATCAGCGGCTCTACCCGAGTTTCTACTTGAGACGCTGCCGGAAGCAACCATCAGCGCCATTAAAGCCTGTATCAAACTCGGCGACTTTGCCGGTAAAGCCCAGCAAACCACGATTATAGCCGCCCCAGAAGGCCTTGAGGCAAAACGACTGCTGCTGCTCGGCACCGGTACAGACCAGCCGCTGTCCATTGTCGCATTGGCCAAAATCGTGCAATCCGCGATAAGCGCAGTAAAGGCGACTGGCGCCAAAAGCCTTAGCTGGCTCCTCTCGCCAACCTTGCTGGACGGCCACAGCGTTGACGAACAATTGCGCGAAACGGTACGACTTGTTGACGCCGCTCTGTATCGCTTTGATCAGTACCGCAGCAAAAAAAGTCCGGCAACCGTAACACGCTGCACTTTTATGGTCGAAGCGGCATCCACCTCCGCCAAGCAAGCTGTTGTCGAAGGCAAAGCCATAGCAGCCGGCGTCGCCTTAGCGCGCGACCTCGGCAATGAACCGCCCAACGTTTGCTTTCCCGCTTGGCTGAGCGAGCTTGCACACAGCATGGGCAAACAGTATGACAAGCTCAAAGTCTCTATTGTTTCAGAAAAACAAGCAGAGAAGCTGGGCATGGGCGCGTTTTGCGCAGTCTCCCGCGGCAGTGAGCGCGAGGGTCAAATCATTGTCTTTGAATACAAGGGGGCTAAAGGCAAGCCAACCGCATTGGTCGGCAAAGGCATCACCTTTGATACCGGCGGCATTTCGTTAAAGCCTGGCAGCGCCATGGACGAAATGAAATACGACATGTGCGGGGCGGCGAGCGTGTTCGGCACGGTCAAAGCCGTATGCGAAATGGACCTGCCTATTCACCTAGTCGCCTGTGTTGTCGCTGCCGAGAATATGCCAGATGGGCGTGCCTGCAGACCTGGCGATATCGTCAAAACAATGTCTGGTCAGACCGTCGAAATCCTCAACACGGATGCGGAAGGTCGGCTGGTGCTGTGTGATGCCCTGACGTACGTCCAGCAACGCTACAAGCCCGAGACGGTTGTCGACATCGCTACCTTAACCGGCGCCTGCGTCGTCGCCTTGGGCAGCCATGCTCAGGCGGTATACGCCAATGATGATGCCCTCAGCGAGGCGCTTCTCAGCGCCGGCAAGCAAACCGGCGATCGCGGCTGGGCCATGCCATTGTGGGACGATTACCAAGAGCAGCTAGACAGCCCATTTGCTGATATGGCAAACATTGGTGGCCCCAAAGGCGGTTCAATTACTGCCGCCTGCTTCCTGTCACGTTTTACCAAAGAGTCCCGCTGGGCGCATCTCGATATCGCCGGCACCGCATGGGTCGGTGGCGGCAAGGGTAAAGGTGCGACAGGCCGCCCCGTTCCCATGTTGACCCGCTACTTGATGAACACCGCTAAGACTAAAACGGTTAAATAGTGACTGAGGTCTGGTTTTACATCAGTAATGATGCGTCGGATGGCGCACGCGCGCTATTGTTAAGGCGACTGCTTGAACGAGCCCAACAAAGCGCGCGGCATCTGCATATCCACACCCGTGACGAGAGTGCCGCGACCCGGCTGGACCAGTGGCTATGGCAGCCCAGCAGCAGCTTTCTGCCGCATGGCCTTGTCGACGGTGAGCAGGCAAACAAGCAGTCCGTCGTAATCGGGCATGGCGCCTCTCCGGGTCAAAGCCACGATGTGCTGGTCAATCTTGACCAGCAGGTACCAGACTTCTTTAGTCGATTTAAACGCGTCGTAGAACTAGTAAGCGGCAACGAAAAAGATCGACAAACGTCACGCGAGCGCTGGAAATACTACCGCGACCGCGGTTATCACGTGACTAAACACGAACTGGGCTAGGATGCCTCGGTATCATTCGTAAATTGATCATTCGTATATTGAGTGCCCTGTAATGAGTAAAAACAGCAAACCCGGCGGACCTAGTGATACAGGCGGAAAGCATCCGGGAACAAACTCGACCGATAAACGTAGCAGCCGAGAGCTGCTAGACGAACTAAGCTCTATCCAATCTCTATTGGGTGATGCAGCAGCAGATGTCGATCCGCACAACCTCGGTGAAGAAGACGATATTCCAACCCTCCCCGCGACCGAGGAAGACGATGATATAGGCGATGCTCATGCTCAAATCCCGTTGCTTGGCGGCAAGCCAATACCAAGCTCCGCGACAACAAGGGCACCACAAGCGCCAGCGGAACGCATTAATCCTTTTTTGCCTAGGCCCAATGTGCCGACCAAGCCCGCGCGTGACGGAGCCAGCCAAGAGATCGAAAAGCTAATCGCACAGCGCTCACAAGAAACCGTCAGCTCCACAGTCAAAGCCATGCCCGCAGCGAGCGCTACGTCCGCTCAGGGACTCAATGAACAGCAAGTCAGAGCCCTCGTTGAGGAGGCATTGGCCGAATGGATGCCGAAAATCGAGAGGGATTTGCGCAATCGACTCATCGACGCATTAAAAAATAACCACTAAGCCCCTTACAGGGGCTTTCGCCCCGCGACCTTCGCCGCGCGCTTCGCTATAATCGCGGCCTCGTAATTCATTCCTTTTTCGACTTTGGAAGGCACCTATTTTGGAAGGCTCCACATCAGACGACAGCATGGAAAAGACCTATCAGCCGGATGCGATTGAAAACCGCTGGTATCAACAGTGGGAATCAGCCGGATATTTTTCCCCGTCCGGTCAAGGTGAATCATTTTGCATGATGATCCCGCCCCCCAATGTCACTGGTTCCTTGCACATGGGGCACGCCTTCCAAGACACCATCATGGATACGCTGACTCGCTTTCGGCGGATGCAAGGGCGCAACACCCTGTGGCAGGTCGGCACCGATCACGCAGGTATCGCTACGCAAATGGTGGTGGAGCGTAAACTTGCTGCGCAAGGCAGCAATCGCCACGAACTTGGCCGTGATAAATTTATTGAAAAAATTTGGGAATGGAAAGCGGAGTCCGGTGACACCATTACGCGCCAACTACGACGTATGGGCACCAGCGTTGATTGGACCCGCGAACGGTTCACCATGGACGAAGGCCTGTCCAACGCGGTGCAAGAAGTTTTTATTCGATTGTATAAAGAAGGCCTGATCTATCGCGGCAAGCGTTTAGTTAATTGGGACCCGAAATTACATACCGCCATTTCTGATCTCGAAGTGGAAAACCACGAAGAAAAAGGTCACATGTGGCACTTCCGCTATCCGCTATCGGATGGCTCGGGGCACATGGTAGTTGCCACAACGCGTCCGGAAACAATGCTTGGCGATACTGCCGTCGCGGTGCATCCAGAAGACCCTCGTTATAAAGATCTGATTGGCAAAACGATTATGCTGCCGCTCGCTAATCGTGAGATCCCCATCATTGCCGACGACTACGTCGATCCGGACTTTGGCTCCGGCTGCGTTAAAATTACACCAGCTCACGACTTTAATGATTATGAAGTCGGCAAGCGTCATCAACTGCCAATGATCAACATTCTCACTGACAGCGCCGCGTTAAATGACGAAGTGCCCGAAGCTTATCGCGGCCTTGATCGAGCCGACGCTCGTAAAAAGGTCGTCGACGATCTTGACGCCCTTGGCCTGTTGGAAAAAATTAACGATCACACCTTAATGGTGCCGCGCGGCGATCGCTCTGGCGTCATCATTGAGCCTTATCTTACCGACCAATGGTTTGTCAGCATTGCCCCACTCGCGGGACCTGCGATTAAGGCGGTAGAAGATGGCGACATTCAATTTGTGCCCAAGCAATACGAAAACATGTATTTCTCATGGATGCGTGACATCCAAGACTGGTGCATCTCTCGTCAACTTTGGTGGGGCCATCGCATTCCTGCTTGGTACGATGCACAAGGCAATTTCTACGTCGGCCGAGACGAACAACAGGTACGCGCAGAAAATAACTTAGGCGACATTGCTCTAAGCCAAGACAATGATGTGCTTGACACTTGGTTTAGCTCCGCTTTGTGGACGTTCTCAACGCTAGGCTGGCCAGAAGAAACACCTGAATTAAAAACCTTCCACCCGACAGATGTGCTGGTAACCGGTTTCGATATTATTTTCTTCTGGGTCGCACGCATGATCATGATGACCCTCAAGTTCACCGACCAAGTTCCGTTCAAAACAGTGTATGTCCATGGCTTGGTTCGTGATGGCGAAGGGCAAAAAATGTCTAAGTCGAAGGGTAATGTCCTCGACCCTCTGGATTTAATCGACGGCATTACGCTCGATCAACTTCTTGAGAAGCGCACCGCTGGGCTTATGCAGCCGCAGATGCAGCGCAAGATTGATAAACGCACTCGCAAAGAATTTCCTGAAGGCATCAATGCCTATGGCACCGATGCGCTGCGCTTCACATTCTTGTCCCTCGCTTCAACAGGAAGAGACATTAAATGGGATATGGGGCGCGTTGAAGGCTATCGAAACTTCTGCAATAAAATTTGGAATGCCGCACGCTACGTCATGATGAATGCCGAAGGCCAAGACTGCGGCGCCTCTACGAACAGCGCCGTTGAGCTTTCCCTTGCTGACCGTTGGATTATCTCCGCTCTGCAAAAAGCAGAGGCAGAAGTTATTGACGCGTTAGACACCTTCCGCTTCGATCAAGCTTCTACCGCAGCGTATGAGTTTATTTGGAACGAATACTGCGACTGGTACCTAGAATTATCCAAACCTGTTCTGTATTCCGATGATTACACCGAAGCGCAAAAAAACGGCACGCGACGAACCCTGGTTCGCGTATTGGAGACCATTCTTCGGCTAGCACATCCGTTTATGCCGTTCATTACCGAAGAGATCTGGCAGCGCATTAAGACACTCGCCAACGTCAACGGCGAAAGCATTATGCTCGCACCGTACCCTGCGGCAGACAGCAGCAAGATCGACGAACAGGCCGAAAATGATGTTCGCTGGTTGCGAGGCGTGATTAGTGCTATCCGTAATATTCGCGGCGAAATGCGAATTTCCCCCGCCAAAGAATTAACGGTATACCTGCACAATGGCAGCGATGAAGATAATGCGCGGCTCGAACAGAACCGTCGCTATCTATGCAAGCTAGCCAAGCTAGAGTCTATTACGTGGCTAAAAGAAAGCGATTCCGCACCACCGTCGGCGACTCAGCTTGTTGGTCAAATGGAAATTCTCGTGCCGATGGCAGGGCTTATTGATAAACAAGCAGAACTTGACCGGCTTGGTAAGGAAATCAGTAAACTGAAGCAAGAAGTTTCTCGCATTGAATCAAAGCTTAAAAACCCCGGCTTTGCCGACAAAGCCCCTGCAGACGTTGTCGCCAAAGAGCAAAGTAAATTAGATGACTACCGTTCGGCGCTGGCGAAGCTAGGTGAGCAGCTGGAGAAAATTAAATACCTCTAATTTGTAGAGTTCATAAAGGAGTACGTGCAGATGAAAAAGTTCGTCATAGCTGTCGCCGTCATCGCCTCTCTTGCAGGCTGTCAGTCAGCGCTTCGGGACGCAACGAATGCGTCTTCACGTACGCCTGAGTTCGCGCTACGAGACTCGTTTCGCCACCCACAAGAAACGTTAGCATTTTTTGATGTAACACCCGATAAAACGGTTGTCGAGATCTGGCCCGGCGCGGGCGGCTGGTACACCGAAATTCTAGCGCCCTACCTCAAAGACCACGGCGCTCTATACGCCGCGCAATTCCCACCTGACTCCGACATAAACTTTTATACTCGCTCTTTAGCGCAGTTTAACGCCAAACTGAGCGGCGACCCTGCGACGTACGATGCGGTAAAGGTGACCTACCTTTATCCGCCGCTACACAGCATCATCGCCCCGCCGGCGTCCGCCGACACCGTACTGACCTTTAGAAATGTCCATAACTGGGCTAAGGCCGGCAAAAGCGAGCTGTTCTTCGATGCGTTCTTTTCCGCCCTCAAACCCGGCGGAACGCTTGGCGTTGTCGAGCACAGAGCGGCTATCGACACCTCATTCGAAAAACAAATCGAATCGGGCTATATGACGGAGGAATACGTCATTGCACAGGCGGAGCGCGCCGGTTTTATTCTAGAGGCTCGGTCTGAAATTAACGCGAATCCACGCGACAATCATGATCACCCTGCGGGTGTATGGAGCCTCCCGCCGTCGTTGCGCCTTGGTGAGCAGGATCGCGAGCATTACCTTGCCATTGGGGAAAGTGACCGCATGACGCTGAAATTTAGGAAGCCTTAACAGAACAGAAAATTGGACCCCAAAAAGGTGGTTTCCTCAAGGAGAGCCACCTTTTTAATTTCAAACTTAAGCGCCTTCTCTTTCTTAGTGGCAACAGCGTCCTTACGCCGACAGCAGCGCAGACGACGCCCCTTCTATTAATATTGCCTCAGCAATACCCACCATCACATGCTTGTAGTGGTCAACGGTTTCGACAGAGCAATCGGTATGGTTCAGCAAATTCAGCGAGTAACTCTCCAGCGTCCAGATCAAGGTATTAAAAACTAAGATGTCGTGCTTCTTACCGCTAACCCTCTGCATTTCAGCCTGCAAAATATGCGCTGTCGAAGAAAATGCTACGTCTCGATGGGGGGAAAGCACGGACTCGGTTCGCCGTGCTTCTTCCGCCATTAACCGAATCATCGTACCAAGGCTAAGGTGGTAATCGAAATAAGTCTTAAAGGTGCCACTAATAATGTCCCGTACTGTAATGGCTCGCTCAGCTTCGGTTCTAAAAAGCAGCACCATATTTTCGATAAATATTTTGTAGAGCGACTCCAGCACGTCGTACTTATTTTTAAAGTACTTGTAGAACGTCCGACGGGACACTCGAGCCTCGTCTAACAAATGCTGGACCGTGGTGCTCTCAAGCCCTTGTCGCGAAAAAACGCCTATCGAATGAATCAATATTTCCGTCCGAGATGAAGATCTGCCTGCGTGAGCCGAGTCGGTTGCACCAATGACTGCGTCGACAATCAAACGCATCTGATCCAATTCATTATTATTCTGAGTTTCTACCGTCATAAAAAATCAACCACCATTAAGATCAACACAGTGTTTACCGTGAAAATAGGTTAACCAAGATAGGCATCGGAGTAAAACGTTTAGACTGCCTCAATCAAAGTTCGGACACGTAGTCTATAAGTCCGTCTTCTATGAAGCGTTTCAGCGTGGGCACTTCTTCTCTCGCGTGAGCATCGGCAGCGCGAGCGGCACATAAAAAAGCCCACCCCCTTTCGGGACTGGGCTTTTTCATTATTTAAGAGCCTGACGATGACCTACTCTCGCATGGCGAATGCCACACTACCATCGGCGATGCGTCGTTTCACTTCTGAG
>JAGPVL010000009.1 GCA_018067045.1 Gammaproteobacteria bacterium
GGGTTTGGGTTTGGGTTTGGGTTTGGGTTTGGGTTTGGGTTTGGGTTTGGGTTTGGGTTTGGGTTTGGGTTTGGGTTTGGGTTTGGATCTAAGGCTGTATCGCTTGCAAACAAACTCCTACAAGGGCATCAAATTATCAAACCGCAACAGCCTTGTGGGAGGCTGCTTGCAGGCGATTCTTTTAGCTGGAGGATCAAAGCGCGCGAAGAAGTTACGCAGCGGGGATTACGAAAACACCAAATCCATCATGGCGATAAAGTCGGGAAAGAAATACAAACTGATCGCGACCAAAACGGCCGCCGAGGCAACAAACAGCACGCGCACTAAAGAAGCCGATTTCGCTACCGGCGCGGACCGCTTCTCAATCAGCACTTTCGTTTCAACCCAGCCGCGCAGCAGTTTAGCATTCCGACTATTCGCCTTATACGCAATGTCGGCAATATCACCAACGATCGGAACAAGACCAATAAAGAAATCCAGAACAATATTGACCAGCATTCTTAACAGAACCCGTTTCGGCGCACCGAGACGATAGCCTTCGAAGAATAAATACAATGACATCAACGCGCCGATCACATCGCCGACAAGTGGAACCAAGCCAATAATGCCTTCAATTCCGAAGCGCACGCCAATTACCGGAATGCGGAAACGACTGTCCGTCAACGTTGCAAAACGATCTAGCCGATCAAGGCCAGCTCTCAAGACTTCCGCATCATTAGAAGACAATTTTGAGGAAGCGCCCGCAACATTTACCGACATACAACATTCGCCTCATAACCCATACAGCGACAATTATTCAACGACTTCAACCCAGCCATGCTTAATCAAAAACAGCTACTCAACAATAATAAACAGTTGGTCACCATCGACTTCAACAGGCCATGTTTTCAGCTTCTTTTCGCCACGGACAACATTCAATAGCTGCACGCCAGGCGGGAAGCTCGCCCAAGCATCCACTTCGCCAGTACGGATATCAAACTTGGCGCGATGCAAAGGACACTGGACACATTTATCGTCTAGGATCTTGCCGCGCTTTAACGGGGCAAAAACATGAGTGCAACGAGGCTGTGTTGCATAAAAACCGTCAGATAAATTAAACATCAGAACGGCTTGATCGCCGGCCTGAATCAATCGGCTTTCGCCTTTTGGGATATCCGTTGTTTTACCCGCAGCAATCTTCATGGCGTTTAATCCCTTTTGTTTTATTATTTATCACTAAAAGCAACTACCCGCACTCTATCTGAGCACACCCATCAATGCCACTTTAAACGAGAAAGGCCGTTATTCTTCAAGATAGGTGTAACCTGCCAGACCCTCACGAATCTCGCCCAGAAACTGCTGCCGCTCTGCGTTATCAAGCGCTGCATCTCGACAATGACCTTCTAGCGCACAGAGCAACTTATCTGGATCGAAATTCACGTAGCGCAACACACTACTGACCGTGTCGCCCTGAATTGCATGATCCAACACAATCTCGCCATTTTCACGCACCTCAACATCAACCGAATCGGTATCACCGAACAGGTTATGCATGTCTCCGAGAATTTCTTGGTACGCGCCAACCATAAAGATGCCCAGCTCGCCATTATGATTTTCCGGCAACGGCAAGGTTGTCTCCAAACCTTCACCATCAACGTACTGATCAATGCGGCCGTCCGAATCACAAGTAATATCTTGAAGTACCGCGCGCGAGCCAGTCTTCTCGTTTAATCCTGCAATCGGCAAAATCGGAAATATTTGGTCAATCCCCCATACATCAGGAATAGACTGGAAGAGTGAGAAATTAACAAACAGCTTGTCGGCCAACTTCTCATTTAGCTCATCAAGCAGCGCGCGCTGATGCTTACGAGTCGGATCGAGCTTCGCCCGAATCGCCAACTGACAATTCACATAAAGTTTCTCGCCAACCGCTCGTTCAGACAACGTAACCTGACCCGTGAGAAAACGTTGGTGAGCATCCTGCCAGCACGACAACACTTCTTGATAGGTTTCCAGTAAATTCGTATTTGACACCTTCAGCGCTTCCGATAAATGCCAAAGTTGCTGTAATTCTGGTGCAACGTCCAAACCAAAATCTTTAGCTGGAAATTCAACCGGGCGGTTGCGCAATAATTCACTATCAATCACGTTAACTAATAGCACCGCATGATGTGCTGTCAGTGCACGACCTGATTCAGAAATAATATTGGGCATCGGCAAGCCGGATGACTCAGCGCTTTCTTTTAATGTTTGCACAATATGCCAAGCGTAATCGCTTACGCCATAATTCATCGAACAGGCGGAACGGGAACGTGTGCCTTCATAATCAACGCCAAGGCCACCGCCCACATCCATCGTATCGACCGCGGCACCCAACGTATGTAGCTCTTGGTAATAACGCGCCGCTTCGCGCATACCGGATTTAATATCCTGAATATTGGCAACCTGCGAGCCCAGATGAAAATGCAACATGCGCACGCAATCTAAACGCCCTGCCCGCTGACAAATTTCGATTGCTTCAATTAGCTGCGCAGCGGACAAGCCAAATTTCGATTTTTCGCCGCCGGAGTTCTGCCAGTTTCCTTTACCAACCGACATCAAACGAATACGCAAACCAATACGCGGCGTAACGTTCAAGGCCTTCGCTTCTCGTAGAATCAATTCGAGTTCGGAAAGTTTTTCCACCACAATATGGACATGAAAGCCGAGGCGTTCACCCATCAACGCCAAGCGCACGTACTCGCGATCTTTATAGCCGTTGCAAACAATGGTCGCGCCGGCGCCATGGGACAACGCCAACACCGCCAGTAACTCCGGCTTAGAGCCAGCCTCCAGCCCAACCGTCTCGCCGTCTTCGCCAGCGCGCAGAATTTCCGTCACCACACGCCGCTGCTGATTCACCTTAATCGGATAAACCGGCGTATAACCGCCGCCATAACCCTGCTCGGTGATCGCATGGCGAAACGCACCAGCAAGCACCTTTACCCGATTACGCAAAATACCCGAGAAGCGAACTAATACTGGGCTACGCAGCCCAGTTGCTCGACACTGCGCCAACACTTCATCTAGGCGAGCAACCGGCCCGTGACTACTGCCGCACGGCTTTACGGTGACAAAACCTTCCGCATCAACGCCAAAATAGCCCTCACCCCAACGATCAACGTTGTATATACGCTGGGCGTTGCTGTTCTCGGCAATACTCATGATGTCTCCGTTATAAAACCTGTGCCTTAGTATAAAGCCCATGCCATCAATGGCAGGGGCCTTGGCGAGCTACTTTGTCGCCATGGTAACTTAGTCGGCCTGTGAGTACGTTATACCGCGTGTTGATCACGCCTCATAAGGAGGACTTACAAGGAAAGCTCGCTAGGAAGCCATCACCAGCCAGCCTGTTCCTGCGCGCATTATTACAAAGCTTTGCCCTTGGCGGCATGAATATTTCAACCGCCCTAGGTCGCTCCATCACGCTACTCTCAGACACTTCTCGTGGCACTCATATTTGTACTCACCAAGCCAGCTTTGCTTGTCCCGATAATTTTGGCTCGTCGAGCGGATTTTACTCGCCTCACTGTGTTTTACTGGCCCCACTAATTTAATGGAAGCGACCCGTTTTAGTCGCTAGAATGCGCGCCGCAACGGGCACCTCAGCGCCGCTTGCCGCAGAAAACGCCAAATAACTGGCACAGGAGAGCCCCATGACCGAATCCAAGTGGTTTTTTGAACATTTCGACAGTGCAGGTACCGCCTTTGGCTTGCGTTTAAAGCGCAAAGTCGAAGAAGTGCAAACCGAATACCAGCATATCGAAATGTGGGAAACGGACACCTTTGGCTACCTGATGACCATTGATGGCTGCACCATGGTGACCAGCCGCGACAACTTCCTCTACCACGAGATGATGTCGCACCCGGCGCTATTCGCCCATGCCAACCCGAAGAACGTCGTCATCATCGGTGGCGGCGATTGCGGCACCTTGCGCGAAGTGCTCAAGCACCCCGGCGTTGAGACTGCCACGCAGATCGACATCGATGAAATGGTGACACGTCTTTCGGAAAAGTATTTCCCCGAACTGTGCGAATCCAATGACGATCCGCGCGCCGAGCTATTGTTTATTGATGGCGTGAAGTGGATGCAGGAATGCGAAGCGGGCAGCGTCGACTTAATTATTGTCGACTCCACCGACCCGGTAGGCTTTGCGGAAGGTTTGTTTAAAACTGAGTTCTTCCGAGACTGCCATCGCGTTCTGCGCGACGGCGGCGTGATCGTGCAGCAATCGGAATCGCCATTGCTGCACAGCGGCAGCATTATTAAAGACTTGCATGTGAATATGCGCGAAGCGGGCTTCACCTCCACGCAAACACTTCCATTTCCGCAACCGGCGTACCCATCGGGCTGGTGGAGCTGCACCATGGCAGGGAAAGATTGCGACGTGAATACGTTCCGCAAAGACGATTCCGCGAAGACAGAATTTGAAACACTGTATTACACCGCTGAAGCGCATCAAGGCGCGCTGCATTTGCCGCCGTTTATGCGCAAAGCGTTAGGGGAATAAGCGATTCAAGAGCTGCCCAGCACAAGCCGGGCAGCTCTTCGTCAGCGATTTTTTACGGGAACGAATGCCGGCGATGGAACAGAGGGATCGACTCTCTCGCGAGAGAAAATCAATAAATACAGGGATGAACAAACTAACGATAGCGCAATAAACTCAATCATTATTCACGTCTCCGGTTAGTCGTCTAAATTAATACTGCGGCCTTACTCAATAGATCGTTAATCTATGTATAAGTTCCGACGCACAAAAGCATATGTCCTGCTCTCGATACGAGCCATTAAACACTAACCATAAGACGCCGCGTCGCCAACGAAAGAAGTGTTAATTACCGTTACAAACACTATTAATGTGATATTAATCACTTTTTTCTCTTATTCGCAAAGCAAGACATCACACCGCGACGCCTATTGAGCCTATTTAAGGCGCCCGCCACTAAATTTATCTCACCCTAAATCCGATAGGATCAACCAAGGCTCTCGCCATAACGACCGTTTATTTTTACATAAACTCCATATGCCAACGCCAACAGAATTGCCATAGAGCCCGGCACGACAAGAGCCATGAAACTGATTTCGAGGTACAACAACGATCCAAGCGCACCGCCACCGATAAAGCCTCCAATAATAAGGCAGTACAGTCCGAGACGACGCCGATCCAACACATGACCGCGTAATTTCATTCCCAACATAATGCCGATATCCGTAAACAATCCGGTGACATGCGTCGTTCTTATCAAGGCGCCGCTATACGTTGTCACCAGCGCATTCTGTAAACCACAGGCCGCCGACGCGAGGTAATGCCCAGAAAGCGAGCCCTTCATCAGCATCACCATTGCAGCGAACAGCAACGCCCCCTCTAAGATCAAAGCAAAACTGTAGTTACGCCCAAGCTTAAGCGCCGTATTCCCCACCAACACTCCGCTTAACGCCGACCCAACAATAAAACTGAGCAGTACGAACGCAAGATGAAGGATATCAGAATTACCCTGTATCAAATCCGCACCTAGCAGCGTCGCGGTACCGGACAAATGTGATACCGCCTGATGCTGAAAACCCAACAGCCCAATGGCATTCACACTACCTGCCAATACCGCGAGAAAAAAAGCGCCTAACTCAACCCACTTGGGTAATCTCGAAATCACTGCCAACTCCTTTTATCCTAGCCAACGCCAAATAAAACGCTGCTTTGAAACTACCTTAACCCGCGCACAAAAAGATCTCTCAACCATACGTGCGCCGCATCACTCTCTAGGTCTCGATGCCAATACAAGTACAGCCCCATCGAAGGCAACGCCACGGGCAACTTACGGCTCACAAAACGATCGCCGCCCGCGAGTCGTTGCGCCAACATTTGCGGCAAGGTAAGCAGCAAGTCGGTGCCTGCCACCACCTCGAAAGCCGCTTGGTAGTGCTGGCAACGCAATCCCAGCTCGCGCTTTAAACCGAGCTGGGCCAAACCAAAATCCTCCAGCCCCGGCCCTCGTCGACGCGACGACACCAACACATGACGTGCGTCCAGATAGCGCTTGCTGGTTAACGTGCCATCCGCAAGCGGGTGCTCCTTGCGCATCAATACGACCAAAGACGCATCCATTAGCGCCTGCTGCTGCACCTCTGCGGCAGAAGGCAGCTGCACATCCATGGCCATATCTAAGCGCCCAACCGCTAGCTCACGGGCAAGGTCGCGGCGAGCAACGGTAACCGACTGAACCTCAATACCTGGCGCATATTGCTCGATATAGCGCATCAATGGCGGCAACACGCAGGCTTCTAGACCATCGCGCAAACCGAGCACAAAGGTACGGCGCGCACTACTAGGATCAAATGCCTGCTCACCGCTCAAGCAATGCTGCAGGCCACTCAGCGCCTCCCTGACAGGATCTGCCAAGCTGCGCGCACGCGGTGTCGCCACCATCTGGTGGCCACGACGCACAAAAAGCGGGTCGTCTAGGCGATCACGCAAACGCGCCAGCGCATGGCTCACGGCGGGCTGAGTCAAATTCAAACGGTTCGCCGCCCGGCTAATGCTGCCTTCACGGTAAATCGCTTCAAACACCACGAACAGGTTCAGGTCGATTCGAGTTATATTCTTTTCATTCATAGTAGATGATAAACACTATTCATTGGATTAATGAAGCATCGCGTACCAGACTCCGCTATCGACAACTGCCACGGCACTGCCAGATAGCGGCCACAGCGACTGATGTCTGGGCAGCCCAATCTGGCTACGCACAACAGACACCGCCTCATCACGCGGCATAACAAACACCGAAAGAGAATGCCAAAAAGGGGACAGCAATGGATTTCTCACATTCAGCCAAAGCGGCAGACTATATCGCCCGCGCCGAGCGCTTTATGAAAGAAGAGATCGAGCCGCACGAGGAAGCGTATCACCGTGAATTGCAAAGCCTCGATGATCGCTGGGTGGTGCTGCCTATTATTGAAGAGCTTAAAACCAAAGCTCGTGAAGCTGGACTGTGGAACCTGTTTTTACCTGACCAGCAGCTTGGCGCAGGCCTTTCTGTCACCGACTACGCCAGCATCGCTGAAATTACCGGTCGCTCTGCCATCGCACCTGAGATCTTCAATTGCAACGCACCCGACACCGGCAATATGGAAGTGCTATACCACTACGGTAACGACGCGCAAAAAGCACAGTGGCTCACACCGCTACTGGCAGGAAAAATACGTTCAGCGTTTTGCATGACAGAGCCTGGCGTGGCGTCGTCCGATGCCACCAACATGGAAGCCACGGCAATACTCGACGGCGACGACGTGGTACTTAACGGGCGCAAATGGTGGACTACCGGCATTGGCCACCCAAATTGCGAAGTGATTATTTTCATGGGCCTCACCGACCCGACCGCCAATCGCCATGCGCAACACTCCATGGTACTCGTGCCAAAAAACAGCCCCGGCGTCACGGTGCCACGCATGCTTCAAACCATGGGCATGTACGACGAGCCTTATGGTCATGGTGAAGTGCATTTCGACAATGTACGGTTACCGCAGTCGGCGATTATTGCCGGCCCGGGTCGCGGCTTCGAGATTGCGCAGGGCAGACTGGGGCCAGGGCGTATTCATCATTGCATGCGCCTGATCGGGTTGGCCGAGTTGGCACTTAAGCTTGCATGTGAGCGAGCCACACAAAGAGTCGCCTTTGGCAAACCGCTGATTAACCTTGGCGGCAACCGTGAACGTATCGCCGACGCGCGCATGGCCATCGAGCAAGCACGTTTACTTGTGCTCAAGGCCGCATGGCTAATCGACAACAAGGGCGTGTTTGCGGCAATGAGCGAGATCTCTCAAATCAAAGTTATTTGTCCCAACGTTGCTCAGAAAGTCATCGATATGTCTATGCAGCTTCACGGCGGCGGCGGCATGAGCAACGATTATCCGCTTGCCGCCGCGTGGACCATGGCCCGCGCGTTACGACTCGCCGACGGCCCTGATGAAGTTCATCGCGGATTAATCGCAAAGTTTGAATTAATGAAATATAAAGGTTGAGACATTCCGCTGGGGAATTGGATTTACTCCGGTGAGTGAATTCAACGCCAACTGCAGAACAACCGAAGTCCAAACGACATAACATGATGAGAACCAAACGAGGAAAATAGCGTGAGTAAACGAGTATTGATTACCGGCGGTGCATCGGGCCTTGGCAAATCATTAGCCGAACGATACCTCAAGAACGGCGACAGGGTGCTAATCACCGACATTCATGCAGAGCGCGGCGAGCAAGCGGTTTTTGAACTGAGCCCACTGGGCGACATTCAGTTTGTCACCAGCAACACTACTGTCGATTCAGACTGGGACGCACTGGTCGCGTGGGTCGAGAAAAACTGGGGCGGCTTGGACGTCATCGTCAACAACGCCGGCGTTGCAGCAAGCGGCCGCATCGACAAAATTTCAATGGACGATTGGGACTGGATCATTGATGTGAACTTAAAAGGCGTCGTGCGAGGATGCCGTGCCTTTACGCCAATGTTTAAAAAACAAAAGAGCGGCCAGATCGTCAACATTGCTTCCCTTGCCGCAGTGGCCAACGCGCCGACCATGAGTTCTTACAACGTCACCAAAGCAGGCGTGGTCTCGCTATCCGAAACATTGCGCCATGAACTCACGCCATACGGCATTGGCGTTACTGTTGTCTGCCCAAGCTTTTTCCAAACCAATTTAGCGGAAACCATGCGCACTCCAGAACAGGGAATGGAAAATACCGTTAAGAAACTGCTCGCAGGAGGCAAACTTAGCGCAGAACAGGTCGCTAAAAAAATCGTCGATGGGGCTAACAAAAACACCTTTATGGTGCTGCCGCACTTAGAAGGTAAAGCGTTGCATTTGATTAAGCGCTATGCGCCATTCCTGTATAACCTCGGTCTCGCCGACGCAGGTCGAAAATTAAAAGCCAAACTGGAACGTAACTCATGAGCGACGCGGCATTGTTGGACACAGCTAAAGCAGTACGCGATGGCGAGTCCTTTGATGTCGCGCGCACAGATACTTGGCTTAAAGAACAAGTGAGTGGATTAATCGGTGCGCCGCAAGTCACCCAGTTTTCCGGCGGCGCATCGAACCTCACCTACCTGCTAAAATATCAGAATCGTGAGCTGATTCTTCGCCGCCCACCGTTTGGTCATGTGCCGAAAGGCGCCCACGACATGGCTCGTGAATTTCATATTCAGCAAGCGCTAAAGCCTGTCTATCCGGCCGTTCCTGACATGGTTGCCTTATGTCAGGACAGCGCGGTAATGGACAGTGACTTTTATGTCATGGATCGCATTGTCGGCATCATTCCCCGCGCCAACTTACCGCGCGGCTTGCTGCTCAACGAATCACAAACTCGCGAACTATGTCTTGGCGTTATCGATAAGTTGATCGACTTACATCAGGTCGACCATCATTCTGCTGGACTAGCACAGCTCGGCAAAGGCGATGGCTACGTCGAACGTCAGATCGGCGGATGGTCCGGACGTTACGGAAAATCAAAAACATGGAATGTGCCAGGCTGGTCTTATGTTATGGACTGGCTAAAAGCCAACATGCCGAACGATATTGCCAACGTCATTATTCACAATGATTTTCGCTTCGATAATGTCGTGCTCGATGCCGACAACCCGATGAATATTATCGGCGTGCTCGACTGGGAAATGGCCACACTCGGCGACCCGCTCATGGATCTCGGTAATACGCTCGCTTACTGGGTCGAGTCCGATGACGACAAAATATTGCAATCACTGCGACGCCAACCGACACACCTCCCTGGCATGCTCACCCGCCAGCAGGTCGTCGAGTACTACTGCGATAGAACCGGCTTCAAAACAGACAACTGGGCGTTTTATGAGGTTTACGGTTTATTCCGATTGGCCGTTATTATTCAGCAAATTTATTATCGCTATCATAACAAGCAAACACGTAACCCAGCGTTCAAACACTTTTGGCTAGCCAACCATTACCTTCATTGGCGTTGCAAGCGGGTTATGAAGAACAAGTAGCATGGCTGCGCCAACAGGCATAAGCCGAACAACACCTTCACTATTGGATAAACAATGGCAGCGATTTATTTGATCCGCCATGGTCAAGCGTCCTGGGGAAAACGAGACTACGACGCGCTCTCCGACCAAGGCATTGAGCAGGCAAAGATTCTCGGCGAGGCTCTCGCGCAACGTATCGGCACCGCCGACGCTGTTTTTTGTGGCGGCATGAAAAGACACCGACAAACCGCGCAATATGCTTTAACAACGATGCTCGGTAAAAAAATTGCCGAGCAATCAGGTGGCGACAATGAACACTGGCGCGAAGACTGCCGCTGGGACGAGTACGATCATCAAGAGCTCATCGTTCGACACAAACCTCTGTATAAAAGCCATGTCGTGATGCTCGCGGATCTTGCCCGCACATTACGGCCACGAGAGGCGTTCCAAGAGATGTTCGAACATGCACTGAATCGCTGGGTAAACCAAGATCATGAATACAAAGAGAGTTGGAGCGAATTTACCCGTCGCGTCAATGATGGTCTCGCCGATTTGGCCGCCGCAAGTCATACAGAGAAAAGCAGCACCGAAAAAACGTTACCTCCGAATGACTATAGAACCCATAACACCTTGGTGTTTACGTCAGGCGGCGCCATTAGTGCCGTCGTTAAAAGCCTGTGGAATATGCCAGACACTGAGTGGATGCGCCTTAATCGTGTCATTGCGAACGCCAGCATTACCAAGATTGTTGTCGGCAAACGCGGGCTGTCATTGAGTACTTTTAATGAGCACGCGCATTTTGAAGGTGAGCAACGCAGTATGCTGAGCTACCGCTAGCACTCGGCAAACTCGGTGAAACTGCAACAAAGATAAGAAGTCGGCACGCAGGTATTTTGAATGCCGCAATACACGTCAATCTTTTAGGGAGAACATCATGCGCAAGACGATACTCATTACTGGTGCCAGCTCAGGGCTAGGTCGCGGCATGGCACGCGTGTTCGCTGGCAAAGGTCATAATCTGGCGCTGTGCGCACGACGTACGGACCGGCTAGAAGAGCTCAAAGCCGAACTCGAAGCTGCTCACCCTAGTATTCGTATCTCTATCCAAGCGCTCGATGTTTTAAATTACGATCAGGTCTTCTCCGTTTTTAAAGCCTTCCAACAAGATTTCGGCACAATTGATCGCATTATTATCAACGCCGGCATGGGCAAGGGGCAGCCGATCGGTACCGGCTATTTTTATGCCAATCAACAAACCGCCGAAACCAACTTCGTTGCTGCGTTAGCGCAATGCGAAGCAGCCATGGAAATCTTCCGCGCTCAGAATGACGGCCATCTCGTCATGATCTCATCGATGAGCGCCATGCGCGGCATGCCCAAAAACCTGACCACCTACGCCGCCACTAAAGCGGGCGTTGCCGCGCTGGCCGAAGGCATACGCGCAGAAATGATCGGTAAGCCGATCAAGATCAGCACCATTTATCCAGGCTACATTCGCTCAGAAATTAATGAAAAGGTGAAAAACACGCCCTTCATGATTGATACCGAGACCGGCTGCCACTTACTCGCCGCAGCAATCGACAAGGAACCCAATAATGCCAGCGTGCCGGCGTGGCCTTGGCGGCCACTGGGCTTCCTGATGCGCCACCTGCCCTTGAACGTCGTCGCAAAAATGGGCTAGAGGCCTATCCAGCGGGACGCGCGGGCGCTAACCTGCCCGTCCCGTGGATGGACTCACAATATTATGACGATTACGGCCCAATCATTCGTTTCGTGCCGGTCTCAACGTAGGCCTCAGGCGCAGTCTCTGCCGGCCTCTTTATGGCGACGTACCGCCAAACGACTAGCAGTAGTCCTGCTTGCCCTCAGCGCATCCTCTATTGCGACCGCATCGGATGACTGGGAAATCACTCGTGACGGCGAGTTCCGTAACGAGGTCAGCACGTGGTCCCGCACTATTCCAAACCAACAAATCAAAGCGTTCCGTGGTCGCGTGGATGTTCCCCATACGTTGCTCGAAGTATTGTCCGTTCTCGCCGACATTGAGCGTTATTCGAAATGGGTTTTTCAGTGCGATCGTGCCGCTCACCTCAGCAACCTCGGCGAGGATATCGTCTATCTCCATATTCGCGGCATCTGGCCTGTCGACGATCGTGATGTTGTCACCCGCTCACGTATCATCCAAGACCCAGACACTCTCACCGTGACAGTGCATTCATGGGCCGACGACAGCACCACGCATCCACTGCCGAAAAAAACCGTGCGCATGCCTGAACTCGAAAATCTTTTTATTCTAGAACCGCTAAGCGACGGCTGGACGCGCGTTACATTTCAAACGTTCGTTGATCCCGGTGGGTCGATACCCAAATGGCTTGCTAATTTCGTTGCTACCCGCGCACCATTAGATACATTACGAGATCTGACTGACCGACTTAAACGGCCGCAATATAAGATCACTGATCTGGAACAATTGCCGTTTGTGCTACCCGGCATGGATACGATGACTTTTCCAAAACAAAAACCTCGGGGTTAACCGTAAAGCGCCGCATAATATTTCGGCGCTGGTAAGCGCCTAGCTGCGGGGAAATATTTTGGATGTCGATTAAGTAAATACCTTCCCAACAAAAAAAGCAGAAACAAAAAGGGGCGCCAACGGCGCCCCTTTTTTTCACCAAAATCTATCTGATAAATTACTTACCAGTAAATTCCGGATACGCTTCCTGACCACACTCAGTCAGATCAACGCCTTCATACTCTTCTTCTTCAGTGACACGCAGACCCGCAATCACTTTGATCAAGCCCCAGACGACCAAGCTCGCGCCAAACACCCAAACAAAGATAGTGCCCGCACCGATCAACTGGCCAAGGTAAGTTGCACCGCTTTCTTTTTCACCCGCGTCATTGAACACTGCATAGTTAGTCACTGGCACCAGCATCAGACCAAGGAAACCAACCACACCGTGAACCGAAATGGCGCCGACAGGATCATCAATTTTGAGCTTATCGAGCGTCAAGATTGAGAACACAACCAAAGCACCACCCATCGCACCGAACAATGTTGCCACGAGCGGTGTAGGTGTAGATGGCTCAGCGGTGATTGCAACCAGACCAGCCAATGCGCCGTTCAACAACATGGTCAAATCCGCTTTGCCGAACAGTACGCGGCCAACCAACAGCGCGGCAATCGCACCGCCAGCCGCTGCAGCATTGGTATTCATAAACACAATCGCTACCGCGTTTGAGCTTTCTACTGAAGCAGTTGCCAACACAGAGCCGCCGTTAAAGCCGAACCAACCCATCCACAAAATAAACGTACCGAGGGTCGCTAACGGCAGGTTTGCACCTGGAATGGCGTTGATTTCGCCATTTTTGCCGTACTTGCCTTTACGTGCGCCAAGCAACAGTACGCCAGCCAATGCCGCCGATGCGCCCGCCATGTGGACAATACCGGAACCAGCAAAGTCACTAAAGCCAAGCTCACCCAAGTTGTACATGCCAAACACGTCGGCACCGCCCCACGTCCAAGAACCTTCGAGTGGATAGATGACAGCAGTCATTACCACAGCAAACGCTAGGAATGCCCACAGCTTCATACGCTCAGCCACCGCGCCAGAAACAATTGACATCGCGGTTGCCACAAACACCACTTGGAAGAAGAAGTCAGCGGAAGGCGCATAGGTTGCCGCTTCTTCTGCGCCGGCAACGCCGTCACCCATAATCCCGCTGAGGAAAAATTCCAGGCCGTCGCCATACATGATTGAGTAGCCGCAAATCATGTACATGGTGCAAGCGATTGCATACAACGCGACGTTTTTCGTGAGAATCTCAGTCGTGTTTTTAGCACGAACCAAGCCGGCCTCAAGCATGGCAAAACCAGCTGCCATCCACATTACCAGCGCGCCGCACACCAAGAAGTAAAAGGTGTCGAGCGCGTACTGCAATTCAAAAATACTATTTTCCATGGTGAATTCCTCCCATAGGAATCATAAAAACTAAATGCCCAGAATAGATGACGGCTAAACCGCCTCTTCGCCGGTTTCCCCAGTACGAATTCGAATTGCCTGCTCAAGCGTCGTGACGAAAATTTTGCCGTCGCCGATCTTGCCGGTGTTGGCAGCCTTAGCAATTGATTCGATCACTTGATCTAAGGCGCTATCGGCGATAGCCACTTCGATCTTCACTTTTGGCAGAAAATCCACCACATATTCGGCACCGCGGTAGAGCTCGGTATGACCCTTTTGTCGGCCAAAGCCCTTAACCTCAGTGACCGTGATGCCTTGAACGCCGATCTCGGACAATGCTTCACGCACGTCGTCCAGTTTGAACGGCTTGATGATGGCAGTTACAAGCTTCATGTCGGTCTCCTAATATGGCTTGCGCCCAGCTCTAAATGGCTTGCGCCTTACCTGTCCGTTTATGCAGAGGAATACCCTCTGGTGGTTGGTATATCGCAAGCTCTATGCCAACCTGACATCGCCTTTCTAAATCAAACACTTATCCGTTCATTAAATTAAAAATGGGCAACATCGCAGAAAAGCTGTGCACAACAAACGGGCACGCACATTTTCAGTGCGTCATCCTGATGCACTGAAAATAGCCGCCAGCTGATCACGCAAAGATTGCCGCGCAGGCAGGGAGTTAGCCGAAACACCGTGCTAGACTTGCGCCACGTAATAGGAATGCCAGACATGAATGACCAACCCTTTATTGATCGCATCATGGCGGAGCTTAGCCAACGCCTACCGGCTGGCCTTGGCCAGCTCAAAGGTGAAGTGGAAGCCAATGCCCGCGCAGTGCTGCGCGAGGCGGTATCGCGACTCGACCTGATCAATCGCGAAGAATTTGATATTCAGCAACAGGTACTGCTGCGCACCCGCGAGAAGCTGGAAGCACTAGAGAAAGACGTCAAAGAACTGGAGCGCCAACTGGCCGACCAGTGATGCGATTTGCTCCTCCCTTTACGCTTATTCGCGCACCTTTTTTGGCGTCCCTGCTGGCACTTAGCTGGCCCGGCACGGGCGTGGCTGCTGAATCTCTCTTTTCCGCCGTTTGCCAAAGCACCGACGCCATTCGCGCCGCGCTCGAAAGTGGTGCGCCCGTCGACAGCCGTAATGCTCAAGGCGAAACACCCTTGCACGCTCTCTATCGCTGCGGCATCGCCGCCGACGATCCGGCCTTTCACGAAGCCACTCGCGAGCTTATCGATGCCGGCGTCGATCTCAGCGCCACCGATACTCAAGGCCGCAGCGCCGTACACGCCGCACTGGAATCCAGCGCCGGCCACAAGAGTGCCGTAAACCTCTACATCGATGGCGCGCGCCTGATGCTCGCGCGCAGCGCCGACCCAGCATTAGCAGACAACCAAGGCATCACCCCATTGCACCTAGCTGCTGCCGAACCTGCTGCGCAGGTCAGCCAGCTACTGCTAGACCTTGGCGTAGACAGCCAGGTTACCGATGCCCAAGGCTATCTGCCGCTGTGGTACGCCCTTACCGGCGACAATAATCTTGATACTTTTGCTCTGCTGCTCAATCAACTGAGCGACGCAGACGTCGCGCAAACCGGAGCCGAGCTAGGCGCCCTCGCCGCCCAGCGACAGCACTACAGCAAAGTCGATCTGCTTATTCAGCGCATACCAACACTGCAACTGCCCAACGACGCACTCACTCAAACCTTAGCTGTCGCGCTTTGGCAGGGCGCTCCCGTTCCATTGCTTGAGCGCCTTGTTGGCGCCGGTGCAAAGGCAGACTCGCTGCAACAAAGCCAACCCCGCGACCTTGCCTGGCGCCTCGCATCGCTTGACCGAGCAGCAGAGCTGCAGTGGCTGCTTGAGCACGGCTGGCAGATTAACGCCCTACCTTCTAGCGGCTACCCCAGCCTTTATTTTGCTGACGCGCCAACCACCGCGCGACTACTGGTCGCCGGTGCAAACCCCAGTCCAACTGAACCGCTCTACTATAGCGGCACATTGTTAACCCCAACCGACTCTGCGCCACCGGAATACGGCAACATCAGAGATTGGAAGAGTCGCAGGCGTAGTGAGCATTTACTTAATGCCGGCTACTCCCCCTCAAAAGATGGACTCGGGCGCACGGATTTGGCCCTCGCCATTGGCGCAGACGATCTTTGGCTGGTTCAGCAACTACTAATGCGTACACCGATCAGCGCTAGTGCCGCCATTACGGATAAGAATGCCGACAGCCCCGCCAAACTCATTGCGCTGGCGCTGCAGCAAGGCCGCTTGCCACTACTGCAAACGATATTGCGCGCCATCACCCCAAGCACCGTCCGCACCACCTTTGCTGCACATCCTGAGATCATCACAACTTACACTCTCACTGATGCACCGGACCCTGTGCTCTTCGAAACGCTACTCATCGCTGGCGCGGACGCCAATAGCCTCGACGGCACTGGCTCGCCAGTACTGCATCTGGCCGCACGCCAGCAACGCTGGTCAATCGTCGAACTCCTGCTCAACCACGGCGCCGACCCACTACAACGCAATGCACACGGCTGCACATTACGCTGCTATGAATGGTCAATGCCGGAAGTATTACAAACCCGCCTACACCAACCCGATGCGTTTACCTGGCAGGCACCCGAAATAGACCACAAAGCAACGGCGTTCTTTGCCGTCGCCATGGTGCCGACACTGGCACTTTGGTTGTTAACGGTAGCGTGGAGATTGGCGACACGACGGCCACTGATCGGGCCGACGTTATGGCTACTGGCGGCGCTTGTTAGCGCCGTACTGGCGGGAGCTGCGCTATTTTATCGCTGCGATCCTTGCGTACTGCAAACGCCGTCTTTGCAACTGGCGCTCACCGCTCTCATCGCGTCCTGCGGTTACCTGCTATGCGTGATACAGGCTTATCTCCTTCAACAGCGGGCCAAACGCTCGTGATTTAATCGTAACTCGCCACTGACACCTGACTGCCGTGTTTCGGCTCAAGGCGCTGTGCACTCCAAATCGGACCGCACATGCGGGCAACATGCTCTTGACCTGCACTCCAGCCGGCATCTTCTCTTTGCTGAAAACTGGAAACAAACGTCAATGCGTCCGGCGAACAAGACACGGCATTTAGCACATCACGCGTGAGCCATGCGCGCGGATGTGCTTGCTGCTCTCGCTCATGAATTAATGCCCAGCGCGCTGACAGTTGTTCGGTCTGCACCGCCACCGCCTCAACACCCTGCTGCACACCATGCAGCCACACTTGGCAAAGATCGCTATCGACATCACTCCGACAAGCAGCCTCAACGCGCGTTTCAATAGCAAGATATTGATTTAGCTGACGCTGCTCAGCGGAATCAGCATGCAATAAAGAGATGGGTAGAAGACTCACAAGCACAATCGTAATGGCTTTCATCGTTCCTGCTCCTTGGCATGTTGCGCCCTGTCGTCACAAACCTTTCATTACGACATTAATGTTTGTGTACTTAAGGCGCTTCGACGGCGTAATCCTTCGCCGACCAATTTCAAGACAAATAGATTGCACTCCCGTACGCCAACGCGGCAATAGCCAATATCCTACAAATCCTGCGCATTTTTACCCACTCTAATATCATCGCCATCGAGACAACGCTAAGCGCCGGAAAAGTAAGGACGTTCTATGCAGGAACACGAAAATTATCTGACGTAAAAAGACTCCGCCGCCACCTGCGAGCCGACGAGCGGCGCGCCGGACGACACATTATTCCTGAGACGCCGCGCAAACATCGATACGCCAGATACTACGCATCTTCCACGTCATCTCGAACACTTCCTTATATACACATAAAAAGACAGGTGTAAAAAAATGGGAGGCAAACGCCTCCCCTTTTTTTACACCAAAAATATAAATTTCTAAGAGACGTTATTTTCCTTTATACAATGCAGAAGCGCGCGCAATGACATCATTATAGGCGCCCGCTAATTTTAACGCTTCAGCTTCAACTTCCGCATCATTAGATTCAATGACACGCTCTGAAGAATTCTTTTGGATACCTGCTCCACCAACCGCGCGGAATACGGCTCCCAATGCATTCGCTGCTTTAGGTGACGTGTCTTTAGCGCTTACCAACTTTCCGCCAGCAACTCCGGTGTTTTTTCCATAAGCCTTTTCTTTAAATGCCATACCACTTCCCGCTAATTTAGGGTTCAAATAGTAGGCAGTGACATTGCCGAGAGAGACCAAAGGACCGGAGCTCACTTCGGCGCTCGCACGATCACCAAAGAGACTCTTCTTACCTTCCGCAGCAAAGTACATGGTGTTAATAGTATAAGTAGGAATAAATAAATTTACTTTTTCTGCTTTAACGACTTTTCGCATGGCCCAAGCGGGACCCGTAATTCCGTACTTCAAAAACTGCTGGCCTTCTGGCACCGCAATAATAAAACCATTTCCCGAGCTGTCGGCCATGCCAACCCCCATGAACTTTCCGTCTTTCTTTTCTATTTTTATTCCTTGTCCGAGTTCCTCATCCTTTTCCCACTTAAGTTTTTGGTAAGCTTTAGTATCTTTAACGTCATCAAATGTAATGACGTTCCAGCCTTCGGCTCGCATGCTCTCAATTAAATCCTTGTGGATTTTAGTGGCCAGATCCTGAGCAATTTTTGGATCTACTGAAGATGCCAATGTTGAGCGAGCTTGTGCGGTTTGTGTTTTACTGCCAAAGCCGCCAGTTTCAGCAACCACGCCCTGAGTTCCCCAGTTTTGCAATTTCACTTCCACAAAAGGAACAAGAATGGTGTCAGATTTCTTAAAATATTTAAGCTTACCAAAATCAATTTGTTTGTTCGGCTGGTCAAATATTGCATTGCCTGAAAGATCCTTCTCAGGACCCGCCCAAACAATTGAAGTAGTGGCCAAAAGTGCCACTGAAAGAAAATGAGTGATGCGCATCGATGTACTCTCCTTAGTTATAATAGGTATAGGTGATACTACTGACTAGAAAACTGGATATGCATAGGAGACCAGTCAAAAGGCAGGATCTGCGTACTTGATTACACCGCTCTATCGCGATTAACCGCTTAATATTGCACCGCCAACAAGATCGCCTAGTTATTAGATTAACCGCACAGTAAAATAGCGACAGCCAGCCTCCCCGTGACCTTCCCCCAAAACCTATACTGTTCCTGCAATATTACTTGCGCCAAATGCAGGAACAGTCAGATTCTTATTTTTACGCGACGCACCAAAATCTTGCAAGAATAAAAAAACACTTCGACTTACAGCCCAACGGGCGGCAAACGTACAGTCGTATACACGGTAGCTTTTACACTCGTCCTCCCAATTCGCGCCCTTTTAACACATCGAGAACGCACTCAATCTGACGGGGTTAAACCGCCATGGCCATTTCACTTATACGTACCCGCGCCCAAGTCGGCGTACAGGCGCCACCGGTGCAAGTGGAAACGCATCTCGGCCCAGGCCTCCCCGCCTTTAATATTGTCGGATTACCGGAGGCCGCAGTACGTGAAAGCCGCGATCGGGTTCGGTCCGCCATCGTTAACAGCGGCTTTCAGTTTCCGCAGCAGCGCATCACCGTCAATCTCGCCCCCGCCGACCTACCCAAAGTCGGAGGCCGTTTCGATTTACCAATTGCACTCGGGATTTTGGCCGCGACCAAACAACTGCCCGCGCATAGCGAGAGCATGGAGTATCTCGGCGAGCTCGCTCTATCTGGTGCGCTGCGCCCGATTCAAGGCGTGCTGCCCGCGGCACTGGCCTGCGGAAAGGCCGATTACGCATTAATGATTCCGTACGATAACGGCACCGAAGCGTCACTGTGCCGGCAAACGGAAATTTTCGCCGCGCAGTCATTGCTCGAAGTGTGCGCACATTGGAGCAAGCAAACGCTTCTGCAACCGTTACAACACCAAACGCCGCGTCATCACACCGCCGCCGGCGCATGCTTGTCACAAGTACGCGGACAATTACAAGCACGGCGCGCGCTCGAGATTGCCGCCAGCGGCGGCCACTCGCTACTGATGAGCGGCCCACCCGGCAGCGGAAAAAGTATGCTCGCCAGTCGACTGCCTTCTTTGCTGCCGCCACTGCAAGAAGAAGAGGCACTGGAAGTCGCCTCGGTGCATTCATTACATCGTAGTCGCGCTGCTGACGACTTTTATCAACGGCCTTTTCGCGCGCCACACCATACCGCCTCAGCCGTCGCTCTGGTCGGCGGTGGTAGCAACCCTCGCCCCGGCGAAATATCACTGGCCCATCGCGGCATACTTTTTCTCGACGAGCTGCCCGAGTTTGATCGCAAAGTCTTGGAGGTACTGCGCGAGCCACTGGAAACAGGTGAAGTGAGTATTGCCCGCGCAACCCGTCAAGCTACCTTTCCAGCGCGCTTTCAATTAATTGCTGCAATGAATCCCTGTCCGTGTGGTTACCTCGGCAACCCAGAAAAAAGCTGTGGCTACCACTGCGACAAAGCCAAACGCTATCAAGGAAAAATCTCCGGGCCTTTTCTGGATCGTATCGACCTGCAACTCGAAGTACAGGCGGTTCGCGCCGACGAACTGATGGCCCACGACGTCGGCGAATCCAGCGAATTGGTGCGCAGGCGGGTCAAAGCAACACAACAAAGACAACTCAAAAGACAGGGAAAGCTCAACCACTTACTTGATATTGACGAACTCAAACCGATTATCGATCAACACCGCGACTGGCTTATGCATGTGCTCGACAGCCTGAGCATTTCCGCTCGCGCCCTCCACCGCACCGCACGGGTTGCACGCACCTTAGCCGACATGGCGGATCTCGAAGCGGTAACACAGACACAACTGCAAGAAGCGTTAGGTTTTCGCATCAGCCATTGATTCCGGTGCGCTCATGCCGAGTATGCAAGCTTCTTTCCACCCTATTCTCTTAGGCAAATTCGCTTAAGATTTCCGCAGGAAGGAAATAGAAGAACAAATCGCATACTATCAACGCTTCAATAATTCACGCCCGACGGACTCGCAATCGATGGCTAGAATATTATTTGCATGGGAGCTCGGCGAAGGCGTAGGGCACTTGGTTCCACTCAGGCCGGTACTCGAAGAATTGGTCGCTCAAGGGCATACGATTTTGGTCGCGGCAACTGATATTCGCTCTGCGCAATCCGTGCTCCGACATCTCACTGACGTTTTTGTACAAGCACCAATGAACGTCGACACTCGTTTTGAGCTAGGCAGAATGTCCGAAGGGGTCGCCGATCTGCTCACCTTGAACGGCTATAGCGATGCCACGAGTTTGCGCGGACGCCATACTGCATGGTGCGCACTCGCCGCATTACTGAAACCTGATTTGATTATTGCCGAGCATAGCCCCGGCGCCTTGCTCATGGCACGCGCACTGTCGATCCCCGCCGTGCACGCCGGCACCGGTTTTACCCTGCCACCGGAGCAACGACCCATGCTGTTTCCTGGCTTTGAAGCCGCGGCGAATATTCCACGCGAAGATCAACTTTTACACAGCTTTAACGCTTTGATTGCAGAAACTGGCGGACAGCCGCTGGTATTACTTGCCGACTTATATAATCGCGTCGCAAAACGTTTCCTGCTGACCTTTGCAGAACTCGACCAGCTTGGTCCGCGGCGAGGGGTAAACTACCTAGGCGCAGACGTGCCGACGCAAGGCGAGATACCCAGCTGGCCAGACGGCGGCAGCAAAGTGTTTGCTTACCTCAAACCCTTTCCCGCCCTCGAACAATTTCTTGATGCCGCCACATCACTCAAGATATCACTGCTGATGGTGCCGGATCGCATCAACCCCGCCATCCTAAAAAAATATCAAGCCAGCAATATTCGTTTCGTTACTCAACGACAAAGCATGCAAGCCATTATTGAATCTGCCGATTTAATTGCATTCAATGGTAACCATGGTACCGCCACTGCAGGCCTGCTTGGCGGCGTACCAATGCTCGCGTTCCCTCTTCACCAAGAACAAGAGGCCTGCACACGACGTTTAGCCGATTCAAATCTCGGCATCGGCATGCTGCGCAATCGCCCAGGCAAAGTGCAACCGCTCATGGAATCGTTACTTAACAACACCCAGCAAAAGGAAAACAGTCTCGCTGTGGCGCAGCAGTATAAAAAATTCCGTTATCAGAACAGCATCGACTGGATGCTCAACGAGCTTAGCGAGTTACTGTGATTAATCGCCGCCAATTTTTACAATCCGCCGGCTGGGCCTTGGCCGCATCCCCCGTTGTAAGCATCCTCGGTTGTACGCAAAAGCTGGCCGCCGAGTACGTCATCATTGGCTCGGGGCCAGCAGGTATTGCCCTCGCCGACACGCTCGCGCAAGCAGGTAAACAGGTACTGGTATTAGAAGGCGGGACACGGCAAACCGATACAGCACTACAGTCCATGCACGATGTCGAAGCCGGCCAATGGGGACTGCCTTACAACCTCGGCTGGGCAACACAGCGCGTGCTTGGCGGCACCACGAATCTTTGGCAAAGCCATTCGCCGCGCCCGCTAGAAGAGGAACTGGCCAGCCAAACACTGCGCGGCTTTGGCGAAGACTGGCCGCTAACACTGAACACACTTACGCCATGGCTAGCATCCTCTGAACGCTGGCTACACGTTCGCCCTGCTCAGCCCCAACTCAATCCCTCGCTGCCTAAAAACCCCTATATTGATACCAGCACAGCACTCAGCGAACTGCTGAGCGGTAAGGGTTACACCCATCTCGAAGCGGGCGCCTACGGCATGGTCTCTGGCGAGGGCGCCGACGCCTTGCGATTGCTCGACGATGGCGAGATCGATCGCGTCGCGGCACTCAACACCGTCGCCGTTCGCCCCGGCACTATTGCGCGCCGCATCCGCATGACCGGCGAACGCGCCGTTGGCGTGGAATGCGCAGACCTCAAAGGAAACGCTTTCTTCGTCGAAGCGGGCACCGTGATCGTCTGTGGCGGCGGCATACAAACGCCACGGTTACTCTGGAATAGCGGCGTCGGCAACCACAGCGATTGGCTAGGCGCTGGCTTTATGGAGCACCCCGGCATGCAAATCTACGGACACCGCGCGGCGCCATTACTGCCACCCGGCGTTCCCGAAACCCATATCCACGTGCGCGACATGCTCTACGATCCAGCCCATAACGGACTCGGCGGCACTTTGCTGCATGTTGGCTTAAAACCCGGCGCCCCGAACCGCGAGTACACCATGGTGGAGGTATTATTCGAACAAGCGCCCGACCGGCGTAACCGCATTCTGCCGGGCAATAAAAAGGATGCGCTCGGCGACCCGATTCCGCGTATCGACTACCGCCTAACAGAACTGGATCTCGCCACCATTCAACGCGGCCAACAGCTCCAGCACACCCTCGCCGAACGCATCGGCAGCGTCGACAACACGAGCGCACTGCGTACCGGCTCCCATCACCTACTAGGCGCCACGCGCATGGCAGCGAACCCAGCCAACGGCGTTGTCGACACCGATTTACGCGTCTGGGGCACAGACAATCTGTATGTCGCCAGCAGCAGCACCTTCCCCACCGGCCTAACCGTGCCTCCCACACTGATCGTCGTCGCGCTCGCCCAACGGCTGGCGCAGCATCTGGCGATGCTCAAAGCCCACCCTTGATATACCAAGCCACTTGTCGCACAAATCACAGTAAAAGTGTGTAGCAGTTCACATTTAGTGATCAAACCCCTACTATCCGTTGCTGGAGCACTTTTTACATTCGCTAGGGCGCTCACTTCACGCTACGGCGGAAATCAGAGCAATAATAAAAGGGATCTACAATGAAACCACTTCAACGCAGACCGCTATACCTAGCGATCCGTGCCGTCACCGTCGCTGGCGGCATGACGCTCGCCGCAACGCCGGCGCTAGCAGGCTTCAGTGAAGTCACTACCAACAATCCATTTGCTGCCATTACTTCCGGCACAACAGGCGTGTCACTTACCCTGACAGACCTCGATAGCGACGGTGATCTCGACGCGCTGGTATGGCATCGGGCGCATGACGATGTATTTCCTTTTTACTCGTCTGATATAAGCCTGTATGAAAATACTGGCACTCGCACTGAAGCCGTCTTTACACAGGTGCAAGACTTTAGCGGTTACGGCTACGGCGGTGACAACTTCGATGCAAACCCGTTTACCTACGACTGGGGCGGCTCAAGCTATGGCCACCCGGTCAGTGCTGGGGACTTAAACCAAGACGGTCTCGATGATTTTGTTGGCGGCAATGCGAATGTCGACAGCCTCGGTTTTCTGCATGGCATCAGCGTGAATGATGGCTACGGCCAAGCTACAGATTTAGACAATCGGTACGACGAATCGTCCGGCAACTCAATGTTCTACGGCACCAACATCATGCCGTACGGCGACGCGTATGGTTACGGTAGCCCATTGCTACTGGACCTCGATAACGATACCGATACCGACATTATCACCAGCTCTAACGGCTTTCTCTTTGCCTTCCAAAACAACGGCGTAGACATGTCCAATGTGCTGCAGCTTGCGCAACTACAGGGCCCTGCTCACCCCTTTGTCGGCGGCGCCACACTCGCCCTTGGCAACGCCTACCTCGGCGCGCCCATGGCGGCAGGCGATCTCGACAACGACGGTGATCTCGATATTTTATTGGGTGTCGCATACGGACCCGAGAATTTGCGTTACTTCATCAATACTGGCTCAACCTCCACGGCCCAGTTTGAAGAGAAAACCTTTGCAGACCTCGACGTCAGCACCACCATTGCGGCGGCCCCAGCGACCGGCGACATCGACGGCGATGGCGACGACGACGTAGTGGTCGTTGAACAACAGGCATCCGGCCCCGCGACCTTTAGGCTGTTCCTAAATGATGGCGCCGTTACCAGAACTGTACCAATATCATCATCTAGCAGCGGAGGCGGCATCGGCGGCGCTTTGCTGGGCGTGTTTGCGGGTGCAGCCATGCTGCGGCGCAGAAAATTAAAAAAATCCTAAGAAAATAAAAAAGGCGGCAATGAATTGCCGCCTTTTTTTTCACTATTGAAACAACAAAGATTAACAGTCATTTACCAAAACATTCCCTGGGGAAACCGATGACAACATTTTCTAAAACACCACTGAGCAAAGCGGTGCGTGCTGCGGCCATAACCGGCGGCATCGCTCTGACCTCAACAGCGGCATTCGCCGCCTACCAAGAAATCACAGTAGACAATCCGTTTGCCACCATCACCTCAACCGGCACTTTCCCTTCTATCGTCATGACGGATCTGGATGCCGATGGGGACCTAGATGCTCTCATCCTGCACAACAGCTCAACCGGCATCAGCCCTTATTTCGGCGCGAGCGCCGTATGGGAAAATACCGGCAGCGCTTCGGCGCCCGAATTTACCCAAGTTAGAAACCAAGACAATCCATCCTACGGCACCGGTGAGAACATCACCCTCAATCCATTTGTCGACGATTTCACCGGTTACTACGGCCACCCCGTGACCGCAGCCGACTACGATCAAGACGGCGACCTCGACTTCTTTGGCGGCCAATCATCCTACGCCAGTAGCGGCGACCAAATGGTCTTTTTCCGCACCCAGTCAGATGCTTACGGCGTGGCAACCGGCGCCGACCGCTTCGACATTTATGAGGGCCGCGATAACACCGCCATCCCATCTGCTGGCAACCCTTTTTACGGCACCCAATTCTTGCCTTCCGCAGGCACCAATTATAGCTATGGCTCGGTGGCCGTCGGCGACTTAAATCGCGATGACGCAGTCGATATTATCAGCACCGATATGAACAATATGCGCCTGTTTATGAATGCCGGCGTCGACACTTCACCGTATGGCGGCTTCAACATCTTTAATGAAGTCAGTGGCGCTGCAGGCGCACTAGAAAACGTCTCTAATGGCTACGGAGCCTTTGGCACAGCCTATTACGGCGCGCCAATCACGCTGCACGATGTCGATAATGACGGTGATTTAGATCTCATCATGGGAACACGTTTCCCGGCGCCGATGCGCTTGTTCCGAAATATCGGTACCGCGTCAACAGCCGACTTTGAAGAAGTTATCAACACCTCTCGAGGCATTGATGTCACCAGCAGCGGCTGGGCCTTCCCTGCGTTTGCCGATATGGATAACGACGGCGACGCCGATTTAATTGTCATAGCACTCGACGCATTCAACTCGAACGCCCAGTCGATTCGTTACTTTGAAAATACTACGCCGCGAGGGACTACACCGGCCGCGTCATCGTCCGGCGGCACTATGAGCTTCGGCGGGTTAATGATTGCGTTAGGCTTGTTGCTCACGCGACGCCGCAAATAACACCGAGCACCTTTAGTGCCCGCTCGAAAAGCGGTATAAGTAATAATAGGCCGGTAAAAAAGCGTCCGACATTCGGGCGCTTTTTTACATCTAACGCAAAACAAACAATTCGGATGGTCATGACACGCATCGTCATCAGCGGAACAGGATTTATCGGCCGCGGCCTCGCCCTCGCGCTGTGCCAACAGCCGCGCTTTGCGTTAACCGGTATTTATACGCGTCGACGGCCTAGCGATGTTGAGCACCCAACAGCAGAGCTGCTCAGCAACGATCTATCCCACTGCCTTAGTGACTGCGATATTTTGGTCGAGTGCAGCGGCGATGTTCTGCATGCCTGCGATGTGATTGATGCGGCGCACCAACGCAACATCCCCGTTGTCACCATGAACTCAGAGTTTCACGTCACCGTCGGCAGCGCGTTTCTCGACAGCGGCTATCTTACTGAAGCCGAAGGCGACCAGCCCGGCTGCCTCGCCGCTCTGCATCGGCGTGTCACCGCCATGGGTTTCGAACCGGTTGTGCTCGGCAACATTAAGGGCTTTTTAAATCACACGCCGACCGCCGAAGACATGAAAATGTGGTCGCAAAAGCAGGGCATTAGCCTCGATCAGGTTACGGCATTTACCGATGGCACAAAGATTCAAATCGAACAGGCGTTCGTTGCCAATGGCTTAGGTGCGAACATTCTGCAAGACGGCCTTGCCGGGCCAAGCAGCGCCCAATTACAAGACGCCGCTAAGCTACTGGCGCAACGTGCCGAGCAAGAACAGTGCGCGCCGATTAGCGATTACGTTTTGAATGCCGGCGGCCCACCCGGCGTGTTTATCGTTGCACGACACGAGCAAGCACAGCAGCCATTGCTGCAGTATCTAAAACTCGGCGAAGGGCCGTTTTATTTCTTACTGCAACCCTTTCATCTTTGCCATTTAGAAATACTTCACACGCTCGATGCTGTTGTGGCAGAAGCCAAACCGCTACTCAACAATGGTCGCACACCAACGGTTGGCGTTGTCGCCGTCGCAAAGCAACCGATTCACGCTGGCGACACACTTGAGCGCGCTATCGGCAGCTTTACATTACGCGGTGAAGCTCGCATGTTCTGTGAACATGAAAAGTACGTGCCGATTGGTCTACTCCAACACGTCACCTTTACGCACGATATTCCCGCAGGCGCCGCCGTAGAATGGCAACATGTTACGCTTCCCCATTCACGCGCACTGATTCTGTTTAGACAGCTTCTCGACAAGAGCATTCAGTAATGGCAAAACTCGTTATCGGCTGGGAACTTGGCAATGGCATGGGGCACATAATGCCCTTGCGCATGATCGCCGAATCTCTGTTGAAGCGCAGCCACCACATCACCTTTATTGTTCGCGATGTTAGCAGTGCCGAAAAGGCGCTGCGCGGCCTTCCTGTGAAATGGATGCAAGCGCCGCAAGTGCGCTATCAGCCATGGGAAATGACGCGCACGGATTGCTACTCACAGTTTCTCGGCAATATCGGCTTTCGCGATATCGACAAACTGCATGCCAGCACGCAAGGCTGGATTAGCCTATTACGACTACTTAAGCCGGACGCGGCTTTACTCGAATTTGCGCCCTCGGCCATGCTCGCCTGCCATATCGAAAACATCCCCACCGTCCTGCAAGGCAATGGCTTCTTTTGTCCGCCCGCAGACAATCCAGATCAGTTCGGCATCATGCAGAAGAAGCTACCCGACGAAATGCGGGCTGCGGAAGACGCCGCCCTACTTGATAGTGTTAATGCCGTTATTGCCATCTACCAAGGAAAACCGTTTTCCCATATCAGCGAACTGTATGCTGGCGCCAGCGCGACATTACTGACAACGTTTCAGCCCCTCGATCATTTTGAACGTAAAGACAGTACCGATTTTTATGGTGTCTGGGTGCCAACACAATCCGCTCACGCAAGCTGGCCCAAAGGCGACGGAAAGCGAATTTTTGCCTACCTCACGGCGCGCCCCGGAGTCGATAACGTCCTCAAGATGCTAGCGGCTTCGAACCTACCGACACTAATTTATTGCAACGGACTCAGCGGAAAATATCGCATACCCTTTGTATCGGAACGCTGCCACTTTATCGACAGCCTCGTTGATATACGAGAGCTGGCCAAACGAGCAGACTTCGGCATTTTTCACGGAAACCATTCGACTTCTGCGCTCTTTTTACTGCACGGCGTGCCGTCACTGCAGATCCCTCTGTATATGGAACAACTGATGTTCGCGCAGCGTATTAAAGCGATCGGCGCCGGCGAAATCGCCACGCTAGACCAGCCACAACGCATCGCCGCAGCGCTTAACGCGCTACTCACCACCAGTGACTATAAAACGCAAGCCGATAAATTCGCTGAAGATAACAAGCACTTCGATCAGGAAAAACAGATTTGTCGCGCCGCCAATCGCGTTGAGGCCGTTCTAAAAAATATTGAGCGATAGCGCTTCGTAAACAAGGATTTCTTATGCACATCCGCTTTGCACAGATCGAACCAACCACCCGCTGTAATTATACCTGCGGCTTTTGTGTTGGCCGACATATGCCACAAACAGACTTGGCATTACAGAATTTCCAACGATTCATTGATTCCGTAGAAGGCCTTGAAGCGATCGAGCTGCAAGGCGAAGGAGAGCCTCTCCTTCACACAGACTTTTTTTCCATGATCGATATCGCTAGAGCGAAATTCCCAAACATAGAAATATCAATGATCACCAATGGCTCGATGTTCACCACGGACAATATCGAAAAACTACTGGCAGCCAAGGTTGGTCGAATATTTGTCTCGGCAGAGTCCGTCGATGACGAAAACTTTCAAAAGATACGTGGCGGAAAGCTGGAACGGGTGCGACGTGGCATTCGCGCGTTGTTGGCGGAGCGCAACCAGCGCCAGCTGAAACATCCAATACTGGGCTTAAGCATTACCGTGTTGCGCAGCACGGCAGGTGAATTACACGAAGCCATTCCGAGCTTCTATCAGCAGCTAGGCCTTGATGGCGGCATCAACATACAGCCGCTACAGAACATGCCGCAATACAGCGAGCATTACAGTCACGACATGCTATCGCAACGCCTAGATAAGGCCTCGTCAGATATCGCCAACACCGCCTTACAAACAAGCGTCGCCCTGAAGAAGGCGATAAGTGATAGAGGGAAAACTTTAGCAACAGGATTCTACGAAAGGCTCTACTCAAGCGTAGACAGTCGTTTGGAATGCCCATGGCTTGCCAATGGCGCCTATATGACAACAGAGGGAACGTTTGTTGCCTGCTGCCATGTCAAAGACTATAACAAGTACGGCATGGGCAACTTAGAGGATGCCGGAAAAATTAGCGAGAATAGAAAGGCACTACAAAAGACGTTAGCGAACGGCGCCATACCCGAGCAATGTGCCGGTTGCACCGTCGCTCGAAATATTGTCCGCAACAACCGAATCGTTAATCGCAACATTTAGTCGAACAAATCCGCTTTGCTAAATTCCACACCCTGTTGATCTCTTGTTGAGATCATTGGCGCGATGCCGTTCGCAAAAGGCCACCCTATGGCCAGATCTGTATCGTTCCATTTAATCGTACGCTCTAACTCCGGCGCGTACCGATCGGTGCATTTATAATGCACTTTTGCGGCCTGCTCACCGAGAACATAGAATCCGTGCGCGAAGCCCGGCGGCACCCAAAGCATCTTATGATTCGTGTCACTCAATTCAACCGAGAAGTGCTGGCCAAACGTTGCCGAGCTTTTGCGTAGATCGACAATCAAATCCCATATTCGTCCAGAAAACACACTGATTAACTTGCCTTGCGGCTTGTCGACCTGATAGTGCAAGCCGCGCAATACACCCGTATGGGAGTAGCTGTAATTATCTTGGCAAAAGCGCTGATCAAATCCCTGTTCTTCTAGCGCCGCCTCATTCCACGACTCATAGAAAAAACCTCGCTCATCGGAAAAGATATCTGGCGTCAGAATTAACGCATCGGCCAATCGGGTTTTCTCGATTTTCATAACGAACTCTTCTTTCCCGCACGCATAAGGGCATTGCCATCCGCCAGCAAGCGCTCGGACCACTGATGATTATTGAGGTACCATGACACCGTTTTTTCGAGCGCCTGCTCAAACGTATAGGTTGGCGCAAAGCCGATGTTCGCCATTAACTTGCTTGCATCAATGGCATAGCGCACATCATGGCCAGGCCTATCAACGACATGCTCAATTAGCTCAGCATACGCTCGCTGAACGTTGGCGCTATCCGTTGTATCGATTGGCCTAAGCCGATCCAAAATCGAACATATCGCTTTCACTACATCGATGTTTTTCTGTTCACAATGCGCACCGACCAAATAGGTTTCACCCACGATGCCAGACTCCAACACGGCCAACAATGCGCGGGCGTGATCTTCAACATATATCCAATCTCGAATCTGGCTACCGCTGCCGTAAACGGGAATCTTTTGCCCTGACAGTGCCCGCAGAATCGTTAACGGAATTAATTTCTCTGGATACTGATAGGGGCCAAAATTATTGGAACAGTTGGTCACAACAATAGGCAAGCCGTACGTTCTATGCCAAGCACGAACTAGATGATCCGCCGCGGCCTTCGTTGCCGCATAAGGCGAACTCGGCTGATACTGGCTGTCTTCGTCAAACTTTCCTTGCTGCGCACCGAGATCACCAAACACCTCATCCGTTGATACGTGTAAAAATCGAAAACGTGCCCGATCGGATTCTGGCAGCGCCTGCCAGTGCTTTCTTGCCACTTCAAGTAAGGTAAAGGTGCCGACAATATTGCTTTGCAGAAAGACAGAGGGGGCATCAATAGAACGGTCTACATGGGACTCCGCAGCAAGGTGAATCACCGCATCCGGACGGTGCTCTGAAAAAATATTCTCAAGAGATCTTCTCTCACAGATATCTTGTTGATAAAAGTGATATCGATGAGAAAAGTCATCACGGCAAACCGAGTTGTGAGCCGACGCATAACTTAACTTGTCGATACTAATCACGCTATGCGCGGTATTCGTCAGCAAGAAGTCGACCACCGCTGTGCCTATAAAACCCGCCCCGCCTGTGACAATAATCTTCATGAACATGCACTCTTTAACCACATCAGTCTTCAAATCAACCACGTTTCATCTTCGCCATCATCTTCACTATGCCACAATCCAAATGCTTATAACGTTGAGCAAAGATGCGCTCCGTCAACCGCCAACACCGACCCACTCATATAGCTCGATGCATCTGACGCCAACAGCAACAACGGCCCGTCGAGTTCGGAAAGATTGCCGATACGTTTATATGGAATGCGCTTTATCATTTTCTCGCCAAGTGGGGACTGCATGTACTCGCGGTTTATCTCGGTCAGAAAATAGCCAGGGCAAATGGCATTGCAGCGAATATTGTCGCGCGCATAGTCCAACGCGATCGCCTTCGTCAGCTGTACAACGGCGGCCTTCGACGCCACATACGCCGGAATGTGGCCACTCACTCGCAAGCCGAGCACCGAAGCAATATTAATAATGTTGCCTGCTTGCTTGGCGGCACGCCATCGCTGTACGGCAAACTTACTCACCATCCACACACCTTTGAGATTGGTGTCGACGACAGCATCCCAGTCAGGCTCGGACAAGACGTCCACCGCGCCCACCACATTCATGCCGGCATTATTCACGACTACGTCAATGTGCGGCACTCGCTCATGCATTTCTGCAAAAGCCCGCTCAATACTGCCGTGATCAGCAACATCCATCTGCACGACACTGACCTGACGGCCCAGCGTACGCGCTTGCGTCGCAACAGCATCGAGCTTCTCAGTGCGCCGCGCCGCCAGCACTAGGTTGGCCCCAGCGGCGGCCAGCACCACCGCAAAATGGGCACCAAGTCCACTGGATGCGCCCGTCACCAAGACTGTTTTCCCTGCGAGCGAAAACAATGTCTCCATCAGAATCTCCTTTCTATGGCGCGCTCATCAACCCACACCCGAGCGGCCTGCCGACCTTTTCATAAGACGAAACTCCGCCACAGACTCTATGTCTGCCACGTATACCATCGCTAACTGCACGTAATATACACAACCCGCCACAGCAGTTCCGGTCGGAGTGTATTTCGAGACAAGCGAGCCAACCAAATAACATCGCCTGATCAACGGACACTGAAGCAAGGTCGTTCGACTGCTATGATGCCTCCCTTTTTGTCATCACCATATTTCATCCACCGTTTATTACCTAGGGCATGCCATGAACAACCTGAACCCTCGCCAGCTTGAAGCCGCTCGCTTTGCCGACGGCCCCTTGCTGGTGTTGGCAGGCGCAGGCTCGGGCAAGACTAGTGTGATCACTCGCAAGATCGCATGGCTTATTCAAGTGCGTGGCATGAACGCACGCCATATAGCCGCCGTGACCTTTACCAATAAAGCCGCCCGCGAAATGAAGCAGCGGGTCGCGTCGCTGGCAGAACGACACGAAGTGCGCGGCCTGATCGTCTCAACCTTTCACAACCTTGGTCTGCGCATCCTCAAACAGGAAATGAAGTCGGCGGGCTTGCGGCGCGGCTTTTCGATTCTAGATCAATCCGATAGCCGCGAACTGCTCAAGGATTTACTCCACCGCGGCGATTCAGAACGCGACGTTCAAGCCGCCGAAGTGATTCACCACCGTATTTCGCAATGGAAAAACGATCTCATCTCCGCTGAACAAGCGGTATCGGCGGCCGAAGACGACGATGACTTACGCGCCGCTATCGCCTACGGCGAATACAACCGCATGCTACGTGCCTGCAACGCAGTCGATTTCGACGATTTGATTCAATTGCCAGTAAACCTTTTTGTTAGCCATCCCGAAATACTGGAGAAATGGCGCAACCGTATTCGCTATTTATTGGTGGATGAATATCAGGATACCAACAGCGCCCAGTACGAACTGGTGAAGCTCTTGGTTCTGCCAATGGGCAAGTTCACCGTGGTAGGCGATGACGATCAATCCATTTATGCCTGGCGTGGTGCTCGCCCGGAAAACCTGAATCAATTGCAGGAAGATTTTCCCAACCTAAAAGTGGTAAAGCTTGAGCAAAACTATCGCTCAACTGGTCGCATTCTCAAGGCTGCTAACGCAGTGATCGCTAACAACCCACATATGTTTGAAAAGGCTCTGTGGTCTGAGTACGGCTTTGGCGAACCGATTCGTATGTCGCAGCTGCGTGACGATGAAGCAGAAGTGGAATGGATCGCTGGCGATATTTTGCACCGCCGTCTAACCCGCGGATTGGAGTGGAAAGATTTCGCCGTCTTGTATCGCGGCAACTTTCAATCGCGCTTGCTCGAAATGAAGCTGCAAAGCATGCAGATTCCCTACAAGGTCTCCGGCGGGAAAAGCTTCTTTGCTCGTCCTGAAATCAAAGACCTTATGTGCTACCTGCGTCTTCTGGTCAACCCGGATGACGACAACGCGTTCTTGCGGATTATTAATACTCCGCGCCGTGAGATTGGTCCGGCGACGCTGGAGAAGCTCGCCAACTGGGCCACGAAACGCCAGCAAGGCTTGTACCATGTGGCCGACGACTTTGCCTTGCAGGAAATGCTTGGCAACAAACCTGCGCAACGGCTCAACGAATTTAAAAGCTGGCTCGATGCTAAGCGTCAGTTCTGTTTCGGCGAAAACAGCCTGCAAGCGGTTAAAGAGCTGATTTCCGATATGGATTACGAAGGCTGGGTGGCTCAGCAAGCGGGCAATCCGCGTATTGCCGAAAAGCGCATCGCGAATATTTGGATTCTGGTAAAAAGTATCGAGCGCATGCTCGATAAAGACGAAGACTCTGATCTCGAATCCGTGATCGCTAAGCTCGTCCTCATCGACATGCTCGAACAGCAGGATGACGAAGACAACTCTGATCGCGTCCAAATGCTCACACTGCACGCATCAAAAGGACTGGAGTTTCCGCATGTCTATTTGATGGGCGTCGAAGAAGAATTACTTCCTCACCGCACCAGCATCGAAGAAGATAATATCACCGAAGAGCGGCGCCTTATGTATGTCGGCATCACTCGCGCTAGACAGAGTCTTACCATGACGCAAGCCATGGTGCGCAAACAGTATGGTGAGAAAGTGGCGACATCGATCAGCCGCTTTGTCGCGGAGATGCCACACGACGATATTGAATATATTGGTGAAGGCGCTGTAATTGATGAAAGCAAAGATGATCAAGTTGCCGAAGATACGCTCGCGGCACTTAAAGCCATGCTGAACGGCTGAGGGTATTGGTGAAAGGAATCGCCTGCAAGCAGCCTCCCACAAGGCTTTATTTTATTGCGAGGGCGCAGAATTATTGCAGTGCTTGCGCAGGAGCTTGCGTAGGGAGGAGCTTGCCATGCAAGCGAATCAGCCTTTCAAATAACACACTAGAAAGATCAAAAAAGAAAACAAGAGCTTGCCCCCACGAAAGGCGCATTGCCTTGTGGGAGCTTGCTTGCAAGCGATCAGCATGGCCGCAGAAACATCGCTTGCAAGCAAGCTCCCACATAGATCAAAACATTAAAGCATCAGACACAAAAAAGCCGGCATTACGCCGGCCTTTTTAGCAGCATTTCGACTAAACGAAATTACTTGCTGCCTTCAATCATGTGCTCAACTGCAGCAGTAATTTCTTCATCTGAGCAAGTCATGCACATGCCTTTCGGCGGCATTGCATTCAAACCGTGAATCGCATGCTTAACCAAAGTCGCTTCACCCTGGGCAATACGTGGCTTCCATGCAGCAACGTCACCAACCTTCGGTGCGCCCGCTGCGCCTGTAGCATGGCAAGCCATGCACGAAGCATTATAAACATCAACGCCGCTACGTGGGCCGCTCGCAACAGCTTCTGCCGCTGTACCGCACTCTTCGCCGTCGATACAGACTGAACCTGTTGGCTTAATCCGCTCTGCGGTCGCGCGATCGCTCAAAATGGAGCGCTCACCCAATGGGTAGGGCGAAATTTCTTTTGTGCTCTTGGCCACAACCGCGCCAGAAACCAAAACTAGGGATGCTACTAATAACAGAGAAATCTTTTTCACAATAACCACCTCAAATGCCAATCAGGCGTCGACGGCGCGCATTATAACCATGACGGACAGGGAATACACGTCTCGTGGAAACCCCAGCTGGATTCCCTCATCGCAGACTAGCGCTAAAAGCTGCCCAGTTAGGCGTCCGCGAGGTCGCCAACATCAAAATGGGGCAGCGACAGCAAGAATCGACTGCCCTCACCCGGCTGACTGGTCACGCTAATATCGCCGCCATGGCGCTCGCTCACGACCTTGACGAAACGCAAGCCAAGACCAGCGCCACGAATCTTCGCCGCCGTTTCGCTCGGCGCACGGCTATAGCGATCAAACACCTGCTCTACAAACTCCGGCGCAATGCCCACTCCACGGTCACGCACCGCTACTTCCACCCGTGCGGGCACTTCAGCGCTCGCCTTGGTGACAGATAGAGTGACATCGACGCTATTACCCGGATGACTGTATTTCACGGCATTGGTCAGCAGGTTCAGCATCAGGCGCTCCAACAACTCGTGATTACCACGCACCCAAACATCGTCGCGGGGGTCATAATGAAAGCGAATGGTGATGTCGCGCTCGGCCGCTTGCGGCTGCACCTGCTCTAAGGCACTTTCCACCACCGGCAGCATATCCAGCTGCGCCAACTCAACCTGCTCTAAGGCCTCGACACGCGCCAGCTGCAAAAACTGCTCCGAAATATTCAGGTTCTTGCGTGCATGCAGATCAATGCTGTCGAGAAACGCGGTGATGTTCTTACCCTGCTCGGTATGGCGCATCTTCTCTGCCAGCGCCATTACCGAGATCATCGGCGAACGTAAATCATGGGAGAGGTAGTCGAGCAGCTCAGTACGCGTACGCAAGGCGCTCTTGATGACGGTGACGTCTTTTAGCGTGACGATCAGTACACGTCCAGGCCGGACACCCGCATCGACTGACGCCAGCTCCAGCATCAGCTCAGCGCCATCATGACGACGACATTCCTGCTCGACATGGCCATCGGCCATCGCCGCACCAATCAGCGTAGGCCAATCAAGCTGCTCACCAAGCCACGTCAGCCCGTGAGCAAGATCGAGCAAATGAAGGCCATCGACCTGCTCAGTGGTGATGTCGAGCCATGCCAATGCGCGCGAGTTTGCATATAACAAGCTACCGCAGGCGTCGCACATCAACACCCCTTCACGTAGCTGATCAAGGCTGGCATTAAAGAAATGCGTTAACGCTTGCTGGCGCATTTCTTCGTCAGCAGCGCGCTCGATATAATGCTCAACGATTTCATAGGCCGCGCCGCCAGCAGGTGCCGCAGAATTGACACGATTGATCATCGCCACCATCCAGCCCTGCAACGCTTGGCTGGCCTGCGTGTCACGCCATAGCACGCTTAACTCATAGTGCTGATGACCTCGCAAAAAACAAAAGTGCCCAGCGCGGCTCGATTGCCAGCTACGCTCAGGCACCTTGATGCCGCCAGTTTGCACTGCACCACCACGCTGTTCCAAACGCCAAGCGTCAACCGGCAGCACGCGTTCAAGCATACGAATCAACGGCGCCATCGACACCGTTTCACTTAAGCGGCGGTTCAAATCGGTATAGCGAGATAGACGCGATAGCGCGGCGCGCAAATAATCTAAGGTGTATTCGAGCCGTCGCCACGTCCACAGCGGATATGCCACTACCGTCACCAGTAACGGCGCGCCCGGCGGCATCCATAGATGAAACTGACGCAGCAATATAAACACCAACGCCAATGTGAGCGCCATCACCCCTGCCACCATTGGCATGCCCCACCGAGGCGGAATAATCGGCAACAACAAAGGCGCCAGTAGCGCAATCACCAATGTCGTCACGACAATCGCGGTGTCGCCCATGCGTTCAATAAATTGGCCGCTAAGCAGCGCATCGTAAATGTTCGCATTCACTTCCACGCCGGGCATCAACTGGCCGCTGACCGTCAACGGTGTCACCAGCAAATCGCCAAGACCCGCCGCCGTCGCGCCGATCATAATGGTACGGCCCGCTAACAGCTGCGGTAGCACGCGGCCTTTAATCACATCCACTGCCGACACCTGAGGATAAGAACCCGCATCGCCACCGAAGGGAATAAAGCGCTGATACTGTCGAACATTGGCGAGGGTGCCGCGATGGGAGGAAGGCTGCGCAGGATATTTCTCTGCGATCCTCTTACCCTTATTGGGCGCCGCATCAGGCGCCACATCATTTAGCATGGCCAGAGTAATATGAGGCCACCACGGCTGACCGATACCGGAGCGTAAAAACACTGAACGCACAACGCCGTCGCTATCCATCTCTAAATCAACATGACCCATGGCGCGAGCACGAGACGCAAAGCGGCGGTGCGGCAATAACTCAACCAGCTGGCCACCCGCGGTTTGCTGCTCGATGTGCACGGGCAAATAAACTTGCCCATGTCGCTCAAGCGCCTCACCAAGCAGAACGTCTGAGGCGGGTCGGGACAAATCAGGCTCAGTCAGCAATAAATCCAACAGAACCGGGCCACTGCCATATTCATGGAGCCGGTCAATCAGCTCTGCCAACCGCGCCCTATCCCACGGCCAGCGCCCCAGCTCACGCAAGCTAAATTCATCAATACCCACAATAACCAGCTCGGTTTCTCGCTCCACCGGCTGGCGCTGCATCATGCTGTCGTAGATATAACGATCAAGGAAGGTCGGTGCCTGCATGAGCACAAGCACCATAGCAAACACCGCAATCACCAAGGTGACCAACAAGTGCTCTAGATAGAAACGACGCTGATGGCGCGTACGCAAAGACATTCGCCGCGTCCTTATAGGCCCAACAGAAGGGCCGCCCCAACGAGGAAAATCCATAACCCGCGTAAATCTTTTTTCGCGGCTTCTGGCTCAACTACTACCGGGGCGGGTCTTACTAACGAAAACGTCGTCGTTGCTTCAAAGCCCCGTATACCTGCCTCATCGACAGCGCGTACTACCAACGCATACTCACCCGCTTCAAGCGACGCCTGCCATTGTTGCAACTCTATCGGCTCACTGCGCAGTAAGCTGCCGTCCGCTTGATTGAATAACTCCACCCAATAGCGCTCTGCGCCCTCGACCGACGCCCACGTCACGGTAGCTTGTGGCCACTCGACGGCAGCCGTCGCCGTTGTTGCCGGCAGCAAGGGCACCGGCTCCGACGGCGGCTCGCCCGGCGCCGCCATGCTGGCGAAGCCTGCATCAACTTGCTGGGTTTTTCCTTGTGCGGATAACGCCACGGCGCCATCGAGTACGCTGTTGCGAGTCACTTCTTCCTGATCGACTTCAACATCGAAACGCGTGCCACGCACCGCTGCCACAGCACTCGGTGTGACAATAATAAAACGACTACTGCCAGACGTTCGCGGCCGCACATAAGTGCGTAACTCGCCGCGCTCAAGACGCAGATTGGTGTCGACCATGCCCGTTTCTTGGAAACGACTATAACGGTCAAAAATAACCAACGATTCAGGCTTCACCAACAGCTCAGACTGATCAGCAAACAACACCCGAACGCTGCTGTTGTCCCCCGTCTCAAGAGCATCGCCGGCATTGACCTCAATACCCTGCGTGGCCCGCTCCGCTTGACCGCCTTGCTTGCGGTAAAGCATCACCTCACCGATCACCGCGTGGACGCGAGCGGGTTCTGGGGCCTGTTTCAGCCATTCAGTAGGAATATTAAGAATAGCCCCAGGCGGAATCGCACGGGGAGAAGAAATACCGTTGTACTGAGCGAGTTCTTTCCAACACTGGTTTGGATCTCGGGCAAAGTTTTCACACACCCGCCACAGCGAATCACCAGGACGGAAGGTGTATTGCACATCCTCCGCCAGCACGGTTGTTGCTGTGATCAAACACCACAGCGCCAGCATCAGTCTGTGCATGCGCATTACCCTTCTCCCTGGTCGCCTGCCTCTTCGAGTCGATAACCATGTTGGTACACGGTTTTGATCCGATAACCGTTTTCTGGGCGAATGTGCAGGCTGCGGCGAATACGGCTGACATGAACGTCCACCGTGCGCGATTCAATCGGCATCATAATGCCCCACACCTTTTCGAGAAGGTGTGCCCGCGACAACAACTTGCCCACGTTCTGAAATAAGTAGCAGGCTAAATCAAAATCCTTGTCAGTCAGGCGAGCCACCTCACCGCCAACAAGAATTTGCCGCTTATCACGATCGACATGCCAATCGCCCAGCGTAAACACCGCTTCATCATCATCCGAGGAAACCCCCGAACGACGACCCAACGCGTTTATTCTGGCCAACAGCTCTGCTTGGCTGACCGGCTTAACCATATAATCATCTGCCCCATGCGAAAGCGCACCGACTATGGAAGGCTCGTCGTCTCGCTGGGTTGCAAACAGCACCGGCACTTTATTGCCCGATGCACGCAACTCTTCCAGTACCGCAAACCCACTCATGTCTGGCACTTCCCAATCGAGCAGTAGCAGATCAAAGGTTTCTCGGCGCAGCAGGGACATAAAGTCCCGGCCACTACTGATATGAGTGCATGAATGTCCCGCTTCAACTAACCAATGCCGCACCAATTCAGCTTGTGCAACATCATCTTCCAGATAGGCGATACGCAAGGTCCATCTCCTTGTGGGGCAGAGCATAAAAGGGATGCTCTGATTACGTTGAAAAACAGTGTAAAACGATATCGCTAGGCGCTCGTATACTTAAGCCCTATAACACCGAGAATTATTAAACCTGTAAAGGCAAATCTGGGCCACGTTGCTGGATCATTGAATAACAGCACACCAAAGATCGTGACGCCAACGGCACCAAGGCCTGTCCAGACAGCATACGCTGTACCAACCGAAATGCCGCGCATGGCATACGACAGCATTACCATATTGACTACTGTCAACACCGCTGCACAACTAATCGGCAGCCAGCCGGGGCTCACCTGCACCCACTTCATGCTCAACGCCCACGCGATTTCCACCAACACAGCGACAAGCAGCACCACCCAATAAATCGACATATCTTCGCTCCCAAAACGGGCTCACTAGCAATGCAGCGTCGGAAACCCGCAAGAGACGCCGCAGCGAAAGAATAGAAGCGCCCCACCAAAGTGCAAGCCTTTGGTGGACGCTCGGCGACCAAAGCCGCTATTATTCGCACCCTTGCGATCAACCCGCGGTCTATCCGTTGCTGTTCGCCTGCATTCTTTGAAATGAAAAGTTCTGCACCCGTAGCTCAGCTGGGCGAAGCCGGAACAGAGAAAGCACAGCTTTCTCCCGGCGTAGCGACACGAGCATGCAAGCGAGTGGCCGGGCCCGACGCGTAGCGGCGGGGAGTACGAGCAGTGCAACGCACTGCCAAAGGGTGCATCATTTGCCCACGTTAGATTGAAATGAAAAGTTCTGCACCCGTAGCTCAGCTGGATAGAGTACTGCCCTCCGAAGGCAGGGGTCACAGGTTCGAATCCTGTCGGGTGCGCCATTTCAAACGCCGTTTCATCCTCTTTCACCACACCCACACAGACCAAACCCGTATGCCTCACTCCATGCATACACCAAAACAAAACAGATTAGGCGTTAATGTCTAATCTTCAACGAAAACGCCTCATCTTCTAACGACGTACTCGCAGGATCAATGCGTGACTGCTCGCGCAAAGAGGTCATATATGACATCACATCATCCGCCTCCCGACGCATCGCCACGTCACCAATAAAGCCCTTCTCCAGCAACAGCTCATCGGAATACCCAGGCAGCAAAATGCGATAATCCAGCCAATGGTGCATAGCTTCGTAGCGTCCAGATTCCGCTAACAGTCCGGTCAGACAGTTATCCGTCAGCGTATTATAAAATTCTGGGTGCGCCGTTAGCGTTTCCGCGTGACGCATATAATTTAGCAACAAGGCGCGGCCCTGCAGCATAGAACCGTTTAAACGATACAAATAAACGGGCTCTTTGCGAATATGCGAGCGCAAACCAATCACGTCCTGCTCGGTCGCCAATACAATAAACTTTGTGTAGTTACGGAAGGCGCCATCTACCGGCCCATAACGCGTTTGATCTTGACGCAAGCGCGCCTCCATCGACACAACTAGAAATTCACCATTCGCAAATTCAAAACTCGCAAAAGCATGCGCCAAGCCGTAAGCGCCGAAATGCGAAATACCAAACCACACATTTTTCAACTCAGACAGCATGTACTTCTTATCGAGATACCGCGCTTCGACTACCGCTCCACTCCCGTCGTAGCGAAAATCCCTGACGTGACGCACAGACAGAATGTCGCCAGACACTCTAACCTCCGGCAATACCTGATACGACACCTTCCAATCGCCGTCTTGTGATGGCACGCGGCTAACAAAGTACAACGCATACACGAGCATCAATAACAGCACACTCAAGCCAACCGTTTTTTTCCGGCTCAGCATCACCTCAATCTCCTTGTCTCATTGCGCTCCGTCCTTGCCAAACACCAGCATCCGGTGCGTTCCATTATCAGCCATTCCGCCTACCCCCAGAACTCAACTGAGGCGTTTCTCAACGGTTTTGTTCAGGCCACGCTACGTTATACCCAAGCAATCACCTTATTCCCACTATGGCAGTGCACGTCGTCAGCACTCGAACAACCACAGGCGATTTACTCTATCGGCATTGGTCAGTAGATAACGCCACCCGAACGCTCTCTATTCACGAAAAATTAAGGTTGCTTTGTATCCTCAAAAGCATCATACAAGGGGTTGCTTTGACGTTTTTCATTATTCCAGTGCGGCATTGATAGTACGATTAGAATTAGCGGTGTCGCCATAATCTACGGTAGAAAAAACACTAATCGCTAACGAGATGTCGTCAACGACACAGAGGCACTATCATGGATGCATCACGACCACTGGATTGGTCACACGCTCTGCTTAGCAAATTCCTTAGTCGTCACGCCAATTATCCTGCGCGAGCGGAAACTCATATCCGTCTTGAAAATCGTCAATCATCAGGCAATCAGTCAACCAATAGCGTATCCGCGAGTCGCCCTCCAATGATTAAGGAAACGAATACAGTAAGCTGCCTGTTATGCGACGCAAGCACCGCTGCGCTATTCAAACAAATTGGCGAGCAAACATACCATCGCTGCGACAGCTGCCTATTAACATTCCTCAATCCCGATCAGATGCCATCCATTGAGGTCGAACGCGCCACCTATGACATGCACGAAAACGATCCTGAGGATATTCATTACCGAGCGTTCTTACGCCGCGCCACCGATCCACTTGTAGAAAAACTTAAATCCGGCAGTTACGGGCTCGATTACGGTTGCGGCCCTGGCCCTGCCTTGGCGGCAATGATGAGCGAGCGCGGCTTCGCGATGGAAGTTTATGACCCCATCTATGCAAATGACGAAGACGTACTCGAAGAAAACTACGATTTTATTACCTGCACCGAAGTGGCCGAACACTTCCATTCGCCTAAAAAAGAACTTGCCCAACTAGACCGCATGCTGGCTCCCGGCGGATGGCTCGCCATTATGACAAGCTGGCTGCATGACGATATTGATTTTTCAACATGGCATTACCGTCGCGACCCAACCCACGTGTGTTTCTACCAACCTAAAACATTCGAATACTGGGCGCGTAACGCCGGTTGGTCGGCGCTATTCCCTGCAAACAATATTGTCTTGCTGCAAAAACCTTTCGATTAAGAAACGCTTGCGAAAATATTAAACCGCCACGCCTAGAGGAAGACTACCTGCAGGCGATTGGCATCGGTTTGAATCTGGCGCTGTTCGCTTGCAAGCAAGCTCCTACAAAAAACATCAAGCCGCTTGGCCTTGAGGAAAGCTGCCTGCAGGCGATAGGATTTGATTTGAATCTAGCGCTGTTCGCTTGCAAGCAAGCTCCTACAAAAAAGGTCAAGCCGCACTGCCTTGTGGGAGCTTGCTTGCAAGCGATAGACCTTTAATAGCAGCCGCCACCTGCAAGCCTACTTCCACAATAATTAGAAAACAAAAAGCCCGAACCTCCTCGACAACAATGCTTCTTTGCAGAATCATTGTTGTCAATTCAGTTCAGGCTTTTCCTATCCCCCCAAGTAGCAGGGCAATAATCAGTTAAAACTTCCTACTGCCTTTTTAAAGCAGATTTAACATCCCGGCGTCCAACGAAACGTCATTAAGACGACCTAAAGACCGGCCGGTGGCGCCTGAGCAGTAGCGCCCGCCTCGAATGCAGCGGTGCCAGAATAAAACTCATTCGCCCCGCCACTTAACTCAATCGTTGTAATCAACCCTTGTCCATTGCCAACAAACGCACCGCCCATATTACCGCTATAAAAATCAGAACCATTATTTCCGCTTATCGCTAAGCCGCCCTGATATAGCTGACTAATACAACCACTAGTGCAATTGCCGACAATGGGCGCCAAGTCCGAAGTAAGATTGATATCAATGGCATCGAAGCCAAAGTTAACCGACACCGTACCGCCAGTAATGTGATGAACGAAACCGGCAGAATCATCGCGTAACGGCGTACCACCAACATAATTAAACGTCGCACTACCGTTCAATCCACTTGTTGCCATCGACTCACTAACAAGATTACTCGCCACCATATACTGCCAGACGCCAAATGCGACCGGCTGTTCACTCACTGCATCTGGGTCAAATACGCTGTAATCACTTTCCGCCCACTGGCCCCAGTTGATCGCAGAACCATTAGACAATAAACGATAGCCCGTACTGAACGGCGTAGCACCTGCATCCGCGGTATAAACAGATGTCACGAAATCACTATCTTGAATGGTCAGCCCCGTCAGTACACGGCCGGCGCCAGAACCGGCAAAAACATGATTAGACGTGCTAGTGGTTGGCTTCACGCCGTTATACGGAGACGTATTAACCACACCCATCGACGCCAATCTCACAAACGGCGCTTCGTTTGAGTTCAAGGACTCTTCTAAACCTGTATTCAACTCTTCCGAAAACTCTAAGTCTTCCGCCTCAACAAATGTAATCGTGTCGGCCTCTGGGTTTTTAAATAGGCTCACTTTTTGCGGCACCAATATTGGGACGCCGCCAGCAGCCGGAATAAACACTACATCGCCAGGCTTCATTAAACGCTTGCCGCCTTCACCCGTCATTTCCACTGAGCCTTCTTCGAGCAAGACATAGGTACCGGGCTCTTCACCGGCATAACCTGGCAAGCCTTCGGGTGGAATATGAATCACTTGGTAAACCGTGCCGCGAATACCAATGGTCGCAACGCTGGTTTTTTGTGTCACGTTATTGGGGTATTTTTTACCGATCGCGCCGGTAATCGAGCGCATCCAACCTGTAAACAACTGGCCAGCTTGTTCATAAAGGTCTTCTTCTTCGTTAAAGCTTTGTTTCTGAATCTGATAGTCACTGCTGCCACGCAACGCAATTAACGCGCCGTCGCTAAGACGGATTTGCGCCAACGCACCACGCCCCGTCACAACACGATCACCTTCAAAAATTTGCGCGCCGCTTTTGCCACCACGAGCACTCTCTAGCTCATCGACAATCGACACGACACCACGTGAATACAAAATCTTTCCCGCTTCGACAGCTGCCTGCAATGGCATCGCCACTGCAAGTAAACCCAACAATAACCATTTACCCATATTCAATCGGCTGATCTGTTGCATAACTCAACCTCCCTATTAGAAGTAGTAGTTCAAACCGGCGGTCAGCACGGTCTGATCATAAGTAAACGCATCCAGTGAAGACGATTGGTCACGGTAAAGGGCCTGCCCTCTCACCTGCCAACGCTGCCCTGGGAACCAATCGTATAGCACCGACGCCGTGAAGCGGTCGTCATCACGCGCACCGGTTTGAATGGTAATCGCCTCGCCCAAACGGTAGTCGGCACGATAATCCGCGTGACTATAGCCCAACGCCGAACCTACTCGGTGCTTCGGCGCCAGCTTGTACCAAGCCATGCCACGAATGCCATAAACCAAGGCATCACCGCCCGGACGATCATTATCCGCCGCCTCGTAGTCTAGGGTGAAGTCAAAACTCAAATCCCACTCGCCGGCCGGCTTGTGCGTCACGCGACCCAACAAACGAGTCGCCATGTAACTATACTTATCCAAATCAAAGTCTAGCTGGCGCACGGTTAAGCCACTGATAAAACGCGCATTCTCGTCAACATTCTGGCGCCACTGAACACCTGCTCCGTAGCTTTTATAGTAACTATCACCGTCGAGATTCAGGCCGGACAATTCAGCCGTTGCCGCCAGCTCACTGGCGCCATCGATATCTTTTACCCATTCAGCCACGCCACCGAGATAGTCCTGATCAAACTGCTCAGCCTCATCTTCATCGTTACGGCGCAGCAGCAGGTTGCCACTCACCGTCACTACCTGATCAGCCGCGACCTGAAAACGATGCCAATAACCGCCTTTAACTCCGTAAAACAGCGAATCAATCGCATCTAATGTTGCACCAGGGAAAAACTCTAACCCCTCTGGCCATGTGCCGACATTGCTGTCATCACCCAACTCTAGCCCAACATAACCGCCGTTACGGCGCGGACCATTGTTGGCACGCTGACGATTTAATTCGGTATTCAACGCATCAATGCGCTTTTGCGCCTCCGCCGGCGGATTCATCTGCTCAAGCTTGTCGAGCTGCTCAGCCGCCGCGTCACGCTGACCAAGCTGCAAGTAAGCGGTCGCCAACTCCAGCCGTGCCCCCGCATGATTAGGCTCCTGTGCGACAACGCGCTCCAGAGCAAAGCTCGCCCGAGCAGCTTCGCCGGCACGCACGGCGCTCAGACCGAACCAATAATCAAACTTGGCATTGCCGGCAAAATCGAGCTCAGACGCCAACATGGTGTCGTAGGCTTTCTGTGCATTACCCTGCTTTAATTCGGACTGCGCCTGCGCAATCACCGGACCAGGATCTGCGGCAAATGCCGCTGACGGCATCACCATGACGGACTCTGCCAAAATGAATGCTGCAAAAAGAAAATAACCGCGAAAAGTGTGGCTCAGTGACATACGGCGTCCTGCCCCATTAGCTATGAGTGAGTAATGTATTATTCGAAAGGTGAATTATAGACACTTGGCCCAGAACTGCATGGGTTTCCTTGATGTCATCGATTCACCAATATCCAGCCAACTAAAACTGGTCACACCGTTCGGTATCGGCAGATACCCTCTGCCGCACCAAAATGATGTTAAGTCTCGACTATGCGCGGGCCGCCGCGGATGATCAACCGATCGCTGTACCGCGCAGAAAACGGCACGCTCAAACCCTTGTCGACGCGCATGTTCCTCCCGCTCGTTAAAAAACGCATGGCCAAGCCCCTTACCGCGATAATCCGCGGCCAAGACAGACTCACCAAAGTAAAAAATATCATTCAACGAGTCCGGCTGATCCTCGAACGGCGCCTGGAACGCCTTGTCCGCATGGATCAACGGCAGCCCACTGGAAGCGCCGATCAGCTCGCCGCCTTCGGCGCATGCGTCGTCCAGCGCCAACACCATCACGCTCGCTTCGCTACTGACATACGCCTGTAAATAATCGCGCTCATAGGCAAGGTCACCGTCATATAAGTACGGCCACTCTCGAAACACCTCAATTCTCAAGCGCGCTAATTGGTCCAACCACGGCACAATCGCCTCTCCAGAAACGCACCGTAGAGATAAACCAAAGCCGGATGTTGATGTTTGGGGTGCAGAAGAGTCTCTCAACGTCGTCATCTCGAAAGCTTCCTTACTGATACTCGATAAGTTATTCATATGAATAACCGACACCGTAGAGCAACGAAAAGGACAGATCCAGACCGCGTCGACGGCCACCGACTTGTACAAACGGAGAAAAGAACAGAAGGGAAAGTACGCGGGAAGAAACCGTCTTCACTCTGGCGCGGTCACAGAGCCGCGCCTTGACGTAATGCCTCCGAAGAGGCGTTATCCAAGGACAATCAAGCCGTCACCAGAAACGGCATCAATGTGGCCGACAACAAACCAAGCGCCGCCACAACCAGCAATCGATAGATCCAGCGCCGAAAACCTAACTCATCGATATGATGATGCAACTTGTCACCGAGAAAAATACCCAGCGGTATCAGCGGCAAATACATCAATATCTCTGTCCAGACGTCTGCCAAAGCGCCTTGGTAGGCAAACAGCAGCGTGAGCATCGAGTTCAACACAAACCATACAACGATCAAGGTGGCGCGAAATCGAGCCTTGTCTAAAGACATGCCCGCCAAACCATAAACTAACAACGGCCCACCAGAAGCAAACCAGCCATGTGTCACCCCGGCACTGAACACAATGATGCGCGAAAGCCACAATGGCCGCGGCGCTATCGTTTGAACATTTTGTAACTTGCCCAGCTCACGCATTGCAAACCACAAAATAAGCACCGCAAAGAGCCCTTTCAGCAGCGCGCCTGCCAACAGCCCTCGAGTCGCAAATCCCACTAACGTACCGATAAGCATCGCCGGTAAGACCAACTTTCCGAGTAACGAAACATCAATCTGGCGTCGGTACTTATAGGCCAAAAAACCCGTCATAAAAATATTCAACGGCACGAGAATAGTTTGCAGCCACTCAATTGGAAACAGCAATGCTCCCAATGATAATGCGATGACAATACTGCCAAAACCCGTCATTGCCTCCGCAGTGTAGGCCAACAAAATAAAAACGCCGAGCAACACATGTGCATAGCTCAATGGATTAGCTCACTGGCGAAACGCTTGCTCATCATGCGTAGATACTGGCGCGGCCATAAGCGCCACAAACAACTTGCAAACCAAGACAATCGATCAGGGAAAATCCACGGCTTACGTCGAATCTCTCCATCAAGAATAATACCCGCCATCCACTCTGCACTGCGCATCGTTCCCGTTGTCGAACGAGGATGCATCGCCGGCTTTCCATCGCCACCGAGCGCATTTCGCTCAATAGGCGTCTCCAAAAAGGACGGATATACATTTAAGATATGAATACCTTTTTCTTTAACTTCACAACGTAGAACCTCAAAGAATTGTGACAACGCCGCTTTTGCCGAACAATACGCCGCTCGACCGATAACCGGCATCCAGCCAGCCATAGAGCCAATATTAATAATCGTACCTTTAGAGCGCTCAAGTAATGGCAACGCCTCCATGGCCAATGCTACCGGCGCCTGCCAATCAACGGCCATCACTTTATTAAACACATCCGGGTGTGTGGCCTCTACCAACGATCGATGCGTGATGCCCGCGTTATTAATCAGCACATCGAGTCCCGAAAATTCCTCCTCAACGCATCGCAGCATCTCGGTTCGAAAAACGGCATTCGTAATATCACCAATCCGTACTGCCACCCGAGCATTATCTTTCTCTCCTAGGCTTTTCTCCCCTCCATCCCTGCATTCACTTTTATCACGATCGAAACCATTCAATTGTGCTTCTCGCTCGGCCAATAATTGCGCATTCATGTCTACCAACAGCAAGGCATCACCGCGCAGATAACACTTCTGCGCAATCGCCCAGCCAAGGCCACTTGCTGCTCCGGTAATTAACACCACCTTCATAGCGAACCTCGGTTGCGAGCATGTTTGACAAAGAATTCAAACGCCTGCTTTGACGTCTTTTCTGGAATATAACCAAAATCGCTTTTGAGGCTTCGATTATCGAGAACTGGACGATAACGCAAGAAGTTGACTTGGTTCGGACCATATCGACCAACGCGCAACAACTTTCCAATCGCTAAAATCGATTTAAGTAACGGTGCCGATATGGACATAACCGGTTTATGTAAAATATTTGCCAGCTCTGATACCGCCAGACATCCGTCTCCAGCCACGTTAAAAATACCGTCACTCTCTTCGAGCACACCCTTCTCAATAATGGACACCAAATCCTGATCCCAAATGAAGACAAACGGTGCGGCACTGCCGCGAATGGCAATAAGCTTCTTCCTGCGAAACAGATTCGTAATCAGGTTGTTGGTGTGCTCACCTAGCACAGTTCCGACGCGCAGAACTAACTGGGACAGCTCGGGGAAATTGCGACGATAGTCCGCCAGCATTTCTTCGACCAAACGTTTGTGATGGGAATAGGCGAATTCTGGATTTCCTCGTAGGGCGCAAGATTCTGTTAGCCATTCAGGGTTATCTGCATAATATCCGTAGGCCGCGCCGGAACTGGTAACGGTAATATGCCGAACGCCCGCGTTGACACAGGCCACCAAAACATTTCGAGTACCGTTCACGTCGATATCATAATCTCGCTGCCGATCACCACTGTCCTCTAGAACAGCTGCCAAGTGAACAACATGCGTGATCTTTCGGTTTGCCATAAATGACGCTAAGGCGGGATCGCGAATATCCATTGCCAGCAATGGAAACCCTGCGCGCAGATCCGAGCGCAGATCAATACCGGTCACCTCAAACTGAGTCAGCAGTCTCGCCGCCAACTGCCTGCCGATATAGCCACCAGCACCTGTAATTAAAATATGTGTTTTCATAGTGGCACCTTATTATTCAACAGTTCTGGCGCATACGAATCCGGATCTCTGCGTGACCAGAAATACGCTAATGACAAACCAGATATGAGATGCCAAACACCCCAGCATGCGGCAATCAAAATCATGCCTGATGAGTTTGGAAAGAAGGTAAAGAGGATCGTTAAGCCAAGACCGGAGTTCTGAATGCCAACCTCCATTGTCACCGCTCGCCGCTCAGCAATATTGAGTTTCGCGACGCGAGCGGAAAGCGCACCAATACTTAGCGCGATAAAGTTATGGGCAATAACCAGAGGCACTACCATAGCCATCGCGTCCGCTAGCAACGCGCGGTTTTTGATAAAAGCCAACGCTACAAAAATCAGAAAAACAGACAATGACGCAATGCGCATCGGCTTATCAGACCTCAACGCCAGATGGGGATAACGACGCCCAACAAACATACCCAGCGCGATCGGAACGCCGAGCACGAGCACAACTAAACCGAGAAGCTGCCATGGCGACACAGAGATATCAGTCAGAATGGTACGCGTAGATGGATTGAGCCAACCATAAAAAGCAAAGTTGAACGGCGTCATGACTACCGCCGCCAACGAAGAAATGGCGGTCATCGTCACGGAAACTGCCACGCTACCGCGTCCGATCCACGTCATAATGTTTGAGAATGTTCCACCTGGGCAAGACGCCACCAGAATCATACCCAATGCCAATTCTGGATCGATATTGAACAGCCACGTTAGCCCACACGTTAATGCAGGCAGCAACATAAACTGGGCAATCAAACCAATAACAGGCGCCTTAGGGGATGTTAACAATCGCGCGAAGTCTGCCACCTTTAATTGCAATGACACGCCAAACATCATTGCAGCGATGGTCAGATTCAGTAACAGCAAATCACTACTACTAAATTGCATCGTGACGCCATCCACTACGCTGTCTCAACGTCAAACGAGACGGCATCGATATCACGCTTTAATTGCCGCGTATGGGCCAGCACAGCATTGCGATATTCGTCTTTATTAACGTAATAAGCCATGCGATCTAGCTGCAAGTAATGATAACCGCCATCCAGCCTTTCATTCACACGTGTGCGCTTAGTCTCGTTGAATGATAGCGCTGCGTCAGTACCTTGCCGACGCTGAACAATATATAACGCCACCAACTCTGCCTGTTCATTACGCCCCTCCCACCCGAGTCCGGTTGCCTCCACCATGCCCATCAGAAAAAGATTATCGTATTGCGGGTGGAACGCGTTGAGATAAAGCTGTGGCGCAGCGCCTTGCCAATTCAATAGTGTTTTATCAATAAATGGGTAATGCAAATCGTATCCGGTCGCTTGCACAATAATATCGTACTCTGCGGAATCACCGTTTTTGAACGTCACTCTATTGCCATGGCATGTTTCGATATCGCCGCGCACTATTACATCGCCGTGGCCCGCGTAGTGTAATAATAGGGAGTTCATTACCGGATGCGATTCATACAATCGATAGTCCGGATCCGGCAAACCGTAGTCAGAAGGCTTACCTAACAACGTGCGAATGAGTGCCGTATCAACCAACTGCTTAAGTCGACGTGGAAGTCGGATTTTTCCACCCAAACTATCGGTGGGTTTACCCATAATAAATTTTGGAAAAAAGTAATAGCCTCGTCGCACCGACAGATCGACACTGGTCGCTCGATGCACTGCATCAATGGTAATGTCCGCACCAGAATTTCCACAGCCAACCATCAACACCCGCTTGCCGGAAAAAGCATCCGCAGATTTATACTCACTTGAATGCAGAACCTGCCCACTAAAATCACCGGGCAGATCAGGTTGATGTGGCTGATGCAAGGTGCCGTTGCAAATCATTACCCCGTCAAACGTATGCAATGAAGTTTCGCCACTGCGATCGTTGCAACGACGCGTTTCGACTTGCCATAAATCGCCAATCTTCTCCACACGAACCACTTCGGTGTTGAATTCATAATGGTCATACAGGCCGAAATGGCTGGCGTAATCACGAAAATATTTACGCAACTCACTATGATGCGGATAAGTGGCGACGTCTGCCGCCATCGGGAACTCAGCAAACTCCGTCATACGCTTTGACGAAATAAGGTGTGCCGACTCATACATAGTGCTGGTTGGGCTATCGATATCCCATAATCCACCGACGTCCGCATGAATCTCAAAGCCAGTAAATGCAATGCCGTATTTTTTTAGGTTACGCGCCATACTCAGCCCCATCGGGCCCGCGCCAATTATTGCGTACATTTACGCTCCGTTTATTTGGGGGAGCCTCTGAATAACTCCCTGTTTGTTGTCATACTCGTAAGACTAGGACTAACGTCGTATTCTGTAACCGCTGATTCGGGACATGTCCGCGTTAATACGGGACCTCCAGATATCAGCGCGGCAGAGTCCGCGTAATACGACAAGCAATCTTGAAGGGAACTCAAAAGGATACTCACACCAGCATGCATACGCCGACCGTCACCCTGCGCTTCAGCCAAGCGCTGATACAGGCCGCCGCCAAGCTCGGGCTTACGTTCGACTCACCGCCGAGCCACGAACGCGTACCAATAGACGTGCAAGACACCCTGTGGGAATCGCTCTGCTCACGAGCCAGCGACCCGCTGATCGGCGTTCAATTGGGCATGAATTTACAGGTAGGCCATCTTGATGTGGCCGGCCTGTTAGTGATGAGCTGTGACACCTACGGTGAAGCCCTCGACGCACTGTTCGAGTACCTGCCGATCATCGGCGAAGGCGGGGATGTACATGTTCGGCATGACGGTGCTGCCGTAGAGTTACATTACACGCCGCGCTTTACCGTGCGCCAAGCGGAGCGCGTGGAGTCCGTACTCAGCGGTATTCTGCACTTAGGTCGATGGAGTACCGGCGGACGCTTTCAGGTACTTTCCATGCATTTCCAACATGCCCCCCTCGACGACCCCAGTCGTTACCCTGGCTTGCTAGGCTGCCCAGTGTCATTTTCACAAAGCGGCAACTATCTGCGCTTCGAAAAAAGTGCTCTCGACCTCCCCCTGATTCAAGCGAATAGCGCCGTGCGCGATCATCTGCGCGCCCTAGCCGATGAGACCTTGCGCCATCTTGGCGAACAAAGTCTCAGCGCGTCAGTAGCTGAATTAATTTGTCAGCACCCTCGCGCCGGAAAAGAACGCATCGCCGACCTTCTCGCCATTAGCGGCCGACACCTAACACGGCGCCTCGCTGACGAAGGATTGTCCTTTAAACAGTTGCGGGATCGTGAATTATTAAAACTCGCCGAAGCAGGATTGGCTCGCGACGATAAAATCGCCGCCATCGCAGAAGCGTTAGGGTTTTCAGACGAAAGCGCCTTCGCCAAAGCATTTCGGCGCTGGACCGGGACGTCGCCCGCTCAGTTCCGTGATCGGTAAACAGCAACATCTTCGCCGATAAACAGACTTCCACAGGAGGCCGTGCGACTTGATGCTTTGTGGAAGCCTGCTTGCAAGCGAATGGCGCAAACAAATACCGCGAAGACAATCACAGCAAGCAAAGACAAAAAGAATGGTGAGGCTTTATGAAGAGCGCACGACCTTCAGCTGACCCAACATTCCAATCGCGGATGGCATGGCATCAAACATTTCACGGGCGGTACGCAATAAGTGCGGCTGATCATAGAAACCCGACAGCGCCGCCAGCTCAGCAAACTGCATGCCGGGCTTCCAGCAATACAACGCCTGCTGCATTTTTAAGTGAGCTAAATAACGGCGCATAGTGACGCCCATTTGTTGACTAAACAAATGCGTTAAACGCGAACTTGATAATGACGTCAACACTGCCAATTCAGCCAACTCTAAACGCTCAGGAAGGTTGTCGCGCAACCAACCGCAAACTTGTTGCACACGCTCATCTAACACCGTGCAATCCGCTTGATCGGTCGCTAACGTTTGCAGCCATCGTTGCGCCGCCACAATGTCAGCGGCCTGCACGGCATCTTCCAATGTCTGAATATCAAGCTGCCCTGCTGATAACGGCATAAATTCGGAGCCACCCAACGCCGTCACCAAATGACGCCACATTGGCTCATCGGGGTCCATATGAACAACCAACGTGCGGCCATCACCGCTATCCAGTGCTTGCTCAACTTCGGGCGCCACAATCGCCCCAGCCAATCGATGCCACTGGCCAGATATTTCAATATCCAAAGGGCCATCTAATCCGAACAGCAACGACGCCGCGACATGTTTGTGACGGCGATTGTGGATGCCGTTACTCAACAAAAGCCAACGACCGGGCCATAAAAATATCGTGCCCTGTATCACCGAGTTAGTATTTTTCGATAGAGGAGGCGTTAAAGAAGTACTGGATAGAGGCGGCGCTGATAATGACGCCAAGGAAGGGTCTTCAGCAGAGAGGTTTTGCCGTGTGGTGTCCTTTACGTGTTTCCCAGATTTCGTCGCTGACTTTTTCACCGAATCATCACTCGCTCACTCGCCGATCGCGCCTAACCTGTTGTACCCCACCTTGCGCGGAATGACTACAGGGGGCACAACCGTTCGAGCTGACGAGCGTTAACGCTAATGGGGCAACGCGTGACGGGTGCGAATACCCAGTTTCGCGGCAATCTCCACCGAAACAAAAACCGGACCGACCAGTAAAAACACGAGGTCATCAGCAAAGCTTGGTTTCTTACCTTCCACCTTATGGCCATAAACCTGCACAGCCCAAGCAATCACCCACGTAATCACACTAATCCAGAGCAACGAGCCGCCGAAACGCTCAATGGCCACCACACCCGCTACCGACAACGCAAACCACGCCACCATCAACACAAACGTCGCGATCGATAAACGCAAATAGAATACGCCGGCCAACACACCCAGGGCCGTCGCCCCATTGACCCAATAAGCCACATTCGCTTCCAGTCCGAGCCACTGCCCAAGCGGCACCAACCACAACAACCCCAAGCTGGAAAAGAAAATTGCGGGCACACACACAAAGTGCACCAACTGATTAATCGGATTGCGGTGGCTTTCGCCATACGCGTCGAGAAACTGCCCTAGCGTGCGCATAACGGCACTCCTTTATATTGTTTCTGAAGGATTTCTTTTATACGCCACAACATCAGCGTGTTTTAACGCATCGAATACAGCCAGTCTAGGACAGCAAAGAGCAGCGGCCTTGTACTGAACGGCTACCGTTCACGCTTAGCGACGCGCTCATGACTACTTTAACGGCGGCGTCGGCCAAAATGGTGTCTCTGGCATGTCTTCAGATACTTTGGCGGTAAACACCGGATCACGCTTCTCTAGGAATGCCCCAAAACCATCACGACCGTCCATGCGCTCGCTGGTAATGTACATCAAACGCGAATCCACCTGATGTGCATACATAGGGTGATCAAATGTCGGGTTACGCCACAACATCTTACGCGCCAAGGCCACCGATGTCGGAGCGCTTTTACGCATCAGCTTCTCCGCCAACGCGTAGGCCGCGTCCAACACCGATTCCTTCGGATGGATGCTTCTAATCAAGCCCGCCGCATGCCCTTCTTCCGCAGTAAAGATATCACCGGACATTACCCACTCTAGCGCCTGCTGCATCCCCACTACACGGGGCAAAAACCAACTGGAACACGCTTCCGGCACAATGCCGCGCTGACTAAACACAAAGCCGAGCTTTGCCCCCGCTGACGCGATACGGAAATCCATGGGCAGCGTCATGGTGATGCCAATCCCCACTGCCGCGCCATTAATCGCGGCAATTACCGGCTTATCGCTGTCATACAGCGCCAACGACAACTCGCCACCGGAATCACGAATTTCTTCAATATTGAGCTGCTCTTCTTGCGGAATATCATAGCCAAAAATATTGCCTTCAGGACGCACCAATTCCATACCGGCACAAAAGGCTTTGCCCTCACCGGTCACCACGATGACACGCACGTCATCATCCGCATTAGCTCGCGCTAACGCATCGAGCATTTCGTCTTTCATGCGCAATGTCCACGCATTCATCCGCTCGGGACGGGACAGCGTGATCGTGAGAATACGATTTTCGACGCTATACCGAATGTCTTGATATTCCATGGTCCTTCCCGCCTCTTTATTCTTAATTCGGTTTGAGCTTAACCTCGCGAAACTAGGCTCAGGTTTGCTTGGCAAGATTAAGGTCTCACTTAATATCTTGCGTCATTAACCCACTAGCCACGCACACGTTACGCTTGCCAATACGCACCATGCCACAACTGAGAGTGCAGACCAACGCCAAACACATAACAGTACAAATCCTACCAAACCAATAACCAGATCAAACACATTGACTATGGCCGACACAAAAATGGGATCGTAAAGTGCTGCCGCAAGCAATCCAACCACCGCAGCATTTACCATCGCGATGGCGCTCGCTGCTGCCGAATTCGCTGCAATCATTCGCCAAAATGGCAACGCCGCGCCGATCAACAAGAAACCCGGTAAAAACATAAACACGAGTGCAACTAACGCCCCCATCCATGCACTCTGGCCCGTTGCAATAAGCCCACCGAGATACGCCGAGAAGGCGAACATCGGCCCCGGCATCGCCTGTGACGCACCGTAGCCAGCAAGAAACGATTCTTTGCTGACCCAACCCGTCGTCACCACCGAATCCTCCAGCAACGGCAACACAACATGCCCGCCACCAAATACCAACGCCCCAGCTTGATAAAAAGCATCCGCCACCGACAACAAGCCCGCTTCGCTGGAAGCCAGCATCGGCAAACCAATAAGCAACAGTACAAACAACAACATCAACGCACTGGCATGGCGCACGCCATAGTGAAGATTAAGTACCTCGACATGCCCCGGCTTCGCTCCGTCGAGCGCCATCGCATGCAGCTTAATAGCGCCTCCGAACTTGTATAAGCTCACGCCAACTAACGCACCGCCGCCAACAACAAACAACTGCATCGAAGAGTTTTCAGCAACAAGCAATACACCCGCTGCCAGCACGGCGATCAATCTCCGCGGCCAATCTGGGCACAGTTTTTTCGACATTCCCAAAACCGCATCCGCCACCACCGCGAACGCAACAATTTTTAATCCGTGGATGGCCGCCTGCGCCATCTGCCCAGACAATAACGGCATAAACCATGCAAACGCCATTAACAACAAAGCAGATGGCAACGTAAAGGCTATGAACGCAGCAATTGCACCGAGCCAACCGGCCCGCAACAAACCCAAACTAAAACCCAACTGACTGCTCGCCGGTCCCGGCAAAAACTGGCAGATCGCCAAAAGCTCGCCAAACTGAGCATCCGTTAGCCAGCCCCGTCGCTCGACCAATTCTTTACGAAAGAACCCAAGGTGAGCCATCGGCCCACCAAACGACGTTAGCCCAAGTTTTAAAAACACAACAAAGACGTCAAAGGCGCCGTCCTTAGTGGAAGCTTTATCCATTACCCCGTTACACCTATCCTAGCTGGCTGCCGAACTTACGTTCCCAAAAAACGTGATTTCACATGATCGCTTGGCAACAAACACAACTCTCTACGGCCAAACAATGCATAACGATGCCGTGCAAATAATCTGTATAAATAATCTCGCAAGAATAGCGGGATGAACTTCAATACGCTTAGAACAGGCCAAGGCCAGGTTAAGTCTTTCACTATTTCAAACGCTGCAGAAGAAAACACATAACATTGACCCTTCTTAATCAGCAAAATCGTATCCATGCTTACACTATCAATATTATATTTCTCCATTATCTGAGCGGCTACGTTACTTTGCATGGCGGCAAAGACAAAAATGGCCTGCGGATCTCGCTTAATGATGAAGTTCACTGCACCGTGGCAGAAATTGCACTCTCCATCAAATATCACCACATGCCGGTCACACATAAATGTTCTTCTTTAAATGTCTATTTAATTTAAGGCACTAATTAGTGCGATCAGGCCCTAAAGATCGCGATTTATCCGCAGGAGAAATTTGCTGAGCCATACGCTGCTTATCTCGGATTTTCTGCACCTTCTCCTCGAAACTTTCCTGCTCTTTAAGGCGGTGAGATTGTAGACCCTGGCGCAACCCCAGCATTCTTAAAGTATGCGCCGCCAACGCAGCCAAAAAGCACAACACCCACACAACAGAGCCTAAGACTAATCCAGCTGATATGCTCTGCGTGACAAATGCCACATAAACTCCCGCGACAACGGAAAATAGCATGTTGGGTAGAAAACGCTTTTCCGCACCGGATAGCGCCCCAAACACAAAGCCCATCATTACAGCGAATGCAGCGCACACATACGCTTTAAGCAACGGAGAATCGAACAGCGCGGACAGGTAATCCGCCTTCTGGGCAGGCTCAATGCCTGACTGAACAAGAGTAAACCAACCAACGGCCATGAAAGGGTGCAACACCTCCCCCGCAAAGCTAATTGTCGATAAACAAACTACGCCTACTATTGCAGACTTTAGCCTTTGACTCACATCTTCCTCCGCTTCAACGGCGCTTAACGTTTGCTCGCGCTGCGATGCAACTATCGAGACTAGTAATACGCCTTAAACTAATTCACTCTCGCAATCATGCTTGTGGGAAAATCACCCCTTACACGCCGCCTCACCCTGGGAGCCTTTGAATAGCTCATTGTGCACTTTGGCTTTTCGGCTCTTACTGGCTCCACACACGACTCGCAAACCAATATTCGTTAATACCGAAAAGCACTATACAGACCATCCCGCGTACCAAGCGTAAAAGGAAAGCACCATGAAAGCAGTAGGATTAACCGAATATTTGTCCATTGATGACAAAAACAGCTTACGCGATATCGAACTATCAATGCCGGTTGCCGCGGGCCGAGACATATTGGTGAAGGTTAAAGCTATCTCTGTAAACCCTGTGGACACGAAGGTACGTAGCCCAAAAGATGTGACCGAAAAAACACCGCGTATTCTTGGCTGGGATGCTTCCGGTACGATCGTCGCCGTGGGCGAATCGGTCACGGCGTACCAAATCGGCGACGATGTGTTTTATGCCGGCGACATAACCCGCCCTGGCTGCAATGCAGAATTTCATTTGGTGGATGAGCGTATAGTCGGCCATAAACCTTCCACCCTTTCTCATGCAGAAGCGGCCGCGCTCCCCCTAACAAGCATTACCGCTTGGGAAGCATTATTCGACCGACTTCGTATCAAAGAATCAGACAGCACCGATAATCGTAAGAGCATTCTGATTATTGGCGGCGCCGGTGGCGTAGGCTCTATTGCCATTCAATTGGCAAAGAAGATTGCCGGCTTAACAGTCATCGCCACCGCCTCACGAGAAGAAACAATCAGTTGGTGTAAGGACTTGGGCGCGGACCTAGTGGTAAATCATCGCAACAACCTCCTAACCGAACTCAGTGCAATAAAATACCCTACTGTTGATTATATCCTGTGCCTAAACGATACCGACGGCCATTGGTCGGCAATGTCTCAGCTGATTACACCTCAGGGAACGATCTGCACTATTGTCGAAAATCAGCATCCATTAGACATGAGTGAACTGAAAACCAAGAGCGCCACATTTGTGTGGGAATTCCTGTTTACGCGATCAATGTATCAAACCGACGACATGGCGTCGCAACGGGACCTATTAAACAATATCTCAAAGTTGATAGATGAGGGAATATTGCGCACAACCCTAACGCAAACGTTTACCCCTATTAATGCAGAGAACCTTCGCAACGCGCATGGCATAGTTGAGAAAGGGAAATCCATTGGCAAGATCGTGATTGCCAACTAAAACGCCGCTAAATAACTCCCCGCCCGCTCGGAGCAACTTCGACAAGATAGGCGCCTTGTAAGAACGCCGCTGCAAAAAGCCCTAGTGGCTAAGATAGTCATATCAAAGATTCGCTTGCAAGCAAGCGAATCTTTTTCCAGCTCGGGAAGGCTTTGAGTCATTCGCTATAAAGCAGGGCCCACCCAAATCTGTTTCGCGTTTACAAATTCCTTAATCCCATGCGGTCCTAATTCTCGTCCGTAGCCGGAACGCTTAATGCCCCCACTTGGTAAACGCGGATCAGTTTTAACAATACCGTTTACCGAAACCTGGCCCAACTCCATTCGCCGGGCTATCGCTTCGCCTCGTGCTGATGTGGTCCATACACTTCCCGCCAAACCAAACTCTGAATCATTCGCTATTTTGAGCGCATGCTCATCATTGTCGGCCTTCATAACCACCGCAACCGGGCCAAATGTTTCTTCGCAACCTGCCGCCATATCATTGGTGACATCGACCAGTAACGTGACGGGATAAAAGTACCCGTCGCCTTCCGGAAGAGCGCCGCCCAATAAACAGCGAGCCCCCTTTTTTACACTCTCTTGCACCTGACGGTGAAGAGCCTGGCGGAGATCATCACGTGCGATAGGCCCAACATCTGTCGTTTCATCTGCTGGGTTACCCATTTTGAGCGCCGCAAGCGACGCACGCAGCAGCTCAACAAATCGATCATAAACCGGCGCTTCGACAATAATACGCTTAGCCGCTATGCACGATTGTCCTGCGTTAATCATGCGAGAAATCGTTACCGTTTTCACCGCTGCCTCTATATTGGCGTCTGCCAAGACAATACAGGGATCTGATCCACCTAATTCCAGCACCGCCGATTTAATTTCTGACGCGGCTACCGCAGCCACCTTCGCACCGGCAAGACTTGAGCCGGTGAAAGACACAGCTTGAACACGCCGATCACGAATAACGCTTTCAACCTGTTCATTGGCTAATGGCAAATTTTGCATTACGCCCGGCGGCGCTCCCACTGCGTCGAAGGCACCAATAATCGCTTTAGCGCAACCGGATACATGCGGATCATGCTTCATCAAACAAGTATTCCCCGCCATCAATGCTGGGGCGCAGAATCGAAACGCCAACCAGAACGGCGCATTCCACGGCAAGATACCAAGTACGGCACCAAGGGGCTGATATTGAACATAGCTATGTTGGGCGTCGGAATTAATGGATTCCGTCGCCAAATAGGATTCGGCATGACGTGCATAATGTTCCGCGCACAGCGCCGCCTTATTAACTTCCGCGCGCGCTTCTTTGATCGGCTTTCCCATTTCCAATGTCATGATAGGCGCTAGCGTCTCGACGTTTTCACGCATATAACTCGCCACCGCCAATAATAAGTCGCCCCGTTCAGCAAAGGTCAATTCTTGCCACGCTGGAAACGCTGCGACGGCTTGCCCCATGACTTGTTCTAAATGCAGTGCATCCAGTGGCGGCGTTTTACTGATAATCTTTCCGTTGGTGGGATCGGTCGCAACTAATGCCTCTGGTATCGCTGACATATCTGTCTCCTATCAAGGGACCCATCGAAGATGAATTTGAATAACGGCATCCTATTTCTTTGTGGCGTCCTGAATAGGCGATACCGGATTTGAAACTCCCAAGCGCTTTTGCGACTCTTCCGGCTTGCACACCATGTCGCGGTCCATCGTAAAAAAGGATTCGCAGCCCGTCGCCGTCACGCGAATAGTGTCAGAGATTCCCACCGTTTTATCGCCATCCACTCCCCACATCCACGGAATCAAATGAAATGTCATTCCTTCGCGCAAGAACGCCGAATTCCCTTGCTTCAAACTGATGATGTAGCCCTCGTCCCAGCTCGGCGGAAAGGCAATACCAATCGAATAGCCAGAACGCGTAATGAGCCGCGCGCCCACATCATTCTCAGTAATAATTTGCCGCATCAGATTATCGGCATCCGACACAGTCAGTCCGGGCCGAATAGCTTTATGGATTTCCGTCAACGCCAACTTCATGCGCTCTTGCGCCTTGTACATCGAGTCGGATAATTCATCGAGCACGACGGTACGCATCATTGCGGTGTGATAACGGCGATAGCAACCACCGACCTCCATAAATACATGTTCTCCGGGCTGAACAATCCGCCCTTCCCACGTGGCATGTCCGATCATCGAGCGAGGGCCAGACACCACATACGGCATCACCGCTGGCGCCTCTCCGCCGGCGCGGAACATTGCCGCACTAATCTCCGCTGCAATTTCATTTTCAGTGACGCCTGCGCGACACGCTTCGATACCTGCACGCATACCGGCCTCTGTAGCACGAGCGGATTTCTTCATCACTTCAATTTCGACTTCGGATTTACACACACGCCCTTCTTCTACAATGCCAAAGCAGTCAATTAACTTGCCATCTGTAAACGTCGTATGGATAGCGTCTTGGTGATATGCAGGGAAGAAGTAGCTATTTCGCTCATAGCCAATGCACTTACCTTTAAGGCCGAACTCACGAAAGCTCTGCACCAACATTTGAATGGCATCGCCGGTATCGGGGTATGGCCGCGCGATCTCAACCCAGGTGCGGTGATACACATTGGTCGCCTCTAGCTCACGAGTGATCATGAATGGCTCGCCTGATAACGGCACAACCAATGCTTGGAAGAACGAATAACCCGTTGTTTGATAATCCGTCAGGTACATCAAGTTTTCAGGATCGGTGATCACCACTGCATCAAGTAGCCGCTCCTTCATACGACTGCGAAGATCGTTCAATCGGCGCTCATACTCTGCAAACGGAAACGTCATATCTTCACGATATTTCATATTATGACCTCACGCTTCTACTCACGACATTCTCGTGAAACTAATCCAATACGTTAGCAAACGCTTGCGCCAACAGCTCGAGGCCTTCGTTTAGGTCGTCATCGGGGATTGTTAAGGGCGGAATAAGCTTAACCACTCTACCGCCCGATCCACATGGACCCATCAACAGACCTAGCTGAAAACATTGCCCTGAAATCTTCTTCGCGACCGCACCGTCGCGTACATCGATAGCTTGCATCATGCCCTTGCCGCGCACTTGAAACTCATGGCCCGAGTACTTATCCGCAAGATCCTCCAAAAACTTCCGGAGTACCGCGCCCTTTCTTTTTACTTCATTCATCAAGACATCGTCTCGGAAGTATTCCAAACCAATTCGCCCAGCAATGAATGATAAGTTCTGTCCGCGAAATGTGCCGGTATGCTCACCCGGCGACCAATGTTTGTCGTGTTCTGCTTTAACGAGATTCATAGCTATCGGCGTACCAAAGCCACCTAGCCCTTTGGCCAAACAAATAATGTCAGGATCAATATCCATCCCATCAAAACTGAAATAGCTGCCGGTTCTGCCGCAGCCCGCTTGGATATCATCTATAATCAGCAACGCGCCGAGATCGTTCGCCAACTTTTGTAGTGCTTGTAGCCATGCCTTGCTGGCGATATTGACACCGCCTTCCGCTTGAATGGATTCAACAATAAACGCCGCAGGAGCCTCTAGGCCCGAAGATGGATCCTGAAACTGCGCACGCAAATAATCCAACGATCCAACGCCGCCGCCGAGCTCGCTTCCGCCGCCGGGATCATCGCAACCAAACGGATAATGCATTACGTGCTCAAGCGGTACGCCCGATGCGTTACGGAAATAACTGTTCGCCGTACACGCCAATGCGCCCAAGGTCATACCATGAAAAGCGCGATTAAATGCAACAACCGTACGCCGCCCCGTCACCCGTCTCGCCAGTTTTAGTGCAACCTCAACCGCGTTGGTTCCAGTCGGGCCCATGAACTGCATCTTGTATTCCATGCCGCGAGGTTTTAGTACGTGTTCAGCGAAGGCGCTAATAAATGCGCGCTTCGCGCTGGTGTACATATCCAAACTATGGGCAATTCCGTCGTTCTGAATGTACTCAATCAACGCTTCTTTCATCAGCGGATTGTTGTGGCCAAAATTGAGTACGCCTGCCCCGGCAAAGAAATCGATAAACGATTTACCCGATTCATCGACCTGACGCGCGTTTGACGCCGACACAAAGACCGTTGGATAAGCGCGACAATAGCCACGAATCTCAGACTCCCACTTTTCGAACACTTGCATGGCGTTTCTCCTATTACAGGTCTCACTAGCGTCTTCACGGTTGCCAACACGTCGTTGGCATCACGTTTCTTTTAATGTCTTCTCCAAGATCTCTCTCACGACACGTTTATTCATCGATAAAAACTGTTACTCCGGTATCGGCGCGCCGGCTAAACGAGCGTACACGCGGCCCATATGTCGAATTAAATTATCGTTGAAATCGTATCGAGGGCTATGGCAGGGTGCTGCGTGACCGTTGTTATCATCGGCCCCCACGAGCGCATAAGCCCCTGGAATGACATTGAGGTAGTAGCTGAAATCTTCGGAGGCCATAATCGGCATCGCTGTATCGCGGCTATGCCAAGAAGCGCCAAATTCGGCCTCTAATGCGTGGCGATAATTTGCCGCCGCGCTAGCGTGATTAATCGTCGCGCCGTAACGGGGAAAGAGTTTGACCTCTGCGCGTACGCCGTAAGCGTTGGCAGTGTCCTGTGAAATGGATGTAATCAATTCTTCAACACGTGCACGAATGCCATCGTGTGCCAAACGAATACTGCCAGACAATCTCGCCGTATCCGGAATAATAGTATCCGCACTTTTCGCGTCTATGCTCGTCACGCTGACCACCGCAGCATCTTGTGGGCGCAAGTGACGACTAACAATTTGCTGCAACGCTAGCGTCACGGCCGACGCGGCCAATACAGGATCGCGACACAACTCTGGCTGGCTGGCGTGCCCGCCTTGCCCAATCAATTGGATTTCGAACGTTCCGTTCGCCGCCATCACGGCGCCATCCGGGCAAACCGCCTTCCCGAAGGGAATGGCCGGCCAGTTATGCCAGCCGTAGATCTTTGACACCCCTTCTAACGCGCCATCTTCAATCATCTTACGCGCGCCATGCCCGCCTTCTTCTGCCGGCTGAAACAATAACGTCACCGGCCCAGGCAGCTGGCTTTCATGTTGTTTCAACCACCACAGAGCTGCAAACAAGGTCGCCGTATGGCCGTCATGGCCGCAGGCATGCATGCAGCCGGACAGCGTCGATGTATGAGAGAGGTTCGTCGCTTCATGGAGTGGCAATGCATCGATATCCGCACGCAACGCAATCGGCGCGCCGGCCGCATTGGGCGCGATGACCGCGGCCGTGCCCGTATCCGCGCAAGCCCGCCATTGAATGCCCGCCGCTGACAAACGCTCCCGTATAACGCTCGCAGTACGCCGCTCTTGCCACGCCAACTCAGGGTGCCGATGTAAATCGTGCCGCAACATTACGGCGGATTCCACCAACGAGGCCCATGTTGCTTGCGCGAGTGTTTCCTCTCGAATATCAGCCATGCGCACATGATGCGCATAGAAAAACGTGACACGCAAGAGGCCATTAACCTGCTGAAATATCTGGCTTTATCGTGAAACTTTTTAGGGGCCTAAATATTTTGACTGTAACAAAATGGCACGTTTCAGTGCACTTTTTTAGGAGGCTTAGCGTCGCGCACTACATTAGATCAAGAGAATGGCCGCGTGAGAAAATTCAGCGTTGTAGCAAGAAGCAGGATATTTAATACTCAGGGAGGATTCCAAATAAATCCCTATAGATCGTTGCTAGGCGGGAAGCGATTGCAGAATGATGGCGCTCTTATCTATGCACCATAAGTTTCTCTAAATAATGTATACCGAAAACATTTACTCTAAATTTCTCTTAAACTTATACATTAGCGAATCGCCTTCTGCCAAAAGTGCTTCAATTGAATCATGCTTCTCTGCGTCGAATGATGCGATTCCATATGAAAGCGAAACATCATAGCCTCGATCCACGTCCTGATTGTATTTATCCAGCGCGCGACAAATTCTTTCAACGACCTCCTCTGCTTGCTCCTGAGACGAATTCGTTAGCAATATGGCGAACTCATCGCCGCCCATCCGCGCAAAAATATCCGAATCTCGACACGCATCCTTTATAATTCCCGCAAATGCATTTAATGCTAAATCGCCTTCTGCGTGTCCAAAGTTATCATTGATCAATTTAAATTTGTCTAAATCGATAAACACTAATGCGGCAGGAATTTTTTGCCGAGTGATTATTCCCAAGCTGCTCTGGGCAAGCATCACAAACCCACGCCGGTTAGATATTTTGGTGAGCTCGTCTAGTGTCGCCATCTGCACCGCTGCAACTTCACGTTCTATCATTGACGCGAGATCTGCCAAAGCCGACATATCCTCTCTATCAAAACTCCGCGGCTTTTGATCAATAATACAAAGTGTTCCAAGGGCATGTCCGTTCGGCGCGCGCAGTGGGCAGCCGGCATAAAAACGAATATGAGGATCACTTAGAACCAAAGGGTTATCCGCAAAACGCTCATCACTCAGCGTATCAGGGACAACGAAGACCTCCTTACCAAGAATTGCGTGCCCGCAGAATGAGATATCACGCGAAGTCTCCCTAACATCGAGACCAAAGCAGGATTTAAACCATTGCCGGTTCTCATCAACGATACTAACAAGGGCGATAGGCACATCGAACAGACGCTTTGCCATACGTGCGAATCGATCGAATCGCTCTTCGGGGGCAGAGTCTAGGATGCCTAAAGAGCGAAGCGTCTCGAGCCTAGCTTCTTCAAATTCGGGGATGTCGGGCGTTTTCATTGGAGCTACCTGATGTCAATTCTATTGATGACGACATTCACACATCTTTCACGCCAGCTCTTCAGATGAAACCTAGAAAGAACGGCTCTTCTGCCGCAGCATCTATTTGAGCATACACCAATGACATACAAAACATTCGGTAATTCAGCGCATATTCGTAACAATCAAGGCACGCTGTCATAGCGTTAGCCCACCCATTACCTATTTATACATCATTTATTTAGTCATGCTCTGGCTGCTCAACCTCCTGAATTAGGTAGGCAGCCTCCTCCATTCTCTCAGTAAATATTTTCTGCGCATCCGAAAGGCCGCGATTATAGTAGTACGCGCCTATTTCTCTGCCAAAGAAATCAATAAGGAACTCTGCTTCGAAGCCACCAATATCTTGGCCCATCTCGGCACTGAAGTAAGCTTTCACCTTACTAACAATCCTCTCTTTTTGGTCCTGTGATAACTCGATTTCCTTCATAATAAGACCTTACTCATCACCAACAACAATCTGCTCATTGGAGAAAATCCATTTCGTTAATTCAGCATAAAGTCAATACATGTATGATTTTCACCTTCACACAGAAACCATGACAAATCCAATCAGAAATGTGGAAAGGTTGCGTATTTAAATCGAAATATTCTGGAGGGGGAAGGAGGGGTAGATACGAAAAAAATGACGCGCAATAAATTGCCGAATAGCGACAATTCCACATCATGGCTTCTCTAGAATTTTAAATATATACGAATTTTTACTATTGTGGATAACCGGTAATCTTACGAATGGATTTGTACATTGGTTCCAACCGCTTATACATCCCTTGGTATACTTCGCTGTACAGCGCATCGTAAATTTTCTTTGAGTCAGGGTTGGGGTAAAATACATCCCCCTCTCTGGTCATCTTCGCCATTGCCGTTTCAAAGTCGCGATGAAAACCCAAACCCACTGCAGCTACAATAGCTGCACCCAAGCCAGAGGTTTCAAAGGTGTGCGGGCGCTCAGCAGGCAAGCCAAACACATCGGCTGTGATTTGCATGGCAGCCCTTGATTGTGACCCACCGCCGGATACCCGCAAGCGCGTAATTTTTTTCTTGCCACGCTTTTCAATCGCTTCGCGCCCTTCGCGCAATGCAAACGCCAACCCTTCTAATATAGAACGGTACATATGCGCACGGGTATGCACTTCACCGAAACCTATTATTGCGCCCTTAGCTTCGGGACCCGGCGCAATATCACGTCCCCAATAGGGCTGCAGCATTAAACCCATGGAACCGGGAGGCACTTGATTTACCAAGTCATCAAATAACGTTTCCGGGGCGATTCCTTGCTGCGCAGCTAAAACCTGTTCGTGCTGGCCAAACTCTTTTTTGAACCAGCTGACCATCCAAAATCCGCGCGGCACCGCCGCTTCCGTCATAAACATGTCTGGCATGGCTGCAGGGTAAGCAGGCATCATACGCACCGGTTCAAAATACTTTTTTGTATGCGTGTTAATTGTCGCGCGCGTGCCATAGGACAGGCACGCAACATCATCGGCTATCAAACCAGACCCCATCATCTCGCACGCTTTATCCGCTCCCGAGGCGATGATCGGCACACCTTCGGGCAGCCCGATATGCGCAGCGGCCTGTCCCTGCAATAAGCCTAGCCTCTCGCCCGGCTGAACCAGCTCAGGCAACTGATCACGCTGAATACTATATGCCTGCCAATGCCAACTATAGCTCGGCGCCCAATCGCGAATTTTGTATTCAAAGGGGATATAGCCAACTTGGCTGCCAACGGAATCCTTATACTCCCCCGTCAACTTATAATTTAGGTAGCCAGAGAGTTGCAGATACTTTGCGGTCTTGGCCCAGATCTCTGGTTGATGGTGCGCCACCCAGTTGGACGGCGCTTGCTTACGCACATAGTCCAGCACCGAGGCCTTGCCCGAGACTTTAATCAACAGCTCCCAGACACTCGACATCGGCTGCAGTGTTTGCAGCTGGCGTTGGTCCATCCACGTTGAAGCAGGGCGTAACGACTCTCCTTTGTCATCCAAGAAAACCATCGTACCGCGCTGAGTGGTGACGGAAAGGCCTGCGACAGATTGCGGATCCGCGCCCTGGTCCCACAAATTTCGGCACGCAACGCCGACGTTATCCCAATAGTACTCTGGGTGCTGTTCGGCCCAACCTGGCTGCTCTGAAAAATACGCTTCAATTTCGATTTTGCTTTTAAACAGCAGATTACCATCAAGATCAAATAGCAAAGCACGTATGCTCTGCGAACCATTATCTATTGCTAGTATTTTATCTTTCACTACAGCTTCCCGCCCTTGTTGGTCCGTCCCTTATGCTGCGGGAACGCTGTATTTGTCAGCCCAAATAGATTGGTAACGCGCAACTTCTTGATCCCAGCGCGCGTCATCCCAGTCCAACTCCGGCTGCGCGATGGCCTTGATGCGTGGCATTTGCAGCATACCGCCTTGCGGCAACAGCAACCCCAAACGGGTACGGCGCAGCAAAAGGTCGTCTAAATGTTTCACTGCTTCGCGGGCAGCAGACCAGCGCAACTCTGCCCAGACATTTAACGCGCCAGGAATAAAGCCAAGCTCATCTGAGTGTGCATAGTCAATTAGCTCTTGTGCCGCGGAACCATAAAACCCTGTCAAACGACGCTCTTGCGCAGGGCCAAACTTGCAATCCCGTAACGGCTTCAAAATTTCTGCAAATACCCTGCCATAAGCATCTTCCGTCTGATCGATATCTAAGTGCACCGCAGCGGCCTTCATCACATCCAGCGCAATCGCCCTGAACGTGGTCAGCTTGCCGCCGGTCACTGTGATCATGCCATCATTGTTCCAAACGACGTGATCTCGACGCGCAGCGGAAGGCTTCAACTTATCGGCATCGACCCCTTCTTTGCCCACGATAGGGCGGACACCGGAGAAGGTATTGAGAATGTCAGCGCGCTTCAGCTTCGCCTTAGGAAACTGGTTGTTCGCACCCTCCAAAATGTAATCAACTTCTGCCGAGCTAATACCTGCTTCTAAATCTAAGTTTTCGGTATGATCTAAATCCGTTGTGCCGAGAACAATTACCCCTTCCCACGGGTAGATGAAAATAAATCGGCCATCTTTGGGGTGCTGATATGCAAGCACTTGATGCACCGGCAAGCGCCAACTCGGCACAACAATGTGGCTGCCGCGTAACGGCCGCACACGCTTTTCATTTATTAAGCTGCTACGCAAACGATCAGCCCACGCCCCCGTCGCATTCACCACTACTTTCGCGCGCACGCGGCAGCTCACGCCGCCTTCAACATCTTCTACCGTTAAGCCAACGACCTTGCCATTTTCACGCAGCAAATCTTTCGCCTTGATGTAGTTTGCCGCCACGCCTCCCTCACCTTGCGCCTCCTGCAATACACGCAGAACCAAACGCGAATCATCTGTTACCGCATCGGTATATTGCGTGGCGCCGTAAAGGCCGTCATCGCGTATACCAGGCAAGAAGTTCTCGACCATACCCTTATCGAAGTATCGATAATCTCGACGTCCAGCGAAGAAATCATATACACGCATTATAAAGTTGAATGCCCAACGGTTTGGGAAGTCCCCCTTGCGAAAAGGGTATAGATATTTCATGGGTTCCACTAAGCCGGGCGCCTCGTCCAACATGCGCTGACGCTCAACCACCGCCTCACGGGTTAGCTTGAAGTCACCTTGCGTCAGATAGCGCAATCCTCCATGCACCATTTTGGAAGAACGACTCGATGTGCCCCAGGAAAAATCTTTTTGTTCGATAAGCAGTGCTTTCAAGCCGCGGCGAGAAGCTTCACGCAATACACCGGCACCGGTAATGCCGCCACCAATGATAATCAGGTCCCATTTCGTGTCAGCCGATTCTAAATCTGCCCACAGCTCAGATCGCCAATTTTTATTCCAACTTTTTACCACGCGTTTACCTTCTTATTTTTTTGCGCTGCCGACACACAAAACGTGTATATCGACAGCGGAAAGCGGACACATAACTCGTTAATCTTCCAACAATACGCCGGGGTTCATACGCTTATCCGGATCAAAGTGCTCAACCATATTACGAATTGCACTCATTCCTAAGGCGCCCTTCTCTGCCGGCATATAAGGCGCGTGATCACGGCCCACGCCGTGCTGGTGGGAAATCGTTCCGCCGTGTTTAACCACGACGTCACAGGCTATTTTTTTGATCTTTTTCCAGCGCTGAAGCGTCTCCTCGTACGTTCCCGCCGTGCGGAAGAAGTACGTGGTATAGGCGCTAGAGCCTTGTGGGTAAAGATGGGATAAATGAGTAAAGGCATGAACCTTCTCGCCTTCATCCGCCAGTGCAGCACGCACTGACGTTTCCGCATCGGCGACATAGTCCTTCAATTTTGACCAATCAACCGCGGTCTCGAAGGTGTCCACCGAGTAGCCCATATCCCATAAAGGGTGGCGCAAATACGGAAAGCGGAAACGACCATGCTCCCATTTATTACCGAGCATTTTGTCGAGAAATTTGACCGCACCATAAGATTTTAAAATCTTCATGGCTTGCCTTTTATTCGCTTTAACTTGCGCCTTGGTGCCGGTCAAGCCGAAGGTCACCATATTCTTTTTCTCACCCGCGCCGAGCACCGCGAGCGTTTTATCCAGCATGCCAATTTGCTTCTCATCTACCGAGATGCGCATGCCTGTATAGGTTTCAAGCTGATTGCTGACGCGCAACATCGACAAAGGAATCTTCGTTTGCACAACTTCCTGAACCGCCTTGCAGGCCTGCTCCCAATTTGGCAAGAAAACCGCATGGAAGGTTTGCACCTCAGGCAATGGCGTCACCCGTATTTTTACTTCCGTGACTATGCCCATACGGCCCTCAGAGCCCATCACCATTTCGCGTAAATCAGGGCCTGCGGAGGAAGCGGGAATGGTCGGTATTTCCATCGTGCCGACCGGCGTTTCCATACGGCCACCGGCAAACATCTGTTCAATGCGACCATAACGTAACGATTGCTGGCCACTCGAACGAGTCACTACCCAGCCGCCAACCGTTGATAATTCCCAAGACTGCGGAAAGTGGCCAAGCACGTAACCCTTAGCGAGTAACTGCGCCTCCAACTCTGGGCCATTGGCGCCCGCGCCAAAAGTTGCTATTTGGCTTTCAGTGTCTAAATCCAATAGCTTATTCATGCGTGTTAATGCGACGGTGATAATCGGCTTATCCGATTGCTGGGGAGTAATGTGGCCCGCAACAGATGTGCCGCCACCATAAGGAATAACGATTGCATCCCGCTCTTTAGCCAACTGAATAAGCTCTTGCACCTGCTCTGAGGTTTCAGGAAAGGCAACCGCATCAGGGAAAACGTCAAACTGACCGCTGCGCATCGCGAGCCAATCAGGAAAACTTTGTCCGCGCGCATGACGCACACGCACTTCCGGGGAAAGATCCAATAGCACGTGCTCAGCTAGGCGAGACGTCGGCACTTTCGCAATAACACTGGCTAAGTCGGCGTCAGGCAAAGGCGTTCCTTCTCCAACAAAAGCACGAATCATGTCTTTGCCAGATTGCGGCAAGTCCATCATATTGCTCTCATCACCCCACCCATTCCAACGACGCATACTCTTCCCCTAGATCTCTTATAGTTTACCTAAACGACCATCAACAACATGATAATCGGACCGCCTGCCGTCACCGAGCGCACGCCGGACACAGCACGCCCATTCCCCAGACGCTTTGAATAATGATTTCTTCCGACTCCTCCGTATTGACAATACGTGCCAAACCGCTCGGAAAATCGCTCGTTTATCGTCGCTCTACTGAAAATCTAAGTGACTGGTATGGACAGGGCGGGGTGGATTCATCGGCATTGTGATAACCACAACAGCGATGAAAGGACAGGTTATGCGCAACAGAACGTCTGGCATAAAAACGTCTGGCATAAAAAAGGGCGCCCAACATTTCCGTAGAAACCCTGAGCGCCCTTGTTCGCTACGAATCTTTTCGGGATTCGCCTATTTTTGATTGGCCTTCTTTTCCTTCTTATCGTTACGCTTTTCTTTCATTGTTTTTTCAGCCTTCTTTTTGACTGATTTTTTTGAATCTTGGCCTTTGGACATGAACTTCTCCTTTAACATTGTTGATAACACAGAACTCCGGGCGCGGGACGCACCAAAGGTCCATGAAAGCATGTAAGTGAAGCCCTACAGGCAGACTACAAAATACCGATGAAAGTCTTGGCTGTCCCTATTTATTATCCAAATTCAGCATTAATTCGACACCGTCATCACACCGATCAGGTGGCATTTACAACGCAAGGGATAGGTCAATGCCACCGCTGTTGTTTTCTGCGTCGTGGTTACGTGACACTCCCACCCCCACGGCGAGATGACGGGACAGCCAGACATTCATGCCCAGCCCAAATGAACGCGAATGCCGATCATCATTCAAAGAGTGCGAGAAAGCGCCGGCCACCGACACTGAGCTGCCCAACATAGACTCATAACCAATCGACCACGTTGTCGAGTACTCGGTAAAATCACCCTCATCTGTCTTTGTGGTTATCGTCTCAAAAAGCGTATTGCCGAAATAATCGTATCGTCTCCCGACAACCGTCAGCTCAGAGTGCTGCTTCACTTTGCCTCTCGACACCGCCACATACGGCGACGATGACGCCATACCCAAGAAGTCGGCGCGCAAACCAGCAGAAGCGAAGCTGTTATCGAGATCGCGCTCAGCGTCAAACGTATAAGACTCATCCAACCAATACGGCCCGTACAAACGAAGCTGCTCATAATCCACCACCGAGCTGCTGCTCCCTTTCGAAGCTGAAATGGAGAAGTAGTCAAAAAGCCGTGCGGAAATAGAAAACGATTGGCTACTTATGCCCCGCACCGAATAACCTTCTTGCTCGCTGCGAGTCGACGTCGACGCCCCTAGCGACAGATGAGTAGTCGCCCCAAAGCGACGCCGCAATACAGAGGGTTCGTCTATCGACGGCGCCTCATCGACTTGGCCAGATGCAACCGGTGCGCCATTGCGAAAATCAAGTACAGGCTCCTCGCCATCACCCAGCCTCTCCAGCGCAACGAGATGGGTAGGTGCAAGTATGGACGCCACCAGAATGATGGCATTATGAAATCGCATGTATCCCCCAAGATATGTTCATGCAGGAAGCGCCGTTATCTTCCCCAAAAGCCTAACGACACAAAACTCGTATTCTACAACGTCTAACAAAGATGTGCCCATCAAAGGACACGCCATATCTAACGCAAAGAGAGGACACAAAACACCCCGTGATTCAGCAGAAGCCAGCAATCACAGCCCTACCAGAAAACGAAGAGATGCCTAACAAAGTAATCGGCGGCGCAGTCATGGTTTTCGAATTATGAAGTCATTCTGGTGGGTGTGGACAAAAAAGAGATTATTACTACTGAAGAAGGTTTACGCCTAACGGTGGATGCCACCATTTATGACGACCTCAATCTCGATGCTTTAGTTGTAACCAGCTCATATGAAATGGATCGGCTTTTTAAAAATAAGGATTTAACCAAACTCCTCAAGAACCACGCCAATCACGTGACATGGCTAGCAAGTAATTGCTCTGGTGCATTTCTTTATGCTCATGCAGGCATTCTCGATGGCTACCGCGCGACAACATGGGCCGGCGGAGAAAATCAGTTGCAGCGTGAATTCCCTAATATCAACGTTGTGATGGATAGCAATGTTGTAGTCGATCGGAACCGGATTTCAAGCAATGGCGGACTTCCTTCTTATCAAGGCGCACTAGTTTTGCTGAGCCTAATGAGCAGCCCAGGAAAAGCCAAGGGCGTATTTGAAACGATCCAGCTGAACCGACTAATACCGTGGACGGAAGTTACAAAGTATCTTCCCAAAGAGTAAGGCGCAAAAGCAACTTTCGCTCGCAGTGAAAACTCTGACTATTCACACGCCCCGAAACGATAAGGACGCCAAACATTTCAAGTAAATATTTGGCGTCCCTTTACCTTCTTCCGCTATTTATTAGTTACCCAGCACCCACATACAGAAGGCGTAATTATATTTGTCCATTGACCAGACCATGTTCCCGACGCGGATTCGCATACGTTGGGGCAAATATTTTGTGCCTCTGCATTATTACCAATAAAACCTGCATCAACATCTTTGTATTGCTTCTTAGGGCCATCACATTTTTCTTTTTCAGCCTTCATCACACTCGTCAAATAGATTATTTGATTCTTTATGGCTAGACGCTCCGCCTTCTGCTTATTCCCGGTGAGTTTTCCGTACTTAACGAACAGCTCGTCAATCTCAGCTTGAAGCTCAACCGCACCCTTACAAGCCTTTTCGGGCTTCATTGCAATAACGCTTGAGCCGTAAGAAGACCCCTTATTGTTAACAGACTGAATAATGAAATAGTAAGTCACCCCATTTGTTAGCGTCGTCTGAGTAAATGGAGAAGCAGTAATGCCAGGAACCTTCATATCAAAGTTATTCTTTATATTGATTTCAGGATTTGTTCCCCAATATAAATTATACCCGTGGGCACCATCTCCATTATTCCAAGAAATCGTCACACTTCCGTCATTGGGGGTTGCCGTAACAACCGTTGGCGCCAGCGGAACACCGGCATAAGCAATATTTACGAGAAACCCCAAAAACATACCCATCATTATTTTTATTACTTTCATTATTTGAAGTCCCTTCCCTTTAGTTTTCCTACTCATATGGCTTTTCGGAATCCGCCGTTTTTTTAAGTGGTTAATGTCTCCACTGTAAAAATAGGAGCCAGCTAATTTGAATGGCAATCTGGCATCAAAGTTATGAGCAGCTCATAGAGCCAACTAATAAAAAGTAATGAGTTTGATAACCGATTTTTCAATTGGAGTCTATTGCGATCACAAAAAAGAAGGGTCCACAATGCAGATCGACGCAAACGATATCATTTCGACATGCCTACTGGCGGAAAATTTATTGCTTAGAGCGGCGAGTATCTGTACGAGGGAATAAAACAATGCAGACCGAAAATAACTAGGAAAAAAAATACAACAAGCCTCTTTCCACACTCAATCTAGTAAAAATTCAAGCGCATTCCGCCTCGAAGAAACAAGACGGAATTGGCAGTAGCACATCCAGATATGAACTAGACAAAAACCTATAACCAATAAGATTAATCGAAGTATAACGAACACAGATATGGACATCGCCGGGGCAATCATTCTACGCGACTGACGAACCGACCTCTTTCAGCCTAGCCCCAGAGATGCGCGGACTAATCGTCAAGAAGGGGCCGTTCTAGCAGCCGCTTAAGCCTCACCGAACCGACATTGGCTCTTTTTTGCATGGTTTTTTTAACTAATGGAAGAAGCAATATTTTCACTGCCATGCTGTCGCTTCGGCTATACATGCTCCACTGAAGAGATATTTCATTTTCACCGCTATTCGCTATTACCACCTCCATTCGAGGCAATAGCGGCAAGAACCTCCCTTCCGTGACAAAACGCTCAAATCTAATTGATTCTTTAACGGTAATTTCAATCTCTTTTTCTCCGCCGATAGGAACGGAAACTATTTCTAAGTACTTTTTACCAACCTCTCCGTGCGGTAGATTATTAATAGATTTTATGGATTTCACCCCTGGGAACCAATCACCAAAACGCTCCATGTTACTGACTACAGAGAACGCACTCTCCGAAGAACATTTAATTGCTGTGGTTGTTCTAGCGATCAACGTCATTAATAATTTCCCTCCAATTATAAGTCCGCATCATTTCCACTCTTAAATTACGCCGAAGTCGAAATTAGGGTTCCGAGGCGCAGTAGCACTAATCAAGTATCTTTCTGATTTTCATTAGAGGCTGCTTGCTTATCAATTTCCAAGCTCACTATCTTGTCAATCTTCGCTGATACCACCTTATCCTGCGCCGCCCATACCTTGGGGGCGGCATAGCCAGCCAAGACCGAAAGAGCAGCTATTTTCGCCAGAACAGCTGGAGACTCTTGTATCGCGCCAACAAAATAGAGGCCTATAACGAGACCCAGAATTGCTCCGAGAATAAGCCTTAGGCCGAGCCAAGCACTCCGAAACTCCTGAAGTTTAGGAGATGCCCACGTCATATCTAACTCACTTCTGGGCGGACCCTTTAAATCGATAGTTTGAACAATCGTTTGAGCGAAACTGCCTACGACGGCGCTAATAGGGCAAACCACCATCAGCGCCACATCGTAACTATTTAGCCCTAATCCAAATAAATCCATTCGGCCCCCTATTACCTAACGCCACAGCAACAGCCTTAAGAGATGCAGCGCAGAGCGCCCTAAAGAATACAGGTGGACGCATTGCACCACCTGGCTACACCTATTCTTCGATAAGTTTATCAAGGTACTTTTGATCGAGAATCACGATTCTTGTAATATAATCTTCGCGCACGAAAATCGTATTCGTATAACCGAACCTATGGCCATTTCTATGAGTAGTGCTCATACGTTCCTTTTTCCCTTCGCTATTAATCCAAAATACATCATCAACTTTAACCATGGCGTATTCTGTTAGTCCCGCAGTTATGGCGTCATACTTCCCTTGCGATATAAGGCCATAATACTCTGATGATTTCCTTCCATCGTAAGCGGTTATTGCCACTAAAACCCCGCTTTCAGCAAAAGCAATACCGATATTAGTCATGAGCAATAATGCAAGTAACACTCTCTTCATACTATTTCTCCATTTTTAAGATAACGCTCTCATTTTCACGCCGACTTAGGCCGCATACGTCCGTTTTAAAATCTAACTAGGACCCATAAAAGTCGACTTTCTCTATCAGGATAACCTGTAGCGGGGACATGACGTCCAGTTTACCGATCTGCTTGAAATTGGCGCTTTTCTATAACCCTCCGTATCGACACGTTATAGCGTTTTATAGCGTTATTGAGAATTTGTCTCAAATATTGGTTCCAGCATCGTTCCACTTAAACTCTAAACCTTCATCACGCGGCATCGATTCGATATCACACATCTTGTCGTTCATATGACAATAACTCACGCTCGGTCCGCATCGTATCGACTCTGACCTCTAGATTATCTAGCAGACCTAGCTTTATCTTCTTTGCAGGCATTTTCACGCGCAACGTTCTACTTTAGCTGCCAGCAACAAAAAGGCCCGAATGCATTCGCAAGCAGGCCTTAGATCTTTTCACTTCTTGAAACCGTTTCGCTCACTGACTTTACACTGCGCCAGCGCGCTTACAGGAGGCCTCTTGGCGCAACAATCCTCTCACCGCGCCATTAACCTCTCAAACTAGCCTAGATCGCACGCTCTACGCATATCTTTCAACGCACCCAGCACCTGACCGCGCGTTAGCATGCCCACGAGACGACCGCTTTCATCAACGACGGGATAAATTTTGGGTTTCTGCTTTACCATCATCTCTGCGACGTCCATTAACGCATCGTCGGGCCGCACCGATAACACGTCAGCGTGCATAACGTCGTCCACGGTGGGTGAGCCTTCGCAGTGGTAGCTCGACACAATCAAGCTGCGCAAGCAGTCTTGCTCGGACAAGAAACCCACTACGCGCTCGTTGCCATCAACAATCGGCAAACCGGTTACTTTTAACTTAAGCAGCAAATCGACTGCCTCGGTTAAGTCTGTGCCCGCGCGTAATGCAGAGGGGTGCTTAGCCATTACGTCTTTAACTTTTTCTGCTTCCGCTGTCATGGGTACTCCTTCCTTAGCGTGTACGGTGTGCCGGTGCGCTCCGCAGGGTGTGCAGCTCGGGCTATCATACCCGAGCTGCCGACTTGCGTTAGGCTTTCGCCAACCAAGCTTCTAGCTCGTCTGCGCCACCAATGTGCTGACCTTCAATATACACCTGTGGCGTAGTGCCGCGGCCAGTAATTGCAGCCAAGCTGCTATAACTTAAGCCATGGCCATTTAGTTCTATCTCTTCAAAGCGGTAGCCTTTGTCGCGCAGCGCTTTTTTAGCGCGGCCGCAATGCGGGCAACCAGGCTTGGTGAATAACGAAACGCGCTTAGGTGTTTCGGCTTCGGCGTTAATGTAATTAAGCATAGTGTCAGCGTCGGAGACCTCAAACGGGTCGCCAGGCTTCTCTGGCTCAATGAACATTTTCTCGATCACGCCGTCCCGCACCAACATGGAATAGCGCCAGCTACGTTTGCCGAAGCCAATGTCTTGCTTGTCCACAAGCATGCCAACTTTATCGCTAAATTCACCGTTGCCGTCAGGGATAAAGCGAATATTCTCCGCGTGCTGGTCTGCGGACCATGCGTTCATCACGAACGCGTCATTCACCGATAGGCAGACAATGTCGTCTATACCGTTTTGCTTAAATACAGGCGCTAATTCGTTATAGCGCGGCAAGTGGGTGGATGAGCAAGTCGGTGTAAAAGCGCCCGGCAGCGCAAACACCACAACGTTCTTACCTTTAAACAGCTCACTTGTGGTGATGTCGACCCAGCTTTCGCCAACTCGCGAACGGAATGTAACGTCTGGAATGGGCTGGCCTTCGCTATTCTTCAACATACTCAATGCTCCTTTAGTGCATAGATGAGTGCATTCGTGCTTATGTTCAACGAAGCCATTGTCAGCGATGCAGAATGATAAATAAAATCGATTAAATGCATGCTAGCGATAGTCAGTGGCTACCGAAATCCCTTTGCCGCCTCATCAACGCAAGTCAGAGCCTGACTTGCGTCTCTGTCGGCCCCTCTGGCCAAGCAATTTCTCCAAACCCCCATGGCCTACTTATCGCACGACTCGGCGCACAGATCACTCAAAACAACTCCCTGTATAATGCCTAAAGCATAATGCTAGAAGGCCATCCTGCTCGTATGGCCAACATTCAGTCATGATCAGAATGTCGGTACACTCGTCCGCCATTCCCGTACCGTGAGAAAAGGTTCATGCGCCAGCCCGCCACCCTAGTCACGCTTGCCTTATTCTTACTTGGCAGTCCCTTGACCAATATCGCCACAGCTGCGCCAAGCGCTAAAATTATTGGCGGCGACAACGCCACGATTGATGCCCCTTGGATGTCAGGCCTGCATAGCTATGATCCTGACGCGGGCACCTATTCAATACTCACGTTTTGCGGGGGCAGTCTGATAGCGCCTAGCTGGGTAGTGACCGCAGCACACTGCCTTGAAGGAGGCGTGACGGCCGAGACTTTGTTAGTACGCGTAGACAATCCCGATCTTGGTCCTATTCATTCGCCGCCCATTCCGCCAGAAAATCAACCGCAGTACTTTGTTGACGTCATGACAGTGCACCCAAGTTATACCAATTTCTTGAACGGCTTTGATATTGCGCTACTGAAACTCGACACGCCATCTTCCGCGACGCCCATAAGCATTGCAGACCAAACATTAATGAATCAGCTCAATATCAATGGCAACACCACTAATGCCGTAGATATTTTGGGCTGGGGCGTTTACGACGGTGACGGCACGCCTTTTAGTCCAGACCAAGCAGCCAACGGTCCGCGGCCTCGCTTGTTACAGCAAGCCACTCTCGATTTTTTACCGCTTAGTAATTATCGCGGCGACGACATTCCTGCAAACGTTGTCCTAGCGCAAAAACGAGTACCTCGGCTCGATCAACCCAACGGCGTTGATACTTGTTTCGGAGACAGTGGCGGACCATTACTTGTACCGGCTGATCGCACTATCGGCACACTGACTCGCAATATTGCCCAACTCGTTGGCATTACGAGTTTTGGCAACAGTCAATGCAATAGCACAAATGAATCCGGCGCCTATACACGCGCTGCCAGCTATACCGATTGGATTGAATTGGCGACTGCCGACGCCGGCGATCCCCTCAGCGACTTGCGCGTTCGGCTTAATGGTGACTACCACGACATCTTGCCAGACAGCGATACGGTTTTTTCTGTGACGGTGTTTAACGACAGCAGTCGTAACGACGTCGCCAATTTTTCGCTCACACTGCAAACGGACTCCAACGACAGCAGTCTTGAGCCCAGCAGCGATATATCATTAGCGTGCACACCATCCGGTTTATCCACTCTTAACTGCACCTCAACTGCCGCGCTGAACGCCCTCAGTGAAATCACCTATCAATTTACTGTAAACGAACAACAAGGTGATCCACGCGCGGCCAATGTGAAGGCCGACATCACCGCGCAAGAAAAAGATGACTATCGCCTTGCTAACAACAGCGATACATTTTCCATTAACTATACCGACGGCCCAGACGTTGGCATTAACATAGAAAACATCAACATGCTTTATGGCAAGTTCGATATTATTGTCCGCAATAGATCTGACTTCTTTGCGGCCAATAATGTGTCTGTAACGTTCACATCAGATGTTGCACTCGAGTGGAACGACACAAGCGAGTGCGCAGCCACATCTGATTTTAGCGTAACCTGCATAACGTCTACGCTGGCACCACTTGCTGAAATCAATCGGACCATTACTTTGCCCGCAAATACTTCATTGAATCTAAACTACGAAATCGACGTTAGCGTGACTCATGATGGACCAGACAACAACGGCGTTAATGACAGCGACGACGCAACTATTATCGTGCTGCCATCAAACCAAAGGCCAACATCTTTTGTCGCCAGTAGCAGTTCAGGGGGCGGTAGCGCGGCATGGCTGGTACTAGTAATAACAACTCTTCTGACAAGCGCAGGATTCTCCCGCTTGCACCGCCAGTCGGCGCTCTTGAAAAGCTAGTTGCAAACCCAACCTCCGCGCGTCAGGCTTACCGACATGAAAACATCGAATAATAATACGCTACCGCCGCACACCCTCGACGACATTCTCAGCACTTGGACACACGGCATTGCCGCGATGTTGAGCGTTATTGGCGCCATTGTTTTAATCGTGGGCGCCAGCCGCCTTGGCGACACATGGAAAGTGATCAGCTTTAGCATATTTGGCGCCAGCTTAGTGTTGCTTTATCTTGCCTCAACGCTTTATCACAACAGCAAGAATCCGCGCTTGCGCAGTATTTATAAAATGATCGACCACTGTGCGATTTTTTGTTTAATCGCCGGAACCTATACTCCCTTTTTATTAGTCAACCTACGCGACTCTGTTGGCTGGACGTTGTTTGCTGTGATCTGGGGGCTGGCGCTAACCGGCGTTATACTGAAATTGAAATTTCGCAACCGCTACAAGATGGCACGAGTCGGTATTTACGTGGTGATGGGTTGGTTAATTTTATTCGCCTCGACAGCACTAACGGAAAGCTTAAGCGAACTGGCCTGGAGCCTCACTTTAGCGGGCGGCATTACTTATACCGCCGGCGTTGTGTTTTATCTGTTCCAACGTCTGCCACTAAACCACTCGGTTTGGCACCTATTTGTGATGGCCGGCAGCGCCTGCCATTTCTTTGCCGTGTACTACGGCGTTCTGCCATTTGGCATCGTCTCTCAATAAATATCTCGCCTTTTTCCAGAACCTTGCAAGCAGGCTTCTACAAGGCAGTAGGGATTGAGACATTTGTAGCAGCCTCCTGCAAAGAAGCCTAACGCGAATTATTACAGAACATTCAAAGGCACCTTCAGATACACAGTGCCGTTATCTTCTGCCGGCGGAAAACTCCCGCCCCGCACATTTACTTGTACGGACGGTATGATGAGGCGAGGCGCACCCAATGTGGCATCGCGGGCCTCTCGCATGGTAACGAAGTCGCCCTCACTCACACCCGTATGCACATGAATATTCTCTGCGCGCTGCGCCTTCACCGTAGTTTGCGATTCATGATTTCTAGCGTCACCAGGATAATCATGACAAACAAATATTCGTGTCTGCTCCGACAACGCCAATAAATTTTCTATCGAGCGATACAAGGTCGCGGCATCACCACCGGGAAAATCGCAACGCGCCGTACCGACATCTGGCATAAATAGGGTGTCGCCAACAAACAGCGCATCATCAAATCGATAGGCCACATCTGCTGGCGTGTGCCCAGGCGAATACATCACCGTAGCGGTTAACTCTCCGACAGAAAACGTCTCGCCGTCAGAAAATAAGTGATCAAACTGACTGCCATCGCTAAGAAAACTCTTCTCGAAATTAAAGAGCACGCGAAATATTTTCTGAACTTCACAGATGTTTTCACCGATGGCAATCTTGCCACCTAGCTGATGACGAATATGTGGCGCAGCAGAAAGATGATCAGCGTGAGCGTGGGTTTCCAGTATCCAATCAAGCGTAAGGCCATGCTTGCGGACAAAATCGATAATCTTCTCGGCACTTTCTGTGCTCGTCCTACCGGACTTAGGCTCAAAATTCAGCACAGGATCAATCACCGCCGCGTGACCGCCTTCGTGGTCATACACCACATAGGAGAAGGTTTCCGAATCCTGATCGAGAAAGGCCTGGACGTTAGGCCGCTGGGCATTGCTAAGCATTAATAGCTACCTTATAACGATATACTTGATTACATAATATATATTAATATAATATTATCAAGCAACATTACCGAGAGACCAGAAGATGGCGCAGACTGAAATGAAACCTGAGGCGATGCGTGCCGCCGCGAGTCAGGCCAGCGGACTAATGCGCGCCCTTGGCAACGAAGACCGGCTTATGCTGCTGTGTCAGCTTAGTCAGGGCGAAGCATGTGTTAGCGACCTTGAGCAGGCGTGCTTGATATTCCAACCATCGCTATCGCAGCACCTTGGTGTCTTGCGGCGCGAAGGGCTGGTCGAAACACGCCGTGCCGGCAAACATATTTATTACCGGGTCGCCAACGACGATGCACTCGCCGTTCTGCAAACACTCTATGAACGATTCTGCCCACAGTGAGGCAATCAAGATGACTATCGATTGGTACGCCTTCACACCATGGACATCACTTGCCGGCGGCGCCCTGATCGGCCTCGCTGCCGCACTACTGCTGCTCTTTAATGGCCGTATCGCCGGCGTGAGCGGCATCGTTGGCGGACTACTACGCCCCGTAAAAAGCGACGCCCTGTGGCGCGCGGCCTTCGTACTCGGCATGGTCGCGGCGCCGCTAACGTGGCAAATTGGCGCCGCTTTACCTGCCATCAGTATTGATAGCGACTACCCCCTGCTCATTCTTGCTGGCGTCATTGTTGGCATCAGCACCCGCTACGGTTCGGGCTGCACCAGCGGACACGGCGTTTGCGGCATCTCGCGACTATCACCGCGTTCCACTATCGCGACGCTCGCGTTTATGAGCAGCGGATTCGTGACGGTCTTTCTTATTCGTCACGTCATTGGAGGCTAGGTATATGCAACGTCACCATTTCGCCGCCCTCTTCAGTGGGTTAATTTTCGGTTTCGGACTGCTGCTATCTGGCATGGCAAATCCAACGAAGGTCCTCAGCTTTCTCGATCTTGCCGGTGCATGGGATCCGAGCCTGATATTGGTCATGGGCGGCGCAATCGCCGTCGGCCTGATCGCATTTGCGGTGGCTAAGCGCCGTCGTTATAGCTTTCTCGGCGAGCCCATACACTTACCGACAAAGCGTCGCCTCGACACGCGCCTCATTCTCGGCAGTCTCGGCTTTGGGATTGGTTGGGGACTGGCCGGATTCTGTCCCGGCCCCGCACTGGTTGCACTCGGCACTGGCGCACCCAAAGCGGTCGTTTTTACGCTCGCGATGCTGGCAGGCATGGCTATCTATGAAGGTTTAGAAAGCCATCTTGAATGCTCCCGCCAAGCAGAGAACAAGGTATGAGTCGCACAACATCCGTACTCGCGGTGCTAACGCCGCCGTGGTGGCCGCACTACCACAAACACTATATTGGCAATGATTTGATCGCCGGCCTTATCGTTGCACTCATGCTTGTTCCGCAGGGACTGGCCTACGCGACTCTTGCCGGCATGCCGCCGCAGTATGGTTTGTATGCCAGTTTATTGCCGCTGCTCTTGTACGCCATGCTCGGCTCTAGTGCGGTGATGTCGGTGGGCCCAGTCGCCATCACCTCCTTATTATCAGCCAGTGCATTGGCGCCGCTGGCGTTAAGCGCTGGCGACTATCTATTAGCTGCCGCATTGCTTGCCTTTCTTTCTGGCGCCTTCCTTTTGTTGGCAGGCATTCTACGCCTCGGTGCATTGGCGCAATTGCTGAGCCACCCTGTCGTGAACGGATTTATCAGTGGCGCCGCTCTGCTCATTATTATTAGCCAACTAAACCCGTTGCTCGGCGCGTCGGCGCAAGGTGACAACACCATCACTTTGGTTCTTTCATTAATTGAATCAATACCACATATAAATCTCTTAGCCGCTTCACTCGGTGGCGCAACGCTGACTATTTTGCTGCTATCGCGAAAATATACTGAGCCGATGTTGATACGTGCGGGCATTCGCGCCAACGTCGCCCGCACCGCTCAACGGCTTGTGCCAATGCTGCTGCTATTACTGGGCGCATTACTGGTATTTATTTTTCATTGGCAAGATGCATTACGTGTCGTCGGCACGTTACCCGCTGGCATGCCGGTCTTTGCCATGCCTTCAATGAACAACGAATGGATCTCACAGCTGTGGCTTCCCGCTATTGTGATTGGCCTGCTCGGCTTCGTTGAAAGCATCTCCATTGCACAATCATTTTCTCAGAAATCCGCACAGACACCGACTGTGCGATTGGATGCGAACGCCGAACTTCGCGCACTCGGCGCCGCCAATATTGGCAGTTCCATTACCGGAGGCTTTCCAGTTACCGGCGGCTTCTCTCGAACCTTAGTGAATGCCGAAGCCGGTGCTCGAAGCCCGCTATCTGGTGTATTTTCAGCGGGCTTCGTCTTGCTCGCGCTTGTGTTCGCGACGGCGCTATTTTCATATCTGCCCATTTCTTTGCTTGCAGCCACGATTATTTCTGCAGCGATACAACTGGTGAAACCCTCCACCTTTCGTCACGCGTGGCGCTATGATCGTCGTGAAGGCGCCGCCATGCTCGGCACGGCGGCAGGCGTACTGATATTTGGTGTGGAAGTGGGTATTGCTGTCGGGGTTGCACTGTCGCTAATGACGTTAGTATGGCAATCAAGCCACCCCCATATCGCCGTAGTCGGCCGCATCGAGAATACCGAACACTTTCGTAATGTTTGCCGCCACAAAGTTGAAGTCAATAAGAACGTATTGATGCTTCGTATTGACGAAAATCTCTTCTTTGGCAACGCGGAAAGCGTTTCCAGCGAAGTACTCGCCGTCTACCGACAGCATCAAGACGCGACTGAACTGGTACTGATTATGTCGTCGGTTAGTCACATCGACGTCACCGCTATGGCAATGCTCGTAGATTTGATCGCAGCACTAAAAAGTAAAGGTGTGCGCCTGCATCTCGCGGAAGTGAAGGGGCCAGTGGAAGATCAGCTAAAAGATAGCGAGTTTTTCGAAAAACTAAGCGGCGAGATATTCATGACGGCTTTCCAGGCATTTGAGAAGTTTACGCACGTGCGGTGAAGTGAGTTTTTCCTCATTTTTTTGGGAAAACCGGTTTGCATGCAAGCAATGGACATAGAAGCAAGAAGATTCGCCTGCAAGCAGCCTCCCACAAGGCTGACGTAGCTGCCGATGCTTTAATAGGCGCTTGCTTTGTAAGCAATAAACGCAGGAGAAAAGATACGCTTGTAAGCAAGCTTCCCGTAAGAAAACCTGGCACTACTTTGGCACTACCTTGTGGGAGCTTGCTTGCAAGCGATGGGCCTGAATAGAAAGGGCGCGCCTGCAAGCAGACTCCTACAAAGAAATTTTACTTTAGAGCAATTTTGCCACGTCTTTTTCTAACGACTCCGGCGTATCCGTCGGCGCGTAGCGCTTCACAACGTCACCGTCTTTGTTAACCAGAAACTTCGTGAAGTTCCACTTAACGGCTTTGCTACCCAATAAACCCGGCGCCGCTTGCTTCAAATGTTGATACAGCGGATGCGCATCACTGCCGTTGACGTCGATCTTGCTAAACATCTGGAAATCAACACCATAGTTCAGTTCGCAGAATTCACTGATCTGGCTCTCGTTGCCCTGCTCTTGCTTACCAAATTGATTGCACGGGAAGCCAAGAATTTGCAGGCCCTGATCTTTGTACTTTTCGTGTAGTGCTTGTAGGCCTTTGTACTGCGGCGTAAACCCGCACTTACTGGCGGTGTTCACAATTAGCAGCACTTTGCCGCGATATTGATCAAGATTCACATCTTGGCCGTTAATCGTTGGTGCGGAGAAATCATACACGCTGGTCATAGCAGATCCTTTTTAGTTCACGACGGTCATTCGATACGCGTTCTATGTGGCGCCTTTTAAAATACTCGCCACATAGAACGCCTCTCGTCGACGCGCGTCAACAGGTTCTCGCTATCGCAGCAAACAGACTACCCAGTCAGAACAAGAATCAGAGCAAGAGTCGAGACAGACATTCAGAAGGGACCGATAAGAGCCCGATCAAGAACAGCCTTTTAGGCACAAAACAGCCCCGGTCAGTTCGGAATCTTAACAATAATTTCGCTATTCCAAGTACCCGCAGGCAGTGCAATGCGGCCGAAGTTTTCATTTCCGAAGCTGATGCTGCCCACAAGGGCGGCTCCGGGGGCGCCGCCGAAAGTGGCAGACTCACCGAACTTCAGGTCATTCTTAATCGCTAAGCTCGGCAAGCCGTCGCCCGTATTCTGTCCGGAGATCAACTCAATACTGCCATCGCTCCAGGCTAGGCGGCCTCCAACATCGTGAATGCGAAAAGCCGAATCAGGGCTCGAAACTTCTGCCAGCGATACGTAAGCGTTGCCATCAAAATCGAGCAGACCGTTAAAGCCTATCGGCGCCGCGCCCGTGGCGCCGTTAACAGGCAACGGATTGAGCGTGAACAGGAATCGATTGGTCTGTAAATTCACATCCATCAGGAATATTTTAGTTATAGCGTCTGCACTTAAATCAGACAGATCACCTCCACCAAAGGTGCCGCGAAAACGATACTGCGTTAGGCTATCTGACTGCATCCAAAAGCCACCCGGCAATTCTGGATAAGCGCTATCGCCATCGGTCACACGGAAAAACATATCCCGTGTTTTCCACATGACGTCGCTGTTAATTAGGCCTACCCCATACTGGGCACCACTGTTTTGGAAGTTTGTATCGACCGCCATGAAATGGGTATTGGTTTGCCAATCGTCGCCCGCTGTCGCACGCACCGCAGCGCTGTTGCTGGACGCACGACGCCACGCATCCGGAGATTGAATCAATAACGTAATGTCGGCCATCAACCCAGTGTCGGTGGTGGCTACCGTCGCGCCATCGGCGCGACCCTGTGGGCGCAAGAAAATATCCGCATCCAGTTTGCCGAACGTGTAAAGCAAACCCCAATCGAGCGGCGTAACCGTTCCGCCTGCTGCTGGATCAATCACTTCGACGCGCCGGTTATACGCGCGCAGATGGCCATCTCGAATCAGCATCGCGAATGCGGCATCCGCACCAGCGGGACCGTCACTGCTAATGTACTCGCCGCCAGATGCCGTACAAGACGCGGCACTTGCGACACCGCTGGCAAATGAGCCCATGCACAAACCAGCAGAACCCGCGCCACCTTGCATCACATCAAAAATAATCGGCAGCGAAAACATCGGCCCTGGCGCATTGCCGAGCCGCTGCCAATCGGAGAAACGAACGTAAGTGCGATTCCCCCCCGCCTCACCCATGATCAGGGCAAAATCGCTGTCGAAATCCCATTCAGTTAGTAAATTAATACCTTGTGAGCGCACACCGGTTTGCGCGCCATCGTAATCTTGGAAGGTGTTCGGCCCGACGCTATAAGTGCCGTAACCAAACCCGCCTCCGCCAACACGCAGTAACGGATTAACCAAGCCACCCTGCCAGCCAAAACGAATCATCGAATCACGTCCAATGCGATCGAAATCGGTTGGCGCGCCTTTAAAGGCTAAATCAAATGTAAACTCGACATCCGCAAACGGCGCGCCAATCACAATGCCGCCATTATCTATGCCGACATGCCCCAGCGCTGCCGCCTGCCCGCCCGCCGCACCGTTGGTGAAGCCCATTGAGAACACCATGTTGGCAAAACTTAGTTCAGCCGAACCGGCGTCGCCCTGACGGTAAATCCAATCACCGGATGTATTGAGATCGAACTGAGCGGTATTATTGGCCCCGTTAAATAGACCACCACGGTTACTCCACAACAGACTACCGGCCGAAATTACCGCCAACGAACCGACTGACTGAGCGCTAGCGTTCAGTGAACCGGTATTGAAAGTATGGCTGCCAATCTCCGCACGTATCGGTGACCACGTAGATGCCAATGACAAGTATGCATTGCCGCTAGCGTCGGAACCGGCATCGATGTTCGTCGTTAATTGCAGCGGCCCGCCTTCACCACGTATCTCGATATCGTTCATGACGGTGCAGGCATGTTGGTTGGCAGTTCCGCCGCTACAGCTGCCGTTATTTAAACCACCGTCATCCGTTACCCAGTGAATGGCGTCGGCAGAAATTGGGTTGCTGCTTTCCATTTGAAACGTCAGTCCATCCCGAGCCGCGACATCAGAAAGCGCGCTATCTTCAAGTGGCTGCATCGCAAAAGCCAATGGCGGAACGACAAGCAACGTCATCGTTGCCAGTCGATGCAGCAAGCGTGCGGGGACGTTGTGTGCGCTTAGCAAAACACCGCTCCACCATAGCAATTGCTCACACGTGGCAGGCTGACTTTCGGGTTATCAATAATGAGCTGGCCTTCCGGGCCAAGCAAACTTAGCGCCGTCCCAACGCTGACATTACCGACATCAATACGCTCAGGTGGGTTGATATTAAGCAACTTCGCGCCCGGCGCATTCAACCACCAGCCGGTGTTGGCGGTCGGCGCGTAGGCGCTACTGCATCGAGGAGACTGCTGGCCATAAGCGGGGTTGCAGGAGTCATATAGAATATTGCTTGGCGGTAGCGCCTTGCTGTAATTCGGCCACGCAACGCGCTCACGCTGCATCGAGAGAAAAAAGTTCTCGGTGTTCGGGGTAAGTAAATAATGCACCTGACGCATGTCAATTTTTAACTGCCCGTAACCCTCATTAACAATCACGTTAGCAAGAGCTTGAGCGGGAGAGCAGATCAAAAAATTGAAGAAGTTACAGTTCAAGTTAATGGAATCAATATTGAGTTTCGCTGCAGCAACGTGCAGGGTATCTAAACGAGTTCCCCCTGCGTCTACAAAGAAAGGTGTTGTGCTCGGGGAGCATCCATACTGCGAAGGATTCATGCGCCCAAAGCAAGTATTAAGGTCCGCATTAAATCCAATGATATTTGCTCTAGCCCGTATTGCCGCCGACAGCTCTAATGATAGAAATCCGGAAATACTGTTAATGCCCGAGTGACAGTTGACGACACCTTGCCCAGTGGTTGCTCCCGGGTTACAGGTCCCGCCATGCTCCTGATTAATCAGATTCGATTCATTGCCTAATCCACCCGGACCAGATCCGGTATAATCCCGGCCAATACTCAAGGCGCCGTTAATTTTCTGACCACCAATTTTGATGCCAACAACTTCCCGCTGCGTTGGCGAGTTCTCATTTTTAATCGCTAATTCAATGTAAGGTCGCGTCAACTGGAAGGCGCTTTCTGGGCCATCGGGAGACGGTAAGGTGCCACTGCTATTGATGCCCATAAAACTCAGGTAATCAATATCAATATCACAACCGGGCCCGGTTAACAGATCATTAACGCCGCCACATCCCAATTGGAACTTGGACATGTTCAAGTTTAGGTCCATCTTGACGTCGAGGCCCATGCGGTAAAAGTCAAAGTTCGCTGATCCATCGCTCGGCGCGCCGGTCAGCGAGTTTGGTGTTACGTGATCAGCCAAAAATAGACTGCCATCTTGACCAACAATTTCACGCAACGAACTGTCTTCAAGCTCGACCATCGCCCCTACCGACATGGATGCAAATGACACTATAAAACACAGAGCCCACGCGGTAGCAGTCATCATTGTGGTCACAAAGAATCGTCTATCGTTCTCTTTGCGCATCTTAGTAACCAAAGACATAAGCATTTCCTTCGATGCGCGCGCGGTTTGGCGAATTAAGTCCTGCACTATCGGCGGCACGGAATCCGAGTACGCTGCCGGTGGCAGCATCGCGCTGATACCCCGGTATTGAACCGTTATCAAACTCCAAGGCGACGCGGCCAACGTTGGCAAAGAAAGTTAGGTCGTTATAAACGCCTGCGCCCTTGTTACCCGGATAAAAAATATTCAAGGCCTGACGACCACGCGGGTCACACCCTGGTATAAGGCAGGTTGTTAAGTCATTGGCGAGGAATCGGGTGCTGTCTTGGTAACCCGTGTTAACAACAGGTAAGGTCGAGCCTTCGAGGCGAATATCGTTGATCGAAAATGATCCGTAGTAATCCTTGAGCATTAACCAAATACCGGAACGGTCCGCAAATTCCAAACCGAGCCGGCACGGATTGGGCGTGCCACTGCAGCCGATCGGCGTCCCGCTAACGGACACGTTGTTGCGTAAGCGCAAGGTCAACTGGATTCCTGAGCGACCCTCTATGGCAGCCATAGATGCATCATCAAGGGGCTGCATTTTTCCAGTAGACATTCCGGCAGAAAATACTCCGCCAGAACTTGCACATAGAATTAGTACAACTGAAAGACGTGAAAATGAACGGAGAACGAACGTAAGTACGCGCGCAACGACAGATACATTTTTTAAATTCAGCATTAGCAACCACCCGACTGGCAGCTTTCCATACGAATAAACTGAATCAACAAACCTTCGATACGGGCATCGCCGAGATTGGCGGTTGCTGTGTTATACGCGCGAGTGCTATCGCCTTGGCCTGTGGTCGTCGGCCCGCCACCGCCCACCACAGAACAACCGCCCCCGCCTGAGGCGCAGTTGTAATTTTGCGTCTGCTGCATGGTTTGGGTTTCGCCGCGCTTGTCGATGCGAATAGGCCGCTTCGCAAACGCGTTAAAGTTTGCACAGCCCGAACACTTGCGAAAAAACATACCATCGCTATCGCCGTCGATGGCATTACGCGCGCCGCCTCCTCCTGGGTACCAGTCGCCATAACGCACATAGCCATGTGACAGCCGATAGTTTTGGCAAGAGGTGTCGTTTGACGCACAAGGCGTATCCCAATTCGCCACCTCCAAGCGCGCCGTTTCAAATCCACGGCTATCGCCACTGTCTAAACTGTAAAAGCGGTTATAGACATTGGCGGTTTCTGGAAGCTGTGTCAGCTCCAGATAAAAGTCTCCGCCAGTACCCACTGCGCCGACGGTTAGCGCTTGATAGTAAAGTTGCCCGAATGGCAGGTAGGCATCAACATTCATAAAATGAAGGCCTTCTTGGTTATCAAAAACCGGCGCAGCACCAATTACGTCCGTTGCGCCTGATCCGTTTTGTCCAACGCTAAAACGAAAGTCGCCCTGTAGGCGGCTGTGGTAGAAGATGCCAAATGTTTCGTTTCCCGATTCGGTAAACTGAAACAATCGGAAAATACTTCCCGCTGCATTTCCTTGAATAATGGTTTGGCTTTTTAATCTGTCACCCTGACCAAACGTTAGCGCGTCTGTTTCGGCGTTACGGGTTGCTCCTGATTCAATCTCACCCCAAAAAGAAAACTTGTAATCGGGCTGCTCAGTCGGCGCCAAGAATTCGTAAATGGTTTTATTGGGATTGTTCGGGTCGCTATTAATATCCGAACCATCAAACGACATGCCTGCCGGAGACCATGCACGAATAAGATAGGGATTATCAAAAGGAGAAAACCAACTAATCTGGCCGCCGCGCGGACAGGCGAGTGATCCTGCGTCACACGAAGATTCATTCCAATGGCTGCCACTGCCAGTCACACCAGAGATGCTGACGCCATACCAACGTAAGTCGCCGCGACGCCAACAGTTGGTGTTACTGCTGGAACTTCCGGTACCGCTGCAATCGCTGCCCAGATTATTCTGGCCCACCTGTTCGAAGTAACTGGTTGGCGCCGTTAGATAACGAAAGTCATCCAACGCAATTGCCAAACCTGTGCCAGACACGCCGGAGAGTTCCGTCTCTGTCATCGATGACATGCCCGCCAACGCCATGGGTGTCAGCAAAACCATCAGCGCGAACGAGAAGATACCTTGCGCTAACATCTGAAAGCGCAAAAGTATTCTGTACGGAGTTCTTGTCAGCAGAAACATGGCACGACCACTTCAAACTGAGCCTTACAACGCAGCTTGATTATTGTTTGAGTTATTGCTTAATGATCGTATTTTGCACAGCCGCCGCCCAGCGGTGACACTTGCCAGTGCGCGGCATATATCGCCATTCGCGCTTTCCTCAAATCAGGCTTTTACGGCAAATGATCAGTAAAATCAGAAGACGCGACGACTTCATGCCCGCCTTGTGGGAGCCTGCTTGCAGGCGAATGTTTTGATGCTTAGTCCCATTGCTTGCGAGCAAGCTCCCACAAGACCGTCAATCAGGAGGCGGACGCTTGCCGCCACACACAAATTACGCAAAAAAAGGTTCATCGCGGATCTCCGGGAAAAGCCTGATGAATCATCAAAACACTCAAATGAATTCGGCAGCAGAATTGGCCCCTGCAACGCGGGCAACATCAAGGCTTTTGCAGGAACGCGCCCTGCAAGCGAACAACCGCGAGCCGCAAAACTCGCCTGCAAGCAGCCTCCCACAGGACCCTCTGTAGCGCGGCACCATCTCAAATTTCTTGCTCACCTTGTGGAAGGCTGCTTGCAGGCGATCTTTCCCGAGCAAACGCAGCGCAGCAGCTGCGTAAGAAAAGGTCCTTCAGGATTTTCCCGGAAATCCGCGATGAACCAAAAAAGGGCCACTTCAAAAGCCACAGGCCCCTCTGCAGCGCGGCACCATCTCAAATTTCTTGCTCACCTTGTGGGAGGCTGCTTGCAGGCGATCTTTCCCGAGCAAACGCAGCGCAGCAGCTGCGTAAGAAAAAAGTCCTTCAGGATTTTCCCGGACATCCGCGATGAACCAAAAAAAGGCCGCTGCTTTCGGGGGGGGATGAAAGCAGCGGCCAAACAGGACCGACGTCACGTCAATGCCGGCAACCTACGGAGAAACGTTTTCCTGTACAGATGTATTGTTAGTGCTGCGTACAACGCTATCTGCAACAGCCCCTTTCGGTGGAGCCTTTAGTGACGCGGCGCTTGCCACATCCTTCGACAGCGACGGCATAACAATGCCACCGACTGCGCGCAGATGAGCCAATGTTGCAGGCAGCTCAATAGAGCCACTGACTTCAATGCCGTCGGCAAAATCAATATCGGTCGTATTAAACTGGCGGTCGCGACTAAACAGTACGACACCCAACTGGTCACCAGGCGCAAGCGACACGGCCACAGGTGCCAGATCAATTTGCTGATTAAAGGGCACCGGCGTTATTTGATCATCAATGATTTGTAGCTTTGCTTTACCGGCACGCCGCACCACCAACCCAACGAGCACTCTTGCTTGATCATCGAGCTGCGCGGGTGTTTTTTCATCAGAAAGATTTTGCGGCGCGCCGTTCAATGCGGGGCTCTTCTTCTGCAAATAAATATTCGGCGTACCGAAGCGCTTTTCTTCTGTTGTTGCCAAGTACAGCGGAATAAACGCTGGGCGTAACCCGCTGTCGCGCGGCGCGGCAAATGTTTCCGTCAACGCTGTTTCACCGCGCCAACCACGAAACCAATCACCTGTTGCTGTTAGCCAACGCCAGCTACCACTGGATGAGCCTTGTAACGTTACCGGCGCCAGCGCAATACGCTCTTGCTGCGCAGCAGTTGGCCAGTGCGCCAACGACGCGCCCCACTCTCCCGCCGACAAACAAATTGGCGGCAGGTTTTGCACCAAGTCAGCACTGGCATGGCCGTCCTCTAACTTGCTCTGCAACCACTGCACGGCAATGTCTTCCGTTGCCATCGGTTGATCCATGCAATGCAACGTTTTCTCCACATACCAAATCGGCATGGAAGGCGATCGCTGCACCATCGGTAATAAGTGGCCGCCCTCTTGAACGATAACGTTGACGTCTCGTCCGGCTTGGCGAAAACATTCACTCGCGCTCAGCGTTTGCTGCACATCGAATAACATGTCACGCAGGCCTTGAATAAGTAGTGCATCGGCGTGCGGTAGCTGACCCTTGTCACAGAAATACTTTAATGAATGATTCGCGTAATTCTGTTGGAACTCTTCACTAATCACGCCACGACGAGCCTGATGGAAACTCTCGCGCACGTCAGCGTTAAGCTTGCGGAAATTCCACCAGTCGCCCATCAGGTAAAGTGTCTTGATCCATCCGCCCTTCGGTACATCATGAGGGCTCAGTGCCGTTTCTAGGTCGTACCAAGTGGTCATCGGCACCAACGCATCAATGCGCGGTTCTTGGACAGTCGCCAACATTTGCACGCCACCGCCATATGATTCACCGACCATGCCAACACGAATATCGCCGTCCGCATCGCGTGCTAACCGACTAATATTTTTCTCTGCCCAATCCAGCAAGGTGCTGACATCACGCACCTCTAAGTCCGGATTCATGACATCGATCTCGCCGCCACTGTCGCCGTGACCACGCTGATCCCAAGTGATAAGCCAAAAGCCCTGCTGCCACAGTTGTTTAGCGATCTGACCCGACGGCAGCAAATTCTCATACATGCCAAAGCGGCCATCCATGCGCTGCAAGCCAAAGCCGTGGCTATGCATAACAAGGGGGGCGGACTCGCCTGCCGCGAGGGTCGGTTGCCAAACCGTTACACCCAGCTCGACGCCATCATGGGCAACCAGCGTTACTTGATAACGTCGTGCATCGAGGGGTTCATCTACTTGAACAGGCGGCAAAGTGCGGACCGCACAAGCGCTCAGCAGACAGGCGCAGAGCAAATAGAGCGCCGTCAGTCGTCGGTTTGTTTTCATTATAATTCTCACCATCGTGGGCGTTAGGCGCACGAATAATGATCATGCCAACGGAATCACTATGATGGCAGCGGCGTGTCTCGTCAGTGGGGCGGCAAATATTGCCAAATGAAGGGAGCCCGATCAGCTCAGGGTCAACGCAGCGTTTGTAGGGCCGCGCTTGCAGGCCCCATGAAAGCTGGAAAGAGTGGTTATTGGGCGACGGTGCCCAGCTGCTGCCTATATTGGGATGGTGTCATCCCCGTCCATATGCGGAAACGCCGTTGCAACGCCCGCACATCTGCAAAGCCAAGCAAACCCGCCACATCCGCCACACTCAATGAAGCGTCACCCAGATATTCTCGGGCCAGCTGCGCACGCAGGCTGTCCAGCTGCTGCTGCCAACTGCTGTCGTTTTCCGCTAAGCGTCGATCCAGTGTGCGCGCCGACATGCCCAAGCGCCTCGCCACCTCTTCGCGCTGAGGCGCTCGTCCCGGCAGCAGGCCGCGCATTTGTCGACGCACTGAACTAAGCCAGTCGCGCTGCAGCTTTTGCTCCGCGAGCTGCTGTTCCGCCAGCTCAACCGCGAGCTGACGCTGACGAGTATCGTGAATATTAATAGGTCGCGCCAACAGCTCCGCCGACAATAGTGCAGACGACGCCGGCGCATCAAACTCGATTGGACAGCGATACAAGGCTTCCATTTGCTGGCGCATTTCACGAGGCGGAGCAGGATAGGCAAAGGTCATACGCTCAGACGCAGGGAAATCCGACGGGAACACCACACTGACGAAATTGGCGAGCAACGCAAACATATTGTCCGCAAGATGGCGGCGCAACACCGCGTTACCGCTCACCATTGTCCAGGTAGCCAACAAGCCACCGTCATCCAACTCTTCAAGCACAAATCCGTGAATCGTACCGCCGCCAAGCTCCTGAAAACGCAGGCCCAGCTGAACGCCCTCTCGCATATTCATTGAACTAAACAACAGGTTGCTCAGTGCGCCATACAAACCCGGCATTAGTTGATGACCGAGATGGAAACCAAAGTATTCATCACCACTGGCGAGCAGCATGTCCATAAAAAAGGCGTCGAAGATATCACCGGACAAACGACTGGCGGGCTGCATGGCCACATCTGGATCAACACCACGCTGGCGTAACAAATCACGCGCGGGCACGCCAAGGCGCTCGCCCGCTAGAATAAAGTGGGCGACTGCAATGCCACCTATATAGTCTTCATTGAGGCTCAAGCCCTCTGCCATTCGTTTACTCACCTGCGCCTTCTGCATGCAATATCTATCATTCCACTTTAAACAATAGCCAGTTCGGCGTTTAACTACTACACATCATACGATGACCGCAGCGTACTAGCGTTATGCTTTGTAGAATAACACTGAAACCGCTTAGGAGCCTCTGCTCCCCAATCGAGAGATTATTTTAAACTTGTGCCGCGAGCAGAAAAAGTGGCGCGATCAGCGCTGTTTTCACAGAACATGCGTACACTATGGATGAGACCCTTTCACAGCAGGACTCGCCACGCTAAGGTGACGCTAGCAGTGCGATCCGAACGTTACGACACCGCAATCGGTGATTCTTGATCGCATTCAACTAAGCGACAGAAGTAAGCAAGAAAAGTGAGCAAGAAATGGACTGGCATACACTGCTGAACAAAAGTCGCCTCGGCGACCGACCGGCAAAAGACGAAAGTGGCCGCACCGCGTTTCTACGCGATCACGACAAAATTATTTTCTCTGGCGCGTTTCGACGGCTAGCGCGCAAGACCCAAGTACACCCTCTGGCCACGAACGACCACGTCCACAACCGCCTCACTCACTCTCTAGAAGTCTCTTGTGTCGGTCGCACATTGGGCATTCGTGTTGGCGAGCGTCTTCGCTCGGAAGGACTGCTGCCAAGCGGCATCGATTCGGCAGACTTTGGCGATATCGTTCAATCTGCCTGCCTGTCCCACGACATTGGCAATCCACCTTTTGGACATACCGGTGAACGTGCCATTCGCGCCTGGTTTCGCCACCAAGGCGCCCCGTACCTTGAACAGATGACGCCCGCGCAGCGATCCGATCTCACATTTTTCGAAGGCAACGCGGAAGGTTTTCGTATTTTAACGAAATCTGAATATCACCTTTACGATGATGGCATGCGTTTAACCTACGCCACACTGGCAACATTCTTGAAGTATCCGTGGCTTTCCGAAAAAGCAGCGCAAGATGACTGCGTGCGACCCGGAAAATACAGCGCCTTCTTAGCCGACGCCGAAGCTTTCAATGAAGTCTGCCGCGCAACCGGCTTGGTGCAACTTGGCCCCAATCATTACGCCCGCCATCCGCTCACGTATCTGATGGAAGCTGCCGACGATTTTTGCTATGCCATTATTGATCTCGAAGATGGCTTAGAAATGGATTTGCTCCATTGGGATGAGGTTTATGCATTGCTGTCTCCCGCCATTCCGGACAGCGACGAAGTGCGCAAGTTAATTCAATCAGATATCCGTGTTGGTCGAAAGGCGGCGTTGCTACGCGGAAAGATTATCGAAACGTTTATTGCCGCCGGTGTCGAAGCGTTCATTGAAAACTATGACGCGCTGCTGAACGGAACATTGCAAGGCGATTTAATTTCCCATTGCTCGAAAGAGGTTTATAACGTCGTCGAAGATGCGAAACAGCTGGCACGCAAGAAAGTATTCGAGCACCCACGCAAAGTCGAGCTAGAGATCGGCGCATATGAAGTGATTAGCACCTTACTGAATGGCTTAATCGAAGCCACGGTATCTTATGCCAAGGGCGACGATTCAAATTATCGCCACCAACGCATTATTGATTTAATTGGCAAGCACAGCTTCCCACCGACACTGCATGATTTGCCAGAACAAGAACGCATCTATCAATGCATTATGCGCACAGTGGATTTCCTCTCCGGCATGACCGATAACTACGCAACCTATCTGGCCAAGCAGTTCGCCGGCATGGCCGAGACGCGCTATTAGAATGAGTCATTGCTTCTTTCTGATCTAACGCTGATCATTTCGAGAAAATACTGCGACCACAAAAAAGCGGAGCCTTATGGGCTCCGCTTTTTTGTGCACTAACAATAATACTGGCGCGTATTGCAAACCAATAATTCCGACGCCGAAGTCACCGAGACCGTGTTCTCGCCTTCCTAAGGTTGATGTGTTGGCAGAGAGAAACCGACAGCTAGGTCGGCAGAGCGCATGTTAAAATTATGGCATCGTCGGCGTCGACAGGCTGCATCTTTATCTTAGTCCATCGGCTTGCCGCGCAGCGCCTTAATGCTGCCGCGCTTAGTCTTGCTGTCCATTCTGCGCTGCTGCGAACCTTTGGTCGCCTTCGTGGGACGGCGCACCTTTTGTATCACGCCAACGCTTCGAACTAATTCTTGCAGCCGTTCCAACGCATCTTCACGATTTTTTTCTTGTGTGCGGAACTGCTGCGCCTTAATCACTATCACACCATCTTTATTAAGACGTTTATCATTCAGTTTTAGTAACTGCTCTTTATAGACCGGCGGCAAGGATGACGCCTGCACATCAAAACGCAAATGAATCGCCGACGATACCTTGTTGACGTTTTGGCCTCCCGCACCTTGAGCACGAATGGCACACAACTCAATCTCGTCATCTGCGATGGAAATAGCATTAGTAATCGAAAGCATAGAACATTCCCATCGACACGCGTTTCACATTATTTCGAAGTATAATTTAGCGACTTAATACCCTACTATTGACCGCCACTCTTATGGCGTATGGCAATCAAAACTAAACGCCTGTAGCTGACTACTCGTCACCCTCAGACAACTTCAACAAATCCCGCGCGTAGGCATTCACATCAAACGACTCGCTCTTCTCCAGCGAAACCGAAATATGATACGCCAGCACGTCCGCCATCTGTTCCAGCGCGACCTCATGCTCCACGCCACTCGACGTTAGCGCCAGCATCACCAACCCCGCTTCTCGTGGATGGCCATCACTGATCTGGTTCTCGACCGCTTCAACCAATGCCTGCATGGCAAATTCATCTTCCGCTTGTTCCATTTCTTCCATAGTGACGCCCTTCTATCCTCAGTATGTGGTCAATAAAACGAATTCTAATCGATTCGTGCCGCACTTGCCTGCCCAGCTCATAATATCCTCAGCCTTTCATTCGCCGCATTTGCACATAGGCTCGCCAGAGGGCTAACAGACGAAAGTATAAATCTATCGTGCAACGCAACAAACCAAGAGCGTTATTGATGTTCTGGTTAGCGCTTAGTTTATGCATGCTGCAAAATATTCAGCAATTTTCCGAAGGGATCGCGAACGTAAAATCGACGGACGCCCCAAGGCTCACTCGCCGGGCCATATTCTATTCGATGCCCAGCGTTCTTAACGGCAGATAACACTGCATCCAGATCGTCCACCTCAATAGAGAAGTCGGGCACCGGCGTGCCCGACCCTCCTTCAGAAGCAATGCTTATTTGCACATTCATTTTTTCAGATGAACCAAAAGTTTGAATCCAGCCATGGTCCATTAGAAGCTCGAGGCCAAGAATATCTCTGTAAAATTGAGCCGCTTTATCAACCTGCTGGCTAGCGATATTCGCAACGATTCGATTCACTTTCATATCATTCTCAATACAATCAAGACAGCCATAACTTAACAGCCAACATCCCATTCTATAACCTGTCTCGCTTACGCGCCGGTTAACGCGGTGATGCTGCAACATGGATTCCATCGGCAAAATTCGCGCGCACCCAACGTCCATCACAACATATCGCGCTCTTTGTGCGCCCATAACAGGCGATGGCCGCCATATGTGATGGGTGTCGCAAGTTATTCCCTAATTCGCCATATCCCAATTGGCTTTGTCCGCTGCTCGCCCGAAAATACTCTCTGGCTGTCTTGATGTCGCTTAGTGTGAGACCCTCTCGACCATTCGCGGAGGTTAACGTACAAGCCGCGTCCATTATTTATCTTCACAGGGAGCTCCTAGATCATGCACACACTGCCAACCTACCCCCGTCTGCGCACGCTAACAGCGCTGCTTATGCTGGCGTTTCTGATCACCGGCTGCGGCATTAACAACATTCCCACCTATGACGAAAAGGTTAAGGCCGCTTGGTCACAGGTTGAAAATCAATATCAGCGCCGTGCGGATCTGATTCCCAACCTAGTGGAAACGGTTAAAGGCTTTGCCAGCCAAGAAAAGGAAACGCTGACCGCCGTTATTGAGGCGCGCTCCAAGGCGACGTCTATTCAGGTGGACGACAGCATTCTGAACAACCCCGAGAAGCTCAAGCAGTTTCAACAAGCGCAAGGCGAGCTGAGCAGTGCGCTGAGTCGATTGATGGTGGTCTCTGAACGTTACCCCGATCTGAAGTCCAACCAGAATTTCCTCGCGCTGCAATCGCAGCTCGAAGGCACTGAAAACCGGATCGCCGTCGCACGCCGTGATTTCATTAAAGCGGTCGAAGTCTACAACACGGAAATCCGTACCTTCCCGGGCAAAATCTGGCACAGCATTCTCTACGGCGAGATGGAACCGCGTGAGAACTTCGAAGCCACCACCGAAAATGCCGAACAGGCGCCCAAGGTGGAGTTTTAAATGCGGTTTTCTTCGCACGCCCCTATCACTGCCATCCTTGCCCTGATCGTCTTGCCGCTATCAGCGGCTCTGGCTGCCTCCGGCCCAGCATTCCCCGAGCTTAGCGGACGTGTGGTGGACAACGCCGAGATGCTCAGTCCTGCCGCCGAAGCTCAGATCACGCAGATGCTCCAAGCCCACGAACAAGGCACCACCGAACAAGTCGTCGTGGTGACGGTGCCGAACCTGCAGGGCTACCCGATAGAAGACTACGGTTATCAGCTGGGGCGGCACTGGGGCATCGGCCAGAAAGGCGAAGACAATGGCGCCCTGCTCATCGTTGCCAAGCAAGAGCGCAAGATGCGCATTGAAGTGGGCTATGGCCTAGAGGGTCGCCTCACCGATGCAGCCACCTCCACCATCATTAATCAGATTATGACGCCTGCGTTCAAACAGGGTCAGTTTGAGCAGGGTATTGGCAACGGCGTAGCCGCCATGGTGAAAGTACTCGGCGGCGAACCCTTGGCCGTGCCGAATCGGACTGCCCGTAACGGTAAGAAGAAGGAGCTGCCCCTCGCCTCCCTGCTACTGACGATCATGCTGGTCCTAGTGTTCATCTTTGGCGGCGGCCGTAGTGGCCGTGGTGGCGGAGCACTCTTAGGTGGCGCGTTACTCGGCGCAGGCATGGGCGGTCGTGGCGGCTTCAGCGGCGGCGGTTTCGGTGGTGGTGGTTTTGGCGGCGGGGGCGGCGGCTTCGGTGGCGGCGGCGGATCCGGCGGCTGGTAACGACACGACACTCATCGACCCAACCGTCTTTCACCCATTAAAAAGCGATAACCCATGACATTATTAAACAAGCAGGAACAGGAACAAGTCGCAGCGGCCATCAGTGCCGTCGAGCGCGAAACGGACGCGGAAATGGTAACCGTGCTGACCGCCAAAGCGGATAACTACGCCTATATCCCCCTCCTCTGGGCGGGACTCATCGCACTGATCATTCCCGGCGTTATTAATTACTTTGCTGCCTGGCTGACCGTAGACACATTACTGCTCAGCCAATGGGCCGTATTTATCGTGCTCAGTCTGCTATTCCGTATTCCCGCCATCAACATGCGACTCGTGCCCAGGTCCGTGCGTTACTGGCGTGCGTCTAATCTAGCCCGACGTCAGTTTCTAGAGCAAAACCTGCACCACACGGCCGGCCAAACCGGCATGCTGATTTTTGTTTCAGAAGCCGAGCGCTACGTTGAGATTTTGGTCGACCAGGGCATCTCCAGCAAAATAGATAACCAAGCCTGGGAAGACATCATCTCGACCTTCACCAAACAGGTGAAACAAGGCAAAACATTAGAAGGCTTTCTCACTTGCATCGAAGCCTGCGGCACACACCTAAAAGCCACAGTGCCCGCCACCGGCGAGAAAAATGAATTGCCGAATCATCTGGTGATATTGTCTTAACGCGGGGACGTAGGAACGCAGGAACATAGTTGCGAACGGTAAGATGGCGCTGTGCTATAGCAGCGCCGAGGCATGCGGCGCTACGCCGTCGTGCCAAAGACTAACTGTCTAGGTAGCTAGTCTTTTTTCTCTATCGTTATCTCTAGCGATTTACTGTTTCCGGCAAACCACTTCTGAACATACAGAGAGCCGATAATAGGCGCGGCGCCCTCTTCAGGCATTTCCTTATAGCGAACGCTGTTTTTAGTTTCTTTCTCGTATTCAAACATAACTACTTTCTTTGACATAAAATTTTCCCGCTCAACCTTTAAGCCACAGGCAACCATGGCGATCAAATCGTATGCTAACAACTATTGGATGACGCTTGGGCATTCTTTCTCGGGGCCTTTTCAAGCGCTTTTTTAAAGCCCTTCTGATAGAGCAGCCATGCCATAAGGCCTGCTGCTAGGTTGCCCGCCATTGCGCCGCTCATCAAACCGTCAAGTCCTGCTATTTTACTGCCTATCCACAATAGCGGCAGATAACACAGAAATAATCGCAAGCAAGATATTAATAACGCTCGCATAGGCAGCCCCATGGCATTACACACCGAGACCATCATCATGCAAAGACCCAGCGCGCCATAACTGAGAGGAACTCTTAATAGGTAATCTTGCAATACGGTTGAGACAGAAATATCGGTGGCCATTAAGGTGCTGATGTCGTCACAGAGCAGCAGCCATATGAGCGCAATTGCCAACTGCCATATCAAAACAAATTTCACCGCAAGTTTAACCAACTGACGAATACTGTCGAGATCGCCTGCGCCCCAATAGCGCCCAATCATCGGCGGCATCGACATGGTAAGTGCAAGCACGACAACAATGGAGAAAAACTCTAAGCGCGTACCCAGCCCCCATGCCGCCACGGCGGCGGTGCCGTATGCGGCAACTAATGCAGTCGCGAACATGGCGGAGATCGAAGGCATAAGCTGACTCAACATCGCCGGGCCGGTAATGCTGCCGATTTGCTTTATTGAAGGAAAGATTGCACCTCGCTCAAAATGAAATTTAAGCCAATGCAAGGATATAACTCTGGGGAAAACGACCAAGCAACCAAGAAGAAACGAGACGATGGTGGCATATGCCGCGCCAGCAAGCCCCCAATCGAAAACAAAAATAAAAAGTGGATCGAGGCCAATATTAATCAGGCTGGTCACCACCATTGTGATGCCCGGCAACAGGGTATTGCCGTGCGCCCGACAAAGACTATAGCCAAAGTAAAGCATCGCACCGATCCACGCGCTTGCTAGCCAAGGCATCCAAAAGAGTGACAGCGTAGGCAGTAATTCCGGCTCACCGCCAAGCATATTCAATATCGGCGCGCGCAAAAACCACAAGGCCAAACAGAGCAACGCAATCAATGACGCGCCAATAATAATTACCAACCCACCAAGCTGCTTTGCCCGGCCGGTATCGTTTGCACCCAATGCCTGTGAAATCAGCGCCGTCGTGGCAATTCCTAACCCAACTTGAAAACCAATAATCAATTGATAGATCGGCACCGTAAAACCGACAGCGGCTAACGGCGCAACACCTAACTGCGCAATAAAAATGCTGTCGGCCAACTGAAAGCTCATCAACGACAAAGCACCAAACAACATTGGCCATGTCATTTGAAAAAGCGTGCGGCTTAATGAGGTTGTAGTGGTGGCTTCAGAGGTCATGATGGCCTTGGCTGGGAAGGAGAGTTAACAAGCCTAGAGCATTCTTATGGTGCATAACGCCGGCCTTCTTAGGAAACATCGCGCCACCTGTAAATTATAAATTACGATGGCGCTAGAATATTATGGCTGTCAAATTATTCCCCTCAAGGACCCGTCAATACAGCGCGCGAAGGCACCAATTGGTACGGCGTGGGGTTGTCGCCAAAACAGCTCACCATGGTTCCCTGTAACAGACAGCTTGTGTTGCCGCCAACAGATATTGCGCTAGCAGAGCCAGTCATACTCACCGGCACCGGAATGGAGGAGTTTGTCGTCGTGCCGTCACCCAGCTGACCCAACGTATTTTCGCCCCAGCACAACACTGACTGATCCGACAACAACGCGCAGCTATGGTCCATTCCTATCGAGACGCTCAAAGCCGTGCTCAGCCCGCTCACTACTACTGGAGTCGTTGAGAATATCGTCGAGCCATTACCCAACTTGCCTCCGCTGTTTTCGCCCCAGCACGACACCGTCTGATCCGACAACAATGCACAACTGTGGTCCCACCCTGTCGCCAAGCTTACCGCCGTGCTTAGCCCGCTCACTGCAACTGGGAAGGCAGAGTTCGTCGTCGTGCCATTGCCAAGCTGACCAAGGTTATTATAACCCCAGCACAACACTGACTGATCCGACAACAACGCACAGCTGTGCTTCCTCCCTACCGATACACTGGTCGCCGTGCTAATACCGCTCACTGTTACTGGGATGGTCGAGTTTGTCGTCGTACCATTACCGAGCTGACCATTACCGTTATATCCCCAGCACGACACCGACTGATCTGACAGCGCCGCGCAGCTGTAATTTTCCCCTGCCGATACGCTGACCGCCGTGCCAATACCACTTACTGTTACTGGCGCAGTCGAGCTAGTCGTCGTGCCATTGCCGAGCTGCCCCCAGCCGTTAGAACCCCAGCACGATACCGATTGATCCGACAGCACCACGCAGCTGTGGGTGCTCCCTGCCGATACGTTCTCCGCCGCACTCACTCCACTCACCGCCACGGGATTCTTATATTTTATCGTCGTTCCATTGCCCAGCTGACCAACGCTGTTGTCGCCCCAACACGACACCGAGTCGTCCGACAGCAGCGCGCAGCTGTGGTCAGGCCCTACCGATATACTCTGCGCCGCACTTATACCGACCACCGCCACGGGCACCGTCGATTGTGGCCCCACACCACTACCAAGCTGGCCATAACTGTTGCCACCCCAACACACAGCCTTATTACCCGACAACACTGCGCAGGTGTGATCCCACCCTATCGATGCGCTCTGCGCCGTACTTATACCGCTCACCGCCACTGGGACTGCAGCATCCGTCGTCGTGCCATCGCCCAGCTGGCCATCACTGTTACGCCCCCAGCACCACAGCGACCCATCTGACAACAGCGTGCAACTGTGAATATTCCCGCCCGCCACACTCACGGCCGTGCTGATACCGCTCACCGCCACCGGGGAGGTGGAATCTGTCATCGTACCGTCGCCGAGCTGACCTAAAGAGTTATCACCCCAACACGACACGGAGTCGTCCGACAACAGCACGCAATTGTGGAATCCCCCAGCCGCGAGACTCACCGCCGTACTAACCCCGTTCACTGCAACAGGAATAGCAGACCGAGTCGTCGTGCCATCACCAAGCTGACCATCATAGTTATTACCCCAACACATCACTGACTGATCCGACAAAAGCGCGCAGCTGTGGCTCGCCCCCATCGACACGCTCTGCGCCGTGCTTATCCCGCTTACCGCCACCGGGGTAATCGAGGGTGTCGTCGTGCCATTGCCAAGCTGACCCAATGCGTTAGCGCCCCAACACACGGCCGACTCGTCCGACAGCACCGCGCAGCTAGAATTAGCACTCGCCGCAACGCTTACCGCCGTACTGATACCACTCACCGCAACCGGGGCAGCCGAATCCGTGGTCGTGCCATCGCCCAGCTGGCCACTGCTGTTTTGACCCCAACACCACACCGAGTGATCAGACAACAACGCGCAGTTGTGGCTAGAGCCAACCGCAACGCTTTCCACCATGCTTAACCCGCTCACCGCCAACGGAACGATAGAATCTATCGTCGTGCCATCACCCAGCTGGCCACGAGTGTTTCTACCCCAGCACGACACCGACTGATCCAGCATTACCACACAGTTGTGTTGCGACGATCCCGATACCTGAGTGGCCGCTAACGGCGCGACATAATCAATGCTTTCATTATGGTCACCGACTTCCAAAATATAATTACCCACCACGTGGGCCGGCATCGTCAGCTCAACATAGGTGTCCGTTTGCACATCCGGCACCAGAGTCATCACCGTATCGAGTTTAATTAGTGCAGAAGCTAAGTTACTGCCCGAGATACGCACCTGATCGCCACCGTCCGTACTCACTACGGTCGGCGCAATTAAGGCGATGTCGACTGCTACCGGTTCTGTTTTCGGAGGGAGAGGATCTTTTTTGTCGTCTTCACATGCTGTCAAAACGAATGCCGACAACAGGATAAACATTATTTTTATTAGGCTGGCTTTTAGTGTGCTGCGCAATGTCACTTCCCCTTTCCCTGAATAGTAAAAAACCTATGAGTGGGCATAGGTTTTTTTGAAATCATACCTTTTTTGTGTAGGAGATGACTCATCTACTTTGCACCACCCTACACTTCGGATAGGCCGAACAGCCCCAGAACTCATTACCCACACTAGCGCCACGCTTCGCAGTGCGCAAAACCATAATGCTGCCGCACTTAGGGCACTTCCGCTCCGCCAAAGGATTTTCCCGCCTTTTAAGCCGCTGAACATGCTGGCGATCCGTATCACGCGTCGGCTTAAGACGCCCCGTCTTAATTTTGGAAACAACGTACTCAACTTGAGATTCGCTTAAAACTGGCTCACTGAAAGACCTGATATAGGCAATATATCCCCTGCCTTTAGTGACGTTCGCCGGCACGGGAGACTTAAACGTACTGTTCCCGACAAACACGACCACAGAATGAATAACCTTTGGGGGCACATCGAGAAGCGACTCAAGCGCCTTCACATGCTTGTAGTTCTGACGCAGAGGGTTCTGGAATTTGAACGATTTCTTATAGAGCGTCTGCGTCCACTGCGCCTGGTTTTCGCGACCAAAAATCCAACCCCTCATATTCTTAGTTTCGACAACAAAGATACCAAACCGAGATACGAAAATGTGGTCAATCTGCGTAGTGCCGTCAGGTGTCGGCAACGTTACGTTGTGTATCCGGTAGTAACTCTTAACGGGAAGTCTGGCCCTTGCGGACAACTTCACGAAAGCCTCTCCGCTCCACCCCTTGGAGTGAGAGGAGTTGAATGCAACAACACAAACGAAGAGAACAAAGACAATCCACCAGATAACGAATACCTCGCTGATCCCAACAGGACAAGACACTCACAATTTTTTTCCGAAAAATTTAACTCGCTGTAATCTAAAAATTACGATGCCCGACGAGATAAGCGACGAGATAAGGACACCCACAACTTTCTTCCGAGAATGCGACTCTGCCTGTCAGCTGTAACTCACAAAATCAGGAAAATGTTATGGGTGCGAAAAGTTATTTTTAGACAAATACCTATCGAAAACACATTCGATCACAGACGTAAACCAATTATCGACATCACTTTCTTCCACAAGAGTCAAGTTATTGAAATTATCGTTCTGGCGTAATACATGCTGCCTATCTCCATCAAACACAATCTCAACGATGCTATCCCAGTCAATATCAGAGACCTTAACATGCTGAGATTTCTCTGAGTCATATCTAGAAATCAACAAAGAGCAGCAATCCCTTAATCGTTCATCATAATTCTTTGCCTGCCTCGAAACAGCTCCGAAATAAAATATGAGCTCTTCCTTAACCCCACCAAATTCAAGAATCAATTTAAAATACCAAGTTCTAGAAAACCGTTCGTGCTTACATATAGAAACATATGTCTCTCTATCTATAATAGGATAATCAAAAATGTGTGCGCCGCCTTTAAACGAACTCTTTAACGTTTTATCTAGCTGTAAAACCTTATTTTTAATTTCCAATAATGTCGAAAGATAGTAGTTCTTCCAGGATTCGTACGAAGATTCTGCACCGTATTGAACCGCTTTCGAGGAAAGGCCCTTCAAGAACAAGGAAAACTTATCGTCCTTTATAACTACTTCTTTGGAAGATCTTAAAGAGTCACTATTTATAGAATGCTCTTTTACACATAAATTATTATCTGCACCGTGAACAATTCTCTTAAATGATTCCAACGAGTCCTCGAAAGCATCACAGAAGAAGCTCACTAAATCGGACATGTCGCCTCGAGTCGAAACTTCCCTCGTATTGCACCACTCCAAGGCATCGTAGTACCTTTCCCTGTTCTCAGAAATCAAGTTAATCCCAACAAAACCGGCCCGCCAAAGAAAATAATTTGCGAGAAGCCGAGCAATACGACCGTTCCCATCTAGAAATGGATGAATCGAAACGAAGCGAACATGGGCCTCCGCAGCCTGAATAATTGGAGACTGAGAAATAAATTCCTTGGTATGAAACCTATCAAACATTTCATCAATTAGCGGTCCAACCTGAGTATAATCAGGAGGAACAAAAGTTGTCTGGGATATTCTTATGTTATCATTTCGCAAGCAACCTGGCTTATGGCACTCTTCACCCCTCATCACCATTTGATGGAGGCCTTGCAGGTCATGCTTGGATATTGTCCTAAGATCAAAAGACATTTCTTCAATAAAGTTAAACGCGTCCCTCAGGTTAACCGCCGCCAAACCATCCTTAATAGGCCTGGTAGCCTCTATGATCTGGCCACCATCATCTATATAGGAAAATGATTCTAGCTTTCTTTTCAAAACTTTTACGTCAAAACCGTCATCCAAACTAATTTCGTCTAAAACCTGCCGCGTCTGCCCTCTATCTAGATCGCTCCCCTCTATTCTATTCGAATGATAAACATAGTCCTTAATGGACTCTTCGTTAAAGGTCTTAATCAACTGCCTAATAGTTGTATTTTTTGGGGCTCCTTCCTTTTGATATTCACTCTGCAATCTGAAACTTCGCTCAATAACCGGCTTCTTAACCCAATATTGCTCAGGTAAAACTTCATATAACATCGCCTCCTGCGCATTAATGTAGGAGCAAGAAGTTGAATTTGTCCCGATATCTAAGCCGATGAAGCTACTCCCAACAATCCCGCCCAAGTCGTGCAAGTCAATTGGCTGAATTTCTGTGGAGATCGGACCATCTCTATTCTTCGAATTTCGGACCACATCTATATAGCTCTTAAGAAATCCATCCTCCGAAATCGAAGAGCGGAGAATGCACTTATTAGAGAAATCGTCTGTTTTTTTACAGAGACGAGCACTCTGAATGCCTATCGTTAAATCATCCAGTAACTCACCCGATTCCGGCTCCACCTTTCTAAAAGTATAGAATATATCATTAGATTTCTGCTTTAACCTGAAACTCCATTCAATCGTCTCGCCCAAAAGATCTGAAATATTTTGAGGCGCGGCCAGAATAGCTCCACGCTTTGTGTCGGAAAGGCACTCGCCACCCAGAAGCTTTAGCTTGTCAGGGACATCAACCCTATTTCGGTCATGAGAAACATTAAAAATAATATCTTCGTTTAAGTATGCAGTGGTTCTTGTTGGACGAATATTATGGTGCTGGCAGTTGGCTAAAGCTTCTATTGCCAAGCCATCCGCAACAGCCCTACTGTATGAGTCAGAGACGATATATTTTGCGTCCAGAAATAGGTCGTTACTATTCGAAATATCTGATATGAATTTCTCCCTGACCAATGGTAGCTGGCACGTCCCACCTGCCAGAATAACCATGTCGATAGAATTTATAGGGTTTCTAATCTTTTTTTGCTCTATTTCATCCAGAGATGATTTAACGGCCTCCCTAATACTAGGCCAGAATCCATTACAAAAAATATCCTTCAAATCCAAATACTTTAAGACTACATTTTCAGACTCACTCGTGAATACTTCTTCAGAAAAGTCGTGGTCATCTTCAATTGAAAAAGAACTCAAAGATGTTATTTTTTTAGATAATCTCTCTTTGGCGCGTCTAATATTCAGAATATGAGAAGAAATATCATTTGAGTTAAACCCATCGCTCAAATGATTGTAAATTAGTGCATCAAGAGTCGCCCCACCAACCTGAACAGAATTTACGGCATGCGGTATTTTGTTCCCTCCTCCTCTCGCTAAGATTCCATGCTTTGTTGTCTGCACGATACAAACGTTAGTTGTTCCACCCCCAACATCAACAACTAGTATATTCTGATGGTCGCCGTAATCCTTTATATCACCTCTATTCCAATGATATTGAAATGTCGCAAATGGCTCTGGGAAATATTTTGGCTCAGGGTAGCCATTCTTTTTAAAGGCAGCCGTAACGTGGATTTTATAGCGTCGCCTCCAATTCTGCGATTCGAAATCCGTTGTGACTGGGATACCTATAATAATTTGGGGCTTTCCCTCTAGCGAAAGACTATTTATTGATTTTAGTATGTGGGAAACAAATTCTGTCAAAAGATCTTGAAAGTTATTATTATGGCGGGCGAGCACTCTAGCTAAGGTTGGATTCTTTGCTGCTTCAGCGCTAATCTTATCGCTTGACTGCCCAACAAGTATTTTCCAGTCAATTAATAGATCTAAATTTTCATTTTCTACATCAATCGCATCTTTCCCAAAACAAACCGAATCATCTATTCGATTCACGCCTATTACTGACGGTATTGACTTCTCGCCTCTACCACCCAAATGAATGTGTTTAACCGTAAATGATTCCATAAAATTTCTCTTTTCGAAGACCTGAGCACCAATAACATTATTTAGAGGAACTCGATCCGCCGGTAAGACCAGATTTAGGACAAAAAACGTTATTATGGATTGATCGAATAGCTGCTCCGCCAACGAGAAAGGAAACCAGATATGAGCGCCAAACAAACGCTACAAAATGACCGCCTCTTCCCTGGCACCAATCTCCAACTTACAAACAGCTCAGCGAGCCGAAAAAATCAGGACTACAACAATCAGTACCGCAGCCCCAATCGATGCTCCCTTGCCCGACAAACCTCCAAGACAACGCCCCAACACCGAACATTTTTATTCTCAACCAACACGTTATAACGTCATTAACCCCAGACCTCAAAGAAAAACCAACCATAAGCCGGTCAATCTCTAACTTCCCTCACAACGATATCAAACCAACATCGCTCACTGCCCCCGCAACCTCTCATACAACCCCGAGGCCCGATAAACCGGCTTACCCAAACACACCTTCAACAGCTCATCACTCGCCGCAAGCGTCAGCTTTGTTCTCGCCCGCGTAATACCCGTATACAACAACTCCCGCGTTAGTACCGGGCTGTCTTGCTCCGGCAAAATCAACAACACATGTTCAAATTCGCTGCCTTGGCTTTTATGGATGGTCATGGCCCAGGCGGATTCGTAGGCGGGCAAGCGCGTTGGGGCGATCAGTTTTATGCCGCCGTCGGCGGCGGGAAAGGCGATGCGGATTTTGTCGCGGTTTGTGCCTTGTTCAGTTTCGTCGATGACGGCGATGCCGATATCGCCGTTGAACAGGCGTAGGTTCCAGTCGTTATGCTTTAGCAATACGGCTTTGCCGGGGAACCATTGGTCTGGGGCGAAGCCGTGTTGGCGTTGTAGTTGTTGTTCGAAGGCGGCGTTGAGTTGTTCGATGCCGAGTGGGCCGCGGCGGGTGGCGGCTAGGGCGCGGAATTGGCTGAACTGTTTAAGTAACGCCGCGGGCGATTCGCCGTTGGCGGCGGCGTCTACTAATGGGGCGTAGTGCGCGAGCATGGTTTGCACAATGGTATTGGCGGCTGACTCGCCGTTTGATTCTTTTGCGTCGTCTGCGTTCTGGTTCGCCGACAACCATGTAAGTTCGCTGTCTGCCTGCGTTCTGTCTTCTACTTTTTTATTGCCCTGCTGGTTTTGCTGTAACGCGTTGAGTGCGTCGGTGTTATTGCTGCGGCAAGCGTCGGCGAGTTTGGCGATGGCGGAATCGCCGGCGAAGCGATGGACTTTTTGCAGGCGGACGACGGCGCTGTCTACCGCGCTGACGTTTTCGTCTGTCGGTAATTCATTGCAACCGGCTTGCGCTAGGCGCTGGGCAACGTCAGCGGAAAAGGTATTGGCGGCAAGGCCGCAGACATCGGCGAAGACGCTGCCCGCTTGAACGGAGGCGAGCTGGTCGCGGTCGCCGACTAAGTAGAGGGCGGTGGTTTGATCGAGTGCGTTAACGAGCTGCGCCATCAGGCCGACGTCGATCATCGAGGCTTCGTCGATGACGATGACATCGAATGGCAAGGTGCGTTGGCGGTGATAACCGGGCTGGCCGTTCATGCCCATGGCCAGTAAGCGGTGCAGGGTGACGGCTTCGTCTGGCAGTGCGGCGCGAATGTCGTCGGCGACGGACATGTGTGGCAAGGCGCTTTGCAATGCTTCGGTTAAACGTGCGGCGGCTTTGCCGGTGGGCGCGGCCATGGCGATACGCGGTAAATTTTTGCCCGCTTGCTGCGCCAATAATAGATGCAGCGACAGCATGCGCGTGACGGTCCAGGTTTTGCCGGTGCCGGGGCCGCCGGTAATGACGCCGAACTGATGTAGGGCGCAATTGAGGGCGGCGGTTTTTTGCCACGTGTCGGCATTGCTGCCACTGCTGGTATCGGCGGCAAAAATCTGTGCGCTGATGTCTGCGGCGTTTTCTGCCCTGACATCGAGCGGACGACAACGGGCTTGAATCGCCTCGCTAATCTGTTGTTCGCTGCGCCAATGGCGACGCAGATATAACAAGCTGCCGTCGAGTACCAGCGGCGCGCTGGAGTTGGGCGCGCCGATCGCGTGGCTTTGTAACGCTTCAATCACGTTCAATGCCGGCACTTGCCATGGGCAATCGCGTTGATCGAACGGCTGCGTGGGTGGACGTTGTAAATCAATGCAGACGTGACCGAGGCGATGCTGATAACTCAATAATGCTGTGAGCCAAACGATTTGGTTGCTGGATGCATCACTGGCGGTTTTACTATTGGTTTCAGCATTCGCTTGCGCACGATCAACCGCGAGCGCACTAATGTGTTGGGCGAGTGCTACGTCGAGCGCTTCGATTTTTTTCTCGCGGACGAGCTGTTGCAGCCACTGCATTGCTTTCATTTGGGCGTTCATTGTCGCGTTAGTTGTCGCGCTCATTGCTCACCTCCGAGCAGGCTGTTCCAGCGCGTTAGGGTATCGGCGTCTGGCTTGCGCAACCACACGCCCTGCCCTGCGCTTTTTGCGTCTTTGCCGCCATCCATGCCGCGCAAAAATAAATAGGCGACACCGCCAAAATGCTGCTCGGGCTGATAATCGGGCAGGCTGTATTGCAGGTAACGATGCAAGGCCACGGAATAGAGTGCCGCCTGAATGTCATAGCGGTGTTCGGCGACGGCTTGATCCATGGCTTCAGCGTGATAATCGCTGGGCGCTCTGCCGAGCCAATTACTTTTATAGTCGACCAGCCAATAGCGGCTTTGGTAGACAAACACCAGATCGATAAAGCCACGCAACATACCTTCGACATCGGCGAAGGTGAGCGATGGTTTTTTCAGTTGCGGGTCGAGCAGGTTTACCGATTTTTCTAGCGCACTGGCGTTGAGGTTGCCGAGCGGCAAAATAAATTCCAGCTCGGGAACAAACTGATCACTGTTGGCTAAGGATAAATGGGCATCCGCTGTGTCGCCCGAGAACGGCGAGACTAGTACTTGCTGCACCATCTTAATCAGCACCGGCAACCATTTTGCATCGAAGCCGTGATCGGTAAGTTGTTGCTGACAGACTCTTTCGATATCTGCCAGCGCGGCGGCGCGCAAATCCAATTCTTCGAAGATGGCGTGCAAACAAATACCGGCGCGGGCGCCGCGCGGGAAGTTAGCGATATCGAGCTTGTCGTCGTCGATCTCCGGCAGGCGGGTTTCGTTAACGAAGTGCGCCGCTTGGGGTGCGTCGAGATGACGGGTTAAACCGGTGTAGCTATTGATCCGCCAATGATCGACCAGCCGTGGCAACGGCGGTGGTGGCTGCAAGGCTTCCGGCGCGCGCTGAATAGCTAGCTCGCCGCTGATCTCCGGCAAGGTGTGTGACACGGATACGGTATTAACGGAAGCGTCGGCAAAGTCTTGCGCAGCAGCGACAACCTCTTCCCAGCTGAGTTTGTCTTTGCCTTCTTTCGGCGGCAGCGGCAGGATTTTTGCTAACGGCGATTCGGCCAGCGTCTTTTCGCTTTCGACGGTGACGTAGCAGCGATAGACCGAACGCGTTAATGCCACATAAAGCAGGCGCATTTCTTCGGCGCGCTGTTCGCGCTTGGCCTGTGCTTTGGCCTCGTCGCTGGCGTTGTAATGGGCCTGTAGATTTCCATTTTCGTCATGAAACCAGGTAATGTCGCCGCCTTGTGGTTTGCCCGGCGCGGACATGCCGGTGACAAAGGCAATCGGATACTGCAAACCCTTGCTGCCGTGAATGGTAGTGATTTGCACTAGCTGGTCGTCGGTTTCTAAACGCAGTTTTTGTTCGTCTGCGACCTCACCCACGCCTTCACGCTGGCGCTGCAACCAACGGGCTAATTCGCGCGGACCGATGCCGAGGCTGTGTTGATGCTGCAATAACTCACACAAGTGCAAGACATCGGTTAAGCGGCGCTCGCCAAACAGATCGCTCTTTAAACGTTCGAGCACCTGGTAGTGTTCAAACAAATGGTAGAGCGCGGGCAAGATGCCGCGCCGACGCCACAGTGCTTGTGCGTTATAAAACGTTTCGACTACCGCAGCCCAAGCCTCTTCGTCATGCAGTGCATGGTGCAGTTGCGCTAACGGCAGATTAAATAAACGACAAGCTAAGGCGTTGCGTAACAGGCTGCCATTTTCGGGCTCGACTAAGGCGGCGAGTAATAATTGCGTGTCCGTCGCCTCTTCACTTTCCATGACGCTGTCGCGACCTGCGTATACGCAGGGCAGACTCAACACCGACAACGCATCGCGCACTTCACGTGCTTGCGAATGGCTGCGCACCAGCACGGCGATGTCACCCGCTTGCACGCGGCGCTCGCCGATTTTTGCGTTGGCATTGCCTAACAGGCGGCGAATTTCAGTGGCGATCCATTGCGCTTGCCACTGATGTTGACTGGCGGCATCGCTGCGCGCGGTCTCGGCATCTGCGAGTGCGAAGTGCAATGCGCTGCGCTCGGTATCATCACCGTTACTTTCATCACCGCTCTTCTCGTCACCACTAAAAGGCTCAACCTTGTCCGCCGCGTTCACCGGCTGGAATGTCAGCTTGTCGATCACAAACGGATTGTCGCCGATGAAGCAGTGATTTACCGCCGTGACCATCGCTTGGGTAGAACGAAAGTTAGTGCCGAGATGGTATTGGCCGGCGCTGTCGTCGCGGGCGCTCAGGTAGGCGTAAATATCCGCGCCACGGAAACCGTAAATGGCTTGCTTCGGATCGCCGATCATCAGCAGTGCGTTATCGTCGCTCTGACCATAAAGCGTATTGAAAATGGTGTACTGAATCGCGTCGGTGTCTTGGAATTCATCCACCATGGCGACCGGGAAACGCTGGCGCACTAATGCTAATAACGGCGCGGCGTGTTCGGCGACAATGGCGTTGCGTGCTTCACTGAGTAAGTCGTCTGCGCTTAACTGGCCGTGCGCCGCTTTGAGTTGCGCTTCGCGTTGCAAGATATGTTCACGGGCATGTTGCAACACGGCAGGTTTTGCCTGCGCATCGGCGCGGACAATTTTCGGCAGCTCGGCATCGATTAGTGCAAAGAACGCATGCTCCGGCACCTGATCTTCTTTGCCCTTGGCAAAGCGTTCGTTAAGCCACTCTTGCGAGAAACATTCGAAGCGGATCTCGGGCTTGCCGCCCATTGCCCACGCTTGAAACTCTAACGACGTTTTCTCAATGGTGGCCTTGCGGACTTTATTGCCATGCAGAACTTTACGCTCAAGGGCGTCGAAGATGAGGTCGCAGGCCTGCTGACCTTGTGTCATCCATCCGGAAAGAATATTTTCTAGCGCTTGTTGCTTGGCGTCGTTGGCGGCTAACGCCTGATCCAATGTCACGCTTGGCGTCAGTGGCGTATCGGCTTTATTGAGTAGCCCGCGTACGGCACCGTGAAGCTGCTGGGCATTGCTAAACTGGCTAACCAATAAGTGTGCGACGGCGTTATTTTGCCAAGCATGTTGGCGCCAATAATCTTGCGCGGCTTGTTCGCGCAATTCGCTGGCGCTGTCTTGCATGTCTAGATCAAAACTAATGCCGGCTTCAAAGGCGTACTGACTGAGTAAGCGTTTGCAGAAACCATGAATGGTGTAAATGGCGGCGTTGTCCATGCAGGACAAGGCGAGCTTCAAACGTTTTTTCGCCGGCGCAGGATCGATATCAGCCAGCAGCGTTGCTAAGAATTCATCTTGCTTGTCGTTGTTGAGTACATCGAGGGCTTCGCGGAGTCGTAAGCGAATACGGCCTCGTAGTTCGGCCACGGCGGCCTTGGTGAAGGTGACCACCAAGATCTTATCGACTTCTAATGGCGTGTCACCCTCGCGCAGGCCAATACCTAACACCCACCGCAAATACAGGCCGGTGATGCTCCAGGTTTTACCGGTGCCGGCACTGGCTTCAATCAGTTGCACACCGTTGAGGGGTAGCGTTGCAATGTCTAACGGCGCTGCCGTTTTTTTAGTGTTGTCGCTGTTGTGTTCAGTGCTGCCAGTTAAATTACTCATACGGCACAACCTCCGCATGTTGGCGCATCATCGACCACAGTGTTTCAGCGTATTGACGAAGATCTTTCTCGGCAGGCGCCTCTGCAAATAGGCGCGCCGATGCGGGTGTCTTCTCTGCTTCCACGTAGAAGACTGTTTCTAGATCCGCCTCATTAAGCAGCGCCCAAGCAGTATTGGGAAGATACGGCAGCGGCGCTTGGATACCTTGATGATAATAGTGCAGCAGTTGCGTCAACGTATTGCGCGCTTCGTTGCTGCTGAGTGCCGGGAACTCAATGGCAAGATCATCGAACCAACCGCGACTTTTTCGCGCGGCATCCGATAAGTCTTGCGTGTTAAGCAGCAGGTGACGAAGCCATGGCAACATGATGCGCTCCGCACGAATTTGCTGTTCTTGCCACGGTGTTCTTTTCGCGTATTTCGTTTCCATTAACTTCGATGCAGACCAGAACAATAATCCTTGTTCGCTGTGGTCGGGTAGATTGGCATTCAGCACTGTTTCCGAAAGTACTGTGTCCGCGAAGGTTTCGGATAAGGTTAACGTGTCCACGTGTGACGGCCAGTGCTGCTGAATACGTTCAGCGAACTGCTGCGCGGCACCGAGTTCGTCGTGCATGTTTTGTTCGCCCGCCGGACCCGGCGGCACGCGCCCTTCTAACCACCAACGCTCAGCGATAGGCAGTTCAGTTTCGCCGTAGCGATGATTGTCCGCCTCGCCATGTAATGTTTGCGCAGCGCTTTCATTACGCAGCTGCCATTTTTCGAGGCCACTAAAGGTTTGCGGCTCATCGTCTTCGAGCTGATCGTCACGGCCGCCTAAACGAACGCGGAAGCGTTGCTGCAAAAAGACGGCGCCAGGGTTAGCCAAAAACGCGGCCAGCTCTTCGAGGGTTAACGTGGATTGTTGCTCTACGGTTGGCACACTGTTGTCTGGCTCTCCCTCCGAGTCGTCATCTTCTTGCACTTGTGCAATACGATGCCATAACGGCGACCAGCTTTGTCGCGCCGGTTGTGAGGCGGAAAAATTCTGTGCGCTAAACGGCTGCAAGCTGTGCTCGGTGAGCAAGCGTTGGGATGTGGTCGTGCTTCCCTCTATATCAACCGCAACATCGTCCTCAACATCAAACGCTCTATCGAGATAATCCATCAGATCGGCGACGACGACGGACGGCGGCAGATGTTCATTGCTGCGAATGTCGCGGCCACACCAACTTATATATAACTGCTCGCGAGCAGACAGTAGCGCTTCGAGAAACAAATAACGATCTTCGGCGCGACGGGAACGATCGCCGACGCGCGGGTAACTCAGCGTCAGGTCGTATCCCGGCGGGTGTTCGCGATGGGGATAATCGGCTTCGTTCATACCGAGCAGACACACCACTTTGAACGGCACCGTACGCATGGGCATCAGTGTGCAAATATTGACGGCGCCACTTAAGAAACGTTGGCCGCCGGAAGCGCGGGAAAACTCCGCCGACAGCACATCATGCACTACGTCAATTGGCGTGCTGTCGTGCATCTTCGCCAAAGCTTGATCGTGTACAAACGTGGTTAGGGTTTGACGGATAGTTTCTAAATCGAGCTGATCTTTGTCGTCGCCGTCGAACAGGTCGTCGAGCATGTCGGTTAACAGCTCACGCCAATCTTGCGCATTGCGCGGCCGCGACATAGAGCGGGTGTGACGACGTAAAATATCCAGCAACGCGCTGAGTTTTCCCGCCAAGGCCACTTGACCATTTTGTACGCCGGATAACGACAACACGTTTTGCCAGTGATGGGATTGGTCGCCACTGGCTACTGCAAGCAACAAACGCTGCAAACCCGCCTGCCAGGTATTTTGTTGATTGGCTGGAAAACCTAATTGGACGCGATGCTCTGCGTCTAAGCCCCAGCGAATGCCGGCGGCCCGAATCCATTCGCGCACCAGCGGCATTTCATCCAGCTCGACGCCAAAACGTTTACGCAGTGCGGGTACTTCTAATAGATCGAGCACTTCGTTGGCGGTAAAACGATTGAGGGAGGGTTTTAGCAGGGTTAAAAACGCGCGCACCATGGGTACTTCGTCGGCGAGAGTGCGATCGGCCACCGCCCACGGAATAACCGCCTGCCCTGCCTGACCAAACACCGCTTCGATTAACGGTGCATAGGGCGCCACATCCGGCACCATCACAATCACGTCGCGCGGTTTTAATTCTGGGTCCTTGGCGAACATATCCAGCAAACGATCATGCAGCACCTGCACTTCGCGCATGGCGCTATGGCAAGAGTGCAAGGCGATATTGGCAGACGGCATTGGCCGTTTCGTACCCGCGCCACCTTTTTCCGTGCCGTCATGCAGGGTAAAAATGTCCGCCTGCACGGCGCCTAACAGAGTGTCATCATTTGGTAGTTCGAATAATTCTTCGTCTGCCTCGGCAAATTCATCCCAGTGGCCGAGCAATAGTTGAAACTGACTTTGCCCTTGCTGGCCAAGGGAGGCGAGCAAGGGGTTGCCGCTGTCGGAAAATAATTCGCTCGCGGGCTCCGCTTTCGGCGCAAGTAGCTCTTCCCGTAGCTCTGCGCGTAACTGCTCTTTTAAAATGGCGCGCTGATCACGCAGGTCCGCCCAATATTCTGGCGACGGGTTGAGTAAAAACAGATGTACGTCAATATGTTCGGCGAACGCCTGCAACACTTGCAGTAACGCGGCGGACAGATTTCCAGTAGCGAATAATACTAATCTCGGCGGCAGCGCTTTCGCCTGACCGTTTCTCAATAACGTTTGCCAATGCTGCACGTCCATAAGCACCGAACGTTGCGCTTGATCATCGGGCAACCATTTTTGCAGTAAACGCCATAACGCAGGCTGCCACTTTTGATCTTCGGGAATGGCCACCGGCGAGCGATTCTGCGCCCATGCTTGTAGCCAATCTGGGCGATGCATTTGATATTGATCGTAGAGATCGGCAAGACGTAAACACAAACGATAGCGTTTTAGCGAGTCTGCATCGTTGAGATACACTTTCAGCGGCGCACAATCTGGCGCCGCAACAATTTCATCGAGTTTTTGCCACAGCACCCACGTTAACGGCGCCTTATCCCATACCGATTTTTCCGGCACCTGATCGACCAAGGTTCGATATTGTTGCCACAGCCAACGAGCCGGTAACGGAAACGAGAATCCTGCGGCAATACCTAAACGTTGCGCCAAACGAATCTGCAACCACGTGCCCATGCCTGGACTGGAAACCAAAATAGGTTGATCGCTTAATGGCGCGCCAGGATGACGAGCCAACACCAACGCTAACGCGTCGGCCAAATTTTCAAGACGGTTTGATTGATGCAGAGTGAGCATTAGAGCGCCTGATTGGTGATCGCTGGAGGCGTGAGCTGCGCCGCTTCTAAAACATCATCCGGCAATAAAATCTCGGTCGCCAACGGAAGGTGATCTGACAACTTGCAGCCGTCGAGCACTTCGGTACGCACTGCGGATAGCGAATCCGATAATAAAATATGGTCGATGTGGCGATCCGGCGCCCAACTCGGAAAGGTAAACAATCCAGTTTCCGGCGAGCGTAAAGAGAGATCGACAATCGGTGAATTCTGCAAATGATCTAAGCGACAATTGAAATCACCGAGCATGACCACATGCTTATAGCGATGCAGCTGACCAGCTAAATAATCGAGCTGAATATTGCGGTATTTTTCGCCCAACGATAAATGCACCCCGGCAACCACTAACGGCGCATCGGGGTGACCATAGTGAGCGATGATCGCGCCACGTCCCGGCAAACCGGGCAAGCGATGATCTTCAACTTTATATGGGGTTAAGCGACTTAATAAGCCGTTACTAAATTGGCCGAGGCGGCCGAGGTTACGATTAAGTTGCTGATGGTGATAATCGAATTTGCCGAGCGCGGCCATGTGCTTAAGCTGATTGACGTTACGCGAACGCAAACTGCCGCCATCAACTTCTTGCAAGGCGACTACATCAAAGTTGCGCACCACATTGGCCATTAGCTCAATATTTTGCAGGCTGCGCGAGTGCGCCACCAAATGTTTCCAGCTGCCGGTGATGTAATCACTGTAACGCTGACTGCCAATGCCGGCCTGAACGTTAAACGTCAGCAACCGCAGGGTTTTCTGCGGCACGGCCACTTCGTTGTGATGGTGCTGGCTGCGCTGTTCGCCATCGCGCACAAGAGAAAAGCCCGCAGGGCGGGCTTTTAACTGAGATAGAGCCCGACGGGCACGATCTAATAACATAAGCGACTACTACTTCAATTACTTAGCCAATAGCTTACGCTCTTTCTCAACCAAAAAGTCGATAACCTTAAACGTTTCCATATCGTTTTTGAGGTTGCCGCGCAGAACCAAATACTTACCGTTTACGCCGAATGCTGGCACGCCGGTAATTTTGTATTCCCGTGACAGCGTATCCGCCTGACGTGTTTTAACTGACACACCAAAAGAGGAATACAGCTCATTAAACTCTTCGTTGCTCATACCATATTGCTTATAGAACGTGGCCAGTGCCGGTACGGTAAAGAGTGGCTCACGGTGCTTGTGAATGGCATCAAACAAAGGCTTATGAATTTTATCGGACAAACCTTTTGCTTCAGCAACATAAAATGCGCGTGCTAAAGGCTCGCCACCTTTAATAAACAATACTGGGGTGCGCACGAAGTCGACTTGATCTGGCTTCGTTTTTAGCCAGTCTTCAACAATCGGCTCTGCGTCATAGCAATGCGGGCAGCCGTAGAAGAAAAACTCGCGCACTTCCACTTTGCTCGGATCATTAACCGCAACCGGCTTTTCGAGGAGCTGGTAATGGGTGCCTTCGGCATACTTGGCGTGGTCTTCGGCTTCGGCACAGGCTGTCATGGCAACAGCGAGGCCTGTTACGGTGAGGGCCGTGGTAAAGAAAGTCGTGAGGGCTTTAAACATCCCGGTATCTCCTTGTTGTTTTCGCGTTATATCGCTGACGGGTTCATGTTAGTACTAATCGAAACGTGTATCGCTGTCGTTCTTTGCGCATCTGTTCGAACGTGTAGTGTCGAATACCGGCAGTTCGACCGACAGGCAAATGGATAATTCCATACTTAAAGTGGTTTTTACCTTACTCAAACAAAAAAGGGCAGCCTAAGGCTACCCTTTTTTCCCGCTGATCACTGTTACTAATCTGCAACGACCGACCAGAAACCCTAACCAGCAGATATGCCGACTATTACTTGCCGAGGCCTGCGATAAAGCTCGCAACAGCCTTAATTTCTGTATCAGACATCTTCGCAGCGGTGGTTTGCATCATGCCCGGTGTTTCAGCATCGCCGTCATTGGTGCGCTTCGCGGCACCGATGTCGCCACGGCCGGCGGCACGGAATGCCTTCAGCTGTGCTTCAATATACTCAGCATGCTGACCACCCAACGCTGGGAAGCCGCCGCCAACACCTTGGCCTGCTGGGCCATGGCAGCCAGAGCACGCCGCAACGCCAGACTTCATGTTGCCGCCGCGGTATAAGCGCTCGCCTGCCGCAACCCACTCTGGATCAGCCTTGCCGACTTCCACTGTCTGTTCTTCATAGAAGGCAGCGAGGTCTGCCATGTCTTGCTCAGACAGACCGCCAACTTGGCCTTTCATGATGGCGTTGTCGCGAACGCCGCTTTTAAACTCTTCCAACTGCTTAACCGTGTAGCTTGCCTGTTGGCCCGCTAGCTTCGGAAACGTCGGCGCGCCGCTGTTTCCATCTTGGCCATGACAGGCCGCGCAAGGCGCTGACTTGTCTTTACCGGCAGAGGCATTGCCTTCAACGGCGATGGCGGAAACGCTAAACAGCGCAGAAATCAATAATACGGTGGCTTTGCCCATCAACTTCATGATCAACCCTTACTTGGTCATGTATTCAATCAGTGCACGGAAGTCTTCATCCGAGCAATCGTTGCACATACCTTTTGGAGGCATGGCGTTAATCCCTTCACGGGCATGCTTTACCATAGTGTCCATGCCCTGCTTCATGCGTGGCTCCCAAGCGGCTTTATCGCCGGTCTTTGGAGCGCCCGCTGCACCCGTGCCATGGCAGAACGTGCACGACTGGTTGTACTTTTCTTCTACGCCTGCGTGCGCCACAGTGGCGGTGGCAGACAGCAACAAAACCGCTAAAATATTACGCATGTCACATCCCCAAAGTTGCCCCAGCATGCCGGTAGCGGGAAGAAGGAGTTTGTTAGACGTTGCTTAGACCATTAAGCAGGTTCATTAAAAACCCATTATATTTGAAGCACTTCGACCAACTGGCGGGCATTATATACCAGCGATCTACGCTGTCATACCCGTAATGAATACAAGGAAATACCGTGGCCTTACACCCAATGGAACGCCTGCTACACAGCGCGGCGTTTTTAAAGAGCGCTCAAAATATCCACCAATGCCCACCAGACGAGGGCATGGAGGTCGCGTTTGCTGGCCGCTCTAACGCCGGAAAGTCTAGCGCTATCAATCGCTTATGCACACAAAAGACGCTCGCAAGGACATCCAAAACGCCAGGTCGCACTCAGCTGCTGAATTTTTTTGCGCTGGATGAAACGCGCCGTCTGGTCGATTTGCCTGGCTACGGCTACGCCAAAGTGAACAAAGCACTGAAGAATCAGTGGCAAAAAGACATGGATGGCTACCTCGCTGAACGCAAGTGTTTAGCCGGTCTTGTGCTCATGATGGACATTCGCCATCCGTTGAAAGATTTCGATCAGCTCATTATCGAATGGAGCGCCGCCGCGAATATGCCCCTGCATATTCTGCTCACCAAGGCCGACAAGCTGACTTATGGCGCGGCGACATCGATCTTATTGAAAACACGGCAGACATTAAAAAACCATCCCGCACCGCTAAGCCTACAATTATTTTCGGCGACTTCTGGCCGGGGCGCAGAGGAAGCATGGGATCGACTCGGTGAATTATTCGAGTTTCCGCCGGAAGTAGAGCCGGAAGTAGAGATAAGCGAAGAACCGCCTGCAGACTCGGTTTAAGCAAACGTTACATTCGCAAGCACTACTGACAAAAAACCATTTCGAAAGGCAAAAAAAACCCCAGCAGCGATCGGGGGAAGGATGACGCTGCTGGGGTGCTTGCCCTCCGGTTCACTGGGGGATGAACCGGAGTGTTCAGACGCTGCGAAACGGCGAGGGTTTGGGGGATCGGGGATCCGCTCCGCAGCTATACGATATGACGAACGCTACTCCACAAAGTTCCCATTGGGGAGTTCTTTTTAAAAAATATTTCAATAATCGCAACGTATTTAGTCAAGATAATGAGCACTCATTGTTTGCGCGCGCCAACCGACAAGCATGGCGGCTAGGCACAAGCAGGAACGCGACTAAATCACAGGCAAAAAAGGTTCATCGCGAATTTCCGGGCAAAGCCTGAAGGACTTTTTTCTTACGCAGCTGCTGCGCCGCGTTTGCTCGGGAAAGATCGCCTGCAAGCAGCCTCCCACAAGGTGAGCGGAAATTTGAGATGGTCCCGCGCTGTAGAGGGGGCTGTGGATTTTGAAGCGGCCCTTTTTTAGGTTCATCGCGGATTTCCGGGAAAACCCTTAAGGACCTTTTTCTTATGCGGCTGCTGCGCTGCGTTTGTTCGGGAAAGGTCGCCTGCAAGCAGCCTCCCACAA